>JBJELT010000149.1:0-6611 GCA_051879295.1 Oliverpabstia sp. | reverse complement strand
ATCAACAGCATTAAACATTGACAGAACTCCCATCCTATTTTATAATTATTTTATAAATATCAATTCACAGCTTATATAAGTCCATAATCGGTTGGACGTTTCTACCAACTACCGGAATAGTTGTCTATAAGTTTTTTCAGGGACGGCAGACAAATTCAGGTAGTTTTTCTTTTCCTGTTTCTGCCCCTCCCTGAATGCTGGAAGGAAGGTGACCTATATGACCCATAATACTTTTGCATTAAAAGGCACGATCTGTTTCAGTGCAGATGCACAAAGGATCAATATCCATGAAAATTCCTGGCTGGTCTGTGAAGACGGCATCTGCGCCGGCGTTTTTTCGGAGCTTCCGAAGAAATACAGCGGAATTCCCTGCCGTGATACCGGCGATTGCCTGATCATCCCGGGACTTACCGATCTTCATCTGCATGCGCCTCAGTATACCTACCGCGGCACCGGAATGGATCTGGAACTCCTGGACTGGCTGAATACCTACACGTTTCCGGAAGAATCCAAATACCGCGACCTCACTTATGCCCGGGAAGCCTATTCCATTTTTATGAACGATCTGAAAAAAAGTGCCACGACACGTGCATCCGTTTTTGCGACCATTCATGTGGAAGCCACAGAACTATTGATGGATCTTCTGGAAGAAACCGGGCTGAAAACTTATGTGGGCAAAGTCAATATGGACAGGAACGGTTCTTCCGCGCTTCAGGAAACAAGTGCCGGGGCCTCTGCCGGGGATACCCGGCGCTGGCTCGAAGAGATCCGCGGGAAATACAGAAATACAAAGCCCATACTGACCCCCCGGTTTACACCCTCCTGTACAGATGAACTGATGACGGAACTTTCCCGCATTCAAAAGGAATACCGTCTCCCCGTCCAGTCTCATCTGTCTGAAAATCCCGGAGAGATTGCCTGGGTGCAGGAGCTTTGCCCCAATACCCGTTTTTACGGGGAAGCATATGACCAGTTCGGACTCTTTGGAGGAAAAAGCTGTCCGACAATTATGGCACACTGTGTTTACAGTACAGAAGAAGAAATTGCTCTCATGAAAACACGCGGTGTTTACATTGCCCATTGTCCGCAGTCCAACACCAATATTGCCTCAGGGATCGCTCCTGTCAGACGTTACCTGGAGGAAGGCCTCCACATGGGACTTGGCAGCGACATTGCCGGCGGTTCCTCTCTTTCGATCCTGCGTGCCATGACAGATGCCGTTCAGGTTTCGAAGCTGCGCTGGCGCCTGGTGGATGATACCTGTAAACCTCTGTCACTGGAAGAAGTGTTTTATATGGCAACTCTCGGCGGCGGTTCTTTCTTCGGCAAAGTGGGCAGTTTTGAAAAGGATTATGAATTTGACGCTGTCATTCTGGACGATCAGAATCTGCCTCATCCGCAGAAAATCTCTTCCAGAGACCGTCTGGAGCGGCTGATCTATCTGGCGGATGACAGGAATATTGTCGGGAAATATGCTGCAGGCCGGAAGCTGTTTTGATATTCAAAAATAATCATATCTGCACACGCAGGCATGATTAAAAATAAAAAAGGGGGACTATCTATGAATCTTGACAAACTATTTCACTTGAAGGAGCATCACACCGATGTAAAAACAGAAGTTATCGCAGGTATTACTACATTTATGACCATGGCTTACATCCTGGCGGTCAACCCGAATATCCTGCAGGCATCGGGTATGGACCGGGGAGCAGTTTTTACGGCTACCGCACTGTCCTCATTTATTGCCACCTGTCTGATGGCACTGCTTTCCAACTATCCCTTCGTTCTGGCACCGGGCATGGGACTGAACGCTTATTTTGCCTACACAGTTGTTCTGGGTATGGGGTACAGCTGGCAGCAGGCACTGGCAGCGGTATTTGCAGAGGGTCTCATCTTTATTCTGCTTTCCCTCACCAATGTACGGGAAGCTATTTTCAACTCCATTCCCATCAATCTGAAACATGCGGTATCCGTGGGAATCGGACTTTTTATCGCATTTATCGGACTGCAGAATGCACATATTGTGGTAAACAATGATTCAACCCTGGTTGGCATTTTTTCCTTCAAAGGATCTGTAGAGAACGGAACTTTTCACAGCCTTGGCATCACAGTACTGTTAGCCCTGATCGGTCTTCTCGTTACAGCGATCTTCCTTGTCAAAAACGTCAAAGGCGGTATTTTGTGGGGTATTCTCATCACATGGGGACTTGGAATCCTCTGCCAGTTCATGGGACTTTATGTTCCTGACGCTGAACTTGGTTTTTACAGTCTGCTCCCTGATTTTTCCAACGGGCTTTCTATACCCAGTATTGCACCCACTTTTATGAAAATGGACTTTTCCATTGTATTTTCTCTGGATTTCTTTGTGATCATGTTTGCATTTTTATTTGTGGATATGTTTGATACACTGGGGACATTGATCGGTGTGGCATCAAAAGCCGACATGCTTGACAAAGACGGACGGCTTCCCAAAATCCGCGGAGCGCTTCTCTCCGACGCTGTCGGAACCACAGCAGGAGCCATGTTCGGAACTTCCACAGTAACTACTTTCGTGGAAAGTGCCTCGGGTGTGGCGGAAGGCGGACGCACCGGACTTACCGCTGTCGTTGCGGCGATTCTGTTTGGACTTTCCCTGTTTCTGTCTCCGATTTTCCTGGCAATTCCGTCCTTCGCGACTGCACCTGCCCTGATCATCGTAGGATTTTTGATGCTGACCTCTATAACAAAGATCGATTTCAATGACTATACAGAAGCGATTCCCTGCTTCATCGCGATCATCGCCATGCCATTTATGTACAGCATCTCCGAAGGTATCGCTATGGGAGTCATTTCCTATGTAGTGATCAACCTGATTACCGGCAGGGCCAAAGAAAAGAAAATCAGCGCGCTGATGTATGCGCTGGCGGTTATTTTTGTACTGAAATATATATTCCTGTAAAATCCCTGTAGACACGAAACGAAATACAGTATATTTCTTCTTTCCCTGTATTGTTTCATCCAGCAGATAAGGGTTCTGTCAAAGACAGAACCCTTGTTTTTCTTTCTTGTTTTCTCTTTTATTTCCCGTTCATTTCCGTCATCTTACTTTTGTGTTCCATAGCAGCTCTCTGAAAAGCACCCGCAGCAGTCAGTAAATATCTGGGTAAATTATTCTTTTTCATCGCGTTATCTCCCCTGTCTTTACTACAGCTGTGTACAGATTTCCTCATATATAGCAGCCATCAGTTCTTCTGTTTTTCTGCATTCTGCAACAACGGATACCACTGCATCGTGATCCGGCAGGACAATGGAAAACTGGCCGTATTTCCCGTCTGCTCTGAAGGAGTTGTACTTTCCTCTCCAGAATAAATATGCATACGGCGCATCCGGAGCATATTGCTTCGTGCTTTCTTCGATCCATTCTCTGGAAAGCAGCTGTTTTCCATTCCACATCCCCTTGTTCAGATAGAAAAGTCCCAGTTTATGCAGTTCTGATAATGTCAGAAACAGTCCGCCTGCCCCGAAAGAATTGCCCAGAGGATCCGTTTCCCATGTAGGACGTTTGATACCCAGGTGGGAAAAAAGTCTCGGAGTCAGATAGGAGATCAGATCGCATCCTGCTCTTCTCTGCACAAGCATTCCTGCCAGATACGGTCCCACATTATTATATACAAAATGCGTTCCCGGCTCATACACAAAGGGAATCGCCAGAGACAGTTTCACCCAGTTATCCTCCTCATAGAGTGGTCTCTGCACCCCCATCAGGCTGCCCTCTTTCTGTCCCAGATGCATTGTCAGCAGGTCTCTGACGACTGCCTTTTTCAGATGATCACTCACCTTCTCCGGAAGTTCATCCGGAAAAGCATCCGTCAGCTTTTCATCCAGGGAGATCAGCCCTTCCTGCACCGCAAACCCTACCGCACAGGAGGTAACGCTTTTCGTCACGGAATAAACGTTTCTGCGGCATTCCCCTTCGCTGTGCCACATACCAATTACTTCATCATGCTGTGACACTTTGACGCCAAGCACCCCCAGTGTATTGATTCTTTCAATAAATTTTCCTAATTCCATCGTTAATCTCCATATCTTACATAATTGTATTCCTGTTACTGCATATTTTACTCTCTGTCTTGTTACCGCTCATATTACTTCCTGCTTGTTACCGCTCATATTACTTTCTGCTTGTTACTGCATATATTACTTTCCGTCTTGTTACTTCTCATAATACTTTCTGGCCTGATCCCTTAATTTCTCAAACAGCGGATAATACACCCTAATAATATCCTGAAATTTTTCTGCTGCAAAGCTTCCGTCATAATCATGTGCCAGCTGATTTCTCACACGCAGCATCTGCAGCCACTGGTCATCCTCAATAATCCGATTCATAAAAGCCTGCTGCAGCGTTTCTCTTGGAGATCCTACCGCAAAATCAAGGATTCCCAATTTCTTGACCAGAATATCTTTCATTACTTTCCAAGCAATATCAAATGTAAGATTAAAATTCAATACCGTTCCTTCCAGTACGAAATCCGCTTTTGGATCCGCATACTTACTTTTCTCCAGGTTTTTCAGGCTCTTACAAAAAGTATTATATCGGTTAATATATTTGCTTTCCATATTTCTTTATATCCTCCTGCAGATATCTGTTATTTATATTGTCGTAGTCAAAAATGTCAATTTTTCGAAGAGTATCTATCTCTGACAGATCATCTTCCAGTTTTACCAGATCAGCACATCCATAAACAACAAAATCAATATCACTGAAAGGAGTGGCAGTACCTGTAGCAAAAGAACCAAATAAATCCAGTCTTTTTACCCCATTCTTCCGGCAGATTTCAGCAACCTTATCAATGATTTCCGAAACAGGCATTACGTTCATCCCGTTTTTCACATCCTTTATCCACAAAATATCTGATCATATATGATTCTCCATAAAAATCATTCTTTTACATACTGCTCAATAATACATTCATGCTTTTTCGTTTTCAGATCATAATTCACTCCAACCAGTAAAAGATTTCCCTTGTATTCCTCCAGACTTTCACAATATTCTTTTTCTTTGATCTGATTGATGGCGCCTTTCGCACTCTTATCCCACTTTAACTCAATCACAAGCGCAGGCTTATCAGGAAATTTCTTTCTTGGAATAAATACCAGATCCGCCAATCCCTTGCCACCTGCAAATTCCCTGTGTACTGTATAAAAATTGCGCGCTGCATAAAGAGCAAGGGAAATTGTGTAACTCAGCGCATTTTCATCATTATACTGAATATGTGATGTTTCAAAATGTGCATTTTTTATACCTTCTGCCGCCTGTTCTGCCCGTCCCTGCAGAATTGCGTTCAAGGTATCTGCGGAATTTTTTAATGCTTTTGAGATCTCTCCCCACTCAGACACAGATACTGCATTTACATATTCTTCCCGGATTTCACCATTCGGAATAAATACACATTTATTCTCATAATCATATCCCAGATATCCCAGGTGAATAAGCAGGGTAAGAACATCATCCTCTGTCCGGAATGTAGTCATGTCATTGGTAAAGCTCCCTGTATTAACTGTTACTTTTTCTCCGGCTATCATACTGAGTACATCATCCCGCAGCCCATCAAAATTCATATCAATATATATCTGTAATGCCTCAAATGTCTCTGTCTGGTTCCAGTAATTTCCTATCTTTCCAAAACGCATACAACTTACAACTGAACGGGGACTGTAGATTGAGATCCCTTTTTCAAAGGAATATCCATCATACCAGTTTTTCACTTCTTCCATATCCATCCCATATTTCAGGCACAATGGTCTTACTTCCGATTCCGTAAAACCCACATACGCAGCCAGAGGTCCCGGATCGATCATAGAAAACTCGTCAAACATGTTCAGGGCAGAATGGGTTCCATATTTTTTTACCGGCAGAATCCCCGTCATATATGCCAGATGAATATATCCTTTATCTTTCATCAGATTACGCAGAAAATCAAGATACTTTTCCTGGGCTTTTTTATCTGTCTTATATTCACGGAATACACAATCCCACTCATCAATAATCAGCACAAACGGGCATCTTGTATGGTGGTAAATATCCTGCATCGTTCTGGCCAGGTTTGTATCATCAAAGTAACGATAATCCGGATACTTTTCCAGCAAATCCCAAAGTACACTTTTCTGAAGCAATTGAAGCATGTCCTCCATACAGGCGCTCTGACTCATAAATTCCTGCATATTCAGAAAAATAGTATCATATTTATTCAAATGTCTTTCAAAGTCCCTGCTTCCGGCAATTTCAAATTTAGAAAACAAGCCTTTGGAATCACATTCACGGCTGTAATATGCTGCCAGCATATATGCAGCCGTGGATTTTCCAAAACGGCGCGGACGACTGATACAGAGATAGCCCTGCATAGTATTGATCACATTATTGGTGTAGTTTAATAAACCGGTTTTATCAACATATATTTCTGAGTTAACTATTTTATCAAAAACTTCCGTACCCGGGTTCAAATAGTATCCCATTCCTGTGCCTCCCGTCTGAACTCCATGATTATTTTCAGTACAATCCCCTGCTTTGATGTAATCTATTATAGACCATTTACACCATGAATACAAACAGAAACCACCGAAGTTTATGATTG
>JBJELT010000148.1:0-6743 GCA_051879295.1 Oliverpabstia sp. | reverse complement strand
AAAATATTTTTGTTGTTTCATATTGGAACGAGACGGAAAATTTATATCATGTGTGCAGAAGCAGGCCGCTCCTCCTCAATGCTTCTGCACACATGATATAAATTTTCCTGTTTAGTTCCAAATGCAACAACTTGACAGCGGGAGGAGAGTATGTTGAACTTTTATGTGTCTTGGCAGGCTGTAATTCTTAAGTCCCGATTATAGAAAAGACCACCTGCTGCTGCAGGTGGTCTTTTCTGCTTTTAATGAGGGGGGAGATAGTGAGTGGTTAATCAACTATCTGATACTCAGTATAAGCGGTAAATGTGATAAGAATATGTCCAATTTCTTAAAGAATTAGAAACTCTCTAAAGAAACCTTGAAGTTCCCCTCCGGTTTTTAATTCTATTTGAACGGAACAGGGAAATTTTTATCATATAGAATTATAAATTCATTATTTATTTTGTAATAATGGTTCCTGTTTTTCCCAGGTATCCTTCCACTGCTTTGTCGATGGAAGTAATGACTGCTTTTCTTCCTTCCCCTTTTTCTACGAATTCTACCGATGCTTCTACTTTCGGCAGCATGGTGTTGGCTTCGAACTGCTGATCTGCCATGTAAGCTTTAGCCTGTTCTACTGTTAGTTCTCCAAGAAGTTCTTCTGTTTCTGTATGGAATCCCACGGCTACTTTCTCCACGCTGGTCAGGATCATGAGTTCATCGGCATCAAGAAGTTCTGCCAGCAGTCCTGCCGCGTAATCTTTCTCGATAACAGCGCTGGCCCCCTTCAGTTCTGTCTTCTGTTCAAGTACAGGGATTCCGCCGCCTCCGCAGGCGATTACGATCTGTCCTGCCTGAAGGAGTGCACGGATAGAATCAATCTCTACAACTTTCTGAGGCTTGGGTGCTGCGACGATTCTTCGATAACCATCACCTACTTTTGTGACATAATTTCCTTTTTCTTCCTCAGCCTCAGCTTCCTGCTGTGTCATCATACGACCAATGATTTTTACCGGTTCTGCAAATGCTTCATCATAGGGGTCTACGGTCACCTGTGTCAGTACGGTACATACCGGTTTATAGATCCCGTCTTTCATCAGTTCAGAACGGATGGCATTCTGCAGGTCGTAACCGATATATCCCTGACTCATGGCAGAACACACGGACATAGGGGCAAATGTATAATCCGGATGATATTTTCCAAATTCATTCATAGCTGTATGAATCATGCCTACCTGGGGAGCATTGCTGTGAGAAATCACAATTTCAGCTCCTTCTTTTACCAGGCGGGCGATAATCTTAGCTGTTCTTTTTGTAGCTTCCTTCTGCTCCGGAAGGGTATTTCCCAGTGCGCGATGTCCCAGAGCAATCACAACTTTTTTCTTTTCCATATTTTTACCCTCTAACTATCATAAAGTATACTAATACAACAATACCCAGTGCGATTCGATACCATCCAAACACTTTAAAGTCATGTTTTTTGATATATCCCATCAGGAATTTGATTGCCAGGATAGAAACCACGAAAGCAACCACCATTCCCAGAATAAGATAAACAACTTCTGCCGTAGTAAACACAAGACCAAACTTTACCACTTTCAGAAGACTGGCACCGAACATAACGGGTATTGCCAGGAAAAATGTATATTCTGCTGCCAGTCTTCGATTCATTCCCAGCAGGATACCGCCGATGATGGTGGCACCGGAGCGGGAGGTTCCGGGAACCAGAGCCAGAAGCTGAAAGATTCCCACAAACAGAGCATCTTTAAATGTAATGTCACTCAGTTTCTTGCGGCTGGGTGTTCTCTGCTTGTTATAATTTTCAATGATAATAAACAGTACACCGTAGACGATCAGCATCACGGAAACAACCACATAGTTATTAAAATGCTTTTCAATCCAGTCATTAAACGGCAGTCCCACAATAATGGCGGGAATGCATGACACCAGGATTTTCAGCCATAGAATGATCTTGCTCATATTACAGTATTTATCGCAAAATCTCTGTACCTTCGCAAGTTTCTCATTCTGACTGATATATTTCCAGTTGCTCTCTCTTGCCGGATCATTCATATGAAATGGCCAGAGCTTCTTAAAATCCAGCACAACCACCGCAAGGACAGCACCCAGCTGAATGACTACCAGGAACATTTCCCAGAACGCTTTTGACACCTTTAACGTAATAAACTCATCTACCAGAATCATATGTCCGGTGCTGCTGACCGGAAGCCATTCGGTAATACCTTCTACAATCCCCAAAAAAATAACCTTTAATAATTCAATAAAATCCATAACCCCTCCAAACACTTAGATATCTGCAATATTAATCAATGTCAGTCTGTTCTTATCGGTATTCTCCAGACTGGTTACCAGCGCACGTGCAGTATCCATAGCAGTCAGAACATTTACACCGGTCTCAATTGCATTTCGGCGAATCAGGAATCCGTCTTTGGAGTGTTCTACACCCTGAGATGGTGTGTCGATAACAAGATCGATCTTATGTCCCAGAATCAAATCCATCAGGTTTGGAGACGGCTGCTCAATTTTATTAGTACGGATGGCTTTCACCCCTGCTTCTTTCAGGGCTTTGGCAGTATTACGCGTAGCGTAAATCCGATAGCCCAGAGCTTCAAATCTCTTTGCAATCTCCACTGCTTCTGGTTTGTCTTCATCTCTAACTGTCATAATCATATTTTTATGCTTCGGAAGATTGATACCTGCACCAAGGAATGCTTTATACAGGGCTTCATTGAAGCTCCCGGCAATACCCAGACACTCACCGGTAGATTTCATTTCCGGTCCCAGGCTGATATCAGCGCCTCGGATTTTCTCAAAGGAAAATACCGGCATCTTGATGGCAAAATATTTTGCTTCCTGCTGCAGTCCCGGTGTATAACCCATATCTTTCAATTTATGTCCCATAATCACCTTTGCTGCCAGCGGAACAATCGGAATTCCTGTCACCTTGCTGATATACGGAACGGTACGGCTGGAACGTGGATTTACCTCGATCACATAAACCTCTTCCCCACATACGATAAACTGAATATTGATCATACCTACCACATGAAGGGCACGGGCCAGACGTCTGGTATACTCTTCAATGGTATTTTTTGCGGTCTGACTGATGGTCTGTGCCGGATAAACGGAAATACTGTCTCCGGAGTGAATACCGGCACGCTCAATATGTTCCATAATTCCCGGAATCACAATGTCTTCACCGTCACACACTGCATCTACCTCAATTTCTTTACCAACCAGGTATTTATCTACCAGAATCGGATGTTCCTGTGCGATCCGGTTGATAATTCCGATATACTGTTCCACATCCTCATCATTGATGGCGATCTGCATACCCTGTCCGCCAAGCACATAAGAAGGACGCACCAGTACGGGATAACCCAGCTCATTAGCTGCTTTTTTCGCTTCTTCCGCAGTAAATACAGTCTGTCCCTTCGGTCTCGGAATCTCACATTTTTCCAGAATCGCATCAAACAGCTCACGATCTTCCGCAGCATCAACATTTTCTGCGGATGTTCCCAGAATCGGAACTCCCATTTTCATCAGAGCTTCTGTCAGCTTGATGGCCGTCTGTCCGCCGAACTGTACCACGGCACCGTCCGGTTTCTCGATATTTACAATATTTTCCACATCTTCCGGAGTCAACGGCTCAAAATACAGTTTATCTGCAATATCGAAGTCTGTACTTACTGTTTCCGGATTGTTATTTACAATAATAGTCTCGTAACCTTCTTTGGAAAAGGCCCAGGTACAGTGAACGGAACAGAAGTCAAACTCAATACCCTGACCGATACGGATCGGACCGGAACCGAGAACAAGAACCTTCTTTTTGCCCTCTGTACATTCTGCTTCGTTCTCACCGCCGTACACAGAATAATAATACGGTGTGGTAGCGGCAAATTCAGCAGCACAGGTATCTACCATCTTGTATGCGGCAGTAATGCCATACTGTTTGCGCATGGCTTTTACCTGCTCTTCTTTTTTGCCGTTCAGTCTGGCAATTACATAATCCGGGAATTCCATACGTTTTGCTTCCCGCAGAAGCTCCTCGTTCAATTCTCTGGTCTTCAGCGCAAATTCCATCTCTGTCAGAATGGCAATTTTATCGATAAACCATCTGTCAATTCTGGTAATCTCATGAATTTCTTCCTGGCCGATTCCCATGCGGAGAGCCTGTGCGATTCTCCACAGACGCATATCGTCCACAATCTTCAGAGCCTCTTTCATCTCTTCTCTGGAAAGATCAGAGAAATCATAAGACATCAGGCTGTCCACATGCTGTTCCAGGGAACGGATAGCCTTCATCAGCGCACCCTCGAAATTGTTACAAATACTCATAACCTCGCCGGTTGCTTTCATCTGTGTGGTCAGCGTACGTTTTGCACTGATAAACTTATCAAATGGCAGTCTGGGAATCTTCACAACGCAGTAGTCTAACATAGGTTCAAAGCTTGCATAGGTCTTTCCGGTAATCGCATTGGGGATTTCATCCAGTGTGTAGCCCAGCGCGATTTTTGCAGCAACTTTTGCAATCGGGTAACCGGTTGCCTTACTTGCCAGTGCAGAAGAACGGGAAACACGGGGATTTACCTCAATGACGCAATATTCAAAGCTGTCAGGATTCAGTGCATACTGTACGTTACATCCACCGGTAATACCCAGTTCTGTGATAATATTCAAAGCGGAAGTACGGAGCATCTGATATTCTTTATCGCCCAGTGTCTGAGACGGTGCCACCACAATACTGTCACCAGTATGTACACCTACCGGGTCGATATTTTCCATATTACATACGGTAATACAGTTGCCTGCAGCATCACGCATTACCTCGTACTCAATTTCCTTCCATCCGGCAATGCAGCGTTCCACAAGGACCTCTCCCACACGGGAAAGACGAAGGCCATTTTCCAGAATCTCAATCAGTTCTGCCTCATTGTGGGCAATACCGCCGCCGCTTCCACCCAGTGTATACGCCGGACGAAGAACAACCGGATATCCGATGGTATTGGTAAATGCTATACCATCTTCAACCGTCTTAACAACTAAGGAAGCTGCAACCGGCTCACCAATTTTTTCCATGGTATCTTTAAATGCCTGACGGTCTTCTGCCTTCTTAATGGTAAGAGAAGTGGTTCCGATCAGACGCACATTGTGTTCTTTCAGAAATCCTCTCTCTTCCAGTTCCATGGCAAGGTTCAGTCCAGCCTGTCCACCCAGAGTCGGCAGCACACTATCCGGTTTTTCTTTCAGGATCAGCTGTTCTACCACCTCTACAGTCAGAGGCTCAATATAAACTTTATCCGCAATATCCTTGTCCGTCATGATGGTTGCCGGGTTGGAGTTCAGCAGTACAACTTCGATTCCCTCTTCTTTCAGGGAACGGCAGGCCTGTGTACCTGCATAGTCAAATTCTGCGGCCTGACCGATGATAATCGGGCCAGAACCAATCATCAGTACTTTTTTAATATCCGGATTTTTTGGCATTAGTCTTCTCCTCCCATCATTTTAATAAACCGGTCAAACAGATAGCCGGAATCCTGCGGTCCCGGACACGCTTCCGGATGAAACTGTACCGTAAAAATGTTCTTTCCTGTATATTTCAGACCTTCATTGGTTCCATCATTGACATTGACAAATGCCGGAACTGCAATAGCCGGATTCAGATTATCTGTATCTACCACATAACCATGGTTCTGAGAAGAAATATAAACACGTCCGGTCTCCAGATCTTTTACCGGATGATTGCCGCCTCTGTGACCGTACTTCATCTTATGGGTGTCAGCCCCTGTAGCAAGTGCCATCAGCTGATGTCCCAGACAAATAGCAAAAATCGGCACATCTGACTCGTATAACTTTCTGATTTCTTTGATAACTTCTGTACATTCCTTCGGATCCCCAGGTCCATTCGACAGCATGATGCCATCCGGGCTGCCTGCCAGAATTTCTTCTGCAGTTGTTGCTGCCGGATAAATAGTAACCTGACAGCCTCTCTGATTCAGAGATCTGGCAATATTATTCTTTGCCCCCAGATCCAGAAGGGCTACTTTTTTTCCTGTTCCTTCCAGAACAGTTTTTTCGGAACAGGTTACTTTTTCAACAACCTTTCCTGTCGTATATGCTTTCAGCCGGGGAATGATGGCATCCAGATCATAATTCTCATCTGTAGTGATCATACCATTCATGGTTCCTTTTTCACGGAGAATTCTTGTCAGAGCACGGGTATCAATCCCTGCTATTCCAGGTATATCAAATCTTTTCAGGAAATTCTGAATGGAATCTTCACAGCGGAAATTGCTGGGTCTTCTGGAAAGCTCCCGCACGATATATCCGTCCGGCCATGGTCTCAGGGACTCTGCGTCCTCATAACAAATCCCATAATTGCCAATCAGCGGATACGTCATGCACACTGCCTGTCCGGCATAAGACGGATCTGTCAGCACTTCCAGATATCCGGTCATAGAAGTATTAAATACAATCTCGCTGATGATTTCTTTTCGGGATCCTATACTGCTTCCGGTAAATACATGTCCATCTTCAAGAATCAAATACGCTTTCATCATTCCGTTTCCTTTCTCATTATTCATTGGTTCGGCATTGGCTATTCAAGTACGCCAACACCCTTCAGACATACGAAAAGGGAGAAATTTCCCCTGAAACTACTCCCCCTTGCGTAATCCTATAGATTTTACCACGAACCTTTTATTTTTTCAATAGATATGAAAAAAATAAAAAATCAAAAAAAC
>JBJELT010000147.1:0-6744 GCA_051879295.1 Oliverpabstia sp. | reverse complement strand
TTAAGATGAGGAAAACCTCATTTTAACTTGTACTAAATCTTGACATAGGACCAATCGATATGTCCTAATTTATCGAACACCATTTTAAACACTCTTTTATAGTTTTCTATATCCCCATCATCTGGAGAAAAAATCAAGTCCTCAAATACTGAATGTGAGCCATCGTTTATAAAAGAAATTAAGGCTTTACAAATTATTTTGTCCGATCCTTCAATTTGATTGATACATTTTTCATAATCAATTCCACCAATAACCATGAAATAATGTTCCAAAATTCGTCGCATAACATTCATAAGCATATTAGCCGATCCGACATTAGCATTTTTTAATTCTTTCCACAATAATTCATATGATGTCTTTATCGGATTGGTTTCATATTCTTGAATTGTCGTTTTTTCCGCTACTTTTCTCAAAATATAATACCGAGTCTGCGTAGAAGGTAATGCGTCCTTATTTCCCCAGAATGTAATTTCTTTATGGAAATAAACATTATGTGTTAAAATAATGACTTGATTTATTCCCTTTTCATTTTCCTTACAATTTTTAATTATATTCTTAACCAATGTAGAGACAATAAACAGCACATTACTATCCATGCTTGAAATCGGATCATCGATTACTAAGACTTTCTTTGCTTCTAATCCTGTCTTTTTATGACTCCCAAAGCAAAGATGATAGAAATATAAAAAGGAAATAAAATTGTGTTCTCCTTCACTCAATGTTTTACTGGCATCCTCTCCAGATGGACGTACAATTTTGTAAGTACCTGTTTTTTCTTCATTGACTTCAAGCAGAAAACCATTAAACCCAAACTCTTTAAGCAAATGATTTATTGCATCAACAGTCGGTCTAACGCTTGTAAGAGATGATTCTTTAGCTTCAATCTCAGCTTTTAAACTCTTTATCGTATCCTCTCGCTGTTTTTTCTGCTCAAGAATATGTTTCTTTCCTTTTTCTCTACCTCCAAATTCTTTAAGAAACTTCTCAATATCTCCAATACATTGAAGTGTCAAAAAATCCCATAATCTGTTCTTGCATTCAGTCCTTGCCCGTCCCTGATTTTCAACCAGTTCATTATTCTTTTCAATCTTTGCATTAAATTGTTCAATCAATTCTGCCAATTCAGAGACTATAGGGATAATCGATTCTATTTCAACAACCTCCGACAAGAATTTTACTTTAGATTGAATAATCTGCTGATTTTTTTCAAGTTTTGATATAAGAATAATCTTTTTATCATCAAATTCTGCATAATCAACATAGGCATATCTTTTATTTTCAATTTCTTGAATCACTGATTTTACTTTATGCACCATTGAACTATACGATTTCTCATAACTATCTAAATTAGCCTTATTATCTTCATATTTTTTGTCAAAATATGCTTCTATGTCCTCCTGTATGTTTTGTGGTAAACTTTGCTGGCAATATGGACATTTTCCTGGAACTTTCCTTGCATACCCAACACCTGTTTTTACCCAATCACTCGCTTTTAAATATTCAATAAAAGTTCCTATAGGTGTGTCACTTTTTCCAACAATGACTGTACTTAACAACTCATTTGTGTCTAATTCATTTATTTCAGAAATCGGCAAGTTCCTGTATTTATCATCTTTTGATGCCCCTTTTGAAAAAGCAGCTTGATACATAATTCTTAATTCTTCAAGTGATAATACACTTTCTTTTACCAGTTCACTGGAACATTTTATACACTGATCACAAAATGATTTTGTTTTATTACGAAAACCAATTAACGCATCCGCAAACTCTGCACCATACATTTTTTGTACATTCCAGCATTGCTGTTCAATTGCATTTCTCAAATCAGCTTGCTCACTATTGATTCTATCTATGCTATTTTGTGCCTTAATCTTTTCAGCTTCAACTTCATCTATCTTTTTTCGTTTTTCCTCGATTTCCTTTTGAACTTCGATAGACTCTTCTCCCAAAGAAAAAATCCCCTTTAACTTTGTGTCAGTCTGGAAATTCTTTTCAACAAAATCTCTGTTATATACAACTATATCTTCTTTCGTTCCAGAATCCCATGTGATACTACACGTAGGAGAAGATATCTCATTATTTAACACTTTTGACAACGTAGATTTTCCAGTCCCATTTGCTCCGTAAATAAAACTAATCTTTTTAGGATAGAATTCCACACCAGAAACATAAGTCGCAACGTTCTCTATATGTATTTTGTTAATCATGTTCTTATCTCCACATCATATATTTGCAGTATTCTTTATGACAATTATACTGCCTTTTTCAAATTCATACAACGTAAAAACGGAGTAGTTACCTACCCCGTTTTTAATCAAACATATATCAATTCGCTCAACATAATTTCCTCTGCACGATTGTGGATGCTACCCATTCTCCGAATCCATTCCCACTGATTATCCTCTTTCATTTTTTCAGTTACAGACTCAGCTTTTTTCATCTGACAGATAATGACCTGCAATCTGTCCTGTGCCTGCTCATTTTTGTCTGCAAGATAAGTCCAGAGCTGGCAACTCAGCACCAAATCATTAAACATCATCGGATTATTCTCTCTTAAATATTCTCGGTGCATACGTCCATACTTTCCGATTGGACGTTCTTCCTCCGACAACTTCAAATCCGATATGTAATAATCCCCAACCAGTACATAATCAATTCCGTTCTTCGTAATTTTTTCTTTCATCGTATTTTGACCTCTTTCACAACGTATTTATCATAGCTTGACTTCATCTGTCGTAAAAGTGTCGTAAATTCAGGTCGGATTTTGAAAAAATCTTTGATTTTCAAAGGTTTTCAGCACTATTTTCGTCACATGCCGTGGCAGATGAACAGTACTTTTATCATCTCTAAAATCCTCTCTTTTTCGCATATTTCCCGTAAAATCAAGGCTTTTCGGGATTCATCTTTGTACATCAGTTGGCATATGAATGCATCAGTTGGCATAGGATTTCCAATGGCATTGCGGATACCATTCACGATTCCGTTGATCAGATCCGAACCCCATTGAAATGCATTGGAAGCCAGTCCAGTGACATAACTGACCGCCTGACTAAACCCACTTTTAATGGTATCGTAGATTCCGGAGACAGTACTCCGGATTCCATCCCACATAGAAGTAAAAGCACCGCCTACTGCCGACTTCAAGGCATTCACCACCGAAGTCACTGTGCTTTTAATACTGTTCCATACCCTGGAAATAGTATCCCGGATTCCGGTTATGACCGTTGTGATCGTCTGCTTCATCCCGTTCCATACCGTCACAGCTGTCTGACGGATTGATTCCCATGCCTGGGACATGAACCGTGAAATCCCATCCCACACCTCAACAGCAACCCGCTTCATATCCTCCCACAGACTGATCCAGAACTTCCGGAACTCCTCATTGGTATTCCAAAGATAAATAAAAGCCGCCACCAGAGCTGAAATGGCCGCAATAATCAGGGCAATCGGATTGGACAGCATCGTCACATGCAGAGCTGCAAATGCCTTCTGCACTGTTCCGATCACACCTGCCAACTTCGGAATGATAGTCATGATTGTACCAATAGAAGAAATCACTTTTCCCACGACGATTAGTATCGGTCCTAAAGCAGCCGCTGCCATCGCAATCACCACAATGGTCTTTTTCACACCCTCCGGCAGCGAATTCAAAAATCCCACAATGCCCTGTAGCCACTGCACCACATCCTTAAGAGCCGGGATCAGAAGTTGACCAAAAGAAATAGCCAGTTCTTCCAAAGCTGACTTCAAAATAGTAAGCTGCCCTTCCAGATTGTCATTCATGGTATCTTCCATCTTCTGTGCAGCACCATCACAATCATTGATCGCACCAGAAAGCTTATTGATATCACCCTCCCCGGCATCCATAAGAGCCAGAAAACCAGACATGGCATTCTTTCCAACCTGGGACTCTGCTACCGCAGCCTTTTCCGACTCCGTCAGACCGGCAAATGCCGCCCTGCAGTCCGCCAGAATATCACTCAGATCCCGCATACTTCCATCCGCATTGGCAGTGGCAACCGTCACTTCCCCAATGGCAGACCCGCAGATCTTCACATCCCCGGACAGACTCGTCATGACCGTCCGCAAAGAAGTACCCGCCTGCGTAGACTTGATGCCGGCATTCGCCATCAGACCAATGGCCTCCGCCGTATCCTCCACAGAAAATCCCAGAGAACCGGCAATCGGTGCACAATACTTGAACGTTTCACCCATCATGGAAACGTTCGTGTTAGCATTGGAAGAAGCCGCAGCCAGATTCATGACACCCTCAATACCGGAAAGCATGTCCTCTGTTTTCCAGCCAGCCATCGCCATATAATTCATAGCTTCAGCTGCCTCGGAAGCAGAAAACTTCGTCTTACTTCCCATCTCCCTGGCCTTAGCAGAAAGAGCATCCAGATCCGCACCCGTAGCACCGGACACTGCAGAAACCTTACTCATGGAAGCTTCAAAATCAGCAGCTGTCTTTACAGCAGCAGTACCTGCCGCTGTCACAACACCAGTCACCGGAAGCAGCTTCTTGCCGGCATCTGTAATCTTATCCCCTGCTGACTACCATTTCTCCCCGGTCGCAGCAATCTTCTGTAAAGCCACAGCAGACCTGTCAGCCTGCTCCTGGGCAGTCTTCAAAGTCTGCAGCTTCTGCTTCGTCTTCTCTACGGCCTGTCCCAGCAGCCTATGTTGCTGAGCAATCAGCTCCGTATTTCCCGGATCCAGCTTCAAAAGCTTCTCCACATCCCGAAGCCGGGACTGCGTATTCCGGATCTCTGTATTCACGCCCTTCAATTCTGTCTGTAACTTAGTGGTGTCACCGCTGACCTCTACTATGACACCTTTAATCCTGCCTGCCCCACGATAACACCCCCTCCGGCTTAAATTTGAGCAAACAAAAAGAGCCGATTTCCCGACTCCCGCAAAACAATATCAAAAAAGCACCCGCCATTTCTGACAGAGTGCTCCTGTATCCATTATTTACTTTTTCGAAACTACCAGATCATAACTCTCAGCAATCATCCGCCTGATCACATCATCCGGTATCGTCCCATCCAGTATGATGGAATTCCAATGCTCCTTATTCTGGTGATATCCCGGAAGCACCGATGCATATGCATTTCTCCAAAAATCACGCCACTCCGGATCCACCTTCACATTCACCCAGATCTGTCCGTTCCTCTCATATGTCCAGGCAAACGCCCTGTGATTTTTCCTGTACCGCAGTAAGATCCAATTATCATCATGAAACGGAGCATCCAGATATACATCCGGGAAAGTCATCCCGTAATCCAGAATTTCCTTACGCTCCTTCATCCATAGTCCTCCTCTCAGAAGAAACATCTGACTACTCTTCTTTCCATATCCTGATCTGGGTATCAAACCTCTCAAAGAAAGATATAATTTTTTACATAAATAAACTTAGCAATTTCCCACTTCAGCTGCAATGTCGTCCATCCTACTGAAAAACAGAAATTCTCATTTGCTTGAATAAATCCTATATAGGGCACAAACAATCTCAACAATCAAGCGTACTCCAATAATATATGCTTCAATTATTATAGCATCTGAATTGAAACCTGGTGTGATAAAGATTTCAATCCCCATGGAATACAGGCAAAAATCTGGATTATTACCGCAATAATTGAAAGCCAAAACATTATTCTTTTCACATAAAACCTCCACAAACTGGAATCTGTCGAATCCTTCTAATTCCCTTTTTCTCTCTACACTTTGAATTCTGCAAAAGATTATTCACTAAATATCAAACCAATAGAAAGGTCTTTCCTTAATTTTTTCGAATTCTACACTTTCTGCTAAATGAATAGAGCCCTTATTTGATTCTACACAATCCCAATGAGGCACCAAATCACATTTCATGCAATGTTTCACAAAAGCAATTGTAAGTGCTTTCGCAACTCCTTTTTTTCGATGTTCTTCTAAGACTTCAATGTCAATCGGTACATATTTTTCATATCTTCCTGAGCCAAAAATAATTCCCACGATTTTTTGACCCTTAACTGCTATGAAAGAAAGACTCTTTTCAAAAAAATCCTCCAAAGAATTCCAACACTCCTCCAATCGGTGTATAAGCATTACTTCATTTTCATATCCTTTATGTAATGTCTGTTTTGTTACCGGCTCAACTTGATATCCACTGGGCACAGCGATTTCCACATTCGTATTCTCGTATATTTCATAAGAATATTCTAATTCTTGTTCTATTTTTTTATTTTTAAATAAATATAACAATTGCTCCTGCAACATTGCATCTTCTGCAGAAAACTCGAATTCATGAATATTTAAGGCTTTTAAATTGCTGAATACTTTATCAAAAAATATTTTTGCCTTCTCATTACTCTCGATTTTTCCAAATACACCGCAGCCACCTACCGGATAGGAGTATGTTACTCCCAGCATCTCATCGTCACTAATCCAACATTCTCCTTTGCAAGTACCATTTAAAATTCCGGACTGACTTGGATTTTTCACATCTCCTACAATACTCATCTAATCATATCTCCTTTTCTTATCAAACTCCGATTTTGCGTTCCGCTCGACTCCCCAGCAAATTGGAATTTGTTTATCAATCACCTAATGTATTATTTTGCGTACGGTTCCGTACTTTTACCGTCATACACAAATACCTTCATTTCAGTATTTTCATATACATCGGCATGAACACCCACTGTATATTCTTGATCGGTTCTTTCCAAATATAGTTGAATTTAATGTACGAAAGTGATATGA
>JBJELT010000146.1:0-6845 GCA_051879295.1 Oliverpabstia sp. | reverse complement strand
ACGGAGGAAAGAAGAGGAGAGATATTATGATTGAAATGATCACAAAAATCAACGGCATTGTGAATAACTTTGTCTGGGGGCTTCCCATGTTGGTTCTTCTGGTTGGAACAGGTATCCTGATGACAGTGCTCACAAAGGTATTTCAACTATCCCACATTGGTTACTGGATGAAACACACACTGGGCAGTATTTTTACTGACAAACATATAACAAAACATACCGGTCAGGATGATCAGTCGATTTCACAGTTTCAGTCGCTGTGTACGGCATTGGCAGCAACAATCGGTACTGGAAATATTGTGGGTGTGGCGTCTGCTCTGATTGCCGGTGGCCCGGGAGCTATTTTCTGGATGTGGATTGTAGCATTCTTTGGAATGATGACCAACTATTCTGAAAATGTACTTGGTATTTATTATCGAAGAAAAAATGAAAAGGGTGAATGGAGCGGCGGAGCGATGTATTATCTTCGGGATGGTCTTGGCGCCAAAAAGGGAATGAAACAGGTAGGAGTTGTTCTGGCTGTATTATTTTCCTTATTCTGTCTTCTGGCATCCTTCGGTATTGGAAACATGAGCCAGATCAATTCCATTGCAGGTAATATGAAAGCAGCTTTTGGCATTCCAAACGTTGTTACAGGTGTTGTACTTATGATCCTGGCTGGTCTGGTTATTCTGGGAGGAATCAAGAGAATTGCTTCTGTTACAGAAAAACTTGTGCCGTTTATGGCAATTATTTATATCATTGGCGCACTGGTTGTATGTGTACTTAATATTAATCAGTTTGGCGCTGTATTTTCAGCAATTTTTAAAGGTGCTTTCGCATTAAAAGCAGTTGGCGGCGGTATCGTTGGTGCCGGTGTGAAAATGGCCATTACCTGGGGAATGAAACGAGGCGTATTTTCCAATGAAGCTGGTCTTGGTTCTTCTGTAATGGTTCATTCCAGTTCTAATGTTAAAGAACCGGTTCGTCAGGGTATGTGGGGAATTTTTGAAGTATTTGCAGATACCATTATTGTATGTACACTGACAGCTTTCACCGTTCTGTCCTCTGGTCTGGTTGATCTTGAGACAGGTGCTGTGATCAGTTCCGCAGAGGGATCCGCATTGGTAGGAGAGGCATTTGCTACTGTGTTTGGAAATGTGGGCCCTGCATTTATCGCTGTGGCTATTTTGTTATTTGCTTTTTCAACAGTACTTGGATGGAGCCACTATGGTACAAAAGCGTTCGAGTATCTGTTTGGATCAAAAGCTACAATTATATATCGTGCCGTATTCATCGTATTTATCCTTTTCGGAGCAACTATGAGCCTTGATCTGGCATGGGATCTGTCAGATACCTTTAATGGAATGATGGCTATCCCCAACCTGATCGGTGTATTGACTCTGTCTCCGGTTGTAATGCGGATTACTAAAAACTATGTGGACAGAAAGATTAAAGGCAAAAATGAAAAGCCAATGCTTTCGGCTTTCCCGGAAATCCAGAAAGAACAGGAAAAAGGACTGGATACCAGTGACTGATAAATAGAGACGGGGTGACTAGGAGATGCAAGTGACTAGTCACCCCCTTGTTTCTGTTTAAAAACAAAAATCCGCTTTCCTGATATTGCATGGCTGAAGAAATTTCTTTATAATAAAGTTCGAGCGAAGTCGTAAATCACAAATGAAAGGAATTTGGAGGAAAGAATGAGAGGAATTTATACATCCGTCAATGACATCAGAAAACGAGTATTTGCTGAGATTGCGCGTCTTTCTTATGATTATAAAGATGGTGATCTGTCTCAGATGGAACTGATCCCTTATCGTGTTATCCCGGGCGAGGTTTCTACCTATCGGGAGAGTGTATTTCTGGAGCGTGCAATCGTAAAAGAGAGGATGCGTCTGGCTATGGGACTTAATCTCAGAAAGCCCTCAGAACATGCGCCGGTATCAACAGGTGCTGAGGAATGTGTGCAGCCGGAGAAGTATTATCAGCCCCCGCTGATCAACGTGATCAAATTTGCCTGCCATGCCTGTCCGGATAATGAAGTACGTGTGACAGATGCCTGTCAGGGTTGTCTGGCTCATCCTTGTAAAGAAGTCTGTCCTAAAGGAGCCATCAGTTTTAAGAATGGAAAATCCGTGATTGATCAGTCAAAATGTATCAAATGTGGAAAATGTGTCAGTGTCTGTCCATACCATGCAATCGTGAAACTGGAGAGACCTTGTGCAAAAGCGTGCGGAATGAATGCAATTGTTTCTGATGAATTCGGTCGCGCGGATATTGTTCAGGAAAAATGTGTTTCCTGTGGTATGTGCCTTGCAAATTGTCCTTTCGGTGCAATTGCAGATAAAGCACAGATTTTTCAGACAATACAGGCAATTAAGAGTGATACACCGGTTTATGCGGCAATTGCACCGGCTGTAGCAGGTCAGTTCGGACCGAAACTGACTCCAGGAAAAATCAGGTCTGCATTCCAGGCTCTTGGATTTACAGATGTTGTGGAAGTAGCGATTGGTGCTGACTTGTGTACTATTGAAGAAGCAAAAGACTTTATCGAAGAAGTACCGGAAAAACTTCCGTTTATGGCGACATCCTGTTGTCCGGCATGGTCGATGATGGCAAAAAAAATGTTCCCAGAACAGAGCAAATGTATCTCCATGGCTTTGACACCGATGGTTCTGACAGGTCGTCTGATCAAAAAGAAACATCCAGGTTGTAAAGTGGCATTTATCGGACCCTGTGCGGCGAAGAAACTGGAAGCCAGCAGGAAATCCATCCGCAGTGATATTGATTTTGTCCTGACATTTGAAGAAGTAATGGGTATGTTCGAGGCGAAGGAAGTTGATTTCTCCAAATTGGAGGAAACTGATGCCATGCATGGTGCCAGCGGCGATGGTCGTGGATTTGCGGTAAGCGGCGGCGTGGCCAATGCCGTGGTGAACTGTATTAAAGAGCTGTATCCTGATCGTGAAGTAAAAGTAGAAAGTGCGGAAGGTCTGGATAACTGCAGAAAACTCCTGACGATGGCAAAAGCAGGAAAATATAACGGATATCTGCTGGAAGGAATGGCATGTCCAGGTGGATGTGTGGCAGGAGCCGGTACGGTTCAGCCGATTGCCAAGTCCACAGCTGCGGTAAATCTCCATAAGAAAGTATCAACCAATGCACATGCTACCCAGAGTGATTACAAAGATCTTCTGGAAATGCTGGAAGAAAGAGACAAATAAAAAAATAGTAGAAAAAGGATCCTGTAAAGATATAGGATCCTTTTTTCATGTCCGTGAATTTATTGACGATTTCAACAAAATGTGGTATGGTAATGTAAGACATATATGTAAAAAATTTCTATGTCGTACACAGGTATTATGAAAAGAGAGGCTAAGTCATGTACAAAGTAACGTTCCGTTTTGAAAATGGTGATGCCGTAGAGGGATATGCGGCAGACGAGGAAAATCTTCTGGATGTGGCCAGAAAAACGAATGTGGCAATTGATGCCCCCTGTTCCGGTAATGGTTCCTGCGGAAAGTGCAGGGTGAAATTGCTGAAAGGAACTCTGGATTCTCCCAGAACAAGACATATTTCTGAGGAAGAATATGCTCAAGGGTGGAGATTGTCCTGCTGTAGTAAAGTAGAAAGTGATATTGAGGTGGAAGTGCCGGATATCGCATCTGCGTATCGCAGCCGTATGAAGGTAGCTGACCTGAGTTCTCCGGAGGAGATTGCTATTTTCCAGAATGCGAAGCGGGATGTGGAAGAAGCTGGCATCGAACTGAAGAATGATATGGAATTACTGACAGTATCCATGGACATTCCTTCCCTTGATGATACGATGCCGGATAATGAACGTCTGGTGCGGGCTCTGAAAAAACAGACAGGTGCGCCGATGATCAGACTTACCTATACTGTTATTCGAAAGCTTGCAGATGTGCTGAGGGAATGTGATTTTTCCATTCAGTGTCTTGCCGGTAAGTCAGATGCAGGCAGTCTTTTCATATATGATGTATTTCCAAAAGATGAAAAAGTGGTTGCCGGAGGCATCGCCATTGACATCGGTACCACCACAGTATCCGCACTGTTGGTTGATATGCTGACAGGAGAAATTCTCGGAAAAGCATCTTCCGGAAATGGTCAGATCCGTTTTGGAGCAGACGTTATCAACCGGATTATTGAATCAACAAAACCGGGTGGAAGGCGAAAACTTCAGAAAGCTGTGATTGAGGAAACCATCAATCCTATGATCGCACAGATGTGCCGTTCGGCAGGATTTAAAAAGGAACGGATTTATCGCATGTGTGTGGCGGGCAATACCACGATGAATCATTTATTTGCCGGAGTGAATGCAGAACCGGTTCGTATGGAGCCGTATATTCCTACTTTCTTTAAAACTAATTCCCTGTATGCGAGAGATTTGAGCATATCTATTAACCCGGATGCTCATATTATCATCGCACCGAATATTGGAAGTTATGTGGGTGGAGATATTACTGCAGGAACACTAGTCAGCATGATCTGGAACAAACCGGAGTTCTCATTATTTATCGATCTGGGTACTAATGGGGAACTTGTCTTTGGTAATTCAGATTTTATGATGAGCTGTGCATGTTCTGCCGGACCTGCCTTTGAGGGTGGAGATATCAGTTGTGGCATGCGTGCAACAGATGGTGCTATCGAGGCGTGTAAGATTGACAAAGAAACCATGGAACCTACGTACTCTGTGATCGGTGAGGATGGACAGAAACCGATCGGGCTTTGTGGATCAGGTATTATTGATGTAATCAGTGAATTGTTTACCACCGGTATTATCAATCCCAAAGGAAAATTTGTGCGTGAGGGAGAAAGAGTCCGCCGTGATAAGTATGGAATGGGTAGTTATGTCCTGGCATTTGAAGATGAGGCCGGTGCACATAAAGATGTTGAGATTACAGAAGTAGATATCGATAACTTTATCCGTGCGAAAGGTGCTATTTTCTCCGCTATAAGAACCATGCTCAGTTCACTGGATTTCGATATCTCCATGATAGAGAACGTGTATGTCGCAGGTGGTATCGGAAGCGGTATCAACATGAAAAATGCTGTAACAATCGGTATGTTCCCGGATATTCCGATGGAGATGTTCCATTACATTGGCAATTCATCCTTGTCCGGAGCTTACACGATGCTTCTTTCAAAAGAGGCGGAGAGAAAAACTTATGAGGTCGCAGCCAATATGACCTATCTGGAACTTAGTACTGTTCCGGGATATATGGACGAGTTTGTGGCGGCCTGCTTTATTCCGCATACGAATGCAGATATGTTTCCGTCTGTGGTACAGCAATAATTTCCGAAAAAATGAATCAGGGAGATTTGACTATGGAATTGCAGTATGAGAAAGACAGTAAAGAGAGAATACCTTATGAGCACTATCTGGAACTATTTCAGAAAAGTGACCCGAAGGAGATTAGTCAGCGAACCGGGATTCCTTATGATCCGGAACAAAGAGTTTTTACACTTCGTTTGATGGGTGTGACATATCAGATTCGTTATCCGGAATATGAAGTGCATCATATACCGGAAGAGCGTATTGGTTATTATCCTCTGGAGGAAGCGGCAAATGCGAGAATATTAGTTCTCCGGTATCTGGTAGATGGAAATGCAGCTATATCTACCGGAAAGTTTATAACATACCGGGAAGCCCCCTGGGGTTCGGTTTATCTGAAACAGTTTACCGGGCGGTGCATCATGCGGCTGGCGTATGGATTTGGAAACAGACAGGAACAGTTTCGTAAAGCCATGGAGGCCATTGGTGCAGTACCTTTGAATCATGGAGATATATCGTATGAATTTGAATTTCTGGATGGATATCGTCTTCAGATGATTTTGTGGGAGGGGGATGAGGAATTTCCTCCATCTTCGCAAATTTTGTTCTCCGATAATTTTCCCATTGCTTTTCAGGCGGAGGACATGGCTGTGGTGGGTGACATATCCATCAATATGTTAAAAGCACTGACAAAATAGAATAGTATAAGGCATTACACGGTCAGAAAGGAATCACTGATGTGTAAAATTAGTAGAGTAAACATTGCGCGTAAAGTGTCACAGGATGGGAAGTTGCCTGTGGACGAAGGAAACCGTGAAATTTTTCCACGATTCAATGTTGCGTCCGCTACTGCATTGAAGATAGATTCAGAGAGCATATCCTCTGCCTTTGGTGTAGTAAACTACTATGCCGGTTAAAAGGAGAGATACTCATGAAAAAACTGAATATTAAAACTGTCGTTTATGCAGGTGTATTAATTGCAATGAATCTTGTGTTGGCCAGAGTACTGGCGATCAACATTGGAACGACACTTCGAATTACCGTAAGTGCCACACCGATCATGCTGTCCGGACTCTGGTTTGGACCGCTGGTAGGTGGTATCTGCGGCGGGGCATCGGATCTGCTGGGATGTTTGATGCAGGGCTATGCTCCCAATCCATTCATTTTGGTTACATCTGTTCTTACAGGCGTAATCCCGGCTGTGATGAAAAAGTATGTATTTCATGACAGGCTGAATACATGGAAAATTGCCTCCATGGCAGTTGTTCATGGATTGATTGGTTCTCTTGGATTTACAACCGTAGGGCTTCATATTTATTATGGAACTCCATGGTCTGTGTTGTACACCACAAGAACCATTCAGACGGCAGCTCTGGTAGTTGCCAATTCTATTCTGGTATCTATTTTATATCAGAGTGTTCTTACCCGCTTTGTAACAGAGAGTACCGTATCTCAGAAAGCGGTGAGATAGATCATGTATCTTACGGCACGGAAGCCGTTTGAATAAAAGGAGGTATGTAATATGGGTTACAAATCAGACATTGAAATCGCACAGGAGTGCGAAATGTTG
>JBJELT010000145.1:0-7150 GCA_051879295.1 Oliverpabstia sp. | reverse complement strand
TGAAAACAGGGGAATCAAACTTCTTAAACGGATGCGTAAGCATCCCAGAAGCCCCAACTTCTTCAAGTGGGGGTAATTCACATATGAATGCAATGCTTATAGTGGTAGGACTTCCGTATGCTGCTTATATCAGATGGGAACCATCAATCAACTGGATACCATTTCATGATTTTTCATCGTCAAATATCCTCGGAATGGTGCTAAATGTTGTAATGTTAATTCCTTTTGGATCTTTTCTTCCTATATTTTTTACAAAATTCCGTAAGTTGCTTCCAACTGTTATTGCAGGAATGGCAATGTCACTTGTCATTGAAATTCTTCAGTTGTTTACTTTCGGCGCAACGGATGTGGATGATTTAATAATGAATACACTGGGAACTCTTTTGGGATATTTTGTGGGGGCATTCATTGCACGAAAGGTATATAAAAAAGAAGAGAATAATAAAGATATTATTAAGTTGGTCGTCATGGTTATTATCAGCATTTTGGTAGTTGTTTTTGTAAATAATCCATTAATGATATGTATACTTCGAGCATTAGGTGAGATGTAGTGATAATGGAAATTGTGCAGAAAAAACTTGTCTTATAATTACTGTAAGTCGTCCCGGGGGAATACTATGAAAACAATGCCTATTTCTGAACTGATTGAGAAAGTCTCAATCATTTGTAAAAAAAATGGTGTGAAACGATTGGACCTGTTTGGATCCTTTGCTACAGGTACAGCCACACCAACCAGTGATATAGATTTTGTTGTATATGGATGTGAAAATTTGATACAGCTGGAAGATGATCTGGATGCCATAGATACTCTTCGTAAAATCGATATCTTTGATTATGATAACATTAAAAATGAATATTTATTAGAGGATATAACGAAATATGGAAAACAAATATATTAATCGATACCATACCTTTTGCAGGAGTCTGAAAAATCTGGAGAAAAGCAGATATGCAGATCCAAAATCTGATTTTGTGTTGGAAGGAACTGTACTTAATTTCAATCTTACTTTTGATATTGCATGGAAAGTAATGAAAGATATATTGGTGAAACAATTGGGAATACTTGATTTTGCAATAGGTTCACCAATAGAAACTTTGCAGCAGGCTTTTATAAATAAACTGATAGATGATGATCAGTGGATGCAGATGCTTCGCGTCCGAAATCAGCTGGCCCATGATTACGATGGAAGTTTTGCAGCAGAAAAATTTACTGAGATCATAAATGTATATTTTCCATTATTTGAACAATTCAGGGATCGTGTTATAAACTATTATCACTAAACTTTGGTCTGCTATTTAGTTTCCGTACAACAGATGAGTTCTATCAAAATGCTGAGTTACTTGCACATAATAAAAAAAGGAGATAAAAATGTTGATACGAAATGAAAAACCAGAAGATTACAGAACAGTAGAAGAATTAATTAAAAAGACATTTTGGAATTTATCTGTGCCGGGATGTAATGAACACTACCTTGTTCATCAGGTAAGAAAAAGTGAAGAATATATCCCTGAATTAGATTTTGTGCTGGAAGAGGATGGGAAAATTATTGGTCATATTATATATGTAAAAGCGAAACTGATTGCTGCTGATGGTGAAGAAAAAGAGATTTTATCATTTGGACCGTTTACCATTCATCCTGACTATCAGAGAAAAGGATATGGACGAAAGTTGCTCGATCATTCATTTGAAGTGGCTAAGGAAATGGGATATGACACTGTTGCAATTTGGGGAAATCCAGAAAACTATGCTTGCTACGGATTTAAAAACTGCAAGCGATTTCATGTTTGCTTAGAGCAAAATGTATTTCCGGTTGCGCTTATGGTAAAAGAATTAGAGGAAGGAATTCTTGCAGACAAATCTTGGAAGTTTATCGAAAGTCCTGCTCATCAAATGGATGAAAGTGGTTTTGAAGAGTTTGATAATACCTTTGAACAGATGGAAATGGGTTATTCGTACACACAGGAATTGTTTTACATATATTCAAGGTCAAATGTATTACGATGAATAAAGAGAATTTCTTAGAAAAAAGTGAGTAAAATGTAAGTTTTTTGTAATTATATCATGCTATACTTCGCTTAGTAAATAAGTATATTGAAACGGGAGGTAACCATGAATCATTCACTTAAATCAATAATTGGTATATTCATAATTTCATGCATCTTAAGCGGATGTGCAGGAAACAAGAATGAAAACACGGTTGCAATTTCACCAGATAACAGCACTTTTTTAGATAGTCTGAGTTTCCCGAAAACCGAGCAAATGGATGAGTATCCTGAATTTGGTGTTTCAGAAGAAACGGAAGTGTATCACAAGGTATGGAATTCCATTGGTGCCACGGATTCGGGTTATCTGGAACAATCATGGCCACTGACATTATACGCAGATTGGAAAACTGGAAAGACTTATCCTTTATGCGGAAATGTCAATTGTATGCATCAGGACGAGACGTGTCCAGCATATAAAATTGGGATGATAAATCTTTTCTACAATGATAAATTCGTGTACTATTTTTACGATACAGGTACAGTCACAGAATTTTACCGGCAAAACATTGATGGTACAGACAGAAAAAAGTTCTTTACAGTTGATGGTGCGGTGGGAGAGGAAGCCATCTATGAGGGAGACTATGTGTATTTTTATACATATATGATAAGAGATGACAATGACTGGCCGACGTATAGTGTCTGGTGCGGTGATGTGGCAACGGGTGATGTGGTATTGATGTATGAAATTAATGAGAAAAATGCTAATCTACATATCTGGGGAAAATATCAGAATGAACTGATTCTGTTTTATCAATATTATGTACCATCAGAGGAAAATTCCGGAAAAACCACAGATAGTGACGTCCCGGTTACAGAATCAGCAGTGTTTTCTCTCGACTTGGAAAATGGTGAAATCCATGGACTTGTAAAGTCTCAAAAAGACAGAGAACTCGTGTATTGCCTTGATTTGATTCAGAACGGATATTTAGCTTACGAGATTCTTGATCCGGGAAGCAGAAAAGAAGATTACTTAGCAGAATCAATCGACACGTATTCCGGTAAGATAGCTGTTGTAAATTTGAAAGAGAAAAGAATCTATCTGATGCCGGATGAGGAAGGACTTATCTACAGTTTGATCGGAATCAATCATCATTTGCTTTTTCACACAGCACAAGAGGATGAAAAGAATATACAGTATGTCTTATATGATCTTGAGACGGGAATGATGACACCGCTGATACAGGAAAAAGTTTTTTATTATTCCGGCCAGACGGAGTCTTATCTGTATGGTCAAGTTGATACGGATGAGGAATCTGTCTGGCATTATATTCTGAAAGATGATTACCTGAGTGGGAAGGATGCTTATGTGGAGTTTGTCACAGATTATGGACAGGAGTAGGCTATGAATCAACTGGAAATTGTGCATTTGAGCAAAACTTACGGAAAACATATTGCTTTATCCGATTTCAATTATAGTTTTACCCCGGGAGTCTATGGTCTTCTGGGACCAAACGGTGCCGGAAAAAGTACGCTGATGAATATCATAGCTACCATTTTGGAGCCATCCAGGGGTGATGTTCTCTTTCGAGGGTGCCCTGTCAAACAGATGGGAGCGGATTATCGAAAATGTCTTGGGGTTATGACACAGCAGCAGACCCTGTATCCTTTTTTTACAGGACAGCAGTTTCTGGAATATATTGCCCAACTCAAAGGAATTTCACGTGTTCATGCACGACAGGAAATAAAAAATGTACTGGCGGAGGTAGAACTTACCGAACAGGCCAGACATAAGATCAGTACATATTCTGGCGGGATGAAACAGCGGCTTTTATTTGCACAGGCGCTGCTGGGAGAGCCTCAGATACTAATACTGGATGAACCTACTGCCGGTCTTGACCCGCGTCAGAGAATTATATTAAGGAATCTGATTCATCGGCTTGGCAGCAACCGGATTGTACTGCTGGCTACCCATGTGGTTTCTGACGTGGAATCCATAGCTGACCGGATTCTATTGATCAGTAAAGGACATCTTCTGGATTTGTGTGAATCCATCCGAGGATATGTGTCGGAACGGGAAGTGGGGCTGGAAGATGTTTATCTGCATTATTTCCATACAGAAGAATGTAGGGAGAATTGCTTATGATGGGTCTTATTATCATGGAATGGAAAAAATTGGTACAGAATAAGCTATTTGATTTATTGGTTTTCCTCATACTTATAATTGGAATCGCATATGCTTTCTTATTTCCATGGTATTCTCATGGTCAGACACCCAGTATGCAGCAGATGGAAAAAGCATATCAATATTTTGAAGGTAAGCATGACACAGCGCAAATTTCGGAAGAAGTTAAAAGTTTGCAGGAAGATCAGTACATTTATTCCACAATAGACATACTTTCTGCCCTGCCACTGGATCAGGCTCAGGTTTATTATGATGTTTATTTCAGCAAATATGGGCCAGATATAGAGGAGTATCAGAAAAAGTATGCGGACAACAAGGATACGTTGCTTTTTGCGGATACGGCTGAGAAAGAACGTATCGTGTTGAATAATCTATATGAGCATGCGGAAAAATTGCTGTCTTATCCTTCCTATCTGAAACGGATTCAGGAACAGGCCGCCGGTATGAAGGACACACAGATCAAATCCCCTGACATAAGGAAAGCAGCACAACGGACAGCTGAACAATACCATAACCTGCCAGCAGCTGTTCCCGAGTTTTCTTCGCCAATAGGAATCCGGATGGCATTGGAGACCAGAGTTCCCGATATACTGCTGGTTTTACTAGGCTACCTTACTGCCATATATTTGTTTTCACAGGAAAAATCAAGCCATATGCTGCCTCTTATCGTCTCTATGCCCAGAGGGCGAAAAGTATTATGCAGTGCTAAAATCTGTACAGGAGTATGCTGCTGTCTGCTTTTAGGAAGTATGATTCTTGGGATACAACTGGCGGCTGCAGAATTCTATTTTGGATTTGGAGATCTTAGCAGACCTTTACAGACGATTCCGGAGTATATCAGCAGCCCCTACTCTCTGACAGTTGCTCAGCTGCTGGTTCTGGTGTCGTTGCTTAAAATCTTCTGCGGTATCGTGTCTTTTTTGGTTTGTTCTCTGATTTGTACCTGTTGTTCGAAGAATATTTCCTATGCTTTCCTGACAGGAATGGTTGCTGTAAGTATCGGATGCGACTATCTGATATCAGAGGTGTCTGTATTTCAGATTCTGAAATATCTGAACCTGTCGTCATTCTTTCGTGGAACTCGTCTGTTTGGAAATTATATTCATATTCATTTGGGTTCGTGGATGATTCCCTATAGCTTGGTCTTGCCTTCCATGATACTGACAATCAGTATGATTTCCATCATATTGACAGTAATCATCTGGTCAATACCAATCGGTAAAACACATCACACTTCCCTGCGGCAATATTTGCTGTATATACCGGACAAAGTAATGAACATATTGGCAACGAAAAGGAAAAAGGCCAATGGTTTGTTTTTCCTGGAAAGCTATAAACTGATCTATACACAAAAAGCATATACGATTCTTGCCTTTACATGTATTGTACAATTTTTCATATACCAGGGATTTACAATCAGTATGGATCGGACAGAGTATAGCTTTCAGCAGAGACTTCAGTCATTATCTGGAGAATTTTCAGAAGAGAAGTATCAACGTATTGCCGATGAATATAATCAGTTGAATCAGATACAGGAACAGATTGATGCCTATACCAACGGAAGTGTCTCTGACTCAAGTGAAACAATTCGTCTATCAGATCTTGATTATTATCACACATTACTTCGTTCTAAAGAAACTGTAGACAGACTGATGATGCGGAGTGATATGCTGAAAGAGAGGGCAGATAATGGAGATACAGCGTATTATGTGCCGGATACCGGATATTTGCTATTATGTGGAATACAAAAACCGGGGATTCGTTATCAGCCGCTTATGATTTCCATCTTGTTGACTTTGCTGTTGTCAGGTATATTCGCTATAGAGTACGAGTATGGGACTGAATCGTTGCTTCGGACTCTTCCTGAAGGGGAAGAAAAATTGTTTTATATAAAACTACGCCTGTGTTTATTAGTTTTTTTGGTGGTTTTTCTTCTTTCCTGGATGCCTGAGATTATCTATATCATCAAAAATAGCACGATTAAATATCTCTGGATTCCTGCGGCCAATATACCGGTTTTTCAATCTTTCCCGGAGTTCATCACAATCGGGATGATGATTATGCTGGTACTGGTTGAACGTTTGCTCTTTGCACTGACCAATATGGGTATTATCCTATTGGTTGCGAGAAAAAGCCGTTCCACGATAGCGGCGTTATTTTTCAATTCTATAATTAGTGCAGGAATTGGGATGTTGGTTTTGTTTTGAAGTTAGCTTAGTGTTTGCTTTTGCTCAAAAAGAATATCAGCAATGCTGGGTGAATTGCATTTACCGAATATCAAAAATAGGATATAATAATATCGAAAATAAGTGTTACAGGCAGAACAGGAACGTATCGAATGATTAGAACAGTTTCCAGATTCATTAACATCAGATCCGAGCTCCTTGAGCGAGGGATGCTTCTTGTTCGAAGGGCAAGAAGATGAGGGAAAGATATAGAAAACTAAGAATTTGACGGAGGTGTGAGAAGATGGATATATCTTTCAAATCAGGTAATGAGAAATTCAATTACAGAGTTTGTGCTATGATGATTTCTGACAGCAAAATTCTAGCAATGCATGATGAACGGTCGCCGTATTACTATTTGCCTGGCGGTAGAGTGGAAATCGGCGAAACCGCAGAAAATGCTGTTATTAGAGAGATTCAAGAAGAATTGAGTGTTACCCCCAAGATTGTCCGTCCACTTTGGTTAAATCAAGCATTTTTTACAGAAGATGTCGATAATCTTCATTACCACGAACTATGTATTTATTTCTTAATGGATATAGCAGATACAGATTTGTTGGGGAGAGGCAAAAAATTCACATCAAACGAAGGTCATCGTACACATACCTTCGAATGGTTGGAGTTTGACAGATTGAAGGATGAATATTTTTATCCGTTGTTCTTGAAAAAGGATATTTTCAATCTTCCTAATGTGTTTACTATTCGTACTGAAATTGAATGACCAGCAAATTCCAGTTAATATAATAGAAATATCGAG
>JBJELT010000144.1:0-7296 GCA_051879295.1 Oliverpabstia sp. | reverse complement strand
ATGGGCTATCGCCAAATGGTAAGGCAACGGACTCTGACTCCGTCATTTCAAGGTTCGAATCCTTGTAGCCCAGTTAAAAGCTCTGGATAAGCATCCAGAGCTTTTGTTGTATAATAGGAAAGTGAAGAGAGGTTGAAGATGTATTTTTTTGATAGTCGGGTTCGATACAGTGAAATAGGTGAAGATAAAAAAATGACGCTGAACAGTCTTTTGAATTATTTTCAGGACTGTACCACGTTTCATTCAGCCTCGCTGGGAAGAGGGATGGAGATTTTGGAGAAGACAGGCTGTGCATGGGTACTTTCGTCCTGGCAGGTCTGTATCAATCGTTTTCCAACTTTGGGAGAAAATATTCGTGTATGTACCTGGCCCTATGAATTCAGAGGATTCTATGGCAGCAGAAATTTCCGTATGCTCACGGAACAGGATGAAGTTCTGGCCTATGCGAATTCTTTGTGGTCATTTCTTGATATGAGGACAGGCCGTCCCACCCGAGTAACCCCGGAGGAAGCACAGGCGTATCCATTGGAAGAAAAGCTGGATATGGAGTATGCCCCGAGGAAAATTCTCATACCAAAAGGTATGGAAAAGATTGATGAATATGAAGTGAAAAAACATCATCTGGATACGAACCATCATGTGAACAATGTACAGTATGTGCGCATGGCTCAGGATTACCTTCCGGCAGATTTTTGTATTGGGCAGATGAGAGCCGAATATAAGAAACAGGCATTGTTGGGTGACAGGATCATCATCATGATGGAGACAGCCGGAGATATTTGTACAGTTGCTTTGTGCGATGAAGAACAGAAACCATATGCAGTTGTGGAATTTCAGAAATCCGGCAGGATGATGCAGAGACAGAATAAAGAGAACGGAGAGGACCGATAAAGCAAATGATTGAATTAGGAAGAAAACAAACATTAAAAGTAGTAAAAAAAGTAGAATTTGGTGTATATCTTGGTGAAGAAGCTGGAGTAAAAGAACAGGAACGAGTGCTGCTCCCGGGAAAACAGGTGCCGGATGGAACAGAGCTGGGCGATGAACTGTCTGTGTTTATTTATAAAGATTCCTCTGACCGGCTGATCGCAACAACCCGTGTTCCTGCGGTGGAACTACATCAGACTGCCCTTCTTACTGTGGCAGATGTGGGTAAAATAGGTGCTTTCCTTGACTGGGGACTGGAGAAAGATCTGCTGCTGCCATTTCGTGAGCAGACCAGCCGGGTTCAGAAAGGCCAGCAGGTTCTGGTAGGTCTCTATATCGATAAGAGTTCCAGATTGTGTGCAACGATGAAAGTTTATCCGTATCTCAAACAGAATTCTCCCTATGTGCCGGGAGATGAGGTAGAAGCCAGAATTTATGAGTTGAGTGACAATTTTGGTGTATTTGCCGCAGTAGCGGATCAGTACTCCGGTCTGATTCCGAAAAAAGAAGCACAGGGGACATTTCGACCAGGAGATATCATCTCATGCCGGGTGACCAGTGTGAGGGAAGACGGAAAATTGAACCTTTCGCCGCGGAAGAAAGCTTATCAGCAAATGGGTGATGATGCAGAAATGGTTTTGCAGGTGCTGGAAGAATTTGCAGGTGTACTTCCCTTTGATGACAAAGTCTCACCGGAGATTATTAAACGGGAATTCGGCCTGAGTAAAGCTGCGTTTAAGCGTGCAGTGGGACATTTGCTGAAAGAAAAGAAGATTGCAATCCGGGACAGAAGAATTTATCTTGAAAGGAGATAAGAATCTAATCTCCTTTCAAGATAAAGCCTCCGGCGGATTGCAGAGGCGTACTTGAACTGATTAATAAAGAAAAAGACCAACCTTAAGCCGTAATATCTTGATTTTTAACACTTTTATTGATATACTATCGTTACAGTTGACGTGGAATTATAAAGGAGGATTTTCGTTGGACTCGATAGACTATTATAACCGGTATGCGGTGCCCTATTATGAAGAAACAGTAGATGTCAGCATGGAAGAAGTGATGGATCACTTTGCCCAACTCCTGCCGGAGAACGCAGAAGTGCTGGATCTTGGGTGCGGTTCCGGAAGGGACACCATTGCGTTGGAGGAAAGAGGGTTTTATGTCACTCCGATGGATGGTTCTGAAGAGATGTGTAAACTGGCAGAAGTGAATACAGATGAAGAAGTATTGCTGATGACTTATGAAGAGATGGATTTTGATGACGTATTTGATGGCATCTGGGCCTGTGCTTCGCTGGTTCATCTCACCGAAGAAGAAATGAAGGAAACTCTGGACAAGCTGGTACAGGCATTGAAAATGGATGGTATTCTTTATCTGTCAGTACATAAGGGCGACAGAGATGGTATATATAACGGAAGATATTTCCGTGACTATACCAAAAAAGAATTATATGGTATGATTGAGGAGACATCCGGGCTGGAACTGATTGATATCTGGACAACACAGGATGTGCGTCCGGGGAAAAAAGACAGAATGTGGCTGAATGTTCTGGCAAGAAAAGTTGAGAGATAAAGAGTTTCGCTTTGCGAAACTCTTTTCGTTATAGAGGAGAAAATTGGTGAATTTTACACATTTACATGTCCATACAGAATACAGTCTTCTGGATGGATCAAATAAAATAAAAGAATATGTGGCCCGGGTCAAAGAACTGGGGATGAACAGCGCGGCAATCACAGATCATGGGGTGATGTTTGGCTGTATTGATTTTTACCGTGCTGCCCGTGAAGCCGGAATCAATCCCATCATGGGATGTGAGGTATATGTGGCTCCTGGCTCGAGATTTGACAAAGAACAGCAGCATGGTGACGACCGCTACTACCATCTGGTTCTTCTGGCAGAAAATAATCAGGGTTACAGTAATCTGATGAAAATCGTATCCGCCGGTTTTGTGGATGGATATTACTACAAGCCGCGTGTGGATATGGAGATTCTGAAAAAATATCATGAGGGAATCATTGCACTCAGTGCCTGCCTGGCAGGAGAAACTGCACGTAATCTGGCCAGGGGGTTTTATGAAGAGGGAAAGAAAGCAGCTTTAAAATATGAATCTGTTTTTGGGAAAGGTAATTTTTTCCTGGAACTGCAGGATCATGGGATTCCGCAGCAGCAGATGGTCAATCAGCAGCTGGTGAGAATGAGTCATGAGACCGGGATAGAACTGGTATGTACCAATGATGTGCATTATACGTATGCGGAAGATGCCTCTGCTCATGATATTTTGTTGTGTATTCAAACCGGAAAGAAAGTGCAGGATGAGGACCGGATGCGCTATGAGGGCGGTCAGTATTTTGTAAAATCGCCGGAAGAAATGGCACAGTTGTTTCCCTATGCCAGGGAAGCTCTGGAAAATACACAGAAAATTGCAGACCGCTGTCATGTGGAGATTGAATTTGGAGTGACAAAGCTGCCCAAATACGATGTGCCTGACGGGTATACCTCCTGGGAATATTTAAATAAACTCTGTTATGAAGGTCTGGAACAGCGGTATCATCCGGTGACAGAAGAATTGAAAGAGCGGCTGAAATATGAGCTGGATACGATTCAGAAAATGGGGTATGTGGATTATTTCCTGATTGTATGGGATTTTATTAAATACGCCAGAGATCACGACATTATGGTAGGACCGGGAAGAGGGTCTGCGGCAGGAAGTCTTGTTTCCTATACACTTGGAATTACGAAACTGGATCCGATCCGCTATCAATTGTTGTTTGAGCGTTTTCTGAATCCGGAACGAGTATCCATGCCAGATATTGATATAGATTTCTGCTTTGAACGAAGGCAGGAAGTAATTGATTATGTAGTGAGAAAATACGGAAAAGACAGAGTGGTGCAGATCGTTACGTTCGGTACGCTGGCTGCCCGCGGTGTCATCCGTGATGTGGGACGGGTGCTGGATATGCCGTATGCCCAGGTGGATACCATCGCCAAAATGATTCCCAATGAACTGAATATTACCATTGCAAAGGCATTGGAGATGAATCCGGAATTTCGGAGGCAATACGAGGATGATCCGCAGATAAAATATTTGATTGATATGTCCAGACGTCTGGAAGGGCTGCCGCGGCACACTTCCATGCATGCGGCGGGTGTCGTGATCAGTCAGAAAAATGTGGATGAATACGTGCCGCTCTCCCGTGCATCGGACGGTTCCATAACCACGCAGTTTACGATGACGACGCTGGAAGAACTGGGTCTTCTGAAAATGGATTTTCTGGGACTGAGAACACTGACCGTGATTCAGAATGCCGTGAAACTGGCAGAAAAATCAACTGGAAAAACGTTGGATATGGATCATATTGATTATAATGATCCGGCGGTGCTGAAGATGATCGGAAGTGGAAAATGTGAGGGCGTGTTCCAGCTGGAGAGCGCCGGTATGAAGAACTTCATGAAGGAATTAAAGCCGCAGAGTCTGGAAGATATCATTGCAGGTATTTCCCTGTATCGTCCGGGTCCCATGGATTTTATTCCTCAATATATTAAAGGAAAAAATCATCCGGAACAGATCCGGTATGATTGTCCGCAGCTGGAACCAATTCTGGAACCGACGTATGGGTGTATCGTATATCAGGAACAGGTAATGCAGATTGTACGTGATCTGGCAGGTTATACTTTGGGCAGAAGCGATCTGGTGAGGCGTGCCATGTCGAAGAAAAAAGCTGCTGTGATGGCGAAAGAGAGACAAAACTTTGTCTATGGTAATCCCCAGGAGGGAGTGCCAGGGTGCAGTGCCAATGGAATCTCTGAGAATGTGGCTAATAAAATTTTTGATGACATGACGGATTTTGCCAAATATGCTTTCAACAAGTCGCATGCAGCGGCGTATGCGGTGGTATCTTATCAGACAGCCTGGTTAAAATACTACTTCCCGGTGGAATTTATGGCGGCACTGATGACGTCCTGCATCGAAAATCCGTCCAAAGTATCAGAATATATTCTGAATTGCAGGCAGATGGGAATCAAGATTCTTCCTCCGGATATTAATAAAAGCGTAGGCAACTTTTCCGTAGAAAAAGCAGGTATTCGTTATGGACTGACAGCGGTCAAGGGAATTGGAAAACCGGTGATGGAAGCAATCGTTGAAGAAAGAGAACAGCGAGGAAAATTCTCCTCGCTGAAAGATTTTTGCCAGAGACTCAGCGGTAAGGAAGTCAATAAAAGAACGATTGAGAATTTTATCAAATCAGGAGCATTTGACAGTCTGGGCGGCACAAGAAAACAGTTTATGATGATTTATGTGCAGATCATGGATAGCGTCAATCAGGAAAAAAAGAATTCCATTACTGGTCAGATGAGCCTGTTTGATATCCTGGGAGAGGAAGAACGAAAAAGTTTTGAGGTAAAACTTCCCGATGTGGGAGAATACGCCAAAGAGACAAAACTGGCATTTGAAAAAGAAGTGCTGGGAGTGTATATCAGCGGTCATCCTCTGGAAGAATATGAACAGAGCTGGAGAAAGAATATTTCAGCAGTTACATCAGATTTCTATCCTGATGAGGAGAGTGGTCAGCCGCACGTGCCGGATGGCTCCAAACAGATTGTGGGAGGGATGATTACTGAAAAAACAATTAAATATACGAAGAACAATAAAGTGATGGCATTTCTGACTCTGGAAGATCTGGTGGGGACTGTTGAAGTTGTAGTATTCCCAAGGGACTATGAAAAAAATGCACATATGATGGAAGTTGACTCCAAAGTATTTATTCAGGGACGGGTGTCGGCAGAAGATGACAAACCCAGTAAACTTATATGTGAAAAAATCTCATCATTTGACAGCGTTCCGAAAGAGTTGTGGATTCAGTTCTCCGGAAAAGAAGAGTATGAAAGGAAAGTTCATCGGCTTTATGAATTGCTTCGGCAGTCAGACGGGGAAGATCAGGTGGTTGTTTTCCTGAAAAAAGAACGTATGATGAAACGCCTTCCCTCAGCACGAAGTGTACTGATTGAAAACGCATTATTAGATATATTGACGAAAGAATATGGTCAGGAAAACGTGAAAGTTGTGGAAAAGAGTATTGAAAAACAAAGCCATATGCATTAAAATAAATACGAACGTATTAAAATAAATACAATCCGTTGAAATAGAAATGAGATAGTGGAGGTAGAGTTATGGCTAATGAAATCAAGACCATCGGTGTACTGACAAGCGGTGGAGATGCACCTGGAATGAACGCAGCCATTCGTGCAGTTGTCCGTCGTGGATTAATTAAGGGTGTAAAGATGAAAGGTATCCGGAAAGGGTATGATGGTCTCATGAACGAAGAAATCATTGACATGTCTGCCAGAGATGTTTCTGATACGATTGCACGTGGTGGTACAATCTTATACACAGCAAGATGTGCGGAGATGAGAACTGAGGAAGGTCAGCGCCGTGCAGCAGAAGTCTGCAAAAAGCATGGAATTGATGGACTGGTTGTCATTGGCGGAGACGGTTCTTTTGCCGGGGCACAAAAACTGGCAAACCTGGGAATCAACACGGTAGGTATCCCGGGAACCATCGATCTGGATATCGCCTGTACAGAATACACTATTGGTTTTGACACCGCAGTTAATACTGCTATGGATGCAATTGATAAGGTGCGTGATACATCTACCTCTCATGAGCGCTGCAGTATCATCGAAGTAATGGGAAGAAATGCAGGATATATTGCACTGTGGTGCGGTATTGCCAACGGCGCAGAAGATATTCTTCTTCCGGAAAAATATGACTATGATGAGCAGAAGATTATCAATAATATTATTGAGAACAGAAAGCGCGGCAAAAAGCATCATATTATTATTAACGCAGAAGGTATCGGACATTCCAGCAGCATGGCTAAGCGTATCGAGGCTGCTACCGGTATCGAGACTCGTGCTACGATTCTGGGTCACATGCAGCGTGGCGGAAGTCCGACCTGTAAAGACCGTGTATATGCCTCTATTATGGGTGCATATGCAGTAGACCTTCTTCTGGAAGGAAAAACAAAACGTGTTGTAGGTTATAAAAATGGCGAATATGTGGACTTCGATATCAATGAAGCTCTGTCTATGCACAAAGATATTTCAGAGTATCAGTACGAAGTTGCTAAATCTCTGTCAGCAAATTACAAAAAATAAGATATCTGTTCAGGGTTGAAAGCCTGTTGGATACAGATTCATATTGCCCGGAAGGTGAATGCTAACACATAAGACAGCGGTGTGCCGGATATTACGGTATGCCGCGTTTTTATCTTGAAAGAAGATAAGACTCCCACCTCTATAGGTGGCGAGTTACGACAATTTAGTCTTGGTGGGAGTCCAATCTCCTTCCAAGATAAAGCCTCCGGCGGA
>JBJELT010000143.1:0-7298 GCA_051879295.1 Oliverpabstia sp. | reverse complement strand
TTTTTTATACATAAACGCATAGAATGATGCCAGGGCCAGGAGTGGTTGTCCCGATATCGTAAATGAAACTGTAAAAGAATAAATAAAGTATAAAATATTAAAAAGTGAGAAAAAATGAGATATGAAAAGAAAAGATTAGATAAATATAATAATATGGATAAAATACAGAAATAATTGAAGTTGCGAAATAAACATAAAGTCACTAATATAAGGACTATCGGTAGCACTCGATAAGAGTGAGTGCTAATAAATAAGGCTTTCATTTTTAAGGAGGTAATAGATATGAAATTAGTACCATTGGGAGACAGAGTTGTATTAAAACAGTTAGTAGCAGAAGAAACAACAAAATCCGGTATTGTACTTCCGGGACAGGCACAGGAAAAACCACAGCAGGCAGAAGTAGTTGCTGTAGGACCTGGCGGTGTTGTGGATGGCAAGGAAGTTAAGATGGAAGTTTCTGTTGGTGATCAGGTTATTTATTCCAAATATGCCGGAACAGAAGTAAAGCTGGATGGTGAAGAATACATTATTGTAAAACAGAATGATATTCTTGCTGTTGTAAAATAAGAAGCATTTAGTAAGAAATTGATAATTTGAAAATCAGGAGGAATGATATTATGGCAAAAGAAATTAAATTTGGCGCAGATGCCAGAGCTGCACTGGAAAAAGGTGTTAATCAGCTGGCTGATACAGTAAGAGTAACTCTTGGACCGAAAGGAAGAAATGTCGTATTGGCTAAAGCTTATGGTGCACCTCTGATTACAAATGATGGTGTTACAATCGCAAAAGAGATTGAGCTGGAAGATGGATATGAAAACATGGGTGCACAGCTAATTCGTGAAGTTGCATCCAAAACAAATGATGTGGCTGGTGATGGTACAACTACTGCAACAGTACTGGCTCAGGCAATGGTGAATGAAGGAATGAAGAACCTTGCCGCAGGTGCTAATCCGATCGTTCTGAGAAAAGGTATGAAGAAAGCAACAGACAAAGCAGTTGAACTGATTGCAGCTATGAGCAAACAGGTAGAAGGTAAAGAGCAGATTGCAAGAGTTGCAGCAGTTTCTTCAGGAGACGAAGAGGTAGGTCAGCTGGTAGCAGATGCTATGGAAAAAGTTTCGAAAGACGGCGTAATTACTATTGAAGAATCCAAGACTATGAAAACAGAATTGGATCTGGTAGAAGGTATGCAGTTCGACCGTGGATATATTTCCGCATATATGGCAACAGATACTGATAAGATGGAAGCAGTTCTGGATAATCCATATATTCTGATTACCGATAAAAAGATTTCCAATATTCAGGAAATTCTCCCGATTCTGGAGCAGATCGTACAGTCCGGAGCAAAACTGCTGATTATCGCAGAGGATATTGAAGGCGAAGCATTGACTACACTGATTGTCAATAAACTGAGAGGTACCTTCTCTGTTGCCGCTGTTAAAGCACCGGGATATGGCGACAGAAGAAAAGAAATGCTGAGAGATATCGCTATTCTGACTGGCGGTGAGGTGATTTCTGATGAACTTGGTCTTGATCTGAAAGAAACAACTCTGGAACAGCTGGGACGTGCTAAATCTGTAAAAGTACAGAAAGAAAGCACTGTCATCGTTGATGGTGAAGGTTCTAAAGCAGAAATTCAGGCAAGAATCAGCCAGATCAGAAGCCAGATTGAAGAGACAACTTCTGAATTCGATAAAGAAAAACTGCAGGAGAGACTGGCAAAACTGGCAGGTGGTGTGGCAGTTATCCGTGTTGGCGCTGCTACAGAAACCGAGATGAAAGAATCCAAACTTCGTATGGAAGATGCTCTGGCAGCAACGAAAGCTGCAGTAGAGGAAGGTATTATCGCAGGCGGCGGTTCTGCATACATCCATGTTACCAAAGAACTGCAGAGTCTGGTTGATAGTCTGGATGGCGATGAGAAAACAGGTGCAAAAATCATCATGAAAGCCCTGGAAGCTCCTCTGTTCCATATTGCTGCAAATGCAGGTCTGGAAGGATCTGTAATCATCAATAAAGTAAGAGAATCTGAAGTGGGAACAGGTTTTGATGCATACAAAGAAGAATATGTAGATATGGTGAAAGCTGGTATTCTGGATCCTGCCAAGGTTACCAGAAGTGCCCTGCAGAACGCTACAAGTGTAGCTTCCACGCTGCTGACAACAGAATCAGTAGTATCCATTATTAAAGAGGATGCTCCGGCAATGCCGGCAGGAAATCCTGGAATGGGAATGATGTAATTTCGAAATATTAATTTTTTATAAGCAGGAGTTTATCGGATGGACGATAACTCCTGTTTGTGTTATAATGAAATAGTTAGGTGTATTATATGCCTGGATAAAGTGGGGGACAGCAAAGGAAGATGAAGGTTACTGGTCACGAAGTGAACAGTAATAAATGAAGGACAGCAAGGGGTAAACAAATGGAAAAAAGATATGAAAGTGATATGACACCAAAAGAAAAATTCCAGAAGGAACTGGAGAAGATTAAAGCTATGTCGTGGCCGGACAGATTTGCACATATATGGGCTTATTATAAGCCGCATATGGTGACGGCGGTAATGATTATTATGGTATGCTGCCTGATTGGAAATATGATTTATCATTCCAGATTTGATACGGTTTTATCGATTGCTATTCTTAACTGCGGAATGGGAGATACAGAAGGAATGGCGCAGGATTTTAAAAACTATATACAGGATGATGATCCATACCATGAGATTGAGATTGACGGCAGTCTGTATTTTACCGGTGATGATAATGCAGATTATACTTCTGTTATGAAATTAACCACACTGATTGGTGCCAGCAGCCTGGATGTGATTCTGGCTACAGAAAGTCAGTTTGAACGTTACCAGGATGCGGATGCATTTATTTCAATGGATGAGCTTCTGACCGAGGGGCAGAAGGAAGCATACGGTGACCGGGTAAGTGAGTATGGAATTCGGATTACTGACAGCGAAAAATTGAAAGAGTATGGACTGAATTCAGGAGAGGACGTCTATTTGGCTGTATTTGCATACACGAAGTATGAAGAGAATGCGAAAGCATTTATCTCATATATAAATGAAGGAGGAGAATCATGAGCGACTTGTATTTGGAGGAACTGGTCAAGAAAAAAAGAACAGGAAAGGATAGCGTGATGCGGATCGGCCTTATGGCACTTACCGCAGTTATGGTGGTTCTGTCACTTTTATCATGGAATATAGTGATTATTGTTCCGGCAATTGCTATTTGTGTTGCTGATATTTTCATTTTTCCGAGATTTAACACGGAATGGGAGTATCAATATGTAAATGGTGAAATTGATGTGGACAGAATCATGAATAAAGCCAAGAGAAAAAGAGTAGCAAGCTACGATATTTCCAATGCTGAGATTCTGGCACCTGCCGCTTCCCATCGACTGGATTATTACAATAATAATCCGAAGATGAAAGTAAAGGATTTTACATCCTGTGATCCGGAAAGAAGTAAATCCGTATATGCAATGATTGTATCTCAGGAAGGGGAAATACAGAAAATTTTGTTTGAGCCTACACAGCATATGCTTCGCGACCTGAGAGCTAAAGCACCCAGAAAAGTCTTTTTTGATTAAGTTTGCTGATTGACATTGGTTATTTTTTTTGTTACACTAAGGGACAACATAAGAAGAGAGTAATGAAAGGAGAACAAAAATGGGTACAATTATTGGCGAAGGAATTACTTTTGATGATGTGCTTTTGGTACCTCAGTATTCAGAAGTGACTCCCAATATGGTTGATCTGACTACGCATTTGACGAAAAAAGTAAAACTGAACATTCCTATGATGAGTGCGGGAATGGATACAGTAACCGAGCATCGTATGGCTATTGCTATGGCAAGACAGGGTGGAATTGGTATTATCCACAAAAATATGTCGATAGAAGCACAGGCTGATGAGGTGGACAAGGTAAAACGTTCAGAAAACGGAGTCATTACAGACCCATTTTTCCTGTCTCCGGAACATACATTGGAAGATGCTAATAATCTGATGGCAAAGTTCCGTATTTCAGGTGTGCCGATTACGGAAGGACGCAAACTTGTAGGTATTATTACAAACCGTGACTTGAAGTTTGAAGAGGATTTTACAAAGAAGATCAAAGATTCCATGACATCTGAGAATCTGATCACAGCTAAGGAAGGAATCACACTGGATGAAGCAAAGAGAATTCTTGCAAAAGCCAGAAAAGAAAAACTGCCGATCGTTGATGATGATTATAACTTGAAAGGTCTGATCACCATTAAAGATATTGAAAAACAGATTAAGTATCCGCTATCAGCAAAAGATGCGAGAGGACGTCTGCTTTGCGGAGCAGCAGTTGGTATCACTGCTAATGTCCTGGAACGTGTGGATGCGCTGGTTAAAGTGAATGTGGATGTTATTGTTATTGACTCTGCCCATGGACATTCTGCCAATATTTTCAATACACTGCGTATGATTAAAGAAAAATATCCGGATCTTCAGGTGATTGCCGGTAATGTTGCTACCGGAGCAGCAACAAGGGATCTGATTGAGGCAGGTGCAGATGCTGTTAAAGTTGGTATTGGACCGGGATCTATCTGTACAACACGTGTAGTTGCAGGTATCGGTGTGCCGCAGATCACTGCAGTTATGGATTGCTATGAAGTGGCAAAAGAATATGGTGTACCGATTATTGCAGATGGCGGTATCAAATATTCTGGTGATATGACAAAAGCCATTGCTGCCGGAGCCAATGTCTGCATGATGGGAAGTATTTTTGCCGGATGTGATGAAAGCCCTGGAGATTTTGAATTGTATCAGGGAAGAAAATATAAAGTGTACCGTGGTATGGGCTCTATCGCAGCTATGGAGAACGGAAGTAAAGACCGCTATTTCCAGACAAATGCGAAGAAACTGGTACCCGAAGGCGTTGAAGGACGTGTGGCTTATAAAGGACATGTGGAAGATACAGTATTCCAGCTGATTGGTGGACTTCGTTCTGGTATGGGATATTGTGGTGCCAAGGATATTGAGACATTGAAAACGACAGGAAAGTTTGTGAAGATTTCCGCAGCATCTCTGAAAGAGTCTCATCCGCATGATATCCATATTACGAAAGAAGCTCCGAACTATAGCGTAGATGAGTAATTACGATTGATAAGAAAGGCGGTCTCAGATAAGAGACTGCCTTTTTGGCAGTATAAGAAAGAACAAGGGGTATATATGGGGACACAAAGGAGAAATAATAGTTGGATGGATGATACAGATCGCAGGCGTGTACAGCGGCGGAGAAGGCAGCGGCAGTTGCGCAGGAGAATCCTGATAGTTCTGATCTGTGCCGGTATTTGTCTGACAATCGGTATAAAGTTTGGGAAAAAAGTTTTATTTGGAGAACAAAGAGGGGAACAGTTCTATTCTGAAGCTGATTTGCCTGGAGCACCGGAAATTACTGTGGATTTGTTGGATGTCAATGAGTATTCCAGACCGGGGATTCCACTGAAACAGATCAATGGTGTGGTGATCCATTATACGGGGAATCCGGGGAGCAGTGCCAAAGCAAATCGGAATTATTTCAATGGACTAAAAGACAGTCATGAAACAAGTGCAAGCAGTCATTTTATTGTTGGACTTAACGGCGAGGTTATTCAATGCATTCCAAGTTCAGAAATTGCGTATGCGTCAAATGATAGAAACAGTGATACCCTGTCGATTGAATGCTGTCACTCGGATGAGTCCGGGCAGTTTTCTGAGGCCACTTACCAGTCTATGGTGGAATTGACAGGATGGCTCTGTGCGAGATTTGGGCTGAGCAGTGATGATGTGATTCGCCATTATGATGTTACTGGTAAGATCTGTCCCAAATATTTTGTGGAACATGAAGATGCATGGAATCAATTTAAGGCAGATGTAAATAATAAAATTATAGCTGTTCAGGACAGTATGTGAAATTAAGGATCCGGAAATCTCTATGGAATGGGCAGGATTCCGCATTTTTATACGCCGCTTTATGTGTATCAGTATGCTACTGATTTTTCAGCTGCAATTGCCATCGGCAAAAAGATACTCAGTGGTGAGTTTGGAATTGTGGAAAAATATAAAAGATTTCTCAGTGAGGGCAGTTCGATGGATTGCATAGACCTGCTGAAAATCCGCGGTGTAGATATGACCAGTACAGAACCTGTGGAATCTGCCCTGGAAGTATTCGAAGAACGGTTAGGTCAACTGGAAGAACTAATGCAAAAACTGTAGAAAAAAGTTGCAGGAAACTGTTGCAAAATCAGGGAAGCATGTTACAATAGTATTACAAAAAAATTAAAGGTGATAACATGAACTTATATGAAACTATTTTTGCTCGGAAATCAGTGCGTAGTTATACGAATAATGCGATTTCACCCCAGCTTTTAGAGAATATTTTAAAACAGTTTGATGAAATCAAGGGTTTATTTGGAGGTATTGAGACTGAGTTGGCTATATTTGATAACCGAAAAGGCGAATACCGCATGCTTGGCATGCTTGGAGTGAAAGCACCTTATTATCTGGTTCTTTACTCTGAGGAAAAAGACAGAGCAATGATGAATGCCGGATATTTGATGGAACAGCTTTCCCTATATCTAGTAACCTGCGGACTGGGTAGTTGTTATGTGGGCACCCCAATTTTAAAAAAGAAATATCTGCGGCGGGATAATAAAAAATTGATGATTGTTCTGGCGTTTGGTTATGCGAAGGGAAGCTGTACGAGAAAGCCAAATGAGGCTAAAAGATTGAGTCTCAGTGAATTATGCGTTTATAAGGAGACTCCGCGGCAGTGGATGAAACAGCTGCTGGAAGCTGCCCGCATGGCACCATCCAGTATGAACAGTCAGCCCTGGCGTTTTGTAGTTTTCGACAGCAGAATTCATATTTTTTCCAGAAAACAGACAAGAGACAGAATGGGAAGTCTGAATGAAGCTAACTTTGGTATAATGTTTTCTCATATGATGATAGTGGCAGAAGAATTGTGGCTTGATGTGGATTTGATTCGTCTGGAAGAAATCAGTCAGAAAAACTTTCCGAATAATCAGTATGTACTCAGCGCGATTTTACGTCCATAGTTTTGTATGTTATAGGTCGGTAAGTGGGTTGCAACAACTATTGTTACTGTTCACATGCCACTATCCCGCGAGGCGTTTTCGTGTTGAGAACACGAAAATCCCGAGACATACGGCGCGAAATGATGCAGAATGCATCATTTCTGTGCATCGCGAAGCGTGTTACTGGTCACGGAGTGAACAGTAACCAACTATGGATTAACATTTTTATAAAATTTTGAGAATTGTGT
>JBJELT010000142.1:0-1503 GCA_051879295.1 Oliverpabstia sp. | reverse complement strand
CTTCTTCTATGGGCAAACATCTTCTATATATCCAAAAACTAGGCAAACTTAACATTTTGTCTGGATTCATTCAAAGTCCAAGATCAATAGAGTAGGAGGCGGTGATTAGCCGCCGTCCTCTCACACCACCGTGCGTACCGTTCGGTACACGGCGGTTTCAATAGTTGACGTGTTGTGATATAACATAGTTGTAACAGCTCGACCTAATAAGATATAATCTTAGGAGGAAACGAGGTATGTTACAAATGAGTCAAAACTACGAACCAGAATTCAAAAAGAAGATTGTCCGTCTTCATCTTGAAGAGGGGAGATCCCTCAAAGGTCTTGCTGAAGAATACGGTGTATCCAAAGCAAGTATCTCTATTTGGACAAAACAATTCCGTGAAGAATGCCAAACAAACGAAGAAGCCAAAGCAGATTATGAATACATGAAGGAGAATCTCCTGCTTAAGAAGCAGCTTGCAGAACTCCAAAAGGAAAATGACTTCTTAAAAAAAGCGGCGGCATTCTTTGCGAAGGAAATCGATTAGCGGCTTATCGATTTATTCAGAAATACCACAAGGAATTTGGACTTAGATGGCTTCTTGGAAAGTTCAATCTTTGTCCAAATGCTTATTACAATTTCCTTAAGAATCGAAAAGCTGATTATCATCAACATAAGGATGAAATCAAAAACTCTATTCGTGAGATTTATCACTCACACGGTGGCGTTGATGGCTACAGAACCATCCATGCTTATCTCCGCCGTAAAGGGTATGATATTAGCCGTTTAACGGTTCATAAATACATGAACACAGAGATGCAACTGTTCTCAATCTCCAGAAAGAAAAAGCCGGATTATGAGCATGGTGTTGCACACAAGGTTTTTGAAAACAGACTAAATCAGGATTTCAATTCAGCTGAAATCAATCAGAAATGGTGTACTGATTTTACATATCTATTCTTGACCGATGGTAGCAAGCGTTATAATTGCACGATTATTGATCTTCATGATCGAAGCGTCGTTGCAAGCATAACAGACCGAAACATAACAGCTGACCTAGCTAAACGAACATTGGCGAAAGCAATCAACTCACAGCCCGGAATTGATCTGAGTAAGCTTCTGGTACATTCAGATCAAGGCAGTCAGTACACTTCCAAAGAGTTCACGGAATTCTGCGAAGGACTTGGTATCACTCAAAGTATGAGCAAAGCAGGATATCCTTACGATAATGCTCCTATGGAAAGATATTTCAACACATTGAAAAATGATCTCATTTACCAGCATTATTATCGTACAGAAGAGGAACTCTATACTGCAGTCGAAGAATTTGCGTATGTGCAATATAATCATGTACGTCCGCATTCTTATAATAATTACAAAACGCCTTACGAGGCTCGCTACGGGGTTTCATAAACCCTGTGGCAAGAATTAGGTCGTAGTGTTACAAAAATGCTTGACCACAACAACGTGCATAGACTGATATGCTGTGGCTAAATCGTAAAAGCCCCAGTTTATCAGTC
>JBJELT010000141.1:0-1522 GCA_051879295.1 Oliverpabstia sp. | reverse complement strand
CTGCACGACAGCACGGCGAATTGAAGTACTGAATACCATGAAAGATGCGGGAATTTCCACGATTGTATGGCTTACGCCGATTCTGTCGTTTACCAATGATACGGAAGAAAATATCCGCAGCCTGTTGGATGAATGCTGGAAAGCAGGGGTCTATGGTATCATCACTTTTGGTATCGGTGTGACGCTCAGGGACGGAGATCGGCAGTATTTCTATCAGAAGCTGGATAAGCATTTTCCGGGGATGAAGGAGCGTTATATCAGGACTTACGGAAATGCCTATGAACTGCCGGTGCCGAAGGAAAAAGAGTTGATGAAACTGGTGCGGCAAGAATGTGAAAACGCCGATATGGAATGGCGGACAGATGTGTTGTTCGAATATATGAATCATTTTGAAGATAAGCAGTCAGGAAAACAATTAACCTTGTTTGATTTATCTTGAAAGTAATAAAATTACCATAGCGTATGTCTGCAGACAGGAGGAAAAATGAGAGAACAGGATGCACATGATTTTATAATAAAAAATGCCAGGCCGCTTGATCTGGCAGTATATCAGTACTTTTTTCAGAATGGAAATAATGCGAATGTTGTAATAGAACTTTCAAAATATCAGAATGAAGATGGAGGATTTGGAAACGGACTGGAGCCTGACTATTTGAATCTGAATTCAAGCCCCATAGCTACAAATGATGCGATTATTACTCTGCATCGGGTAAATGCCTTATCACGCGAAAATGAAATGGTTGGCAATATTGTTCGCTATCTAAAATCGCAGGATTCTTATGATAAAGAGAAAAAGAGGTGGTTGTTCGCCATTGAAAGCAATAAAGACTACCCGCATGCAATCTGGTGGGAAAAGAATAACAGTGATGGAATTCATGGTTTTAACCCGACCATTTCGCTGGCTGCTTTTATGTTTGTATTTGATGGAAAGGAAAACCTATATAAAGATATTCTGCGGGAGGGGATTGCGTATCTGGAGAAAAATGGAAATGTAGGCGGTGATGAATTAAAAGCATTTCTTCTTGCGTATGAATTGTTGAAGGAGAACAACATTCATGAAATTGTTGACCTATCCTATTTGAAAGATTTGCTTAGCAGAAGAATTTATGGTGCTATATGTAAAGATATCGAAAAATATGGTATTGAATACGTGCCGGTGCCTTCCGATTTTTTTGCAGGTAATTACCTGGAATTTATAACGGAAGAGATGAAACCTTATATAAATGCAGAGAAGGAAGTATTGAGCAGACTGCAAATGCCAGATGGTGGATTTGATATTTCCTGGGAGTGGTATACAGATTATGCGGAATTTGAGCAGGCACGAAATTATTGGAGACCAAGAATAACAATAGACAAGCTGCTGTTTTTTCAACTTAACTAATGTAGCCATTGGCTTTGAGTGGCAGAGAGGTACAAATGCGCCGGTATCCATGTATCAGAGGGATTAATAGGAAATGAGGAGGACTGTATGCAGATTACGAAGCAATTATTTGATTTGCAGGATGAAAAGTATGGGGATTTT
>JBJELT010000140.1:0-7559 GCA_051879295.1 Oliverpabstia sp. | reverse complement strand
ACCTGCATCCATATTTACGTTCCTGTGTACAGAGGATTTTATATAGAGTTTCACCGGTCATAGCCTTTGTTTCAACATCTTCCCATTTCCCGGTATCCGGATTCTTACGCCGCTTCCATCTCCGTGGATTTTCCCACCAGATCACATCTGTCAGCTGGCGGATTCCGTTTCCATGCTCTACCAGGAACACCAGCTGTATCTCGTTTTTCTGCGCAAGTATAAGTTCTCTCCGGAACCGTTCATGGTCCTGGCAGACGTTGCTGCATAATTCTGACAGGTTCTGTTTCCGGTCGATGATCAGTCTGGGATTATCATAATTCATGTAATCTCCGACCATGAGCTTAGATACTGGATGCGTGATTCCTTGCCGGTCAAATTCAGCAACTATTTTTGTTATCGCCCGAGATTTCTCCCGGGAATCAATCTGTATGATCATGTAGTCACATCCTTAATTGAAAGGCAGTTCCTCGTCAATACCTTCCGGAATACTCATAAACCCATCATCGATTCCATCACTGTCCTGATTAGAATTGCCATGATTTCCCTGAGAAGCTTTACTTTCTCCGAATTCAACGTTCTCCACCACGATATCCGTAGTGTAGACTTTCTGTCCTTCCTGATTCGTGTAGGAACCTGTCTGGATCCTTCCGTTAAGGTCCATTTTTCTGCCTTGTGTAAAATATTTTTCAATAAATTCAGCTGTCTTTCCAAAAGCCACGCAGCGGATAAAATCCGCATCCGGCCCACCTTCCTGTTTGAACCGGCGGTTCACTGCCAGGGTAAACCTGGCAATGGAAAGCCCGCTGTCCGTATATCTTACTTCCGGATCACGTGTCAGACGTCCGGTCAACTGTACGCTGTTCACTTCTTCTTACCTCCGTCATTGTAAAGCTCAAGTTTCTTCATACAGTCCTTGAAATTTGAAATTGTCATATCTGAGATATCAGAAATCTTGTACATGGAAAGAATCTTTTCCATTTTCAATCCTTTAGAACTGTATTTTTCAACCTGTGACTTTATTGTATTGATCATATCTGCTGAAATCTTGGTGTTTCCATCAGATGATTCTGACTTGTTATCGCTTTTTTTCTGCCTGCCACTTCCCGACTTATTTCCTTCAGATTTGGAATTATCTCCCGTATCTGCATCTTTCACATCATCGATACACAGCAATCCATTCAATGCATATTTTCTAGCATAGCTGCTGGCACTTCCGGTAATCTGGGAAGCATCCATTCCTTTCTTTGATTCTTCCTCTCTTGCAAATGCAGAGTTTTCTACCTGTTCACTGGATTCACAGTCAATAAGGACCGCTGTTGCTTTTACGTAATAACGCTCTCCGATCTGAACTAAATCATCCCGTATCACGATCACTGCATTCACTTCTGCCAGGATTGGTTTGACCGCTTCAAGAATATCCTCGCAACTCCTGTAGTTATATTTGCCAAAAGGGTTGTACTGACCCTTAGGGGCTTTTAACTTTGACTGGACAATCTTTAATTTTTCATATACTTTCATTAGTCACCATCCCTGTCATATACAATTCTATCCATTGACTGCAGTATGATTTCAGAAGCAATCTGACTCATTGACATAGAAGATTCATTACATACATCTACCAATGTGTTATAAGCATCTGCGGATAATTTCACAACCGAAGTCCTGTCCTTGTATTTCTTTTTCTTTGCCTTGATATGTATCATTCCATCTGCTGCCATGTTGACCTCCTATCTGATTCTAAGAGATTCTCCCTGAACAAGCTCTGCATAATCCGTATTGCCGTTCTTTTTCAGGAATTCCTTGAGTGAAGTTCTATCCAACTTCGGGTCCTGCTTTTTCCAGAACTGTGCCGGAACTTTCGATTCATCTTTTACATTGACTGAAGGTGTATTCTTCTGGATTCCAAAACTAAAAAGTGTAGTTTTGAATTTTCGTTTTCCGGTAACGTTCATGCATCTCTCCAGATTTTTCTTGATGGAATCAATACTGTTATCGATTCCTTTTTTCTTTCTGTTAAGACGTTCAATTTCTTCTTCGATAGTTTTTGATTCGCCCTCGAGATTCTTGATCACCTTTGCATAATTATCTGCCTTATCCTCGATTTCGCCATCGATTAATTCCAGTGTATCTCTCAATACGTCCGGATCAGCCTCTTCCGCAATATCCATGAGTGCCAGATACTGCCCTGTTAATTCGTATAATGATGACATCTGTCTTTACCTCCTGTTCTTTCTTCTCTTTCGTATTTTTCCCTGTGTCTCTGGAACATAGTTCTGTGCTGCGGATAATCTCTGCAGTCACAGCGTTCGCCCGGATCCAGATGCGCTCCGCAATCCGGACAGATATTGTAATAACTCACGATTTGCTTTCCTCCTTAATAATCGTCGACACGGAACCTTCGCTGCAGCCCATCTCTTCCGGAGTAACTAATTTTTCCGGATTTTCTCCTGACAGGATATCTATACAATCGTCCCATGATGGTTTTTCCGATCCCAAATCGATTCCCAGAATCACGTCCACCCAGGAATTCTGGAAGTCAAGTCCTCTGCGTCTGCCCTCGCAGAGAAGTCTCATGCGATCGCTGGACTCCAGCAAATTTTCTAACTGCCACGTTGGTAATGTAATGTTTTCGTAATCCATACTTGCATTCCCTCCAATTTTGCCTTACAATAAGGCTATGAATATTTTTCAATCTACATCTTCCCCTTGGAGTTGCAGCTCTGAGGGGATTTTTCTTCTACAAGACTGAGAAACTCAAGACAGTCTCTGAATCCTCTTGCGTATTCATAATCTTCTCCAAGTTTCTCTTCCAATTTTCCACATACTTGAATGCGTATTTCAAGCTAATTTCACTCACCAATTTCATTTCATTCATTAGATTTCACCTCCCTCCAATGCCGACATGATTTTCCGGTGCTCCATGATTGCCAGGACGCCAAATATAATCAGTGCCGGCAGATTACCGGTTGCCATGGAATATAGGACTCCAGTAGCTGATATGGCAAATTGCGATATTTTCATAGCACACCTCTATGCGGTTTGCGTTGGTTCTTTCTTGCTCATGAGCAATCTCGCCGCCGCTCTTTCCAGATTTTTCATTCTTCTCGCCCTTTCCTCTTCTGTGATGATTGGTCTGTTCACAATGATTGTGCATCCTCTTTCGGTTTTCCACACGTCTGTAATCTTATCCTCTTTTACTGTATGGCTTATCAATGTATCTGCCATCAATATCTCTCCTTTCATATGCTCTGCATGGATACCATCTGGTGAATTCCATGCAGTGATTTTTCTTCTTACAGGTTTTACACGTTCGTTTTTTTATTTTTATCACCCCGATTTCTCCAAAACTCCTATGTCCATTTTCAGTTCTTCTTCATCGTTTTTCTTGTATTTCCCTTCTCCGATTCTTATAATATGTATACAGGTTGCTGCAACAACCTCATAAATATGAAAGGAGGTAACCATTATGTACGATGAAATAAGTGTCGAACAGCGTACTCACGATTTAGCACTTCAAGCAGCAATCCTCTATTTCCAGCAAAAAGGAATTGAAGTCAATGAGTCTAACGCATGGGACTATGCAATGAAATATAGGAGTCTATTAAAACCTATTCGTCGTTGCATCGAGGAAGGTCGCACAGATTTGTGCTAAATCTCATTTTGGTATGCATATTGGCAATTGCCTTTTGAATCTCTTCATTGGCGCAATTGCCAATTATCTCTAACTGTTGCACCGTAAAATTTCTTTCCTCGCAATGCTTCAAAAAATTATGTAATTCTTCCAACGCCTCCTCTCTGGCTTCCTTGTATTCTTCAAAAGTCTGTTTGCGCATTTTTATATCACCCCGCTTTCTCCGCATGCATAGAGTCCGCCAATTTGAATCCCGCTATTATCCAACGTACGCGTTCTTTGCTTTCCGGGCTTATATCTTTGAGTACTTCGTCAATGAATTCATCAGCATCACGTTTCATCTCAAGCACTGTCTGTTCATTTCCTTTTTTCATTTACCATCTCTCCTTTCTGTGTTCTATGAGAACATTATAAGTCTCAAAGAACACATTGTCAATACTTATTTTGAATTTTTGTTGACATTGAGAACATATAGTTTTATAATATCATTAAAGGAGGTGTTAATTTTGAATGAGCGTTTAAAAATTCTGCGTGAATCTCTCGGTTTGAGCCAAGAAGAATTCGGAAACCGAATAGGTTCTGCAAGAAACACAATAGCCAATTATGAAATCGGACGTAGGAATCCTTCTAATGCTGTTATAAAATCTATATGTAGGGAATTTCACGCAAATTATTTTTGGCTTACCGAAGGAAAGGGCGAAATGTTAACCGGAGTCCCTCAGGACGTTGTTGATGAGATTGCTGAAGATTATGGATTAGATGGCCTGGATAAGAAAATAATCATGGAATATCTGAGTTTAGACGCAGATAGTCGAAAGGTGATAAAAGAATATTTGAAGAGAATCTTCACATAAAAAGGGCGGGCTATTTGCCCGTCCTTCTCAAAAATATTCTATGCACGTAATCGAAAATCCGTTTGAGTTCTTTGGTGTCATCAATAGAATCTACCATGCGGTTAATAAGTTCTTTTGTTTCTTTGCGTAGTTTTTTATCGTTTTTTGTTGTCATTTGTCGAAATCCTCCCTCCGGTGTTATATAAAGTAAATCGGAGTAGGTAAAAACTTATGTTGCCGACTTGACTATTTGTCCGATATGTCGGACAATATAAACAAGGAACACGGGTCTACACCTAATGCAAGGGAAAGGAGGCATAAAGTATAGACGGTGGGATGGGTGTTGCCGTTTTCAATGTCGGATATGTGGGTTTTGCTTACTCCGCTCTTTTCTGCGAGTTTGCGAACGGACAGGTTCTTTTTCTTCCGTTCTTCATATATTCGATATGTTATTTTCAATATTATCACCTCGTGAATAGCGTTCCATGCAAGTGATAATATTATTTATCGAACATTTGTTCCTTTATTATAATTTATATGCTTTGCTTTTTCAAGTAGTATTTGCTATAGTTATAATAATGCATCATTATTTTTACTTAGGAGGTATTCACATGGCCGCAGAAAAGCCAAAGAAGAAAGGCAGTTGTTTAAAAACTCTGCTCACAGTTGTTGTTGTAATTATTTTCTTATGCCTTTTTGTATCATTATTTGGTTCCAGTAGCAAGGATTCCGGCTCTCCTTCGACTACTCCAAAAGATTCAGTTACTGAAACTCCAGAACCAGAAACACCTGAAGAAGCTCCCGAACCCACCACAGACGTTGCATCTCCTACCGAATCTCCATCCGATAATAATTCAGATGCGACAATTGGACAGAAAAACGCTTTGCAATCAGCCAAAAGTTATCTTGGTTATTCCGCATTTTCGCACGACGGATTAATATCACAGCTTGAATATGAAGGATATTCAACAGAAGATTCTACTTATGCTGCTGACAATTGCGGAGCAGATTGGAATGAACAGGCGTTGAAAAGCGCACTCAATTATTTGGATTATAGCGCATTTTCATATTCCGGCTTAGTAAACCAATTAGAATATGAAAAATTCACAACCGAACAGGCGACTTATGGAGCTGATAATTGTGGCGTAGATTGGAATGAACAGGCTGCTAAGTCAGCGAAAAATTATATGGAATATTCATCTTTTTCTCGCTCTGGCCTGATTGAACAGCTTGAATACGAAGGTTTCACAAGAGAACAGGCGGAGTATGGAGTTACGGCCGCAGGTTATTAATTTATTTTAAAATTCAAAACCGCCCCTGCTAAAACAGAGGCGGCTCTATATACATCCGAAGATGCGAAAATATATCACAAGCATATTGTATCATCTTCGGAGCAGACATGCAAGATATTAATCGTTGCTGGCTGTTATTTTTATACTCAGAAGGAGGTACTTTATGTCATACAGATACGACCCACAATATTATCGTTTTTCTCCGGATGATATTATCGAATATTTCCGGAAGTCTAGACAGGATGATCCGACACAGACCGTCGAGGAAGTTTTGGAAAAACACCGACAAATTATCGACAGGTGGGTAGATGATAATCTTTCTGGCCCGGTTCCGGAATCTAATATTTATATGGAACGTGTATCCGGAGAAACCATCAAAGACCGTTCAGAGATACAGAAAGTCCTTTCCCGTATTGAGTCTCCTGCCATCCGTGCTGTACTTGTTGTTGAGCCACAGCGTCTTTCCCGCGGTGACCTGGAAGATGCTGGCCGTATTATTAATGCATTCCGGTATTCCAATACACTAATTATTACGCCGCAGAGAATCTATGACCTCAGAGATGATGCTGATCGGATGGTTTTTGAGATGGAACTGAAACAGGGCAATCAATACCTGGAATATACCAAACACATCCTTTCCCGTGGCCGTACTGCTGCCGCCCAGAAAGGTGCTTTCATTGCCGCTTACGCCCCGTTTGGGTATGACAAGGTAGCGGTCGATAAAATTAAAACCTTAAAGCCCAATCAGAATGCCAAATACGTCCGCAAGATATTTGAGATGTCCGCTTCCGGAGCTGGTCGAAGAACTATCTGCAATTATCTGGAGGATAACGGTGTAAAACCACTTCGTGGTGATCACTGGCATCCGGAAACTATCTACTATATATTGAGAAACGAAGCATACATTGGGAAAGTTAAATGGAATCGTTATCGTTCAGAAAAGAAACTGGAAGGTGGAACTATTGTCCGCAAGAGAGAAAAACAGGAAGATTATGTTCTGGTTGATGGACTTCATGAAGCAATCATCCCGGAAGAGTTATTCTACCGTGTCCAGGACCGGTTCGGTGGCAATGTCCGCCTGCAGTCTGCCAGGGAACTCCGGAACCCGCTGGCCGGAATCCTGCGTTGCCAGTGTGGCTATTCCATGGTTATGCGTACCACGGCCGGAAGCGGAAAATTTTTCGTGTGCCAGCACCAGAAGTATTGCCGTACCGGAAGCGTCCTGGCTGATGTTCTGTTGCAGGATGTAGCCGAAAAACTTCGTGGATATATCCGCGATTTTGAATTTGCGTTGGATAACCATGTGCGTGATGAGGAGTCCCAGTATCACGATGCCGTAGCCAACCTGCAGGAACAGATTGATATACTGAACCAGAAAGAACTGAAACAATGGCAGGACCGGTATGAGTCTGATCACCCCATGCCAGAGGCAGTGTTCCGGAAGCTTAATGACGAACTTGTCAGCCGTCGTGACTTCCTTCAGAAGCGCCTTGACAAGCTCATGGGAAACCCGCCATCTGCAGCACACTACGAACGAAAGATACTACTGTTTTCCGATGCGCTCCATGCCCTCACAGATGGCAATTACTCACCGGCAGAACAGAACGAACTCCTGAAGCAGTGCATCCGCACGATTACGTACAGCCGTGCTCCTGGGAAGACCGGAGGAAGCCATGTCAATGACCTGAATGTACGTCCGTACTCCATTGAAATAGACATGATTTTATAATTTTCATCATCCATAGTTCTTTTCAATAATCTTATCTGACATGAATGATAGTTCCCCTTCCTCTTGGTTGTATT
>JBJELT010000139.1:0-7584 GCA_051879295.1 Oliverpabstia sp. | reverse complement strand
TACTGATAGAAGCCTGAAAATTATCCGTTACCGCATTGGCAAAGCTGTAATGGTTACTGTCCATGATCTGCAGATTCGGCCAGAACTCCTGAAGATACTGTTTAATCCCGGCATTCATCACGGAATTATACGTACTTACCCCATAATAATTCTGTGCCATCCCATTCAGGCAGGAACTACTTGTTCCTGTTTTATAATCTTTTTCTACACGATAAAAAGAATCATCCTGTTCTCTGATTAAATCCAGGGCTTCCTGTATCGATGTATCATATAATTCATTAAAGTATGGGGAGGGAGCCTTTTCCAGTATTGCCCTCTGGCAGTTATAAGAGTAGTAGGCATCTCCACACATAGAGACCATTACTGCCGCCATGAGCCCTGTATAAGCAGCCTGACGCATTCTTTTACTCCGAAAATAAATACTGCCAACCAAAGTCACCGCAATCCCCACAGAAAGAATACCAAGTGCCAGCGGCAGACGATTTCTCTTTTCCAGATAGTTCCCCATGTATGCATCTGTAACTACAATTCCGGAAATAATCAGAATCGGAAGATTCATTTTTCCTTTTTCCCAGTTCTGATGCAGCACCTCTGCTGTCATCCATGCAAAAAAAGGCATATACAGAAATGTATGACGGCTGAACGGATAAGAAAATCCATTAAAAATCATACTTCCCAGCTGAATCGTCAGAACAAATGCACCGGCTGCCAGTGCCAGAAGCAAAAGTATTTTCTGCTTCCTGCTGTAACGTCTGGAACACAATAAAACAATAAACTGTGCTGCTGCCAGCAAAAACAAAGCTGACAAAAATACGTTCGGTGACTCATAGATATTCATATATCCGGAATAAAGATTAATGCCTTCCAGATTTCCTGACAAAAATTTCTTTCCCAGTGTACCATAGTAGCCTTCCGAATATAGACAAAATGCCTGCAGCATCCTTGTAAGAAGGGGCTCCCCTTCCATCCTTCCTGACACACTGAGAATATGAAAGGCACCGGGAAGGAGAGAAAACATTCCCATTCCAATTCCCAGTACCATAAAGCCATATAGCCTGCCGGTCCAACACATTCCTGTTTTACAAAACAGTTTTTCTTCCCATGCAATGCGAAAAAGGATGTAGAATCCCAAAACTGCAAGCTGCATATAAGAAAAATATAAAGAACATGCACATTCCAAAGCACAGACCAGTGTCAGTCCAAAACAATACTTCCACCGGCAAAGAGACTTTTCAGCCATCCAAAGCAGCAATGGAAATAGTACAACAGCAGTACCAAACTGATAATGCTGTCCCCAAACCACCAGATAGCCACAGAGTGCATACATATAGGCAGCAATCAGCTTACTCTTTTCCATCAGCTGAAAGCAGGATAAAAATCCATACATAAACAACCCTGCCAATACCATCCGCAGAATCTGCATCCAGACCAGAATACCATATATTTTCTCCGCCCCAAATAGTACCCCGGTCAGATATATCATCATCAGAAACGGATCATAAAGATTCATAGCATAGAGATTACTCCCATATCCATTTTTAAAATCCCATAGTGAAAAATTTCCATTTTTTATATGATGAATCATCGACTGGTAATTCATTAAATACTGATCATACGTATCAGAACCGATATCCGTATAAGCCAGAATCTGGTTTCCAAAAATAAATTTCCAGAAAATAATTAGACCGGACACCAGTATCAGTCCGGTCAGTATCATCATTGTTTTCTTACAGGTTTTTAATTCGTTCATGATTTTCTCCTGCGTTTTCTGCGTTTTTTCTTCCTTTTCTGTGAAGCATATGTTGTAATCGCCAGTACCAGAACAATCAGACCAATCAGAATATCGATGACTATATAAAAAATATTCTTCGTAATACTCCCATTATCTGTTACCGGCCGGGTATCTTCTAAATCAGACTTTTTCATCTCTTCCATGTCTGAATATTCCGGTGTAATTTCAATCGGAGCCTCACCCACAAAATTCTCTCCTTTCACACCATTTCCTACATAGACATCATTCTGATAATAATAAGTTTGCTCCGTATTTCCCTCAACTTCCGAATCAACTACTTTGAGAGCAGAAAGTTCTGTCCCTCTGGGTACAACCACACTGCCGCCGGGAACCTGTATTTTCTCAAAATTCTGATATCCATAGTCAAACATATGAATATGATCCTGACATACCTCACCGGCATCAGCACGCAAAGCCACCGCAATCAAGGTCATACCGTTTCTCTCCGCTCCACTTACCAGGGTATTTCTTGATACATTGGTATTTCCCGTTTTTCCGCCAAAACATCCCTCATAATACTCAGGTGCTGAAGGGGCCAGCAAAGCATGATGGGTATTATATGTTCTGGTCTCCGGATTCATATTGGTAGGTTCAATGGTAACATTGAGTGTAGAAATAATCTCACGAAAGATATTATTTTTGATTGCTTCACGGAAAATCAGTGCCATATCGTAAGCCGTTGTATAATGATTTTCATCCGGCATTCCACTGGCGTTTACAAAATGAGTATTTTTACATCCAATCTCTTGTGCCCGCTGATTCATCATTTCTGCAAAAGCTTCCACAGAACCGCCCACATGGACTGCAATCTGCGTGGCCACATCATTGGCAGACTGAATCATCAAAAGCAAAAGACACTGTTTCATAGAGAGTATTTCTCCTACCCTCATTCCAACATTTCCGCTTCCAGCAACCTGATCTGCCAGACATTCCTCGGTAAATATCACCTGTTCATCCATACTGCATTTTTCAATTGCAAGCAATGCAGTCATAATCTTGGTAATACTGGCCGGATAACGCAGTTCATGGATTCCTTTCCCGAATAATATGGCACCGGTCTCTGCCTCCATCATCACAGCAGTCTCCGCATACGTATCTGGGCCCTGAGGCCAGCCGTTGATCGAGTTTGTCTGAACAGGATAAACAGCGCCATTATGAATCTCAGCGGCAAAAGTTATCACAGTCTGCAGCAAAAGCAGAGAAGCCATCAGCAGATATCCTGCTCTTTTACACCATTTTCTCATATTAGTTATCCTTTCCGGTGGGATTATAATCTGCATTCACGGTTTCCCTTACCACAAACTGCGGTGTCTTATTGATATTCAATATCAATTTTCCAATGTATTCTCCGATAATTCCAAGCATCAGAAATGTAATTCCAAATAAAACCAACATAGCGCACATTAAAGATGACCACCCCACTGCCACATTGGGATTACAGAGTTTCCGAATCAATACAATCAATGCGCCGATAAAGCCTGCTGCTGAAAAAAGTGCCCCAAAAAAAGTGGCAAGACGCAGAGGAATCGCCGTATAATTCAGACAGGACATAAATTGTTTTAATCCCCTGCGGAAATTATAATTAGAAGTTCCGATTTCTCTCTCAAAGTGTTCCACCTCGATATCCACAATATTATGTGTAGTACGGAAAAACAGAAATTGCAGGAAAACATTACTCCCTTCATACTCCAGAGCCTTATCAATCACATAACGGCGTGCCAGCCAGAAACTGCTCATCTGAATATCTTTGGGTTGATCTGTCATTATCCACAGAAGATGGCGGCTGACCGCACTGGTGAGATTTTTAAACCAGCCAAATTTTCTCTGACGAAAGACACCAAATACCACATCATAGCCTTCCTGCATTTTCTCCAGGAACTGTGGAATCTGATCCGGATGATTCTGCAGGTCATCATCCATTCCGATAACCGCTTCACCATGAATATAATGAAGTGCAGCCATCATAGCATTATGCTGGCCAAAATTTTTAGCCAGATTCACACCGATCACATTGGGATACTTTTTAGCTGCCCTGGTGATTGCCTCAAATGTCTTATCTTTGGAATAATCATTGACAAGTACCATCTCACATTCGTAACCCTCCAACTTCCGGAAAGTCTTCATCGTCTCATCTACCACCTTTTCGATGGTACCTTCCGAATTGTAACAGGGTATAATAATTGAAACTAACATGTTGCTGCTCCTTTCATTCACGCCTTCTGGCATTCTTCCGTATCTTATCCTCTCAACCGACTCCTCTGAATGAGAATACAAAAATTCCCACAAATATCAACAACAGTCCCAGTAATTTCCGACGGGAAATCTTTTCCTTTAAAAACAGATAACCCAGAACGGTAATGTACAGATAGCTGGTGGACTCCAGAATCGGTGACAATGACAGCGGTACATATTTTAACGCAGTCATGGTAAGCAGTGTGGACAGAAAAAAAATCCCATACGCAATGATTACCAGTGGATTCAAGTATTCTGCGAGTGTATTCTTATACTGTCTGTTGGCAGCTTTTTTAAGAAGAATCTGGGAAACTGCCGCTATAAACACAGAAAAAAGCAGAATGCAAATAGATATTCCCAAGTTACTCATGATCACTCACCACCATATAAATCCCCAGAAAAATAATAACTGCTCCCAGTATCATATTCCAGGTAATCCTTTCCTTAAAAATCAATGATCCCCATATCATTCCCCAGACCATAGTCACTGGTTTATTGGCATAGGCCACTGTCAACGGCATTCTTTTCAGAATCTGCTGCCAGACGATAGCATACAAAAACATAATCACCAGCACCAGTCCAAAGTAAATCAGAAAACGGACTGACAGAAACTTCTGACCGGCTGCCAGTTTGGAGCACACACTGCTGAAAGAACTGAGCACCAGTGCCAGATGCAATGCAATCAGCGTCATAACCGAACTCCTGATTTTTTTTCCTTTATTCTCCATAATAACTCCTTGTTTTCTGCAGACTATTCCTTTGGTTTTATTCGTCCTCCAAAACCAGCCTGATTCCTGACAGAATCTGTTCCAGACGGAGTTCACAGGCTTCCAGTGTTTCCCCTTTTAGAATCACCTGCCCGATTCTGTCTCTTCCATTCTGGTAGGGTCTGACCTCATCTCCCGGCTCAATATTGAAAGACAAATCCACAATATCATCCTCATTCAGATTCTCATTGATTATCTGCTTCACGATTCCGGCTCGGTCAGCCATCAGCGTATGAGTCAGATTGGGGATTCCCGGTTCCTTTCCTACAAATTTCCCAGCCACGGGAATTCCAAGTGCAGTCTGGAGAATCACCTCATAATAATCCAGTTGATAATAAATTCCCACCATCTCTGCAATTCCGGTAGCCCCTGACCTTCCAGTGAGTTCGATCACATAGACCTTTCCATCTTTTTTTATCATGTCACAGTTCACAGGACAATTATTCAGCCCCAAAGCACGTATTGCCCGTTCTGCCTGGTCCGTTGTCTGGGTCCGCAGGCGATCCAGCTCCTTAAAAGGCACAGAGTGACCTACCGGGGTAGGTGTATTGCCCACAAAAGTCTCTATATTATTGGGCAGCATATAGACAATTTCTCCATCCTGGATCAGTGCTTCCACTCCAAATATTTCTCCCTGAATAAACTCTTCAACCAGACAATAATCTTTCGAGGTCGCTTCCATGGTTTTTCTGTAATTTTCTCTGGCTTCTTCCAGAGTATCGGATCGATAGATACCCCTGCTTCCCATCAGATCAACAGCTTTTACAATAACGGGGAATGCAAGCTTTTCCAGTGCCTCTTCCAACTGTTCTTCATTTGAAACACAGTAAAACGATGCTGTCTGGACACCTGCCGCACACAATGCCTTTTTCATCTCCAGTTTATTAGAAGCCCGGACAGCAGCTTCTCTTCCGGGTCCAGGCAGACCCAGGCTTTCGCAGACAGCTCCAATCGACCGCATGCCCAGATCCAGACTGCAGGTGGCGATGCCATCAATCTGATACTCTTTTGCTGCAGCCGTTACTGCCTCCGGGTTTGCGATATCCACATAACATACCTGATCCGCATAGGCAAATCCAGTGTATGGTCCCGGTATGGAAGCAGCTATCGTCTCTATACCCAGCCGCTTTGCTGCTTCATATAAGGGAATCTGAGAGTAACTGGCTCCCAGTATCATCACTTTCTTCTTCATACGTTACACCTGTTTATTTATATAGTCAAAAAACAGAGGAGTCCCGCCGGTATGCAGGAACAAAACATTCTTTCCCTGTATCTGATGTTCTTTCAGATACTCTGTCATCCCCCGATAAGCTTTTCCGGTATATACCGGATCAAGAGCAATTCCCTGCTGCCGATACATCATGTCAATCACATCCTGAATCGCCTGATTGTAACAGCCATAGCCACCGGCAAGCCACTGATCCTCAAAATGAATCTTCTCCTTCCAGTTTCCCACCGGTTCCAGACCCTTTTGCTCCATATAACACTGAATATTTTTTTCAATCACTTCTTTCCCACGCCCTGCATTTCTGCTGACGGAAATTCCTACAACCTCCGCCCCTTCCTGCTCCGCAATTCTGGCAACTGTCAGTCCGGACTGGGTGGCACAGGTGGAAGAAGCCAGGAAAATATAGTCAAACTTCAGCCCCAGTTCCTGCTGTTGTCTGATAATCTCATGATATGTATCGACATACGCTTCCATGGGTACGGTTTCATTCCCTTCCCCATAAATATTTCCATAGATATAATACGGTTTACATCCCCGTTCCTCCAGAGCATCCATGGCCTGCTGAACTGCCTGCCGGATATTGCCCTTTCCACAGGGGATAGGAATCACACCCATAGTCTGAATCAGACGGCTGTTGCAGTCCTGCTCTTCTTCCTGAATGTCATCCTGATTATAAACCATATAGCAGGGAATCTCTTCCCTTTTGCATGCAGCAGAAAGAATCCGGCAAAGATTGGAATGATAATTGCCATAGATAATCATGCCATCACAATTTTTCTTTTCCATATCTTCCAGGAATCGGCGGGCAAACCGTACTTTGTTGCCCCCAAAGGAAAATCCCAGAAGATCATCTCTTTTCATAAAAATCCGGTTCTTCTGTTCACCTGTTCCATACAATTCCTGTATGGGAGTCTCCCATAACGGAATCTTCCGCATAAATCTCCGGGAATGCATCAGTTTTTCCATCTCAGCCATCGTATCGGCCTGAAGGATAAAGAAACCGTATCTGCTGCCGCTGTCTGTAACCGGATGATCTCCCATGCCTTCCGGCTCCTGAACCAGACGAAGATTCTGTGGGTGTTCCGTTTTCATCTGTTCCAGCAGCTGAACATCTCCCTGATTGAAAATGAATCGAATGGCCGAAACCTTCTGAAGATGATTTTCACTGATCTCCGGTTTTTCTCCCACTGCTGTCTGAATCACCATTTTAACAAAATCCTGTCCGGTAGACAGTGGAACCAAATGCGATCCGATACAGTCCCCTCCCATCCGGGAACCAATCTCTATAATCCGTACATTGCCATCCGCATCAATCCGAAACTCCGCATGAGATGCACCATTCTGAATTCCCAGGGCATCCAGAGCCCGGTGGATTTCACGGATACATTTTTCTTCCATATTTTCTTTAAGAGGTGCCGGCTGTATATGGCCTGTTTCAATATAATTAGGGTCACCTGTCGTAAACTTCTTTGTAATTGCCAGACAGTGGTGCTCCCCCTGGCAGCTGATGGACTCCATACTATATTCTTTTCCCTCAATATAGCTTTCTACAATTGCCTTTTTCT
>JBJELT010000138.1:0-1532 GCA_051879295.1 Oliverpabstia sp. | reverse complement strand
TATATTTTCTTACATGGTCTTCCGGTTTTCATATTAATCTGATTCGCTTTCTTTCCGCACAGAGTTTCCTGCGTGTGCTAATTATCATGTCAATCTATTTCATCTTGTGAAGAAAACAAGCAGCAGTTTCCTACTGCCCTGAATTTCACACTTTTCAAAAAATGTATCCGGATTCTCCGGATCAAAAATCTCATTACAAATCATGACTGTGGCCAAATCTTCTGTCTCACTCAAATTGATGATATTATGTGTCCAACCGGGAATCATATAATGCCCGTTATACCTTAAAAGCGGAGCTGCCCCAAAGCAGTTCCGCCTACAGCATAGATGATGTGTCGTTTATTTTCTTAACAGTCTTTATTTATTTAGCTTTGACAAATATACCGGATAATCACTTTCCGGTATTTCCAGTATCTCCATAGCCCGCTCTGCTGTTATATTCAGTGCTTTCATCATTTTGTTAATTACTTCCAGTTTTGTCTGCTGTATCCCATCCTCTCTTGCGTCCTCACGGATACCTTTAATTGCTTTACACATATCCACCGATTCCTCCTCTTCCCCGATACTTAATTCAGAACCTGTAATGATATTCATTACTTCCGCCGCCTTCCTGTCTACTGCTTTGAACTTTTCATCGATCTCCACCAATGCAGCAAGTTTTTCTTTATCCTTTGAATATTTTATATACAGCATCACTTCCCGCAGGCTTGTATGAAAATGGTCAATCTCCTCGTCATTCAATGCAGCCGGTGAAATCAGATTGATACGATACTCCGGCACGAGAGCCAGTATTTCCTTTTCCTGCACTTCAAACATCTCATGAAGACTCACAGGAGCATCCCACTCATCTGCACCGAAATATATCACAAGAGTGATCACCGGCAAAAGGCGATCGCCTTTGCGGAAGCCGCTTAAATATTCCCCGGTTGAAACTACATTTCCTTCTGTAACTGTTTCCTTCATCCCCCGGGAAGTTATCTTTTGTTCTTTCTGGTATGATTTTGATGCACGGGACACCTGTTCTCCATATTGCATAGAATCATATACCATGTTCTTCACCGGCATGGCATAATGAATTCCAGACTGGTTCTCGATTCCCATAACCAAATATGCTGTCCTTTCATCTTCCATAGCCGTCAGGTACTTCAGCTCATCACGGAATTTTTGAACCGGTACTGACGCACCATTCGTTCCATATGGCACTGCTATCGCTGCTGTGTCCATTTCGTGAAGTTTATCCGGATCAATCACCTGTCTGCCGCCATAAATCAAATAATTAAAGGCATCTGCAAACACTTTTGTATCTTTCATGTATTCTTTTGTGACTGTGTCTTTTCTGCCCATCATTCGTCCCCTGCTTTCCATATGTAAGCCCTTCTGTTAGATACGACACGTCATTCGTTAGATACCGGATGATTATGCTGTGCTTATATGTTAGCACAATATGTTCAAATTCTCAAGGTATGGTATACATTCAATCTGACAATCTCAAGTTCACGTACCCCATAAATCAAATTTTACAATTCGTTTAT
>JBJELT010000137.1:0-1533 GCA_051879295.1 Oliverpabstia sp. | reverse complement strand
GTGATGAGCATGAAAGAATGGACTGGCTGCCATATCTTACATATATTGCCAGGAAACCCCGCTCTCTGCGCAACAGCGGTATTTATGACATGATGCCCCATACCATGCAGATATATATGGATAACTGCGAAAGCAAGGAACGAGGAAGGATACTTAAAGTTCTTGCTGAACTTACAGAAAGAACCGGATTCGCCAGTGCAGTCAAAACCGTGGATGAAGCAGTCCGGCTGAATGCGACAGATCCGGAGAGTCTGCAGAGCCTTTATAGGCGAACCTACGCAGATGTACCGCTACTTCCTCCTCTTGAAAACAAAGCTGAACTGCCACAGCAGAAGGTCATTCCGTTCAGAAATGATCTGAAAATACTGGATGCCGCCCTTAAGAAGGGAGGTGCCGCAAATGGCTGATATAGAAAAATCCATTGCAGCATGCTGCAAACAGCTCAAGCTGTCCACAAACTTTGCAGGACAGGCTTTCGAGCAGAAAGGAGACACACCGCAGGAATACCTTTTAAATCTTCTGACAAATGAAATTGAATACAGGACAGCAAAAAGGAAGAGCAAGTTTCTCAATACCGCCGGCTTCCCACGCAGATACCGTGTGGAGGAATTCAGGACAGATGAGATAGATTTCCCGGAAGGCGTCAGCTTCCAAAGCCTGTTAGACCTGGATTTTTATCATACAGGAAAAAATGTCATCATGTATGGAGGAACAGGAACCGGTAAAACAATGCTCTCCATTCTGATTGGAATGTCTGCATGTAATCAGGAAATTCCGGTAAGATTCTACCGCACTGCCGGACTGATCAATCTCTTTTCCGAGAGTCAGAGCAGCGGAAAGCTTACTGCACTGAAAAAGAAGCTTAACAGTGCCCAGATACTGATTCTGGATGAATTCGGATATGTTCCGTATGACCGCACCGGTTCACAGCTTCTGTTTGATTATCTTTCTGAGATACACGAGCAGAAATCGGTGATTTTAAACACGAATCTTGAATTCTCACAGTGGGTGAACGTTCTTTATGACCAGCGGATGACAACAGCACTGATTGGCAGGCTCACTCACCATGTGGAACTGATTCTGTTTCCGGGAATCAATAACCGATTACGTGAATCAAGTATCAATGCAACTCTTTCAAGAATCAGCAGTCAGGAGGCAGGTAACAATGGCTAAAAATAAAAAAGTTATCAAAGAACAGAAAAAATATCAAAATCTTCAGGAGCGCTATGAGGAGATGAATGATTATCTTCTTGGTCTCATAGAAGATCACCGGTGCGCAGAAGAAGATCTGAGATATCTGAAAGATTTCATCCATTATAAGAAGTTGGATGGGGAGTTCCTCTATTTCAGGGAACATGCACATGAGGATGAAAACTCAGAACTTCCGTTTCCGTACCTCGTGCTGTAACAACTAAATATGATCTGCAATGGCTTATGGCTGGCAGAACAGCTGCCGGTCAAGGCTTTGCAACTTTCTCCAATTTGGAGATGCAACATTCTCCAAAAATATTTTGCATTTTTCTCCAAAAAGTG
>JBJELT010000136.1:0-1535 GCA_051879295.1 Oliverpabstia sp. | reverse complement strand
GGTTCTGAAAAATATGTTGGGGTGGCTCACAGACTGTGAGCCATCTTTTTGTTAAAAAGGAAGAGCACAAGATGCCAAAATCCTGTAGAATTAAGCTACCACACAAAACCTAAAGGAGGCTCCTTATGCTCTACAGAGATTGTATCGAAAATCTACTTCAATTAAAAGATGTAATCGTAACAAATATTGAATGTCATGACCAGGAAATGCACATCTGGCTCCGAATGGAACAACGGATCCACCACTGTCCTCGTTGTGGCACGGCAACCAGTAAGGTCCATGACTATCGTTTACAACTTGTGCGGGACGTTTCCATTTCAGGATATAAGACAATACTGCACCTTCGTAAGCGCCGCCATGTATGTCCTGTTTGCGGCAAAAGATTTGATGAACACATAGACTTTCTTCCAAGGTATCGACAGTTTACAAATCGGGTGTCTCTTCAGATCATTAATCAGCTTCGTGAGTGCCGCAGCATCAAGAGTATAGCAAAAGAAAATAACATGACGCCTCCAACGGCTGGTAAACTCGTTAATGAGCTAAGATTCACAACAGGTAAACTGCCTGAAGTTCTCGCCATTGATGAATTTCGTGGTAACGCTGAAGGTGAAAAATTTCAGTGCATCCTTGCTGATCCCAAGAATCATAGAGTAATAGATGTGCTTCCTACACGAAAGCATGAAGACATAATGCATTACCTTTGGCGCTTTCCAAACAGAAAGGATGTCAAATATGTTGTAATGGACATGACCGGAGGCTATAGAAGCCTTATGCATAGGCTGTTTCCACAGGCGAAGATCATAGTGGATAAATATCACTATGTACGGCAGGTCTCATTTGCTATTGAGCGAATACGAATAGAAGAACAGAAGAAACTTTATGGCCAATGGCATAAATACTTTAAGAAAAGCAAGTATCTTATCCTGAAGGATACATCAAAACTTACAATGGATGATCGTATACAGTTGGATAACCTTTTCAGAATATCTGAGCCGCTTAGGAAAGCTTATGAATTAAAGCAGCAATTTGAACTTGTAAAAGCAAGTACAAACCGAAAAGAAGCTGCCGGCCGATTGGGGAAGTGGATCTATGATGTGCAAAACAGTGGGCTGGAAGAACTAATCAAAGTATCACTTACCTTCCAGCGCTGGAGTAAAGAAATACTCAATTCCTTTGAATATCCGTACACTAATGGATATATCGAAGGATGTAATAACAGAATCAAGGTACTGAAGCGTGTTTCTTTTGGTATGCCGCGATTCAAAAGATTTCGTGGACGAATCATGCATATTATGTTAGATTAGTTACGATCAAACAGACAGATATTAAAAATTATATAAAAATCCATAGGAGCTAACGCGCGATTATAGCGACGACATTTGTCTGTCTGCAAGATAGAAAAGAACACTTTATTCTACAGAAAACACATCTGAGAATACTCCTGTAGGAGCCTGTGAAAAAAATCATTTTTCAAAAAATAAAAGAGGCTCTGATCTACTTGGAGTAGACACCACCCCAACATATTTAACAGAGCC
>JBJELT010000135.1:0-1567 GCA_051879295.1 Oliverpabstia sp. | reverse complement strand
TTGGAAAGAGTGAACTGGCGAAAGCATATGCAAAGCAATACAAAAAATATTATACGAACATCCTGTATGTGGAATATGCCGGTGATTTACATCAGGCTGTCACAGACATGGATTTTACCGACGATCTGCCGGAAGATGGGGAAGAAGAACGTTTCCGGAAGCACAACCGGTTTCTCCGTTCTCTGAAAAATGATACACTGCTCATCATAGACAATTTCAACGTCACTGCCACGCAGGACCGTTTTCTGCCGGTGATTCTGAAATACCGGTGCAGGATTCTATTCACGACCAGAAGTAAATTTGACGGACACTGTATCCTGCAGTTAAAAGAGATCAGGAATCCAGCCAGCCTGTTTCAACTGGCAGCTGCATTTTATTCTGAAGCAGAAGTACACCAAACACTGGTGGAAGAGATTATAGAAATCGTCCATCGCCATACCTTTGCAGTAGAGCTGGCTGCAAAACTACTGGAAAATGGGATTCTACCTCCGGAACACTTACTGGAAAAGCTACGGGAAGAAAAGGCATCCCTTGAAAATGAAGATAAAATCAGTGCCATCAAAGACGGGCAAAACAGCAAGGCTACTTACTATAACCATATCCACACTCTGTTTTCTCTTTATTCCATATCCGTGGAACAACAGGAAATCATGCGGAACCTTTGCTTTCTGCCTCCTGCCGGTATTTCCGCCCGTATTTTTGCTGACTGGCTTGGATTAACTGACTTAAATGACATCAATGACCTGATTGAAACAGGTTTTGTACAAGCAACTACACGGCATACAATTTCCCTGCATCCGTTGATTCAGGAGATTGCCCTTTCAGAAACAAAACCTTCGGTCACAGCCTGCCATACTTTGCTTGATTCTCTGCAAAAAATATGTCTGATGCATGGAACGGAAGTCAGCTATTATAAAAAACTGTTTCAGACAGTCGGGAATATCATGCGGATGATGGAAAAAGATGATCTGACCAAGTACCTGCTGTTTCTTGAGGATGTCTTCCCATATATGGAGAAATACCGTTACAGGAAAGGTATGAAAGAGATTATCCTGGAGATGAAGCAGCTTTTGAAAGGGAATGAAAACGGTAGTGCTACCGACCGTGCATTATTACTGGACTATCAGGCATGTATGGAAACAAAGCCGGAAAAAGCCATCAAACTGGAAAAAGAAGCCCTTGCACAGATCAAAGAAATCACAGAGGACAATGCCCACCTTGTCTCCAACCTTCATGCGAATCTGGGCGGTCTTTACCGCATGAATGGTCAGGCAGAGCTTGCAAAAGAACACATGGAAAAGGGTATCTTCCTGCTTGAGCAGTACCAACTGCTTTATACCAATGACAGCATTCCCCAGATCAACAATTATGCTGCCTTATTGACAGAATTGCAGGAACCGGAACGGGCAATGGCTGCTCTCCAGAAACTTGCCCAGATCATCAAAGAATACAACTCCGATACCTGTCTGGACTATGCCCAGGTACAGGAATCCATGGGAAATATCTGCCTGATCACAGCAAATATCTCACAGGCTAAAACCCATTTCAAAAAAGCCATGAAGATTTA
>JBJELT010000134.1:0-1568 GCA_051879295.1 Oliverpabstia sp. | reverse complement strand
CGGCAGCCCAGATGTATATGTAACCAATAAAAATCAAGATTTTACTGACAACTACTGTTTCTGACTTCTTCATTTGACTTTCAGTAGACTTGCTTGATTGTTCAGCGGTTGCTCTGTATACTGTCCTTATTAAGAGAAAAGGAAATCCCAGAGCACACCTCCTGCAAAGACCTGTACTCTGGGACTGTGGTATTAAACCATGTATATTGTATCAGAATACTATAGGTCTGGGCAACATATTTTTATCTGAGAGCAGTGAATTTCTTTGTCCCGAATGTCAGAATGGCATGCTGGTTTTTCGTGATTATTGCAGACGTATTATCAGGTATGAGGATGGGAACTGTGAATGGATAAAAATCCCAAGACATCAGTGCAATAATACACATTGCGGGCGAATCCACCGTATGCTCCCGTCGTTTCTTCTTCCATATAAACATTATATGGAAGAAACCATATCAGGTGTCCTTGATGATGTTGTAAAACCTACAGACGAGGATTCTGAAGAACATCCATCAGAGAGAACGATGATACGCTGGCACCACTGGCTTATGGTAAATGAACTTACCATTGATGGCCTGATGAAATCCATCGCTTTTCGGGAACTGGGGTACACAGAGGAACTTTTGTATTCCAGTATTTCCCTGCTCAGTCATTTGAGAAGTTCCATTCCAAATGGATGGCTGTCGACCATCATCCGGTATATTTATAATTCAGGCAATGAACTCGAGCCTTTTTATTGATCTCCGTTTTACCGACTTTGTTTTTACTGTCCGCTCCCGTTTTTGTATGATATTTCCATAGGAGGTACATACAGAAATGAATACGAATAAAAAGTTAATCTCTCCTCAGTGGCAGGAAGAAGAGGCACTTGCCCGGTTTCAGATCATCTCACCACTGCTGGAAGAATCCCTTGATGAAGCAAAATATATCCAGCTTCGCAGACAGCAGGCAGAAAAATACGATCTCAGCGATAAAACAGTGCGGCGTTATGTGAATGCATACCGTCAGAGCGGTTTTGAAGGCCTGAAACCAAAATCACGCCACTATTATCAGAAAGGAAACCTTCCTGATAATTATGAGGAACTTGTCCAGGAAGCGATCCAACTGCGCAGGGAAGTCCCAAGCCGCTCTGTCGAAAAGATCATCATGATCCTTGAGATGGAAAAGCGTGTGGCCCCAGGTGTTTTGAAACGTTCCACACTGCAGAGGCACCTGTATGAAGCTGGATTTGGTGCAGAACAGATGGAAGTCTACCGTGAAGCACGGAAAAGTTCTTCCAAACGTTACTGCAAACCACACCGCATGATGCTTGTCCAGGGAGATATCAAGGAAGGGATCTACCTTCCGATCGGTAAAAATGGTTCAAAGGTAAAAACTTATCTTTCTTCTGCGATCGATGACCATTCCCGGATGATCCTCTCGTCAAAGTTCTATGATAATGAAGAAGCAAAGATCGTCGAGGATACGTTTCATAATGCGATCCTGAAATATGGAAAGTTCGACAGGTGCTATTTCGACTATTCCGATAAATCAACTATGCCGATACTTTCTGAAATTGCCTGATACTC
>JBJELT010000133.1:0-7819 GCA_051879295.1 Oliverpabstia sp. | reverse complement strand
TCGCATTCATCCCCTACCTGCAGAGGAAGGGGTATTCTGCGTTTATTTTGATAAATATACTCATTTCCTGCAGCATCTTTATAAGCATAGTTCAGACCATCTTTCATGTATTTTGCTTTATCGTATCCCGACACATCATTGGGACTTGCACAAATTCCATTTTCATCCAATGCCTTTCTCAATTTTTCACATTTGTCAGATGAAAATATTATAACATAGGAAATTTTCGTCAAATAGGACTTTTCTATGAGAAATCATAACAAAAAATTTCCCCGGGGATTTTTACATTCTCCCCGGGGAAATCTTCATCGCACTGCCGTCTTCATAGACCGTACGTATTCTTTTACATACGGCACACAGTCAGCACCATGAGCCGCACACAGTTTTACGATTGCGGAACCAACAATCGCTCCATCGGACTGTTCCGCCATTTTTTTTGCCTGTTCCGGTGTGGAAATGCCAAATCCAACCGCACAGGGTACATTTTTTGTCTGTTTCACCAGTTTTACCATAGCTCCGATATCTGTCGTGATATTTGTCCGGGTACCGGTCACACCGAGAGACGATACACAATAGACAAATCCTTCCGCATCTTTTGCGATCTGAGCAATTCTCTCATGGGAAGTGGGAGCTATCAGAGAAATCAGGTCCAGACCGTATGCTTTGCAGATCGTATCAAATTCTTCTTTTTCTTCATATGGCACATCCGGCAAAATCAGGCCATTCATACCCACCTCAGCCGCTTTGCTGACAAACCGTTGGATTCCATAGGAAAATACCACATTGGCATAGGTCATAAATACCATGGGAACCGAAGATTTTTTTCGTATTTTTTCTACCATGTCAAAGATTTTATCGGTCGTCACACCACCGGCCAGTGCCCGTACATTGGCCGCCTGAATCACCGGTCCTTCTGCCGTGGGATCCGAGAAAGGGATTCCCAGTTCGATCAGGTCTGCTCCGGCTTCTTCCATGGCATACACCAGCTGCTCGGTGATTTCCAAAGAGGGATCCCCGCAGGTGATAAATGGTATAAATGCCTTCCCTCCGGCAAATGCTTCTGCTATTTTTTTATTCATGGATATCCTCCCCTCTGTAACGTGCAATGGCTGCACAATCCTTGTCTCCTCTTCCGGAAATAGTAATAACTACAATCTGATCTTTTCTCATCTCCGGTACTATTTTTTTCGCATAAGCGACCGCATGAGCACTTTCGATTGCCGGAATAATTCCTTCTGTTCTTGACAAATATTCGAAAGCCTCCACAGCTTCCTCATCCGTTACCGGTACATATTCTGCCCTTCCAATATCATACAGATGTGCGTGTTCCGGTCCGATTCCCGGATAATCCAGTCCTGCAGAAATCGAATACACCGGTGCAATCTGTCCATACTCATCCTGACAGAAATAGGATTTCATTCCATGGAAAATACCCAGCTTTCCGGTAGCAATAGTTGCCGCTGTCTCAGCCGTATTGACGCCTCTTCCGGCTGCCTCACATCCAATCAGACGTACTCCTTCATCTTCAATAAAATAATAAAAAGTTCCAATGGCATTGGAACCGCCGCCCACACAGGCCAGAACCGCATCCGGCAGACGGCCTTCCTTTTCCAGCATCTGTTCCTTGATTTCCTTTGAAATCACTGCCTGAAAATCACGTACAATCGTAGGAAACGGATGAGGTCCCATCACAGATCCCAGAACATAATGCGTATCCGCAATCCGGTTCGTCCATTCTCGCATGGTTTCTGATACGGCATCTTTGAGCGTTGCCGTTCCAGAAGTGACAGGGTGAACTTTTGCTCCCAGCAGGCGCATCCGGTACACATTCAGCGCCTGACGCTCCGTGTCCTCTTTTCCCATAAACACTTCACATTCCATCCCCATCAGGGCTGCCGCCGTAGCCGTAGCCACACCATGCTGTCCGGCACCGGTCTCCGCAATTACACGAGTCTTACCCATCTTCTTTGCCAGCAATACCTGACCCAGCACGTTATTGATTTTATGTGCGCCCGTATGATTCAAGTCCTCTCTTTTCAGATAAACCTTCGCACCGCCCAGATCCTCTGTCATATGTTTTGCAAAATACAATCTTGACGGTCTTCCCGCATACTCATTCAAAAGTTCCGTCAATTCCCGGTTAAATTCCGGGTCTTTTTTATAAAAATTATAGGCCTCTTCCAGCTCGATCACTGCATTCATCAGTGTCTCCGGAATATACTGGCCTCCGTGAATACCAAATCTTCCTTTTGACATCTTTCTACTCCTCTTTCATTCACTTTTCCCCGGGGAAAATTTTCATAAGTTCCCGGATCTTGACGGGGTCTTTGTAACCGTCCGTCTCCAGGCTGCTGCTCAAATCTACAGCCCATGGATACAGGGTCTCTATGGCCTGCTGCAGATTATGCACTCCAAGACCACCAGCGAGAAAATAAGGGCGGTCAATATTCTGAATCAAATTCCAGTCAAAGGTTTTGCCTGTTCCCCCACTGCCCTGATCCAGCAAAACATAATCTGCACTACTCTGACAGGCTTTTCTGACATCTTCTGCGGTTTTGATAGAAAATGCTTTGATCAGAGGTTTATCTGTCATCTCCCGCAGTATTTTGATATAGTTTTCATCTTCCTGCCCATGAAGCTGAGCCATTCCCAGTGTCCCTTCATTCAGAAGCTGAGCCGGGAGCTCCGGCCGGGCATTCACAAAGACACCCACCGAAGTCACCCTTTTATCCAGATTTTTTACCAGCATTTGCACCTGTTCTGCACTGACATCCCGTGAGCTTTTTTTCACTTCGATAACAAATCCACAGTAGTCGGGCAGCACCTCATTGATGATTTCGATATCTTCCGGCCTGCGCAGCCCGCATATTTTAATCCTTGTCCGTTCTACATTTCTCATTTTCTTATACACACTTTCCCAGCGGACTTCCGTTCAGCATTTCCAGTGCCTCTTTTTTATCAGCACTTCTCATCAGCGTCTCACCGATCAGCACCGCTTGTATATTGTGTTCCCGCAGCCGCCGGATATCAACTGCTGTCCGGATACCGCTTTCCGATACAAATACCACATGTTCCGGAGCAAGTTCCCGCAGCCGGATACTGTTGGCCATATCCACCTGAAATGTCCGCAGATCCCGGTTATTGACACCGATGATCTCTGCCCCGGCTCGCAAAGCCCGCTGAACCTCTTCTTCGTCATGGGCCTCCACCAGCGCGTCCATCCCCAGACTTTCTGCAAGTTTTCGATAACTGTATAACTGCTCATCACTCAGTATCGCACAAATCAGCAATACAGCGGAGGCTCCCAGCGCTTTTGCCTGATAAATCATATACTCATCTACCACAAAATCTTTTCTCAACACGGGAATCTGCACCGCCTGTGCGATTTCCTCCAGATACCTGTCTGCTCCCTGAAAATAAAAAGGTTCTGTCAGACAGGAAATAGCTGCCGCCCCGGCCTGTTCGTATTCCCGGGCAATCTGCAGATATGGAAAATCCGGTGCAATCAGCCCTTTGGAGGGAGAAGCTTTTTTTACTTCACAGATATAGGACATCCCCGGCGCCTGTAAAGCTTCTTTAAAAGAAATACGGGCGGAAGTTTTACTACAACTCTGATTTATCTTTTCCAACAACAGTTCTGTAGATATCTGCTGTTTTTCGTTTTCTATTCGCTGTCTCGTTTTTTCAGCAATTTCCTGTAAAATATTCATATATATTCCTTTTCAACATGTAAGATCTGCATTGCTCTCATCGATAAATTCCTGCAGTTTTTTCAAAGCAGAACCATCGTCAATCAATTCCTCTGCCATTTTCACACCAGCTTCCATGGTTTCAGTTTTTCCGGCAATATATAATGCTGCTCCCGCATTCAAGCACACTGCCTGACGTTTTGCACCACGTTCCTCACCTTTCAGAATTGCCAGCGTAATTGCCGCATTTTCCTGAGGGCTGCCGCCCTGCAATTCTTCTTTGCTGCAGCGGGTATAGCCAAACTGTTCCGGAGTCAGTTCGTAAGACTGGAACCATCCGTCACGGATTTCACATACCGATGTGGGGGCACTCATGGATATTTCATCCAAACTGTCCTGTCCGTATACTACCATTCCGCGCACCACACCAAGCTTTGCCATGACCTGAGCCAGTGGCTCTACCAGACTTTCATCAAATACACCCATCAGCTCCATATTTGCTCCTGCAGGATTGCTGAGAGGTCCCAGAATATTAAACACTGTTCTGATTCCCAATTCTTTTCGAATCGGCGCTACGTATTTCATAGCGATATGATAGTTCTGAGCAAACAGGAAGCAGATATTGATTTTCTTCAGAAGCTCGGCACTTTTCTCCGGTGAAATCGTAATTTTTACGCCCAGAGCTTCCAGCACATCGGCTGCACCTGATTTGGAAGAGGCTGCCCTGTTACCGTGCTTGGCAACCGGGACACCAGCCGCTGCGATAACCAGGGACGATGTGGTGGAAATATTGAAGGAGTTAGAACCATCACCGCCGGTTCCCACGATTTCCAACACGTCCATATCATGAAGAAGCTTGATACAATGAGCTCTCATTCCTGCTGCGGATGCTGTGATTTCATCAATTGTTTCTCCCTTCAATGATAACGCAGTCAGTTACGCTGACATCTGTACCGGGCTTGCTTCACCGCCCATAATTTCATTCATAACTGCTTCTGCCTCTACATAAGATAAATCCTGCTTTTTTGCTAATTTAACAATTGCTTCTTTAATCATGGCAAATCCTCCCTGCTTTCATAAAGTTCAAGATCATTGTTCTTCCGTCCGGTGTCATGACCGATTCCGGATGGAACTGTACCCCGTAAATGGGATATTCTCTATGTTCTAACGCCATAATTTCTCCATCTTCCGATTCTGCTGTCACCCGCAGAACCTCCGGAAGTTCTTCCTTTACTGCAGCCAGCGAATGATAGCGGGCTGCCGGGAAAGACGGTTCCATCCCTGCAAATAATTGATTTTCTCCTGCCTGGTAAATAATTTTCTGTTTACCGTGCATCAGTTCTTTTGCGTATGAAACTCTTCCTCCAAAGGCTTCACAGATGGCCTGATGTCCCAGACAAACACCCAACATAGGAATTTTTCCGGCAAAATACCGAATGGCCGGTATGCAAATACCCGCATCTGCCGGACGTCCCGGTCCCGGAGAAAAAATCAATGCTTCCGGTGCCATTGCTTCAATTTCTTCAAGAGTACACTCATCATTTCGGACCACTTTTATATCCGGTTCTACGGAACCGATCAGCTGATACAGGTTATAGGAAAAGCTGTCATAATTATCAATCAGTAAAATCATTCCAATCCCTCCTGTGCCTGCCCGATGGCATTGATCACAGCCCGGGCTTTATTACAACATTCTTCAAACTCTTTTTCCGGTACACTGTCTGCCACAATTCCCGCACCCGAGCGGACACAGACCTCACCGTTCTTTTTATATACAAGGCGGATGGCAATACAGGTATCCAGATTTCCCGCAAAATCCAGATATCCTACTGCGCCGCCATAAATACCTCTTCTGCTCTGTTCCAGTTCTTCAATAATCTGGCAGGCACGGAACTTTGGCGCTCCGGAAAGTGTTCCCCCCGGAAGAATGGAATCCACCGCATCCACAGCGTCCTTATCCGGTCTGATCTGTCCGGTGACCGTGGAGCCAATATGCATCACATGGGAAAACCGCTCGATGCTCATATATTTTTCTACCTGTACACTGCCGATCTGACTGATTCTTCCAATATCATTTCTTCCCAGATCCACCAGCATGTTATGTTCGGCACGTTCTTTTTCATCTGCCAGCAATTTTTTTTCAAGGTCCTGATCTTCCTGTGAAGTTTTTCCTCTTGGTCTTGTTCCGGCCAGAGGAAATGTACTTAATTTTCCATTCTTCAGACTGACCAGGGTCTCCGGCGATGCGCCGGCAAGTTCAATATCATCACTGGAAAAATAAAACATATACGGGGAAGGATTCGTGGCACGCAAAACCCGGTAGGTGTCAAACAAACTTCCCTGAGCTTTTGCCCTCACCGGATTCGATAAAACCACCTGAAAAATATCTCCTTCATAGATGTATTTTCTGGCTTTTGCCACCATATCGCAGTACTTTTCTTTCGGGAACTGAGGCTTAATATCCGACTGAATCTTCAGCGGAGGAAATTCCATCTTTTCTCCATTTCTGATCAGATCTGCCATCTCCTTCAGCGTTCTTTCCGCCTGCCGGTAAGAATTTTCCAGATTATCCGTCATAACACCTGTGATCAACAGCAGCTTCTGCCGATAATGGTCAAATGCGATAACCTGGTCAAACAGCATCAGGTCCATATCCCGAAAATCCTGCTGCTCATCACTGCTCAGATTCAGCTTTGGCTCACTGTATTTGATATAATCATAAGAAAAATATCCTACCAGACCTCCGGTAAAATGCGGCATACCCTCCATCACCGGACTTTTATACCTGTTCAAAATCTCACGAAGCGTATCTCCCGGATGCGCTACCTGCTTTTCTGTTACCCGCACCTGACCTTCACCGTCAGTCTCCGTAATCTTCAGGTGCCCGTCAGTACAGGTGATTTCCATGGTAGGCTGGTACCCAAGAAAAGAATATCTTCCCCAATTCTCCGCCTGCCCGGCACTTTCCAGCAGATAACAATGCCTGCTCGCCTTTCTCAGCGTGCGCATCACCTCCACCGGTGTATACCGGTCTGAAAAAAGTTCCCGGCACACCGGGATTCGGCGGTACTTTCCTGTAGAAGCAAGTTGTGTGACAGTTTCTAATGATGGATACATAGCATACCTCCTTGGTTCCTGAATGAATAGGTACTTCCTGTAAAATATAAAGCGCCCGTCCTGACAGATTTGTTGCGTCTGTCAAGGACGAGCGTATCAATCTTTTTATACCACCCGCGGTGCCACCTTGTTTTCACGGAATGACCCGTGCACTTTGCGAAATACCTTCATATTTCCGGCAACTGACGTATGCCTCACGTCACAGAATACTCGGCCTGAGCCTTTGACTGCGCCCTCAGCGGTCCATTTGGCAATTTGCATCTCGATCCGGCTCTCACCTTCCCGGACTCTCTGTGCGCGCATCATTACTTTGATCTCCGCTTCAACGGTTTACTACACTAAATTTTCTATAAATTTAGCACAGGATTTGGGATTTGTCAAGACTTTTATTCTACTTTTAAACTTGAATAAAATATCCCGGTTACATTTCAGCCCACCACTCTTTTGAATTCCAGTAACTGTCCACGGTAGGCTGAAAATTCATTATATATGGTAATGAGCCTATCCAAATGCGCATAGGTAGGCCAAAGATTAAAGAAACAGCCATTAGATCCTACCAAATAAGGAGAAACATAGGCTGAGAATCCCAGAAATAACTTACTGATCCTACCAAAATTGGTAAAATGTAGGCTACAAATTACAGAAACAAATGATATAGCTTATAAAAATCAGAAAAAGATAGGCTAGAAATCATAACAGTAGCCATTAGAGCCTATCGAAAACGAAAAAAGGTAGGACGAAAATCCGAAAACTAATCGATGAAGCCTACTAAAGGGAAAAAAGGTAGGACAGAAGCCCATATAACAAACATCTGAGCCTACCAAGAAGGTACGACATGGGATAGGGGCTGTCTGAACTGTAACGGTATGTCTCATAGTAAGCTGTAAAGCTTGGTTTTGTAGATTTGCAACCGGGAAATAGGCTGCAAAACATGTTTTTGTGACTTTGCAGCCTACTCGAGTGTATGAAAGTTTTTCTGTAAATGATCTTCTATGATAATAATTAGGGGCCTG
>JBJELT010000132.1:0-1580 GCA_051879295.1 Oliverpabstia sp. | reverse complement strand
ATAAAAAAGTGGCTTCGCCACATCAGTGTAGTCAAAGTTTTTTACTCTGGCTACACTTTTTCTTTATCTGAACCTGATTTTCAGGTACAATAGAATCAGGTGATTAACATGGCCGTTCATTTTACCATCAAACGTATTTTAAAAGACCATTGGGATTCCTTCCTTGAAGAAACACCAAATGTCCGATCTGTCGTCATCGATGAGGTCGACAGGGTTCTCTCTTGTGGTGACCCTAAAATGGGTTTTGCTCTCTACAAGTGTCCTCGCTGTGAGAGCGTCCGTTTCGTTCCGTTCCGATGTCACTCCCGTTTCTGCAGTACCTGCGGCACCGCTTATCAAGATAACCGTGCTGCCTCCATTGAAGAAAAGCTCATTAATTGCAGACATCGTCATATTGTTTTTACCATCTCTGATGAACTCCGCCCATATTTCAGAGCAGACCGCAATCTTCTCAATATCCTCTTTCGTTCTGCCGCTCAGGTCATTCACGACTGGGCTCTGTCTCTTAACAAGAAGGAACAGTTTCAATTTGGCATGGTCTGTGTTCTCCACACGTTTGGACGTGACTTGAAATGGAATCCTCATATTCACATGCTCATTACGGAAGGAGCCTGCGGTAAGGTTACTCCGTGGAAATCCTTTCATCATTTCCCTTACACCATGCTTCGCAAACGCTGGATGACAACACTTCTGGCAAATCTGAAATCTTCGATTGACTTTTCCCGTAATTCTTCTGTCAAATTTACGAATCTGGTAAATCGCCTGTACCACAATTATGATAACGGCTTCTATGTCCATGCTCCTGCATCTGATTTCAATTCTGCTTCTAAAGTTACCAAATATATTGTTCGTTACATCGGCAGACCCGCTATGGCACAATCCAGAATTACAGATTACGATGGCAAACAGGTGACTTTCTGGTATCAGCGCCACGAGGACAATAAAAAGGTTGTGGAAACCATTTCGGCCCATGACTTTATCAAACGTCTGATTATTCATATCCCGGAAAAGGGGTTCAATATGCTTCGCTATTATGGGCTGTATGCACAGCCATACAGCAAAAACTCTCACCTGATTCGCAAAATCAATCCGCAGAAAAAATCTGCCCGAAAAATTATGCAGCGCTGGGATTTTCGTATCAGTCTATCTTTCGGACATGATCCTCTAAAATGCAACTGCGGTGAATTTATGAGCTTTGTTGATATCTATTATCCTTGTGACCCTGCACATGGTCCTCCTTTTATGGTAAAATAGATTTTAGAAATCTATGAATCGGAGGTTACCATGGCAGTTACTTACACATATGAAGGAAAGGAACTCACAAAAAAAGAGTACGTTGCAAAGCTTCGCGAAAAATATATGCAAAGCCCTCCCGCAGGCTATACACGCAGGGAAATCGAACGCATGCGGGATAATGATATCCTTGATATGGATTACTTCTTAAATGAATTTTAATTCTTCTGAAGCAGATGCTTCATGATTTAGCATGCAATCAATTCCGTTTTACTTCACCCATTTTATTACAGATGGGTGTTTTTCTTTGCTCTTCTGCTGACGATATTTCCTATACAATAAAAAAA
>JBJELT010000131.1:0-7944 GCA_051879295.1 Oliverpabstia sp. | reverse complement strand
CTGGCAGCAAAACTTTATATTTTTTTGATTGTCTACTTGACGGGAAGCAGTTCATTACATTCTCCCCGGGGAATTTTAAATTTTTATTGTTCCAATATCAAAACCCTTCCGTCCGCCTCTGCTTCCTCAGCAGGTATCGTTTCTCCCCGCCTTCCCACTCAGCTTTTTCGGCTTCTGTCTGCACCAGCAGTCCCGGGACATTTACCGGATGGTGATGTTCATCCACTGCCACCATCACAACATACGCCCGGTTGATCACCTTTCGTATTCCTTTACGATTCTCCACATACGTATCCACCCGGACTTCCATGGAAGTTCTACCCACGTAAGTAATTTTCCCTCGAAGAACAATCACATCATCAACCGTTGCTCCCTGCTTAAAATTAAGATTATCAATAGCCGCTGTCGTAATATCAGACTCACTGTGACGCATAGCCACAATACTAGCGATCTCATCAATCCAGCTCATCAGCTGCCCGCCAAACAAATTCCCGTAACCATTCAGATAACAGGGGCGCATCAGATACGTCTGCTCAGTTTGAGACTCTGAGGGACTTTTCATTTTCATTTCCAAAGACATTCTCCTCGTATAATAAGTTTGTAAGCAAGAAAAACCGCTTGCAGACTTATTCTTTTTTATCTATAGATGGTAAGGACATCTAAGAGGAACTCCCCTCATCCCGATTCCCATCTATACAGTTGATAGTTACATTTCAATATAGGTAGATCCTGTGGTATGATATCAGGTAGAGTCTGATGTCCGAAGGCACTGCTGTTTCTCCTTTCAGCCGGCTTAGTCCGAGACTGCTTTGAAAGCATTCAGCCTGGTACATACGGCACATTCCGCTGACACAGAATTTTCATCCCCAGCCGTTAGCTCCAGCAAGAAAGGCTGACTGGGTGCATGCTCATTGCGCGAGGTTTCGGTCACCGTATGCAGCACAGGATAAACCTTTTGCTTCAGGCTTCACAAATCCCCATCGGAATGGAGGTGATATCATGTTAAAGATTAACTATTTGTCCACCTTGTTTGTAGGTATTGATGTAAGCTCAAAGACCAATGCTGTCTATGCGATGGACTTTGAGGAAAACAAATACTTCTCATCTTCGTTTGACAATAATCAGCCGGGTGCCGATAAGCTTGTTACTATGATTGCTCAGTGTATGCAAAAGCATAAAAACCTGGATACGATTCTTATCGTTCTGGAATCTACTTCTGTATACAGCGTGCATATTTCAAACTTCCTGTCGACCAGCGAGGTTCTCATGCCCTACAAGCCTTACGTCTTCTGCGTGAACCCAAAGACTACTTCGAATTACCGAAAGTCCTATATCGGAATGGAAAAGACCGATCCCACAGATGCTTATCTCATTGCCGACTTTGGAAGGGTAGGCCGTACGAAAAAAATGGAGCCATGGCGCGGCGGGCAGTTCATAGCACTTAAACGCCTTACAAGGCACCGCATGCACCTTTCTGAATGCATCACCAGGGAGAAGACTTATATGGTCTCTAATCTTTATCTGAAGTTCAGTGAACTTCAGCTCCTTGAAGGTGATGACAAGCCCTTTGGAAGCCTCTATGGGGCCACGTCCTCAGCTGTCCTGACGGAATTTTTGTCTCCACAGGAGATTATTGATATGCCGGAAGAGGATCTGCTTACCTTCCTTGCGGAAAAGAGCAGGAACCGCATCTCTGACATATCCAAAACTTCCGAACTTCTGCGGAAGGCAGCCAGGGATTCCTACCGGTTAGACAAGTGCATGTACGAACCACTGAACATCTCACTGGCAAGCTCATTTAACTGCATCCATGCCTATCAGAAAGAAATCAAGCTGATAGAACAGGCGATCGAGAAATGCATCAACGGAATGAACCCTAACGCCCTGATCATCCTTCAATCCATACCTGGAATAGGTCCGGTATGGGCATCCGGGATTCTATCAGAAATAGGCGATATAACAGCGTTTCATTCATCCGATGCCCTTGCCAAATATGCCGGGCTTTACTGGCCCAAGGATGATTCCGGAGCTTTCACGTCTGAGGACAACATAATGTCGAAAGCCGGAAATCCCTATCTTCGCTACTATCTTGGCGAAGCGGCAAACAGCGTCAGGAAGCACATTCCTGAATATGCTGATTTCTATGCCAGAAAATATGCTGAGGTAACCAAACATCAGCACAAAAGAGCACTCGCGCTTACATCTCGTAAATTTGTACGACTCGTTTTTGGATTGCTGGTCAAAAACCAACTGTACACCGGCGAAAAGCTGGACACCGAATATAATATTGAGTCGAACTGACGTTCGGTTTTCTGGAATACATACCGAAGGTCTATTAAAGTTACCCTTTTTTCTGAAAAACACATCAAAATCTTTTAAAAAAAGCTCTTGACATATCACCAGAATGCTTTAAATAATATACTTTTTTGTAATTCCTATGGAAAGGTACGGAGATTCTCCTGTTTCGTTTGGAACTGAACAGGAAACTTCTTATCATTTCAACACATGAATTTTACTGAGCACCTTCACCATATAATTTCCCATCGGAAGTTTACGCATCTGTTCTTTCGTCGCCTTTGTGACAATTACATAAAGAATCATGTATGTGAATACAGCAAGAATCACAGACACACCGAGACACAGAATTCTTATCGGTACAAAAATATACATTCCATAATACACGATCCATGCCACCAGCCCCATGCCGACAGAAGCCAGCAGCGGTTTACCATATCCATTGACAAAATCATTTTTATGTCCCAGATATTTTTTCAGAGACAGTGCATTGAGTACACACATGCATACCGCAAATATGATACTTGCCAGCAGTACATTGAATACTCCCAACTGTGGAGCAAAATAGGATCCCAATGCCACGACTGCCACATTCAGTACCAGAGAAATCGCCGAATTACGAAGAGGAATTCTTGCCTGCCCGATTGCCTGAAGTACTCCATTTGTAATCGTTGACAACGCAGAGAAAATAACAGAAACAGAACCTATAGCCAGAAGCATACCTGACAGATTACTGCTTTTGGGAAACAGCAGCCTCATAATCGGGAATGCGAGAACTGACAGTCCTACAGCTGCCGGAATACACAAAAACATAGTCAGCTGTACCCCTTCATTGATTTTCCTGTTAGCACCATCATAATCCTTCGTAATATACCGGCTGGCGATTTCCGGCATCATGGCTGAGGATGTTGCACTGGAAAGTGCAAGAGGAATATTGATCATAGAGATATAATAGTTACTATATTCTCCCCACTGTCCGCTGACAGCTGCGCTGTTCATTTTCTTCAGTGCCAGAATATCGGAAAAGATTTTAGAATCCAGATAACTGCTGGCATTGTATACAAAGGTATTAAAAATAATCGGGGTCACCATCATAAAGATCAGTTTCAGCACAGCACCCATGCTTTCTTCTTTCTCATGTTTGTCCCTCGCTACCTTCTTCAAAATTGCTTTGCGGTTCAGCGCATATACCACGATCATAAACAGGAGTCCCACAGCAACACCAGCTCCGGTACCAAGCGTACCTCCCGCAGCACCATATATAGCCTTTGAGGTATCATCCGTTCCAAAGCTCCGAATCAGAAGCCAGGCAGCTCCAACACTTACAATCGCATGGGCAATCTGTTCAATAATCTGCGACATAGAAGTAGGTATCATAGTGTTATGAGCCTGGAAAAATCCTCTGAACACACCCAGAATAGCTGAGAGGAAAATCGTTGGGGCCAGCATACGCAAAGCCAGCAGCGCCTCCTGCTGATTCACCGGCAGAAGATATTTTCCCAGAAACAAAGCAATGAGAGCCGCCGCACCTCCAACAATAGACGCATAAATCAAAGCACCATGAAACACTTTCTGTGCATTGCGGAACTGCTTCAGTGCCAGACGTTCTGAAATCACCTTTGATACAGCCATAGGTATACTATAAGAAGAAATTAATAACAAAATTACATAAACATTATTGGCATAGCCAAAGTAACCCATACCAACATTGCCCACGACAGTACTCAGCGGACTTTTGTATAAAAGCCCGATCACCCGGGAGATCAGTGTAGCCATCATCAGAAATGAGGCATTCCTGACCAGTGTATTTCCTTTTTCTTTACTCATCGTTGTACCTTCCTTACCGATTCTCAATCTGCCAGTCGATAGGTTCCATCCCGTGGCTGACAAGATATTCATTTGTCTTACTAAATGGTCTGCTGCCGAAAAATCCCCGATAGGCAGATAATGGACTGGGATGCGGTGCTTCCAGAATCAGATGTTTTTCCGGATTCAGCATGCTTTTTTTCATCTGTGCCGGTCTTCCCCAAAGGATAAACACCATTGGTCTGTCCTGGGCTGCCAGGATACGGATCGCAGCATCTGTAAATTCCTCCCATCCGATTCCCCGGTGAGAATTCGCCTGATGTGCCCGTACGGTCAATACCGTGTTCAAAAGCAATACACCCTGTCTTGCCCATTTTTCCAGATAGCCGTTATTGGGAATATAGCACCCCAGATCATCTTCCAGCTCTTTATAAATGTTCACCAGTGAAGGGGGAATTTCCACATCCGGTTTCACAGAGAAACATAGCCCATGAGCCTGACCCTCGCCATGATAAGGATCCTGTCCCAAAATCACCACTTTCACCTGTTCCAGCGGAGTAAAATGAAACGCATTAAAGATATCATCCCCCGCGGGAAATATTTTATGAGAAGCATACTCCTGCCCCACGGTCTGAAACAATTTTTTATAATAAGGTTTATGAAATTCTTCTTTCAGGGCATCTGCCCACGCACCTGTAATCGGCGGCATCCTTGCACCTTCTTCCTTCTACAGTCTCACCGGGAGTCCCCGGTTCTGGAGATATTCCTTCACTTCCCGGATTTCCAGTTCTTTATAATGAAAGAGTGAGGCAGCCAGTGCAGCATCAGCACCTCCCTCTGTCAGAGCATCATAGAAATGTTCCAGTTTTCCGGCACCTCCGGAAGCAATAACCGGAATGGATACAGCATCAGCAATTGCTCTGGTCAGCTTCAGATCATATCCTTCTTTCGTTCCATCGCCGTCCATACTGGTCAGCAATATTTCTCCGGCACCCAGAGATTCCGCTTTCTTTGCCCATTCTACGGCATCCAGACCAACATCGATACGGCCGCCGTTCTTATAAACATTCCATCCACTTCCGTCCTGTCTCATCTTGGCATCAATAGCTACAACCACACACTGACTTCCAAACTTTAAAGCTGCCTCGCTGATCAGTTCCGGACGATTGATGGCGGAAGAATTAATGGAAATTTTGTCTGCTCCTTCTCTAAGCAGCAATTTAAAATCATCAACAGTTCGAATACCACCGCCAACGGTAAAGGGAATAAATACATTTGCTGCCACTTTTCGTACCATATCTACGACAGTATTTCTATTATCGGAAGATGCTGTGATATCAAGAAATACCACCTCATCCGCTCCCGCTTCATCATATGCTTTTGCCACTGCCACCGGATCACCGGCATCCTGCAGGTTAACAAAATTTATACCTTTCACCACACGTCCGTTGTTCACATCCAGACAGGGAATGATTCTTTTTGTCAGCATATCACATTCCTCCTTTTCCGGATATTCCGGCAAAATTTCGTAAGATCTGCAGGCCCACGGAGGAACTTTTCTCCGGATGGAACTGGCAGGCAAAGAGATTTCCTTTTTCAACGGAAGCATGAATATAGGTACCATACTCCGTTGCTGCTTTTACAATCTCCGGTTCCTCAGCTTTCAGATAATAGGAGTGTACAAAGTACACATACGAATGTTCCGGAATACCCTGAAATAATCTTCCATTGTTAGGAAATGTCAGGTCATTCCATCCCATATGCGGAATCTTCAGCCCTTCCTGTGAAGGAATTCTGAAAATCTCTCCTTTCAGCAGTCCAAGACCCTCTACACCAGGACTTTCCTCGCTTCTCTCAAATAAAAGCTGCAGGCCCAGGCAGATTCCAAGAAATGGTGTCTGATTTTCCACAACCTGTCGAATGACCGGAACCAGACCAAAATGATGTAAATTCTCCATGGCATCGCCAAAGCACCCAACTCCCGGAAGAATCACTTTATCTGCAGCCAGAATTTCTTTTGAATCTCTGGTGACAATAACATCCTCTCCTATCAGCTGAAGTGCTTTTTCCACACTTTTCATATTTCCCGCATCATAATCAATCAGTGCTATCATGTACTGTTCACTCCTCTTTGTTTTTCATAACCATCACTCTGCCAAAAACGACAAAATTTCAGCTATAAGTTTACCACAGAATTTGCAGCAATGCTACAATTAATTGTGATGTTCTTCGACACTACAACCGGCAGCTTCCAGAGTAAACCAGAATGCAACGCCGTTGTTATAATTGCGGACACCACACTGCTGATGCATGGAATCCATAATGGCTTTGACAATGGACAATCCGATTCCGCTTCCACCGTATTCACGGGTTCTTGCCTTGTCAACTTTGTAAAATTTGATCCACACCTTCTCAAGATCTTCCTCCGGTATGGGATCTCCTGTATTGAAAACAATCACCTTGACCGTATTACGGTTCTGTACACAGCGAATGTCAATTTTATTTTCATATTTTACATAATGAATCGCATTAGTCAGATAATTAGTTACAACCTCTTCCACCTTGAATTCATCGCCCCAGACATAGACCGGGGTGTCCTGTCGGAACATGATTTCCGTCTCCTGCTGCTGAGCAAGAATAGCAGCAGACTGAATCACACCGCGAATCAATGTGGTCAGATCAAAGCGCTCCATATTCACCTGGTCATTACCAAATTCCAGCTGATTCAGCGTCAATAATTTTTTAACCATTTGATTCATTTTTGAAGCTTCATCAATGATGACATCACAGTAAAATTCCCTGCTTTCCGGGTCATCATTGATATTATCCTGCAGCCCTTCCGCGTATCCCTGAATAAGGGCAATCGGTGTCTTGAGCTCATGTGACACATTGGAGAGAAATTCCTTTCTCATCTCATCGATTTCTTCTTTTTCTTCGATATCCTTCTGCAATTCATTATTGGCAGTTTTCAGCTCTGCAATCGTCTTTTCCAGGGTCTCTGACATTTTGTTAAAGTTCCGTCCGAGAATACCGATCTCATTTTCTTCTGTTCCGGAAAACTTCGCATCAAAATCCAGATTGGCCATTCGCTGTGATAATTCTGTCAGCTCTGTAATCGGACGTGTAATTCTGACGCCAAAAATACCAATAAAAATCACGCTAATCGCCCCGATAAATAACGCAATCATGATATAAAACCGATTGGAAATCAGTACACTTTCCGTAATGCTCTCCATGGGACTTCGTAGTATAAAGGCAATTCCATCCGATGTTTTTCCCCACATTTCTACAAAATCCATCTGAACCACTCTATCCTGATTATAAAGGATTGTAAATACTTCGTTTTTATCCAGGATTTCATCTCCTTCAGGCTCAAGTCCGGACATATATCCGAACAGGCGGGCACGCAGCCGGTCAGCATCTTCACTTCGAAGATTACTGTAGCTGTCCACCATCGAACCCTCTCCGCTGTTCATATTATAAATAACAGCCGAAAGATTATTGGCAGAGCAAAACTTAGTAAGCCTGGTATCTTCAATAGAGTCATAATTCAGTATAATTTCTTTATACGCCAGCTTCAATGTATTCTCTTTTTCGCGAAGATAAATTTTCCCGAGGAATCCGTAATTCAGCAAAACCATCAGAAGGACAGATACAAACACATAAGCAAGAAATGCTGACACAATCTGAAAACGTATGGACCTTTTCATGCTTCCACCTCAAACTTATATCCCATACCCCATATAGTTTTGATATAATCTCCCTTTTCTCCCATCTTACTGCGCAATTTTTTCACATGGGTATCAATGGTTCTGGCATCTCCGAAATAATCATAATTCCATA
>JBJELT010000130.1:0-38594 GCA_051879295.1 Oliverpabstia sp. | reverse complement strand
GAAAAACCATTTGAAGGCATCAACGGAAGCGGAAAACATAACAACTGGTCCATCAGCACCAATACGGGCGAAAACCTTCTGGATCCTGGAAAAACTCCGGCACAGAACATTCAGTTCCTGGTATTTTTGATGGCAGTCATTAAAGCAGTTGATGATTATGCTGATCTGATGCGTGTAGCTGCATCCGGAGCAGGCAACGATCATCGTCTTGGCGGAAATGAAGCACCGCCGGCAATCGTATCTATCTTCCTGGGAGATGAGCTGACTGCTATTCTGGAATCTATCGAAAACGATACCTATTTCGGACAGCAGGATAAAGTACAGCTTGATATCGGAGCACATGTACTTCCTCATTTCTTCAAAGATAATACCGACCGTAACCGTACTTCACCGTTTGCGTTCACCGGTAATAAATTTGAATTCCGTATGCTTGGTTCCTCTGCATCTGTTGCAACACCAAATATCATCCTGAATACAGCTGTTGCAGAAGCACTTTCTCAGTTCTATACCGAGCTGGACGGCACTGCACCGGAAGATATGGAGCATGCTGTTCATGAACTGATCAAACGTGCTATCCGCAAACATAAAAAAGTTATCTTTAATGGAAACGGTTATTCTGAAGAATGGGTAAAAGAGGCAGAAAAACGTGGTCTCTATAATCTGAAATCCACACCGGAATGTCTGCCGCAATTCATTACTGATAAGAACGTAGAACTGTTTACCAGCCATAAGATTTTTACAAAGGAAGAAATTTTCTCCCGCTACGAAATTCTGTTAGAGAATTACGTAAAGACGATTGGTATTGAAGCACGTACCCTGGAAGAAATGATCACAAAAGATCTGCTTCCTGCAGTCAGCACCTACGCTGCTCAGGTATCTTCCAATGCTGTTTCCAAAAAGGCATTTATGCCCTCCATCTCTACTGCTTCCGAAGAAGCTCTGGTAGAAAAACTTTCCGCAGCATACACTTCCATGACGGAAGGTGTAGCTGAACTAAAAGTTCTGGCAGAAGAAGCCGGTGCCATGGAAGAAATGCAGGCTGCTGCTGATGCTTCCCATGACAAAGTACTGGCTAAAATGGATGAGATTTGTGCAATTGCCAGCGATGTAGAAGCTTTAATTCCTGATTCTATTCTGCCTTATCCGACCTACGATCAGCTTTTGTTCTCCCTGTAGTGAGGTAGAAATGATGGGACAGGATGAACGGATTAAAGAAGCCTGCGGTGTATTTGGAATCTATAATCCCAATGGGGAAGAGGCGGCCTCCTCAATTTACTACGGCCTTTCTTCCCTGCAGCACCGGGGACAGGAATCCTGCGGAATCGCTGTGTTTGATACCAGCGGTCCCAAAGGTAATATGAATGTTCACAGAGGTATGGGACTGGTGAGTGAAGTGTTCAAGGAAAGTACTCTCCAGTCACTCCATGGAAATCTGGGCATCGGTCATGTGCGCTACTCCACCACAGGTGCTGCCACATTAAGTAATGCCCAGCCTCTTGTTCTGAATTATATAAAGGGAACATTGGCTCTTGCCCATAACGGAAATCTTGTAAATACACAGGAACTTCGGAATGAACTGGCAATGAATGGAGCCATTTTCCATACAACCACTGATTCAGAGGTTATTGCTTATTATATTGCCCGTGAAAGGGTACATACCCGGACAGTAGAGGAAGCTATTCTCAGCACTGCCTCCAAAATCAAAGGTGCTTATGGTCTTGTGATCGCAAGCCCCAGAAAATTGATTGGTGTGAGAGACCCCCTCGGCTTAAAACCTCTCTGTCTTGGTAAGCGTGATGATTCCTATGTCATCGCCTCTGAAAGTTGCGCACTGACTGCAATCGGTGCACAGTTCCTCCGTGATATTAAACCCGGTGAGATTGTCACAATCACCCGGGATGGTATCACATCCAATTTTGATTTGTGTCAGTCCAGGCAGGCTCATTGCATTTTTGAATACATTTATTTCGCCCGTCTGGACAGCCGGCTGGATGATATTTCTGTCTATGAGTCTCGACTCCGCGCGGGGGCTGCACTTGCAAAAGCTTATCCGGCTGATGCTGATCTGGTCGTTGGCGTACCCGACTCTGGGCTTACCGCTGCTCAGGGATTTGCGGATGCTTCCGGAATCCCTTTCGGACTGGCATTTTACAAAAACAGTTATGTGGGAAGAACCTTTATCAAACCCACACAAAAAGAACGAGAATCCAGTGTTCGCCTGAAACTGAGTGTTCTGGAACCTGCGGTAAAAGAAAAGGACATTGTTCTGGTAGATGATTCTATTGTACGTGGAACCACCATTGCCAATCTAATCCACCTTTTAAAACACGCAGGCGCCGGCAAAGTTCATGTGCGGATCAGTTCTCCGCCTTTCCTCTATCCCTGCTATTTCGGCACGGATGTACCTTCCAATCAACAATTGATTGCCTCTTCTCACTCGGTGGATGAGATCCGGCAGCTGATTGGAGCAGACTCTCTGGGATACATGAAAATCGAAGATCTCCAGTCTATGGTGGATGATCTGCCATTGTGCAAAGCATGCTTCGACAACCATTATCCTATGAAAATTCCGCCGCAGGTGGATTTGGATTAATTCCACTTCTCGCCGGAGGTTTTAAGCTCCGACGAAACTAAAAATAGTAATCGCGGTGAAGTTTTATCTTCTCCGATTACATACATCACATTTTTCTTACGTAAGGGCGCGTACTTATCTCCAAGGGTACGTGCCTTTTCCCCTTAAAAGGACATATGACGTATAAGAAAATAATAATGAGGAGGAAAATATTATGACTGAAGAAATTATGAGTACTGTAAACGGCCAGGTATTTGCTGTCTGGTTCCTGATCGGTGCTGCGTTGGTATTCTGGATGCAGGCCGGATTCGCTATGGTAGAGACTGGTTTTACCAGAGCAAAAAATGCAGGCAACATTTTGATGAAGAACCTTATGGACTTCTGCATCGGCTGCGTTGTATTTATCCTGATTGGTTTCAGCTTATTGCTGGGAGAAGACATGATGGGGCTGATTGGTAAACCTGGATTTGACATCTTTACCAATTATGAAGGATTTGACTGGTCCAACTTTGTATTTAACCTGGTATTTTGTGCTACCACCGCTACCATTGTTTCCGGTGCTATGGCAGAAAGAACCAAATTCCTTTCCTATTGTATTTATTCCGGTGTTATCTCCGCTCTGATTTACCCAATCGAAGCTCACTGGATCTGGGGCGGCGGCTGGCTGTCTCAGCTGGGATTCCACGATTTCGCAGGTTCCTGTGCGATCCATATGGTTGGTGGTATCTCCGCTCTGATCGGCGCTAAAATTCTTGGACCCCGTATTGGTAAGTTTACGAAAGATAAATCCGGAAAAATCATCAAAGTCAATGCTTTCCCTGGACATAACCTTCCGATTGGTGCTCTTGGTGTATTTATCCTGTGGCTTGGCTGGTATGGATTTAACGGTGCAGCATGTACCAGCGTGGAACAGCTTGGTTCCGTATTTGTAACAACAACTGTAGCTCCTTCTATCGCAACAGTCGTATGTATGGTATTCACATGGGTAAGATATGGTAAACCTGATGTTTCCATGTGTCTGAATGCTTCTCTTGCAGGTCTGGTAGCAATCACTGCTCCCTGTGATGTGACTGATGTGACAGGTTCTATCCTTATCGGTGCTGTTGCCGGTGTACTGGTAGTATTTGGTGTATGGTTCCTGGATAATGTACTTCGAATTGACGATCCTGTAGGTGCTGTTGCAGTTCACTGCCTGAACGGTATCTGGGGTACCATCGCAGTCGGTCTTTTTGCAACAACTTCCGCACCTGGAAACGATACTCTAACAGGACTTTTCTACGGCGGCGGCTTCAAACTTCTGGGTATCCAGCTTCTGGGATTTGTTTCAGTAGCTGCATGGACTGCTGTAACGATTACTATCGCATTTCTGGTAATCAAAGCAACGATTGGTCTTCGTGCTTCTGAAGAAGAAGAAATTGTAGGTCTGGATTCTACAGAACATGGACTTCCATCTGCATACGCAGGTTTCAGTATTATGGATATTTCCAATACTATGACCATGGATATAAATGAAAACACTAACCTGGGAATCGAAGATTACGATGCTGCTTCCACAGCAATGAGAGATGCAGCTGTCAAAGTAGTAAAAGCCCCCGCACTTGATACGGGCATCTACAAAGTATCTATCGTAGCTAAGCTCTCCAGATATGAGAAGCTGAAGAAAGCGATGAACGACATCGGTGTAACCGGTATGACCGTAACTCAGGTTATGGGATGTGGTATTCAGAAAGGCGCTGGCGAGAAATACCGAGGTGTTGAAATGGATGCAACCCTGCTTCCAAAAGTTAAGGTTGAAGTCATCGTAGCCTCCATCCCGGTTGATACCGTAATCCAAGCTGCTAAGAAAGTTCTTTACACCGGACATATCGGAGATGGTAAGATCTTCGTATACAGCGTTGACAGAGTTGTCAAAGTTCGTACCGGCGAAGAAAACGAAGCCGCTCTGCAGGATGTAGAGTAAAGCATGTAAACCTTCATATATAAAAAGATTGGCTCTTTCAAAACAGGAGCCAATCTTTTTTATATTATAGGAAAGTCTTTCGACTTATTATCATCCTATCAGTACTTTCTTTCCCTGAAAAGCAAATCCATAGCTGCGGATATGCTCTCTGGGTATACCGCGTGCTTCCAACTGTGCTGCATACTGTTTTTCTTCGATCTGTCTGAGCGCATCCTTTACCGTATCTTTCAGTGTCTCTTCATCTTCAGGATCATACACCTTAAATTCCAGAATGATAGCATCATCCTCTTTCGTATTCTTTGGTTCTATCATAACGTCGTATCTGCCAAAACCACTTTCCCGGTTAGATGTTATCACATATCTGCTCTGCAAATCCACGATCAGTCCCAGCACAAAACCATGATAAAACCGTTCTGGTTCTTCTCCTGAAGGTTTATTACCTGTATCAAAATAACTGAATACATTCAAAGCCACACGATTCATATAGGCATTCATTTCTTTCAGATTCCCCTGCAGCAATGCCTTGATAAAATCGTTATAATCAGCTTCTGCCTCTGCGAACCAGTCCCGTATCATATTCTGGAACATCAAGGTAACCTCAAGATTCGTAAGTGCCAGCTGATAATTAGCCTGAGTTCCTTCCGGAATCTCATGATAGTCCTCAAAAGAAAGTACCTTTAAATATCCACTGGCTAATAAAAGACTCCAAACAGCCCTCTCATTTCCATTCAGCTGACTATATACGATCTGTTCATCAATCGGAGATTGTATAGAATCTCCGCCAAGCAGGATTTCAAACTTTTCTTTTATTCTCCGATCTCCTTCCCTTAGAATCTTTCCGACAAGACTATTAGAGCTTGTATTAGCCCAATAGGTTTTATAGACTTTCTTATCAAGGAAATTCAAAATAGACCATGGATTATATATATCTTTATGTTCACCAAAAATAAAACCATCATACCAGTGCTTTATCTGTTCTTTTTCCGTAGTCAATCCGCACTCTTCAAGAGACATAAAAACTTCTTCTTCTGTAAAACCAAATGCTGTTGCATACTTATCTGAAGTAGTCGTTACCACCTCTAAATTATTCAAATCAGAAAAAATAGACTCCTTACTAACTCTTGTTATTCCAGTCATAATCGCACGTTCCAGCCATGGATTTGTTTTAAAAGCAGAATTAAACATACTTCTTGTAAATCCAACCAATTCTTTCCAAAATCCGTCCACATAAGCTTCCTGCATAGGAGTGTCATATTCATCCAGAAGAATAATCACTTTTTTTCCATAATATCGATATAAATAGTTCGACAGCTGATATAGTGCAGATGTTGCATCCGGATTACTGATATCTTCTTTTAATATCCGATCAAAAAAGTCTCTGTCTGCATCAGTTAATACTTCACTTTCTTTCAAAAAAGAATACTTTATAAAAAGATCTCGGATAATCTCACAGATTTTTGCTCTGGTATCCGCATAATTTGTTTCTTTAACTCTCGCAAAAGACAGGCTGATAACCGGATAAATTCCCTGTAATTTTCTATACTTTTCATCATTCCAGATAGAAAGTCCTTCAAACTGCTCTCCCTGATCGGCATAGTCTATAGAAAAAAACTGTTCCACCATGCTCATATTCAATGTCTTCCCAAAACGACGCGGCCGGGTAATCAGAGTAACACTGTCACCACTTTCCCACCATTCCTTAATAAATGAAGTTTTATCGATATAAAAGTAATTATTCTGCCTCAAAACGCCAAAATCCTGAATTCCAATCGCAACCCTTCTCGCCATAGATACCTCCTACATTACGCCACCAAGTCTCTTTCCTATAGTATAACTGATATTTTGCAAAAATACAATTACCCCGGAAGTAACTTTCCGGGGTAATCCAATAGCAAGTTACTGTTCACTCCGTGACCAGCAACACGCTTCGCGATGCACAGAAATGATGCATTCTGCATCATTTCGCGCCGTATGTCTCGGGATTTTCGTGCTTATAGCACGAAAACACCTCGCGGGATAGTACCATGTGAACAGTAACAATAGCAAGTCTAAATTTAGCGATAGATAATATCATCTCTTCCCGGTCCATTGGACACCATGGTGATCGGGAATCCGATTTTTTCTTCTACAAATTCGATATATTTTCTGCAGTTTTCCGGCAGATCTTCGTATTTTCTAATTCCGCGGATATCGCATTTCCAGCCCGGAAGTGTTTCCAGTACTGGTTTTGCTTTTTCCAAAAGGGATGTAGTCGGGAATTCGGTAGTCACTTCACCGTCAATTTCATATCCTACGCATACCGGAATCTCATCCAGATATCCCAGAACATCCAGAACAGTAAATGCAACATCTGTAGTTCCCTGCATACGGCAGCCATATTTGGAAGCAACAACGTCGAACCATCCCATACGTCTCGGACGTCCGGTAGTTGCACCATACTCTCCGCCATCTCCACCGCGGCGTCTCAGTTCATCTGCTTCCTCTCCGAAAATCTCGGATACGAATGCACCTGCTCCAACAGCACTGGAGTATGCTTTACATACTGTGATAATCTTCTTAATCTCATATGGAGGAACTCCTGCACCGATTGCACCGTAGCCTGCCAGTGTGGAAGAAGAAGTAACCATCGGATAAATACCGTGATCCGGATCTTTCAGAGAGCCCAGCTGGCCTTCCAGAAGAATCTCTTTTCCTTCCTTCAGTGCATTCCAAAGATACAGAGACACATCACATACGAATGGCTCTACCATTTTCTTGTAGGACAGCAGTTCTTCCATAATATCATCCGGATTCAGAAGTGGTTTGTGATAGAGATGCTCCAGAAGCACGTTCTTTGTCTCACATACACGAACTACTTTTTCTTTCAAAACATCCTCATCAACAAACAGCTCGCTGACCTGGAAACCAATCTTGGCAAATTTATCTGAATAGAAAGGAGCAATTCCGGACTTGGTAGAACCAAAGGATTTTCCTCCCAGACGTTCCTCCTCATACTGATCGAAAAGAACATGGTAAGACATTACCATCTGTGCACGGTCAGATACCAGAATCTTCGGCATCGGAACCCCTTTCTCAACGATACTCTGCACTTCCTTAAACAATACCGGAACGTTCAAGGCAACACCATTACCAATCACACTTGTAGTGTGGTTGTAAAATACACCTGACGGCAGGGTATGTAATGCAAACTTGCCATAATCATTTACGATGGTATGACCAGCGTTCGCACCGCCCTGGAAGCGTACAATAATATCGGCTTCTTTTGCCAGCATATCGGTAATTTTACCTTTTCCTTCATCTCCCCAGTTTGCTCCAACAACAGCTTTAATCATTTGGTTACCTCCTGATGGGTTCATAATCTAATCTCTGACCAGCTTATTATACAACATTTTTCTTATAAGTAAAACTTATTATTACTTATAAATAATAGTCAGCTATAATATATTTTAATAAGTATGACCGGTACTAATTTCATTTACCACATACATGATTATTATACCGCTTCTCAGGAAGATACTCAAGCATTTTTCGCAATTATTCTACTCAGGTTACTGTTCACTCCGTGACCAGTAACACGCTTCGCGATGCACAGAAATGATGCAAAATGCATCATTTCGCGCCGTATGTCTCGGGATTTTCGTGCTTACAGCACGAAAACACCTCGCGGGATAGTGCCGTGTGAACAGTAACCTACTCATGCAACAGATGCCGCACGCATGCAGGAACTCCTCACTTTTTTCTTCCTTGTCAATTTATGAATGGAGATATAGTAAGCAATTGACAACGGTATGCAGGCTCCAATCCACGCCAATGTGTTACTCCAGCAGGCACCCGGAAAACCAAATGCCGCCACCAGAATGACTGCTCCAAAAGCCCTCATAATCAATTCCATAATTCCCGCAATTGTCGGAACTACTCCATTTCCCAGTCCCTGCAAGGTAAATCGATAAATAAATAAAAGTGCCAGCACCCAGTAAAGCATTCCCGTGATGGACAGGTATGTCTTTGCCTGTTCCAATACTTCTTTCTCTCCGCTGCCCACAAATACAGCGGCAAGATTACTTCCTGCAACATTATTCAGTATCCCCATGATGATACTAACTGAAACAGAGATACAGATACACTGAAAGACTCCTTTCCGAATCCTGTCATATTTTTGTGCACCATAGTTCTGTGCAGTGTAAGTTGCCATTGCCGCCCCAAAAGAATTCAGCGGCATGGTAGCAATGCTGTCTATCTTCTGTGCGGCCGTGTAAGCAGCCACAGACACTGCGCCAAGACCATTCAGAGCATACTGAAGAATCAGTGCACCTATAGCAATAATTGACATCTGAAAGGCCATAGGAAATGCATTTTTCAGGTGTAGGATTACCTCTTCTTTATTCAGGCGAAAATGTCGGCGTTCAATACGGAGCGAAGGCATTTTTTTCATAATATAACCAAAACAACAGATGCCTGATAGCAGCTGAGAAAGTATGGTCGCTGCTCCGGCTCCCGCCACACCCATACGAAATGCCAGAATCAATACAAAATCCAGCACGATGTTCACACTGCAGGCCAGTACCAGAAAGTACAATGGGGTCCTGCTGTCTCCCAGTGCCCGCATCATATTGGACGTAAAATTAAAGAGCATACTTCCTGAAATTCCCCAGAAGATTATTTTCATATATCTGGCCGCATCATCGATAATTTCTTCCGGTGTCTGTAGTACTTCCAGCATCGGGCGTGTCAGAAATACTGCTGCGGCTGTCAAAATCAAAGCCAGCACCGTACAAAGCACTATACCTGTGGCAAAGCTTCTTTTCACACCTTCCAGGTCTTCCCCACCGAACTTCTGTGCCGTTACAATAGATAGACCATTGGTAAATCCCATGACAAATCCCAGCACAAAAAAGTTCAGACTCCCGGTACATCCTACGGCTGCCAACGCATTCACTCCAATGGTTCTGCCAACAATAATCGTGTCTGCCATACTGTAAAATTGCTGGAAAATATTGCCCGCAATTAAAGGCAGAGCGAACAAAACAATCAGCTTTGCCGGGTTTCCATTTGTCATACTCTTTGTCATTTTTTCATTCCTCCACTTCTCATGTCACATCATTTTGTCTGTTTAAGGAACTATGATTCAAGTCCGCCACAGTGTTGTTATCGCTCTTTATTATAGTAGTAAATGAAAAAAGTGGAATGTAATTTCTTGTATTTTGGATGGATGATGTTGTATACTGATTTTAAATAGCAGAATGAAGAAAGGAAATCTTATGTGTCAGCCTGAGTATGATATTACTTATAGTGATCTGAATCCCAGATTTTTGTTTTCCTGTATACAGGACCGAACAGAAGAGACTCAGTATCACAGCCATGATTTTATCGAACTGGTAATTATCCTGAAAGGAAAAGGACATTTTTGTATCAATGGTAACATCTACAATGTAGAAGAAGGGAATTTGATTCTGCTCAATCCCGGAACATACCATAAAAGTTCTCCCATTGTCGGAGAACATGGACAAATCCTTCATGCCACAGAATGTTATCTGGGATTTTCTGATGTAGACTATGTAAACTGTGTCCAAAATCAATTACCGCTTTTTAAAGATTACCAGATTATCACAAAATTTCCTGAGTTGTTCAAAAAACAACTGTTTTCTCTGTGTGACCTCATACACGCAGAATCTTCTAACAAAGAACCTGGTCAGTATTTTATGCTGAAATCCTATCTGATTCAAATTCTCTGCCTCATAGAACGTTACCGGAGACAGGAATGTGTGGAAGAATGCCTGAAAAAAGATGCCGTTCGCTATGAGTTCAAATCTGTAAACAAAAAATACATCGTACAGCAGATTATGGACTACATGAACAAACACTATCAGGAAAAAATATCTCTGGATCAGATTGCCGCCAATATGTACCTGAGTACCTATTATGTCTCCAAGATATTCAAAAGCGAAACCGGCGATACTCCCATCAATTATCTGATTAGTCTGCGGATGCAGAAGGCCCGTGAACTTCTGGATGCCGGACCGGATTGCTCCATTCAGTCCGTAGCCACAGCTGTGGGATATGAAGATGCCTATCACTTCAGCAAACTGTTCAAAAAATATTATGGGTTGTCTCCGCTGTATTATAAAGCAAGAATTGCCCCGGGGAAAATGTAAAAATCCCCGGGGCAAATTTGTATATTTTTATACATTTATTTCCGCTGTCATTCCCAGCAAATCTTTGTTCTCATCCAGCATAGGCTGAATCACATTTTTCAGGAATGCATCTACCTGTACTGCTGCACGTCCTGTATATTTTGCAGGATCCATGGTTTTTTCCAGTTCTTCCAGAGTCAGGTTGAATGCCGGGTCAGCTGCAATCAGTTCCAGAAGGTTATTGTCTTTACCTTCCACTTTTACAGTCTTTCCTGCTTCCATAGACAGTTCACGAATTCTCTCATGGAGTTCCTGACGGTCTCCGCCGGCTTTTACTGCATCCATCATAATATTTTCTGTCGCCATGAAAGGCAGTTCGGAGCGCAGTCTCTTCTCGATAACTTTTGGATATACCACCAGACCATCAACAACATTCAGACACAGGTCAAGGATACCGTCTACAGCCAGAAATCCTTCCGGTACGGAAAGTCGCTTATTAGCAGAGTCATCCAGTGTTCTCTCAAACCACTGTGTAGCGGATGTAATCGCCGGATTCAGTGCATCTACCATCACAAAACGGGACAGAGAAGCAATTCTCTCACTTCTCATAGGATTTCTCTTATAAGCCATTGCTGAGGAACCGATCTGGCTCTTTTCAAACGGCTCTTCCACTTCTTTCAGATGCTGCAGAAGACGAATATCATTGGAGAACTTGTGTGCACTTGCTGCAATACCTGCCAGCACGTTCAGCACCCGTGTGTCCACTTTACGGGAGTAAGTCTGTCCGGAAACCGGATAACATTCTTTGAATCCCATTTTCTCAGCAATCATCGGATCGATTTTGTCAATAGTCTCCTGATCTCCATCAAACAATTCCAGGAAACTTGCCTGTGTACCGGTAGTTCCCTTGGAACCAAGAAGTTTCATGGTACCGAGAACATGATTCAAATCCTCCAGATCCAGCATAAATTCCTGCATCCACAGAGTCGCACGTTTTCCTACGGTCGTAGGCTGCGCAGGCTGAAAATGGGTAAATGCCAGTGTAGGCAGATTTTTATGTTCATCCGCAAACTTAGCCAGCTCCGCGATTACATTGACCAGTTTTTTCTTAACCAGCTTCAGAGCCTCTGTCATCACGATAATATCTGTATTGTCTCCTACATAGCAGGAAGTTGCTCCCAGGTGGATAATACCTTTGGCTTTTGGACACTGAACGCCGTAAGCATACACATGCGACATCACATCATGGCGAACCTGACGTTCCCGCTCCTTTGCCACATCATAATTAATATCATCTTTATGTGCCTTTAATTCATCAATCTGCTCCTGAGTGATTGGCAGTCCCAGCTCCTTTTCAGTCTCAGCCAAAGCAATCCATAATCTTCTCCAGGTACGGAACTTCATATCCGGTGAAAAAATATACTGCATCTCCTTGCTTGCGTACCGCTCAGAAAGCGGACTTACATACCTGTCTGTACTCATGCAAATTCTCCTCTTCATTTATATTTTGTAAAATTACCCCGCAGCATTTTCAGATTCCCCCGGGGAAAATGTAAAAGTCCCCGGGACAAAAATGTATGTGGGTTTCTTTACAAATTATATAATACTGTGCCCTGAAACGCAAGGTTGAATCTATACGAATGGCAAAGCGATTTCTGTCATAATTTTTATATGATGCAGATTACATGCAGTTCCATTTTCGTATTCCGGCTGTGTTTCCAGAAAAACAGGGGCATTTTCCTTCATGGCAAATACTTCGATCCGGATATTCTCAGGAAAACCATATCGTTTCATACCTATTTCCCATGGTTTTCCCGTATAATACCAGTCGTCCTCCCATTCCTGATCGACATACAGACTTGCCTGATCACCAGAAAAATGGATCTGGAGGAAACAGTCATTTATCTTCTCTTCCGGATAGGTAATCTTGATTTCATATACTTTTTTGTTTTCCTCTTCTTCTGCAAGTCGATATGAAACCTGCCCCTGCGGTATGGATTTTTCACATGTATATACACTGAATTCCCCATCCTTTTTTATAAAAGAATATCCCTGCGGCACAACGGTAAGCTCCGGGTAACATCTAATTTCGTCTGCATCTCTCGTTAACAATTCATAACCAGTATCCGTTTCTATCACACTTCCGCCTGTTATAACCAGACAGGGATTTTTTTCTCCGATTTTCCAGGCATTCAGAGCCATATTTCTTGTCAGAGTCAGTATCCTTGCATTCGAAGGTTGTTTTCCCCAGAGATATTTCGGGTTCTGATCTGTATAGAAAACATATACCTCCTGCTCATCCCTGCTTAATTTGCACAATGGCGTGGCCAGAGCTGACGTTAACTCCCCATCTCCCACAGGCATATGAAATGGCAGAAAAAAGTAATCTCCGTCACTGACATCTATCGGCGGATAACAGATTTCATCCTGTCCCACGTTAACTTTCAATATCGTATGCCGGTGATCTTTCATCCTGTACCGGCGCTGGTAATTATTTACAAACAAGTATCCCTGTTTTCCATCTGTACGGACTGCTGTCCTCAGTGTGCCAAAATCCGCCGGATCCTGATAGTTATTCTCCAGCACCGTGTCCATTTTGCACAGTTCTTTGCCAAAATCATGAATAAACATGGAAAGAAGTTTAATCTCTTTCAGAGTATCAGACATCTGCCCATATTCTCTGATCGGAGCCGCAAAATCATACCCGAATACCGGCAAATCATTTTGATATCCGGTCTCCCGGGATTCCTGCAGCGTCGATAATTTCCCTTTTGGATTGGTACCCCCGTGATACATATAATATCCGATCAGATTGACACCGCTCCCGATCTTTACCATGGACATGGCACCAATGTCCCGGGCAGCTGCCACAGGCCTTCTGTGATGGGTAACCTGAAGACCTCCTCCCAGCTCTGCGGTAAGATAAGGATATGCCGTTATATCATAGGTAATATCATGTTTTTTTCCATAATCACTTCCAATATTCGGGTCATTTCTGTCATTCGTAAAGACATAGTTCTCATTTGGCGGCAGTTCCACAACACTCTGATCCCATGGTGCCTCACAGTAACCTCCCATGACAGGGAGAAGCCCGCCTGTGACAGCACCGCCCCATCCGGTAGCTGTATAAAACGGAGCGGAAAGTCCCACATGCACAGCTATTTCTGTCAGGCGCCTCATATGTGCCTCTCCCTCTTCTCCCTGGAGTCCACCGCAGTGTCCGTATTCATTTTCAATCTGAATCCCTATAATCGGTCCGTCATCTTTCCATAAAAGTCCCTCTACCTGTCGGTAAATTTCCCTGTAAAACTTCTCTACTTCCGCAAAATACGCTTCCTGATTGGTTCTCGGTTCATATTCCTTCTTCAGCAGCCAGTCCGGAAATCCGCCGTTTCTGACTTCACCATGACACCAGGGTCCTATGCGAAGGAACATTTTCATGCCGCAGTCTTTCACAGTTTCCGTAAACTTTCTCAGATTTCTCTGACCCGAAAAATCATACTCACCTTCGATTTCTTCGTGATGAATCCAGAATACATAAGTGGAAATAATATCCACCCCACCGGCTTTCATTTTATAGACAGATTCCTTCCAATATTGCTCCGGATAACGACTGAAATGGAATTCTCCCATGACCGGAAACCAGGGAGCACCATTCCGTGTCAGATAATCTTTTATATATCCATAATCTATCTTCATAAATTCTGCTTATTATTTCAACTCTGGTGGAATTTCCCCAGGAATTCCCGCATTCTGGTATGATCTGCCCCGAATACAACATCCGGTGTTCCTTCCAGTGCAATCACGCCTTTATCCATGAAAATGATTCTGTCAGAAATGTTTTTTGCAAATTCCATCTCATGTGTCACGATCACCATGGTAATATCCAGATCTGCCAGGGATTTGATTACTTTCAGCACTTCACCGGTCAGTTCAGGATCCAGTGCGGATGTGGGCTCATCAAAAAACAGGATTTTGGGATTCAATGCCAGTGCACGGGCGATGGCCACACGCTGACACTGTCCGCCTGACAGCTGAAACGGATAGGCATCCTCTTTATCTGAAAGTCCCATCTTTGCCAGCAGTTCTCTTGCCTCCCGATATACCTCTTCTTTATCACGCTTCTGCACGTGAATCGGCGCATCCGTAATATTTTTCATCACAGAATAGTGAGGAAACAGATTAAAATTCTGGAACACAAGTCCAAAACAGGACTGTATTTCTTTCAATTCATTTTTTTTCGGGAAAACTGCCTTCCCGTTCTCTACCCAGCTGGCCCGTTTGCCTAGGTATAGGATTTCCCCTCCATCTATGGTCTCCAGCATGGTAGCACACCTCAGCAGTGTGGATTTACCGGAGCCGGAAGGTCCGATGATTGATACAATTTCACCTTCCTTTACAGAAAAAGTAATATCCCGGAGGACACCGGTGCCATCAAAGGCTTTCTTAATATGATTCATCTCTAAAAGCTTCATAGCCAATCCCTCCTAACGATAATAATCCAGTTTTTTCTCAAAGGTTTCCATAACCCATGCAACGACAAAGTTAAATATGTAATAAAATACACCGGCGATAAAGAATGGTATCACGGTTGTCTGTGCAGCTGCGATCTGTTTTGCCATGGCAAACATCTCGATGTACGAAACTGAGTAAACCAGAGAAGTATCTTTTACCAGGGTGATTACTTCATTCGTCACTGAAGGCAAAACAATCTTTACCACCTGCGGAAGAATAATCTTAAAAAAGGTCTGGGACTTACTGTAACCCAGAAGCTGAGCTGCCTCATACTGTCCTTTTGGCATGGATTCAATACCGGAACGGTAGATTTCAGCAAAATATGCCGCGTAATTCAGCGAACATCCCAGAAGAATCGCTGTAAATTTATATCCTCCGATATTCATCCTCCACAGATAATACGGTCCAAAATACCAGATCAGCAGCTGCAGCATCAAAGGTGTTCCACGCATGATGGAAATATAGATTTTCACCAGCCAGCTGACTGGTTTGAATCGACAGACTCTTCCAAAATACACCACCATACCCAATGGCAGAGAAAACAGAAGCGTCAGGACAAAAATCAGGCAGGTCTGACCAAACCCCATAGTCAGCTGCCTCAACATGACTTCAAAACTCATATATCATCCTCCATATTCTTCATAAAAGTGAATACGCCCCCCGGGAAATCCCGAGGGGTCTATTCTATTTCTATTAACAATATTTAACAATTATTCAGCTTTTAATGTAACCATGTCGGCAATCTCATACTTCTCAGCCAGTTCAGCAACTGTTCCATCATTAGCCAGTTTCTGAAGATCCGCATTAACGGTATCACAAAGCTCCTGATCCCCTTTGCGGAAACCAACGGCATACTGCTCGGTGTTCAGTGTTTCTTCCAGCATCACAAATCCTTCTCCTCTGGACTTAAGCTGGTATTTGGCAACACCGATATCGATGGCAAGTGCATCCAGTGCTCCTGCCTGCAGTTCTGTAAAGGCTGTATTATAATCAGCAAACTGATTCAGACTTCCAAAAGTATCAGCCAGAGCTTTCTGTCCGCCTTCTTCCTCGCTACTCAGAAGATCCAGGGCAGCGGAAGCAGCCTGCACACCTACGATTTTTCCTGCCAGATCAGATAATTTCTCAATTCCTGAGTCTGCAGCTACAACGATAACCTGACTATTGTCTACATATGGTACAGAGAACGTATAATCATCTTCTCTTCCATTCATCGTAAATCCATTCCAGATACAATCAATAGAACCTGAATTCAGTTCCATATCTTTCGAATCCCAGTTGATCGGTTTTTTCACCAGTTCCCAGCCTTCCAGATCACAGACTGCCTGTGCCAGTTCAAGGTCAAAACCAGTATATTCACCGTTCTCATCCATAAAACCGTATGGTGGATATTCTGCATCGAATCCAACGGTAAATGTTTTTCCTGTACCTTCCTCAGCTTCCCCGGCATCTGTACCTTCCGTATCTGCTGTTTCATCTGCAGCATCTTCTGCCGCACCATCTTCTGCTGCACCATCTGTGTTTTCTTCCTGTGCAGTATCTGCAGCTGTATCATCTGCTTTCTTTCCACATCCTGCAAGCATGCTCATCACCATCGCGGATGCAAGTAAAACACTGATTACTTTCTTTTTCATAACAACTCTCCTCCGTACCTGCTGTCTTTTACCTGAATACTACAGTATATTCTCTGCTCGATTCATATGCTACCACTTTACCATAGTGAATTGTTTATGTCAAGTAAAAAATATGCCTCCTACGAAAATCAATACCCCGTACTTTTGTGATATTCACCGGTCAGTCTTATAAGCATTTTTTCCATGGTTTCCCGATAAACATCAAAATTTCCTTTTTTCTTTTCTTCCAGCGCCCGGGCATACTCCTTGCCATCTGCAGTCTCAAAAAGTTCATCAGCAGCTATTTCTACCTCCAGAAGGATATCATCTCTCCGTTCAGCATCCACCCCCAGCTGTCTGGCCTTCTCCTCCAAAGCCTCCTCCCCGTATTCCATATATACCGCATAGAGATAACTTTTGATAGATGCCATCGTACGGAGATGCTCATAGGCAAGAGAAAAACAGTGGATTGCTTCATCCATCTGGAATAATTTTGCATAGGCGCATCCCATATTGTGATAAATGCCACCGGCAAACTGCCCACCCAGATTACCATTTTCCTGGGTCGTGTGCTCTTCCTTTTCATGGAGAGCTTTCTGATAAACCTTGATTGCATTGACATATTTGCCATGTTCCATCAGGTAATCACCTTTCAGCTTCTGCCGAAGAACATCCGGCTCCTGTGCCAGTTTCTGAATCTGCTGGTTCAGCTGACGGAATTCGTCCAGAGAAAGATAATTAATTTCTTTAAATATCGGGAGAATAAAATCACCGATTTTTATCTGATCATCCAGAAGTCCATACAACTTCTGGGACAGTTTTTTCAATCCCAGTTCATCACGAATCCAGAAACACAGCTCTTCATTAATAATACTGGAGTCCAGAAGATAAATATTGTGATACAGATAAAAACACAGTTCTTCAATCGAATAAATATTGGCACTGATATTTTCAATATAGTAGGGCACCCTGGCCCTTTTTACCTGGCATAATATGTATCCGCTCATTCCTCTTCCCTCCTCTGTTCATTCATGGTTTCATGCCATACAAGACCTGAAGAAGGGTATAATTCACCAAATCCCAGATCTTCTACTTCAATGTTACACTGACTGGCAGATTCAAATTCCAGATGCAGCCGCAGTCTGGTTGCTTTCGCCGGCCGCTCCGGAAGCCCCGGCAGAGCCATGCTGTACCGTTCTTTTTTTGTATTTTCCATATTACTGACGACAAATGTCAGTTCACGGGTATCATCCAAAAGTAATTCGCAGCCCCCTTCTGCCTCATACCAGTTGACACCGGCAGAAATCAGCGAATGGTAGGCCGGACTTCCATATACCAGCATCTCCATCCCCACATTCATCCTTACCAGGTCACTGCCGGCATAGAGATAACCTTTCAGATTGCGCTCTTCCACCTTCTCTTTTGCACCATAACAGGCACCTTTGGCAAATAGATTATTTCCGTAAAATACATGGCGCTGATGGCGGCAGAGAAGCGGCACAGACCGAACTGCCCATTCCCGGTCAAAACCGTCACCTACGAGGAATATACTGGAAAATACATCATTTCCCAGGGAATCCTGAACCAATTCATAAAAGTCAAAATCCCGTTCCACCGGATCCTGATGCAGCGTAATCCTCTTTCCTTTTCTGACACGAACCTGCACCGGTTTCGTTTTCTTATCCATTTCCAGCCGGGCATAAGTCACCCCATCCTGGTCAAAAGTAAATAACGCTACATTTCGGCTCCAAATATCTGCCTTCTGGCACATGGTGTGGTAGAAAAAACTCTCCTCATAATCCTGAAGGAAACACCGTTTTCTGGAAAATCCCATAACTTCACACGCTTTTCTGACGTTCTCCACCATACACCGTGTAATGTGCGGTGCTGTTATCATCAGACCGCTGATGCTCTTAACCGGATCCGGAACACCAAGAATCCGCAGAGCACTGCCTATAAAAATCCCCAGCAGCTCTCCCATTTCACGTTCCTGCCCGTCAACGGCAATCGTTTTCCGCGAAGAGCATAACTCAAATAAATGGTCCAAATAAACCTCATCCTGCTGGCTGACAAAATATTCTACTTCCAGTCCAAAATGCCATTCCTCTTCCCCCGGTTTCTTGCTCAGACAATTGGGAAATGTATACTGACCGGTTCCTACCTTCATGGCAATAGAAACCGGCTCACCTTCTCTCCGGTCATAATAACAGAGCTGAGAAACTTTCTCTCCAAAATCAAATCCTACTATTATATTTCTGACTTCGTTCATCTTCATGCCTCCACATATGTCAATCCATCAGACGAAACATTTTTTCTGCCAGACATTCTCTTTCCAGATATCGGCGCATAGCTTCCTCTGTCTGTTCGTATTGCATCAGTTTCTGTCCTGCCAGCATGCGATTCAATAACTGATATTTGGAATCACCTTCCTGACAGGATTCCTCCATAACCAGAGTTTTTTCTTCGGAAGTTTCCGTTCCCGCCGGAGTTTCTACTGTCAAATAATAATGCAGTGTTTCCCCGTAAAAGAGAAGAAATTCCTTCACAAAAATTCCCTGATACATATTTTTTACCGGTTCACTCTTATAGGATGAATTTTCATTCTGTTCATTTTCCAGATAATAATGAATCATCACTTTCGCTTCTGCCGGATAACGTACCTCTACAAACTGCTTGTCATCCAGCTGATACGGTTTGGTATAGTGTGATGCCAGATTTCTGAAAAATCCAAACCGCAGTCCTGCTTCATTACACTCTGCCAGAATCTCCATGAGTCTCTTTTCCTGCTGTTTTGTCACTTTTTCCAGACCGGAATAGTATTTCAGCAAAGCCAGACGGCAGATTCTGTCTGTCTCAAAATGTTTTTCATAACAGGTTTCCAGACACTGGAAAATGTAATCCGGTGTTTCTTTCTGCCCCAGAAAATATTCATAGGCCCGGAAAGACAGATAGGCTATAATCACCTGTTGTTTTCCTTTTTGCTGTATATAACTTTTTAATATCTCATGCCCCTGGCTGAGGGTTACTCTGCCGAACATAGCCAGAAGCAGGATCTCTTCCTCCAGCGCATAAGTGTCCAGCTGAAATCCTCTCATACGCTCCCAAAGCAGCGCCATCTGTTCCACAGGTCCCAGAAGATTGTCACTGAGATACTCCAAAATAATATCGTCATATTTTCCCTGTTCAAATACATACAGGGCCAAATACACCAGTTCTTCCTGTTCCACAAATTCTGTCCGAAGTATCATACGACTTGCCAGCATCACAAGACTCTCTGTCCGGATGCCTTCATAACCATACTCTTTGACGATTTCAAATGCCATTTCATACAGGCCTTTTTCAATCAGTATTTCACAGAGAAGTACTTTATCCACGGCAGCAAATGTCATATAATCCATATTTTTCAGATAACTGTCCAAGGTATCATCACCGGCATGAGCGGCATAGTATTCCAGAATCATTTTACAGATTACATGACGGTATTCCGGTCGGAACTCTTCCATATGCGCCGCATGGTGGTAGCATACCAGATTTTTCATTTCCACCCGCGATGATGCACTGCAAACTGCCAGAATCAGTCCCGGATGCACCACATCCAGTGCTACACACTGACGGATATACTCTTTTTCATCCATCAGCTTCTGCAGATTATAATCAACCGTAGCCGCATAACGTCTCTTCCGGTCATCTTCAAAGAGAATTCTTGCATTCCTGTGATACAGCTGAATATATGCTTCCCCATCATTGCACGGATATACAGCTTCCTGCTGCAGCTCATCATGACATACTATAATATTTCTGATTTTTGGATTGTCACAGAAGATGCGGTATGTAAACATAATATCAGCCAGTTTTTCTCCCACTACACTGCTGGTCAACGTATCGATGCACTCCTGGTAAACAACCGCATAATCCGCATTGATTCTTCCTTCCTGCAGCACCGCATGGGCAAACTGTTCCATCGCTTTCCGATAGTTCTGATATGTGGTTTTATCCTTTTCCTTATTTCGGATTACATTTGCGTAAACCATAGCTTTCTTCCGGCTGCTGAGGTTATTGTTATATACAAAATACATACGAATCACCTGCGGCAATATTTCCTGATAACCGGAAGGCATCGTCTCGATATAATATTCATACAATCTGGTAATCCGTATATTTTCTTCCACAGCAATGGAAAACCAGCGGAAATTTTCCTTTTTCCCCGGCTGTCCCTTCATGATATATTTGCAAATGCTGTCCACCATATTTTTGTCCGGAAATACCTCATAGCAGCTTACCAGAAGCCGATAAATCATAGGGGAAAAGTTTTTCACATACTCTGCCAGGTGTCCGATCCTCAGAGCCAGTTCGCTTGTCAGTTTTCCTCTGGAAGCAGCGTAATGAAGAACCTGTACCATAAATGGTGAAAGTTTTTTCAGATTATTTTCCTCACTTCTGAGAATCTCCAGTGCATCCAGATACAAAAACGGACTGGTACACCCAAGTTTAAACACCTCTTCCATCATAAACAGCTTTCTCGCATTAGATATCTGACAATCCTCCATCTGCAGAACCATCTCCAGCAGAATCCTGCTTCCCGGATTCATCTGGAACAAATTGATGATCCGGTCTTCAGCCTGTGCTTTCTGTTCTTCCGTCGCAACTCCCAGCCGCACTGCCAGGGAAAGATAGACGCCTTCCTCCTCCATCTGTTCTCTGGTAAACTGTGTTTCTCTCAAAGGCCAGAGGCATGTCATGGCATCTGAAATATCGCCGCACTGTTCATACATATAAGCTTCCATCAGCTGATGTTTCGGATAGTAACAACCCAGATTTTTCAGTTCATCCAGTTCTTTTCCGGCAATCTCTTTCCATTCCTCTTTTGTAAGCTCACCCAGACGGAATTTTTCATATGCCAGCGCAATCTGTGCCAATCCTTTTTTCTCATATCGATGAGTATTGATTTTATACTCAGCATTGCCTGATGCCGTCACTTCACAGATCAGAGTATCATACACTGTTTTAATCCGGATCTGACCATACTTTTTCCCATGTCCAAGCTTGTCTTTTCGGATCAGATATTCCAGGGCATACACGCTGCCGATAAAATCATCGGAAGTGATCACCTTCTTCTCCACTTCAAGAAAGTCTCCCCGCACTTCCACTTCTGCGCAGATATATCCCCAGGTATTCTTATACAGATAGAGAGAATCTTTCAGCGTAGTCTCCATTCTGTCCCAGTTTTTTTCTTCTTTCTCCAGACGAATCTCAATGGGTTCCTTTTTTCCGGCTGCAATCAGAAACTCCTCCATATGCTGATATGTTATCGGATTGGCAGACATACCCCGATACAGATTGCGATATTTTTGTTCTTCTCCCTGAAGCAGATCCCTGAAGCGGCTGCTGGTATACAGACGGAAAGCTTCCCGGAAATCATTCTCCGCCAGCTTTACAAAGTCATCCAGCGTGCGGATTTCTCCGAATGATGTCTGAATCTGTGCATCCTGCACGGTAACTTTTACAGGAACCTGGTATTCTCCCAGATTGCTGTTGACTGTGATCGCAGCATCAACCACAGCCCCCGGTTCCAGGCCTTTGACATCCACACCGTAGGGAATGCACACCGCAGTGCCTGAAAACTTTTCTTTTGCCAACAACAGACGACGGTCAGAAGACATTGCCATTCCCTTGATTCTTCTGTTATCTGCTGCTCCGATAAATAATTCTCCCCGATAATTTTCCCCTGCTTTTGTTTCTGCAGTGATTGCTGTATCTGAGAGGACCAGTTGAGGTACTTCATATTCAAATCTTCCGTTAATTAACTGTTCCATTCTTCTCTTCAAAGTATTCACCTGCTCTTGCTTTCTTTATACTAAAGACTATCTTGACTAATTTTTATATAGCATTATAATTTGATACAAGGGGCAAAAGGTCATGTATTTCATGCTTGCATGAAAATACATGACTTTGGGCCCCGCAAAAACATGAGAAAGGAGCCATTTTTCACAGAAAAATGAGCGGATTTCGAATGTTTTAGGATTTTGAGAGCACAAAGTGCGAAGAAATCCGTGTATCAAAGGGTTCAAAATACCTTTTGAACCCAACATTATACTTTAAGATTATACACCAATCAAATCATGGTTGCAAGAAAAGAGGAAACATTATGATTAAGCATAAAGACCATTTCCACGGCAGTGACCTGGAAGCTATTGAACAATATTATCATATAAAAAAAGAGGATATCGTCAGCTTCAGTGCCAACGTTAACCCTCTTGGAATTTCTTATCGCCTTCGTTCTACTCTTGCGGAGAATCTGGATGCCATCACCACCTATCCCGACCGGGAATATACCGCTCTGAGAAAATGCATCGCAGAATATGCCGGTACTCAGCCGGAAAATATCATCGTCGGCAACGGATCTACAGAACTGATTTCTCTGTTTATCCAGACACGTCATCCTAAAAAAGCACTGATCCTGGGACCTACTTATTCAGAATATGAGCGGGAAATCTCCCTGGGCGGCGGAACAACACTCTATTATCCGCTCAAAGAAGAAAATAATTTCCAGATGGATGAAGTGGATTTCTGCCGCCATCTTTCTGATCAGCTGGATCTTCTGGTCCTGTGCAATCCCAATAACCCGACCTCATCGGCTATCACCTGCCGTCAGATGCGCCGGATTCTGGATGCCTGCCTGCAGTATGGAATCTTTGTGATGGTAGATGAAACCTATGTGGAATTTGCCCCTCATGAAAACGATATAACTTCAGTACCTCTGACCAACTATTACACCAACCTGATTATTCTCAGGGGAACTTCCAAGTTCTTTGCAGCACCTGGACTTCGTCTGGGTTATGCCATCACCGGCAATCCCGATCTGGTAAAAGCCATCAATACACGGAAGAATCCATGGACCATAAACTCCCTGGCTGAAATTGCCGGCCGACTGATGTTCCCTGACCAGGAATACATCCGGAAAACCAGAGAACTGATCACCTCCGAACGTGATCGCATCTATCAGGAACTTTCCTTCTGGGACTCCGTGACCGTATACGAACCCATGGCCAACTTCCTGCTGGTAAAAATCAATCGTCCGGATATCACCTCTCAGGATATGTTCGATCACTGCATCCGCAAAGGACTGATGATCCGCGACTGTTCCACCTTCCCATTCCTGGACAGCCACTTCATCCGGTTCTGCATCATGAAACCGGAACAGAATGACCGGCTGCTGGAAGCCTTCCGGGAATGCCTGGACCCCGCAAAATTATAAAATGCGGGGTCCTGAATAATTACTGAAAATCAAACAGCGAAATCTGATTCGACTCCGGTATATCCCCGAAGATTTTCAAATCATCCATAAAGTCAATGACACTTTTGCTGACCTTCGTTCTCTGGCGGAAATCGTCTTTGGACAGGAACTGTCCGTCACGGGCAGCCAGCACCACCGCATCAGCAGCTTTATCCCCCAGACCTTCGATGCTGTCCAGAGCCGGCATCAGTTTTCCATCTATAACCTGAAAACGATGGGCCTGGGCTTTATATAAGTCAATTTCCATAAATTCAAATCCCCTTGCATACATTTCCTGTACAATTCTCATATCACGAAGGGCATCCTGTTCCTTTTTCGTCAGTGTATCGCTGCGTTTTTTATAATCAGCCAGATAATATTCCAGACGTTCCCGTCCCATACACATCAGCTCATAGGAAAAGGCAGATGCGCGGATACTGAAAAATGCTGCATAATACGCCAGCGGATAAAATACTTTGTAATAGGCGATACGAAATGCCATCATAACATAAGCGGCCGCATGGGCTTTCGGGAACATGTACTTAATTTTCTTACAGGACCAGATATACCAGTCCGGCACGTCATGGGCTTTCATTTCCTCTTCCCACTCCGGTTTCAGACCTTTTCCCTTACGGACACTTTCCATAATGGTAAAAGAAAGTTCACTTTCCAGCCCTTTTCCGATCAGATAAATCATAATATCATCACGGGTACAGATTGCCGTGGAAATCGTAGCCTTTCCCTCTTCGATCAGTGTCTGGGCATTGCCCAGCCACACATCCGTACCATGTGAAAGTCCGGCGATACGGACAAGATCAGAAAAATATTGGGGTTTTGTGTCAATCAACATCTGCATGGCAAAGTCTGTACCAAACTCCGGAACGCCCAGACATCCCAGTTTACAGCCACCGATATCTTCCGGTGTAATTCCCAGTGCCTCCGTACTTTTAAACAGAGACATCACCTCTTTATTATCCAAAGGAATAGTCTGTGCCGAAAGTCCTGTGATATCTTCCAGCATACGGATCATAGTCGGATCATCATGTCCCAGGATATCCAGCTTCAGCAGGTTGGAATCGATGGAGTGATAATCAAAATGTGTGGTGACAATATCTGTCTCCGTATCATTGGCAGGATGCTGCACCGGAGTAAAGGAATTAATGTCCTCGCCCACAGGCAATACGATAATGCCGCCGGGATGCTGACCTGTGGTTCTGCGGATTCCCGTACAGCCCTGTACAATCCGGTCAATCTCACAGTTTCTTTTATGGACCCCGCGCTCCTCATAATAATTCTTTACATAACCAAATGCAGTCTTGTCAGCCAGCGTACCAATGGTGCCCGCACGGAATGTCTGCCCGGCACCAAAAATAACCTCGGTATATTTGTGAGCCTTACTCTGATATTCTCCGGAAAAGTTCAGGTCGATATCCGGCTCTTTATTTCCTTTAAATCCCAGGAACGTCTCGAACGGAATATCAAATCCCTCTTTGATTAAAGGCTCTCCGCAGTTCGGACATACGGCATCCGGCATATCACATCCAGCCATGCCGGCAAACTTTTTAACCTCCGGAGAATCAAAATCGTAATAATGACATTTCTTGCAGATATAATGGGGGCTCAGCGGATTTACCTCTGTAATTCCCGCCATGGTTGCGGCAAAAGAAGAACCTACAGACCCACGGGAACCCACCAGGTAACCGTCCTCGTTGGATTTCCATACCAGTTTCTGCGCAATAATATACATAACCGCATATCCATTGGAAATAATGGAGTTCAGCTCTCGTTCCAGACGTGCTGATACAATTTCCGGCAAATCCTCGCCGTAAATCTCATGTGCCCGGTTATAACAGATTTCCCTCAGCATCGTATCTGAATTCTCAATGACAGGAGGAAATTTGCCATCCCGGATGGGGCACACCCGATCACACATCTGCGCAATCCTGTTTGGATTGGTAATAACCACTTCTTCTGCCTTTTCCGCTCCCAGATATTCAAATTCTTTCAGCATTTCCTCTGTGGTGCGAAGATACAGAGGCGCCTGATCATCTGCGTCAGAAAATCCTTTTCCCGTCATAATAATCCTCCGGTAGATTTCATCATCCGGATCAATGAAATGCACATCGCAGGTAGCAACCACCGGCTTTTTAAACTGTTCTCCCAGCTTCACGATTCTCCGGTTCAGATTCCGCAGATCTTCTTCGCTGGTAATATCATCCCGGTCCTCGTCCCGCAGCATGAACATATTATTGCCGATGGGCTGAATCTCCAAATAATCATAGAACTCCACCAGACGGGCGATTTCCGATTCCGGCTCATCCCTCACAATTGCCTGAAACAGTTCTCCCGCCTCACAGGCAGATCCGATCATCAGTCCCTCTCTATACTGCAGATAAACACTCTTGGGTACTCTGGGCCGACGATTATAATAATCCAGATGAGACCGGGAAACCAGCCGGTACAGATTCACCCTTCCCACCTCACTGGTTGCCAGAATAATCGCATGGTAAGTAGGAAGCTTTTTAATCGTATTTTCCGACATTTTACCGGAATCATTCAATTGGTCCAGATTCAGAATATCCCGCTCTTTGCACATTTTTACAAACTTCACAAATATTTCCGCCGTGCAGGCTGCATCATCCACCGCCCGGTGATGATTCAGCAGCGATATATTCAAAGCTTTTGCCACTGTATCCAGCTTAAAACGATTCAGCCCCGGCAGAAGCATCCGGGCCATTCCCACCGTATCCACATAAGTAAATTGCTGTTCTATGCCCAGTCGACTACAGTTTTCTATAATAAAACTCATATCAAATCCAGCATTGTGGGCGACCATCACAGCTCCCTGTGAAAATTCCAGAAACTTCGGCAAAACCTGATCAATAGGTTCTGCATCCATCACCATACCGTCATTAATGCCCGTCAGCTGCTCGATACGAAATGGAATCGGTACCTGCGGATTGACAAATACAGAAAAACGGTCAACAATCTCACCTTTTTCCACACGAACCGCCCCTATTTCAATAATTCTATTAGATACCGGACTGAAACCTGTGGTCTCAATATCAAATACCACATAAGACTCATCCAGACTCTGGCCCTTACTGTTGGTTACCATTCCTTTCGTATCATCTACCAGGTAGGCTTCCATACCATAGATAACTTTAAAAGGCGGATATACCTGCTTCAGCTCCTCTTTGGTCACATCCGGATGGTCTTTCTGATAAGTCTTTCTGTAGTCACTGACAATATCATCATACGCATGGTTTGCCTCCGGAAATGACTGCACCACTCCATGATCCGTAATGGCAATGGCAGGATGTCCCCATTGATACGCACGCTTTACCAGTACACTGGCATCCGTCACACCATCCATATCACTCATCTTAGTATGACAATGCAGTTCTACACGCTTTTCCGGACTATTGTCCAGACGTGAAGTAGTAAAATTCCCTATTTTTTTAATACCGGCAAGAGAACCAATGGTAATTTCATGGTCGAACTTGTCAATAGTCGTAACACCTTTCAGCTTGAGAAAAGCTCCTTTTTTCACAGCCCCACTTATTTCTCCTACCTGTTCGTTGTGCAGGAATATCTTCACAGAGATCGTATCTGTAAAATCCGTAATATTAAACATATAAATGGTTTTTTCATTGCGGATTTCCCGGGCTTCTACCGATGTAACCTGACCGCGGATCGTCACTTCACCCATCTCACCGGAAATTGCATCTATCGTAATAGGATCATCGTCGAAATCTCTTCCGTAGACCACATCCGGATTATCCGAACGGCGAAGAGGACGCGGACCCTGGTCATTGCCAAATCTTCCCTTTCTGAAGTCTCCTCTCTGACCAAAGGAACTGTTCTGCTGCCTGTTCTTTGGCGCCGATACCGGCTCTTTCTTTTCTTTCTTCGCTGCCGGTTTCTTTTCTTCTTGTTTTACTTCCGGCTCTGCCACTGCCGGAACTGGCCCTCCCCCGGCTGCCTGTCCCACTTTTGAATGAAGAAAAATCTGCTTTGCCTCTTCCATAATACGAAGTTCACTGTTGCGCCGTACCTTGCTTTCCACCGGTTTTTTGTAATCTGTATGCACTTTCAGATTAAAGCCACATCGTTCACAGAATATTTTTTCTAAAATGCGGACCAGTTCCGCCTCCCTCTCCCTGGCAATGGCAGAGTCTGTCATTACCAGTTCCATCGTCTCCGGTTCCGGGAAATTGATTTCGGCCGTCGCAAACATATTGAATTCCAGCATACTGTAATGTTTCAATTCCAGCAGAATACTTGGCTTATATACATCCAGAAAATTTTCCGGCGTATACTGTCTTGACAAGGCAAACTTTTCAATTATCTTCACTTGAAGAGGAGTCCCGGAAAAAAACTGCTCCCGTATGGACTCCTCTAACTGATAAATATTCTTTTTATGAATCCACTGACTGCTCATGATATAAATCCGGAGCATATCTTTTCTTGGGGTTACGGCCACCTTCATGACTTTCACCGTCTTCAAAAGCTGTTCCAGCTCATGTTCCACCTTTAATTGTGGAAATACATCCAGAAATTCTTTTTCTTTCATCTGATCACCATCATACCTGATTTTCGTTCCAGGAGAGCAATTCTTCTCTCAATACAGAAAGCAGCTGATCTTCCGGTACTTTCTTCACGATTTCACCTTTCTTGATCAGAAGACCGACACCCACGCCTCCTGCAATTCCGATATCTGCTTCCTTCGCTTCTCCCGGTCCATTGACAACACATCCCATAACCGCAACTTTAATATCCAGCGGAATATCCTGTACCATTGTTTCCACCTGATTAGCCAGACCGATCAGGTCGATCCGGGTTCTTCCACAGGTAGGACAGGAAACAACTTCTATACCGCCTTTGCGGAGTCCCAATGTCTTCAGAATCCGTTTGGCTGACTTGATTTCTTCCAGCGGATCTCCCGTCAAAGACACACGGATGGTATCGCCAATTCCCTGATACAAGATAATTCCCAGACCCACAGCAGACTTGATATTGCCGGAAAACAAGGTACCTGCCTCTGTGATTCCCACATGCAGCGGATAATCAGTTTTCTCTGCGATCAGTTCATGAGCGCGGGCACACATCATCACATCCGAAGATTTGATACTGATAACCAGATTGTCATACCCCATCTCCTCAATGATACGAACCTTGTCAAGAGCACTTTCCACCAGACCTTCTGCAGTCACACCGTGATATTTCTCCACCAGCTCTTTTTCCAGAGAGCCACTGTTTACCCCTACACGGATGGGAATATTTCTCTCTTTTGCCACATCCACAACAGCCTGGATCCGGTCACGGCTGCCAATATTTCCCGGATTGATGCGGATTTTATCCGCTCCATTCTCCATAGCGGCAATCGCCAGCTTATAATCAAAATGAATATCTGCCACCAGAGGAATATGAATCTGTTTTTTAATTTCTTTCAAAGCCTGTGCGGCTTCCATGGTGGGAACAGCACACCGGATAATCTCACAGCCTGCCTTCTCCAGAGCAAGAATCTGCTGTACAGTACTCTCCACATCCTCTGTCTTAGTATTCGTCATGGACTGAATCAGAACCGGGTTGCCCCCTCCAATCACTCTGTCACCAATCTGAACTGTTCTTGTATGATCCCGATACATATGCCTCTCCTTTCTCTAACGAATCTGCAGAAGTTTATTCTTCAGTTCATCTTCCATTTTACGAAGTTCAATCTCTGCAGCGCGGCGTTTTTCCCTTCCGTCAGACTGAATCTTCATTACCTCATCCAAAGTGGAAATCAAAGACGCATTGGTGTTCTGAAGAGTTTCCAGATCCACGATACCTCGCTCTGATTCTTTTGCACTTTCAATAGATGCCATCTTCAGTACTTCCGCATTCTTTCTCAGCAATTCATTGGTCATATCGGTAACCTGACGCTGGGCACGTGCCGCCTGGGAAGCATGTTCCACACCGAGAGCCAGAACCATCTGACTTTTCCACAAAGGAATCGTATTAACCACAGTGGACTGAATCTTTTCCACCATCATAGTGTCACTGTTCTGAACCAGACGAATCTGCGGAGCGGTCTGTATGGAAATCATTCTGGTCAGTTCCAGATCATGTATTTTCTTTTCAAAGCGATCACATTTGTTCTCCAGATCTTTGGCCGCCTGAGCATCTTCCGGAAGACCGGATAATCTGGCCTTATCCACCAGCTGCTGCAGCTCTGTGCTTCTCACCTGTGCCAGCTTCTTCTTTCCTGCAAGAATATACATGGACAGTTCTTTAAAATAAACCAGATTCTGCTCATACATTTTATCCAGCAGGGCAATATCTTTCAGCAAAAGCACCTGATGGTTTTCCAGCACTTCGCAGATCTTTTCTACATTTACTTCAGCTTTTTCATACTTTGTCTTCATATTCTGCAGTTTATTGGCAGGTTTTTTCAAGAATGAGAAAAATCCTTTTTCCTCTTCCTCATCACCAAATTGCTTCAGCTCCGTCACCACATTCGTCAGCATGTCTCCTACCTGACCAAGATCTTTCGTCTTCACATTCTCCAGGGCAGTCTCAGAAAAATCAGCCATCTTTTTCTGCGTTCCCGCACCATACTGCAGAATCCCATTAGTATTATGAATATCGATCTGCTGAGAAAATGCCTCCACCATCTTCTTTTCTTCTTCTGTCAGAATACTATCATCCAGCTCTGGCTCTTCTTTTACCGGAGCTACCTCTTCTTTGGTCTGCGGCATCGGGTCAAATACCAGCGTTGGTGCCTCTACCATATCCTTCAATTCTGTACTCATAGTAATCTCCCTTATCTTTTCTTACATCTTTAATTTATCGGTATTAAAATCTTTTCCGGTCAGTCCTTCCTGAGCAAGCATCGTCTGTAAAACGGATATATCGGAAGAAATATCCATCGCTCTTTCCTCAAAAAAGCTGTCCAGGAGATTTTCAAATGCTTCGTTAATCGTATCAAGTGTATCTTCAATTTCTTTCTTGGTCTTTGCCATATTATCACTGATAATCGTTTCCTGATCCAGTTCCCGATAGGCATCGACCAATTTTTGGGTGGTCGGAAGATAGTAATTCATAAACTTTCTGAGTTCACCGGCCAGTTCAGGATTTTTCCCTACCTCTTCAAAAATCCGTGTAATAATGAGCTCCAGTCGGCTAAGTTTCTGCGACATTTCTTCCCCTGGGATATCATCATTACATTTTCGAATATAGCGGATACATTCATTTCCCTCTTCCAGTATCTTTCTGCACTCCTCCGGCAGTCTCTCTTTCTGTTCACGGGAAGCTTTTTCCTGAATTTCCCGCTCCTCGGCCTGCTTCTGTACAAGAAGATACTGCTGATACATCTCATCTGTGACAATCACACATGTTTCCTGTTCATCCAGATGTCCCTGCAGAAACATTTTCTTATCAATCATTTTTTTTAGATCTTTGACAACAGACTTCTTATCACGGCCACACTTTCCAGCCAGTTCCTCAATCGTACAGTAGGCTCTGTTTCCAATCGCTCTGGTATACTGGCGAAACCTCTTTGCAGTCTTCCATAAACCAGAACCGATCAGCCCCATGACCAGTCCGCCCAGGGCTGCTGCGCCCATGACACCAGTTACAACCCCAGCTGCTACTGAAGGGCTGATTGCCATCAGTATCCCCGTACCAATTCCTGCCAAAGCCGTAATCGTTGTCATCGTAAAACCTGTAACAGAAAGAACAATTCCCGAAACCTGTCCCGGCAGTTTTTTTGCATACACAGCGGGAAGCTGCTTCTCCTGGCGCACATTTCCCACTCTCTGGGAACTTCTCTGAGAAAAGGCCTGGCTTTTACGATAATTACTGGTACTCGTCCTCCCTGCCTCCAGCCAGGATTGTCTCCAGTCTTCTCCCAGATTCTGCATCTCGCTGCGCAGTGTCTGACCGGTTCCCCTCAATCCATCCACTGTACTGTCAACCACCTGTTTCACCTGTTCGTTTAATTGCTGATAATTACCTGAACTAATGGCATCCTGCACCACATTCAGAATGTCTTTCCCCATTTTCTGCCATTCGTTATCGTTCATAATACCTCCGTCATGCTTTGACACGCTCATATCTCAAAAAAGTAAATTCCAGATCAAAATACGTCTGTTCATCACTGGAAGCGGTAATCTCCCATTCATCATTTTCGTCCAGATTCGGAAAATACGTGTCAGCTTCAAATGGAAAATCTATTTTTGTCACATGGGCCATGCTGCAGTAAGGAAGAAGCATCTCATACACCTGCCCTCCTCCTATCACATAAATCTGATCATCCGGATACTGTTTCAATTCCTGCATAAGTTCCGGCAGATTATGAACAACCACTGCACCTTTCACCTGAAAATCCGGATTCCTGGAAAACACAATATTTGTTCTATTTCTCAACGGAAGTCCGCCTGGAAGACTTTCCAGCGTTTTCCGTCCCATCACCACAATCTTCCCCTCCGTCTCTTGATGGAAAAACTTCATATCCGAAGGAATACTCACCAGCAACTTATTATTCTGTCCAATACCCCAGTTCGCATCTACTGCCACTATTACTTTCATCTTCATCCTCCAAATGCTTCACTCGATTATTTTTATTATAATATACCACTTATTTGAATTCAACGGTTATTTCCTGCAGGTCAATCCTTATTTTGACATTCCAACAAAATAATGATATACTTTTTTGTAATTCTTTTGATGAGGAGCGGCCTGTTTATGAACAAATTAATCATCAGACTATTAAAACCTTTATCCTTTATCCCGTCCCTTCTGATTATGTATATGATATTTTCCTTTTCCAGTCAGAATGGAACAGAATCCGGTAATCTGAGTTATCAGGTGAGCCAGAAGTTGGTTCAGACCGGTGCGATTCTGCTTGACTATGAGCTAAGTCAGGAAGAGATTAACGCATATGCGACAAGATACCACGGCCCTGTCAGAAAACTGGCACATATGACAGAATACTGTATTCTTGCTATTTCTCTCAGTATTCCTCTCTATGCCTATGGAATCCGCGGTATCTGGCTGATTCTTCTTGTCGGATTCATCTGCGTAGCCTTTGCAGCCACAGATGAATATCATCAATCAATGGTAGCCGGACGTGGACCATCCAAAAGAGATGTGTACATTGATTCTGTCGGAGCATTTGCCGGAATCATCGGAACCCTCATTATCGGGTGGGCTGCCGTACGCAGCACCCGGGAACTGAGATAAAAATTTCCCCGGGGATTTATAAAAAATCCCCGGGGAAATTTTTCTTACTCTTCTGTTGTATCATCAGCAGGCTCTTCGAAAGAGCTTGACTGTACATCTTTTTTATCACCTTTACCGGTCACAAAATAACGGATTCCTGTCACAGCACACACGATTCCCACCATCGCAAAAGCAATACCGATAAATAAAAATGCCATACTTTCTGATTTTCCGGCAATGTAGCCTCCCACAAGCTGATAAGCAAGATAGAACAGATATACACCTACCGCAATGCGAAAGCCATAAGAATAATTAGGATTTCTCATACATTTTTCTCCTGCCTACTACTCTTCATTCTTTAATTCTGAATCTGCTGCATCAACTTCCTCAGTTTCCTCTTTTTCTTCAGGAACCTTCAGAGTTCTTCCATATACATCAGTCAGCCACTTTAAACGCCTGATTATTTCATCATTAAACTCACCCGGCAGCATTCTCCATTTCCAGTTTTCTCCCAAAGTCGAAGGATGATTGATTCTGCCTTCTTTACCGCAACAAAGGAGATCCCCAATTGGGATAATAGCCAGATCTGCCACACTGCCTTCTGCCGCCCGGATGAAATCCCACGGAATATCATCCCATGGACGATCAAAATTATTCAGATACGCTTTTGTATAATCTCTCACCCAGTCCGGAAGACCGTAATACCATGATCTGGTAGTATCATTATCGTGAGTTCCTGTATATACCACACAATTTTTCTTGTAATTATGCGGAAGATAGAAATTCTGAGCACCGGAATCAAAGGCAAACTGCAGTACTTTCATACCCGGATATCCTGTTTCATCCAGAAGATCAAATACTTTTTCATCCAAAGTTCCCAAATCTTCTGCAATCACATCTACACGTTCCAGTGCCTTTTCTATTGCCCGGAACAGTTCAATCCCCGGACCAGGCTCCCACTTTCCATTCTTAGCATTTTCATCCTCTGCAGGAATCGCATAATATTCTGCAAATCCACGGAAATGATCGATTCGAACAGTATCATAAATCTCATAACTTCTTCTCATTCTTCGAATCCACCACTGATAACCTGTCTCTTTATGATAGTCCCAGTCATACAGCGGATTACCCCAAAGCTGACCGGTAGCGGAAAATGCATCCGGCGGACAGCCTGCAACAGCGGAGGGAAGACACTCTTCATCCATCTGGAAAAGCTTTGGATTAGACCATGCATCAGCACTGTCCAGCGCCACATATATCGGTAAATCTCCAATAATCTTTATACCTTTTTTATTTGCATATTTTTTAACTTTTCTCCACTGCTTATCAAACTCGTACTGAAGGAAATAATAAAAATCGATTTCTTTTTTCAGTTCCGCTTTTTTCTGTTCCAGTGCAGCTTCATCTCTTGTTCTTAATTCCTCATCCCAGGTTGTCCAGAGTGCACCATTCTGATTATTCTTGATTGCCATAAACAGACAATAGTCCTCCAGCCAATATGCTTCCCGGCTGCAAAACTCTTCATAACTCTCATCCGGTACAAAACGTTCAAAAGCTTTACGGAGAACCGGATAACGGGAATTATACATACTTCCATAATCTACATACCGATCACTCCCGCCCCAGTGAAAAGACTCACACTCTTCTTTTGTCAGCAACTTGTCATCAATCAGAGATTCCAGATCTATAAAATAAGGATTTCCCGCAAAAGTTGAAAACGGCTGGTAAGGAGAATCACCATAACCGGTAGGCCCCAAAGGCAATACCTGCCACTTCGACTGCCCTGCCTCCACCAGAACATCAACAAACTCAAACGCCTCTTTCGAAAAACATCCGATTCCATACTTTGACGGTAATGATGAAACAGGCATCAAAACACCACTTGCTCTCATAATAATATCCTCCGACTGTATCTTTATTAGTAACAATATACTATAAACCACATGAAGCAGCATCTTTTTTGTTACATTCGCCTATTAACTTTACCACAAACAATTCCATATTTCAAGCAATATGACAAATTTCGATTCTGTATTTTGCATACAAAATACCAAATAAAAAGTGTTATACAAAAAAATAATTTTTTTCAAAAAACTGTTGACAAACTCGTCTGTATCACATATAATAGCTATTGTTGTGAGAGACATTTCACAGGATGTGCGCTTAGCTCAGCTGGATAGAGCGTTTGGCTACGGACCAAAAGGTCGGGGGTTCGAATCCTCTAGCGCACGTGTAAAGCATCTGCAGATTGCAGGTGCTTTTTTATCTTCTAGGAAAGTCGTAATACTTTCCTAGAAGATAAAAAAGCACTCCGGGCAGGATCGCACTGCGGCGGAGAGGAATTATGTTGCTGCAAGCAACCCGCCGCAGGCGGAGAATCCTGCAAAGCAGGATTCTATTTTACTATTTATCGAAAAATCAAAGGCCTTTCAGTAAGTCTTTGGTATTGCAGAGCATATCGGAGGATTTCAATGAGACAAGAATTATTGAATATCTTAGCACCTATAACAGAAGAAGAAAAAGAACTTCTCTCCGGTAATTCCAATGTAAAACAGGGATTATACACCAGTCAGAAACATTTTACCGTAGAAAGCCAGAAAATGCTTCAGGAGGGTAAATTGATTGACGTGCGCCCCCACACACGATTTGTGAAATTTCCCTACCACGATCACAACTATATCGAAGTTTTTTATGTTTGTCAGGGTTCTGTAACCCACCTGATTTCAGGAGAGAAAGTCACGGTTCATCAAGGAGAACTGCTATTTCTTAATCAATATGTCATGCATGAAATACTTCCGACCAGTAAAGATGATATTGCTATCAACTTTATTATTCTTCCTGAATTTTTTGATACAACCTTTTCAATGATCGGGAAAAATAATGTGCTTGCTGATTTTCTGATCAGTACCTTAAAAGAAAAAGACGGCATCAGCAAGTACCTGTATTTCCAGGTCTCCGATAATCTGCAGATTCAGAATCTGATGGAAAATATGATTGACTCTCTTGTACATAAACAGGGAAATGAAGATCAAATCAACCGCCATACCATGGGGCTGGTATTTCTTCATCTACTGAATGCCGTCAAATCTCTGAAAGAAAGTACGCCTAATCAATACAAAAACATGATGCTCATGACGACATTAAAATATATAGACGAAAATTATAAAAATGGAACACTGACAGAACTGGCAGATATGCTCAACCAGAGTATTTATAGCCTGAGCAAGCTGATTCGCAATTATACAGGCCATACCTATAAAGAACTGGTGCAGAGAAGGCGCTTCCGCAAAGCGGTGGAATTACTGATAGAGACCGATCTTCCCGTCAATGATATCGTAACTGAAGTAGGCTACGAGAATAACAGTTACTTCTACAGGAAATTCCGAGAACGATATCATACAACACCAAATGATTACCGCATAACACATCGAGATGAAAAATGGATCAGGGTATAGAAATATACGCTGATCTATTTTATTTATCAATATATAAATATAGTTAAATATATTTTTAAATATAATTAAATATTGATTTAATATTATTAATATGTTATAATCATCTAAAATCAATAAAAGGAGGTCATCATTATGGCAAAAAAATTAACATCCGCTTTTTTGGCACTATCCATTTTACTATCTTCCACTACTGTTAAAGCTGCACCAAGCAATCAGGAGTCTATTAGCCCTCGAGCTAATTATGGTGTTCAATGTATTTCATGTGGGGAATATGATTACATGAAATATAAATTTTCTGAACAAGTAGGTGTAAGTGGAACTACATTTATTTTGTACTATGAGTGCACCAAATGTGGTAATTGGACTACTGTCACTTTATTTGCGAGGTAACCCATGGAACAATACGATTTATGGATATCATCACTCTCGATGGATGAATTAACGTTTGTGAAAAATTTTATTCTAGCATCCGGGTCACTGAAAAGTCTGGCCACACAATATGATGTTTCATATCCTACCATACGGAGACGTCTCGATTTGATTGTGGAAAAAATCCGCATGGCAGATTGTAAAGAAGAAGATCCATATATTAACACGATCAAACGTATGGCATTGGACGGAAAGTTTGATTTTGATACAGCCTCCCTGTTAGTTGCTGAATATAAGAAAGGGGGATCTAAATGAATAACTTAATATGCACCATTTTACTTGTAATCTCTATACTTTTCTTTCGTATCATCGGAAATTCTTTATTTTCTGTAAAACGTAATATAGGCGTAAAATGCTTATCGATGTTTGGTTTATACACAATCTCTGCTGCTACAGCACTCTATCTCGTTTATAATTCCTGCAGATCTATTGTTACACCAGACACATTAATATGGTTTTTGATAGGAGCTATCGTATGCATTAATATTGCTTACACACTTATCATTGCTCTCTGGATTCATGAGAAAAGCAATAATATCTGTTCACAGTTGGAAAAATTGAAAATACTCGATTTATAATTTACCTATGATATTCAAAAGGGCCGCCGGAGCACCGACAGCCCTTTTCTCATAAAATATGAAATATCATTATTATCTACACTCTACTTTCTGACACCATCATTGTTAAACGTCTTTTTTAATGCTTTTTCTGTGGGTAAAATGGAAATCAATAATATACAACACTCTATCCCACCCAGGATTAGGCTTAATATCCCTATAGCATCATCACTTTTTCCGTAAAAAGGTATTTGCACAACAATAGTCGGTATAAGCATCATCCATCCGATCTTCCACCATCGCTTTCCACAATTTTCATTAGCAAATTGCCATGTGTCCAAATTCAATTTAGATCTTCTGGATCTATATCCACATACTGAATTGATTGACTTTGGACAATGTTTCCACATAAACCAACCTCCAATAATCATCGCAAACGAGTACAATGTATTACAAAAGAACATAAACCACCAAAACCACATGACATCACCTCCTCAAAAAAAAGGACATCCTCAACAGAAGAATCAGACTACTAAAATCCTGAAACTACAGAGGACATCCTTTTACACAAAAAATGGGACCTACAGGGCTCGAACCTGTGACCCTCTGCTTGTAAGGCAGATGCTCTCCCAGCTGAGCTAAGATCCCATAATTTTACACATGACATTAAACATTCATGGCTTAATCGTTCATGTGAACGACCCAGACGGGACTCGAACCCGTGACCTCCGCCGTGACAGGGCGGCGCTCTAACCAACTGAGCCACTGGGCCATGATTATAATATTTCTAAATAGCAACCAAAATGGACCTTCGGGGACTCGAACCCAGGACCGACCGGTTATGAGCCGGTTGCTCTAACCAACTGAGCTAAAGGTCCAAAA
>JBJELT010000129.1:0-1609 GCA_051879295.1 Oliverpabstia sp. | reverse complement strand
TTCGTGAAACGACCGATTTTATTCAGAGCAGCCTTGCGAACCATATCAATGGCAGGAAGCTTCTCTTCCACGATGGCAAATCTGTCCCCGAAGTCTTTATACGCAGCCAGAATGGTACCCAGCAAATATTTAATGAACGGAACTGCATCCTCGGTTCCTTCATGCCAGCCATGCTGTGCATGGTTCAGTGCATCATAATACAAATCCTTGTTTTTAGCGATCTTTGCCTCCAGGGAGATATATTTTCCAACATAGAATCCGCTGCGATATAAGAGCAGCGTAGTCAGCAAGCGACTCATTCTGCCATTGCCATCGTTAAACGGGTGAATATACAGAAAATCGTGGATGAAAATCGGAATAGCAATTAGGGGCTCCAATTCCATATTGCCGATAACCTTGTTGTACTCCTCACAGATCCGATCCAATGCTTCCGGCGTCTCGAAGGTCGCCAGGGGAGTGAAAAGTATTTCGGTATGACCGTCAGGATAAGCAGCGCTGATATAATTCTGTACATTTTTCGTCTGTCCGGCCATTGGGTTATTCATATGGCTGTACATAATCTTATGAAGCTGCAGGATATAGTTCTTTGACAGAGGAATGGCATCGAAGCTTTCGTGAATAATAGAAAGCACATCTCGATATCCTGCAATTTCCTGCTCGTCTCTGTTCCTTGGCGTCGTTTTCTCCTCTACCAGCTGCCTGATTCGCGTATTGGTGGTAACAATACCTTCAATCGCATTGGATGCCTCTGTACTCTGGATCTTTGCGATTTCAACCAGTTTTTCTAATTCATCCGGGCGTTGCTTCAGGTAAAGTTCCTGCTTTCCAGCCTCTTTATAGATTGCAGCAATAAGCCCAAGGATCTCAGAATCCCATTTCTGATTCTTGATAGCTGAGTAATTAAAAGTTCTCATTCCCTTAGCCTCCATCTCTTTCCCTTATATTATATTCATTTATAAGGGAATAGTCAATGTCTCAAGTGGATTTACCCTTTATAACACCCCGCAAATAAGGGAAAGGCACTACAAGTAAGGGATAGTATCCCCATATTTTCAGTGCCTTATTCGTTACATGGAATAGCAGCCATACACGGTGCGTGCATGACTGCTATATATTCGTTCACGGATCTGGATTCCTGTTATTTCTCCAGTAGCTTTAAAAATCACTTGATATTATTCCATAGATGTAGTAATCACACCATGTGTTCACCATCTTTCCCTGACGAATCAGACCTTCTTGGGTATATCCGCATTTCTCAAGCATTTTCTGTGATGCTATGTTACGAACGTCCACCTCAGTCCAAAGACGTTGAAGCTCCGTATTCTCGAAGCAGAAATGTGTCATGGCAGCCAGCACCTCTGTTCCGTAGCCCTTTCTATGGTATTTCGGTGAAAGACGGATCGCAACATACGCCATACGGTTATTTTCAATCCGATATACCCAGAGATCGCCAATTACCTTTGCGGAGTTTTTTTCCTCAATTCCCAAATGAAAACTCTTTGTAGGTTTTTCTCCTTTTTCCAAAAGAAGTTCCGGATTCTTGTCTGTTTTCCCAGGGCCTTTTCCCCAGTAGGTGTAGATTGATTTGTCCGGGAGCCATTCCTTTAAG
>JBJELT010000128.1:0-8125 GCA_051879295.1 Oliverpabstia sp. | reverse complement strand
CATACACTGCTTACTCAATATTTATCAGAAGTACAAAAGATTTACGGCGCACATCTTAAGAGTGTCATTTTATATGGTTCTTATGCAAGAGGCGATTATACATCGGATTCCGATGTAGAGTCAGGAAGATATCGACAAAGCAAGAAATTCAAAGAGAGCCCGGTTTGCAAATAAATGGGTTTGATCATCTGGCATGTTCGCAACTGGGAAGGCACCATTGAGAATGCGGCGGCTACCGGAGGTCAGGTAGGAAAAAGCCTGGTAATATCCTACGATGTTCACTCCTGGAGCTCCATGCGAACTCTTTTGCTCCATGAAATGATGCATTTGAATTTTCCTATAATTAGGGACGTTACTTTTGCCATAAGGAGTGCTCTTTGTCATTCCTAATTCAAAATACCAATAGTCAAAGTGACGCTGCTTATGACAAAAGCAGCGTCACTTTGATTCAAACGCTCTGATGGGTGACAGAATGTTATAAAAGAAATGAGAGTATCCAGATTGAGTAAATAAGTACATAGGTAATTGTTAAATGTATTTTTACCAATTGATTAGGAGAGAAATTACGCTTCCTATAGATAAGGAGAAAAAGGACATCATTCAGATAAATACTGAATTGATATAAAAGTCAGATTTTGGGCGCACTTTTGGTGCGAAAGTCAAATGTACTATGATAATTCAATACTTTTTCAGGCTACAAGTGGTTTCAGACTACGTATGTATTCTGGACATTTCATCCGATAAGAAACAATGACAGTGAGCTGGCTGGCAATCCCGGCCAGGAATACATCTGCTTTTGTCGTTGCATGGTTTCTTGTGCGTTTACCGGCAATGCACATGTTAATCTTGAAGTGATTGATTGCTCATTCTATGCTAGTTCTTATCTTGTAAAGTGCAATCCACTCGGGAGAATCCCTTTGGATACCTGGAAACATACGGAACTCCATGTTTTCGTAGGTGTATGTAGTCTTGCCTTTCTTTGCTGTGGTACAGGGGTCTGTGCAGTCACATACCCATTGACCTTTTACCATATGAACTTTTGGACAGCACCATTTGATGCGGTAAGCAGCCTGTGATGGCATAAGAGAATAAGCCATCTTGTGAGGGTCAACATCAGGCTTATCCTTATAAAAAGTTATCAGTTTTTTGATAAGAGCATTGAGAGTTTTGGGATTGTTTTCTGTAACAAACAGTTCAATGCCGGAAGTATCAAAGGTAAGCATCTGAGCAAGAGAGGAATCTATGAGTTGGCATATCGGTTCTGTAAAATCAACCATCTGCCTGAACATAAGCTCGATAAAAGGTTTGAAATCCTGACGGAATCTGGTAAAAAGAGGTGCATCAGGGACTTTGGAGAAACCACAAAAATCCCTTAATTCCTTGCAAAGGGAAAGAAAAAGGACCAGAAGCGAATCGGTGGGAATGGAAAAATTTTCTGTAGGATGAGGGTAGAGAGAAACCCTGTTAAAGGATAAAGTCTTTTTCTGCCAAGGTGTTGATAAAAAGCATTAGTAAAGACCGAAGGAATGAATTCCTGAATGTCAAAGTGTTCGTCAAGAAGTTGGAAAAAAGAAGGGGTATCTTCCCAAAACATATCCTGACAGTTTGAAAAAGTATCTTTTAAGGAAATCTGACGATATTTAGCAGACATAAATTTTCTCCTCCGTTTATGAGTAGGGTGGTTAGTGGTACTTCTATTTTACCATAAGCGGAGAGAAAATTTATATAAAAGAAGCGAGAAAACCCAGTAAAATCAATGGGTTTCGGCATTTAACAAATGCCTATAAAAATCCATAAGAAGGAGAACACGAATGAAAAAGGAAAAACTGATTAGTCTGTTGATTACCGGTGTTATGGCAGTGACCATGTTTGCCGGTTGCGGAAAACAGAGTGAAAGCACCGAGAAGACAGAGAAAGATGGCAAAATTCCCATCAGTATGTATATGTGGGACAGATCCATGTTTAAAGAACTGAGTCCCTGGCTGGAGGAGAAATTTCCGGACATTGAGTTTACTTTTGTCCAGAGTTATAATACCATGGACTACTACAAGGATCTGCTTGCCCGTGGAGAGGCCATTCCGGACATCATTACCTGCCGCCGGTTCTCTCTGAACGATGCAGCACCTCTTTCTGATTATCTGATGGATTTGAGTTCATCTATGGTTGCAGGAACCTTCTACAGCAGTTATCTTGAGATCAATCGGGAAACTGGTGGTGCCATTCGCTGGCTGCCAATGTGTGCCGAGGTGGACAGCATCATGGCTAACAAGGATCTGTTTGACCAGTATGGCATTCCTCTGCCTACCAACTATTCCGAGTTCGTGGCTGCTATCGACGCCTTTGAGGCCCAGGGCATCAAAGGCTTCCAGACCGACTGGTTTTATGATTATTCCTGTCTGGAGACCATGCAGGGCTGCGCCATCCCGGAGCTGATGAGCCTGGAGGGGACCCAGTGGCGTATGGTTTACGAAAGCGAAACAGAGGACAGCCAGGTGGGACTGGACGACACCGTCTGGCCCAAAGTATTTGAAAAATACGAGCAGTTCCTGAAAGACGTCCGTTTCCAGCCCGGAGATGAGGAACTGCAGTTCACTCCGGTCACCGAAGCCTACCGCAGCGGACAGACCGCCATGATCCGCAACACGGCGGCTCTGGCGGATAACATCACCAAGGAAGACGGTTTAAACAGCGTTGTCCTGCCATATTTCGGGGAAACCGAAGATGATAATTGGCTGCTGACATATCCAATGTGCCAGTTGGCCGTGTCCAGGCAAGTGGAACAGGATGAAGCTAAGCAGGCGGCTGTGATGGAAGTGTTGATGGCCATTTTCAGCGAGGAAGGTCAGAAACATGTTGCCGCTGGCACCTCTGTGCTGTCTTACAACAAGGAAGTGAAAATTGCCCCAACCAGTGCCCTCCAGTATGTGCAGGACTGCATCAACAGCAATCACCTGTATATGCGTCTGGCCTCCACAGAAGTGTTTGCCATCTCTCAGGATGTGGGGCACAAGATGATGACCGGCGAATATGACGCCAAGAGCGCTTATGAGGCCTTCAACGACCAAATCACCAACTATGCCGACCCGGATGCGGCGGAAGTGCTGTTCACCCAAGAGAACGCCTATTCCAATGATTTCACTGACCACGGCAGCGCTGCGGCTTCTTCTCTGATGAATACCATTTGTGAGGCCATGGGCGACCAGATCGCCATCGGCTATTCCCCCGTGGCCAGCACCTCTATCTATGCCGGGGACTATACTCTCCAGCAGGCCAAGTGGGTTTTGACCTCCAGGAACGCTATCTACCGGGGCAAGTACACCGGTGAGGAAATCCGCGGGTTCATGGACTGGCTGGTGAATGTGAAGGAGGATGGCGCCAATCCAATCCTACACCGCAATATGATGCCCGTCACCAGTGGTCTGGAGTATACCGTCACCGAGTATGAGCGGGGCAAATTCCGCCTTGAGGAAATCTCCGTGGATGGCGAGCTTCTGGACGAAAATGCCACCTATACCATGCTGCTGGTGGGTGCGGACGTTTTCCTGGAGCATGAGACTTTCTGCGGCTGCCCCATGCCCGAGGACCTGAAGGCAAAGCGGGAAGCCTATCTGGTAGATGATTTCTCCAGCCAGGAGTGCATGCAGGAGGCGCTGGCGAAAACGAAGCAGTTCCTTGCTCCAACGGAGTATGTGACTATTCTTCAGAATTCATGAGAAACCAAAATCAAGTTGAAAGGAGGGCGATATCGTGAAAAAACGATTGGCAGCTTTGCTGCTGCTCCTTGCGTTGACCACCGGGATTGGTTGGGCCGTATTCAACTATTTTGGCTTTGTATCTCTGACGATTTACGAAGAGAGTACCGCCCACCTGACCGAGATCTTCCATCAGGCAAATCAGTCGCTGTATAATCTGGTTTCCGTCAACTGGAGGCAGATGCGGATGTGGGAGCCTTATCTGAAGAAAGCGGAAAGCAATGAGGAGATTGCAGCCTATGTGAATCAGGCTCGAGAGGAGAGTAATTTTACCAATTTTTATTTCATCTCCCGGAACGGAGAATACATCACATTGTCCGGGGACAGGGGTTATCTGGACTTGCGAGATCAGCTTGCCTCCCTGATATTGGAGCGTCAGCCGATTATTGCCAACTCCGTTGTTCCGGATAAGCCGGAGATCATGGTGTTTGCCGTGCCTGCAGAACAGGGAAGCTACCTTGATTTTACTTATGATGCTATTGCCATTACCTATAACAATTCCGACCTGGTGGATGCCCTAAGGATTTCTGCATTTGACGGAAAAGGCAGTACCTTTGCAGTTTTGCCTGATGGCCGTATTACTGTTGATAACGGCAACGAGGATATGAATAACATTTACAATCTCTTTGCTATGCTGAATGAATCAGGAAACTTGAGCAAGGAGGAGATCACCGCCATGCGGGAGGACTTTCAGGCAGGTAATTCTGGCTCCAGGGTGTTCGATATCAATGGCAGGAACTATTATCTGGTGTATGAGTCTGCCAATTTCCAGAACTGGACTGTTTTAGGTATTGTACCAACTGATGTGGTCAATGCCAGTATGAACAAGCTTCAGTCCACTACCATGCTCGTGGTGTCGGGAGTTGCCATTATCCTGGCCGTGATGCTTCTGCTGCTGGTGGTCCAGCAAAACCGGCAGAAACTGAGACGTAAGGACAATGAGTTGTTTGCCCGTGACGAGCTGTTTTCCAAGCTATCTATTAATGTGGACGATGTTTTCCTGATGGTGGATGCCAAAAATCATCGCGTGGAATATGTTAGTCCCAATATCGAGAAACTGATAGGTATTCCAGAACAAAATGTTTTCAATGATATCCATGAGCTCGAGCATCTGATCAGGGCGGATGAATCAGTTTACATTCTTGATCAACTATCGGAAATTTTGCCCGGCGAGCAGCGTGAGTGGGACAGAGAGTATATCCATCAGAAAACCGGTGAGAAGCTATGGTTCCGTGCGTTTGTATTCTGCACTGACATTCAGGGTGATAAGAAATACATTCTGGATTTGTCTGACCGAACGAAGGACAAGAAAATCAATCAGGAACTTGAGGATGCGGTCCATACCGCAGAGAATGCAAATCGTGCAAAAACCACCTTCCTGAACAATATGTCTCATGACATTCGTACTCCTATGAATGCCATCATCGGTTTTACAAATATCGCGTTGAAACATGAGACGAAACCAGAGGTAAGGAGCTGTCTCGAAAAGATTAGTAATAGCTCCGAGCATCTGCTGACTCTGATCAATGACGTGCTGGATATCAGCCGCATCGAAAGTGGCAAAGTCAAATTCGTGCCCATTTCAGTTGATATCAGGACAGTTGCAGATACAGTGCTCGGCATCATGCAAGGCTTCCTGCACGACCGAAGTATTGTATTCTCTACAAATCTGGCGACACCAGAATTTCCTTATGTACTGGCTGATGCCGTGCGCATCCGGGAGGTGCTGGTGAATATTCTGGGTAATGCGGTAAAATTTACAGAGGACGGCGGCAGCATCGACTTTGAAGCCAGCTATCATCCCGGCCAAGATGGCTGGCATATCATGGTGAGGTACCGTATCGCAGATACGGGCGTAGGCATGGAGGAGAAATTCGTAGAGCATATCTTTGATGAGTTTTCTCAGGAGGAAAATAGCGCGCGGACTCAGTATAAGGGCACTGGCCTTGGCATGGCCATCACAAAGAGGTATGTCGATTTGATGGGCGGCAGCATTTACGTGGAGAGTAAAAAAGGCAAGGGTTCAACCTTTACTGTGGAAATTCCTTTGGAACTGACGGATGGGAGGAATGTGCGAGAACAGGATCTGCCCATTGCAAAGGCGAACCTAAGCGGCGTGAAGGTTCTCCTGGCAGAAGACAATGAACTGAATGCGGAAATCGTAATGGTGCAGCTGGTGGAAATGGGAATTCAGGTCACCAGAGCCGCCGATGGCAAAGAAGCAGTAAAAACTTTCACAGAGAATCCACCAGACACCTTTGATTTGATTTTTATGGATGTAATGATGCCGGAGATGAACGGTTATGAGGCCACAAAAGCTATCCGGGCTATGCAGGAACGCCCGGATGCCCGCAGGATTCCTATCATTGCAATGACTGCCAATGCCTTTGCTGAGGATGTTCAGGCGTCTCTGGATGCTGGTATGAATGGGCATATCGCCAAACCCATTGTCATGGACGAGGTGGAAAAGGCCATTGCGAGAAATGTGAACAGATGATAACAGGACAGGGGACAGACCATTGTCCTATAATTTAGCAAAGGAGATCACATGTATCGTTTACTGATTATTGAAGATGACAAAGGAATTGCGGAGGCAATCAAAATGCAGGCAGAGATGTGGGGGATGCAGGTTCACATGCTTAGGAATTTTCGCAATGTAATGGCAGAGTTTGCACAAGTGGATCCGCATATTGTATTACTGGATATTTCGCTGCCTTTTTTCAATGGTTATCATTGGTGCAGCGAAATCCGGAAAATATCAAAGGTGCCGATCATATTTATTTCCTCTGCATCAGATAATATGAATATGATTATGGCAATGAATATGGGAGCGGATGATTTTATTGCGAAGCCTTTTGACCAGAGTCTGCTTATGGCAAAGCTTCAGGCAATGCTTCGCAGAACCTATGATTTTTCATTTTCAGTTCCGGTGTTGGAGCATAGGGGTGCGCTTCTTCATACAGGGGAGCAAAGTCTGACCTACGGTGATGAGAAGATATCACTTTCGAAAAATGAATATCGTATCCTCCTTGTCCTGATGGAAAATAAGGGAAGAGTAGTCAGCCGGGAGAAATTGATGGAACAGCTTTGGGAAACGGATTGTTTTGTGGACGAAAATACTCTTTCCGTAAATGTGAACAGACTTCGAAAACGTTTGGAATCTGCAGGGCTTAGTGATTTTATCAAAACAAAGTTCGGTGTAGGGTATCTGATTGAGGATTGAGGTGTAGTCTATGAAGCTATGGATGAAGTATGTGAAGCAAAGACGGAGAGGAATTCTGGCAGGAGTGCTCTTCTGTGCTGTTTTTACGATTTCCTTTGTGCTATATCAGCTGCCGGTGAAAGCTGTCTGGTACCCTGCCGCATTGTGTTTTTTCCTTGGAATCCTTTTTACGATACTGGATTATCGAAGGGTGAAGCAGAAGCATGATCTTCTGGCAGGTATGCAGGAGCTTACTGATCTGATTACGGAAACACTGCCGGCTGTGGACGGAATTGAGGATGAGGATTATCAGGCTATCATTCGGATATTTAAAAGAGAACATAGGAAAGTGGTTTCTGACAGTCAGCGGATATACTCTGAGATGGTGGATTACTATACCATATGGGCGCACCAGATCAAGACGCCGATTGCTTCCATGAGGCTTACACTGCAAAATGAAGACACTGCCCTGTCCCGTCAGCTTACAAACGATCTGTTTCGTATCGAACAGTACGTGGAAATGGTGCTGACATTTTTGAGACTGAATTCAGAAAGCACAGATTATGTGATCAGGGAGTATGACCTGGATGGGATTATCAGGCAGTCTGTCAAAAAATATGCAGGAGAGTTTATCAGCAGAAGGTTAAGTCTGGTCTATGAACCATTTCATATATCTGTGCTTACAGATGAAAAATGGCTGTCTTTCGTGATTGAGCAGGTATTGTCCAATGCCTTGAAATACACTCCTTCCGGCAGTATTTCCATTACCCTGGAACCTGGAAACAGGCTTTGTATCCGTGATACCGGAATTGGCATTGCACCGGAAGATTTACCCCGTATTTTTGAACATGGGTACACCGGATACAACGGCAGGGCGGATAAAAAGGCAAGTGGTATTGGTCTGTATTTATGCAAACGTATATGTGCCAGACTCGGTCATGGGATTGAAGCAGAGTCCAGGATTGACGAGGGAACATGCGTTATCATCGATCTTTCTCGCAAACATCTGGAAGTGGAGTGAGTTCTTACAGAAGTGTAAGATTTGAAGAGAGATTTGTAAGCCAATTCGATGGCGATACAAATCTCTTTTTCCGTATAATAATGACAGAAATCACAAAGGAGGTTTTTGTTATGAATATATTGAATGTAAATGGAGTGCAAAAGATATATA
>JBJELT010000127.1:0-1638 GCA_051879295.1 Oliverpabstia sp. | reverse complement strand
TGCTTCATACAAAGCATCATATTCAGTTCCAGACCTGAGATTTTCAAAGCCCTCCTTGATTGCCACATCTTCCATAGAGGAAATCCAAAGTCGCTCAAAAGGCTTTCTGCACCCGGCTTTATGGTACACCAGTCGGAAGATCAGTTCGCCCTCACGACCGGCATCTGTTGCACACACAAGGCTTGCAACATCTTCTCTGGCCATGAGTTTTTTTAAGATACCGAACTGCTTTTTGGTTGCGGAAGATACTTCGTACTTCCAGTCGGTCGGGAAGATCGGCAGGTCATCATAGACCCATTTGCCATATCGTTCATCATAGGCTTCTGGCTGTGCCAACTCCACCAGATGGCCGACGCACCAGCTGACCAGATAGCCGTTACCTTCCAGGTAGCCATCTTCACGCTTGTTTGCCGCAAGCACCTTTGCAATACTCTGGGCAACTGAGGGTTTCTCAGCCAACACTAATTTCATTCGCATCTGCTCCTTTCCAAAAAATAAGCAGCCACACACCGTAGTGTATGACTGCTATGTAAAGAATCTAATTTGTTTTTTCTGTGAGTGTCCAAAATCAGGGTTCTGAATCGTTATTATAGTTAAATGAACAAAAGGAGTGGATTCCAATGATTCCATAATTTGAAATCAAACCAATATATGAAAGGAGTTCTATTCATGAAAAAGTTCTTATCTCTTATTCTCTCCCTTGTAATGATATGCACTATCTCTATCCCCGCCTTTGCTGCTGAATCTACCAGTACAGCTCCCTCCACCACGATTAATTCCCAAGAAGAAACCGAAAATACAGGCAATGTCGTAAGTTCTTTGACTTTCAAGCTGATTCCTCTTTCTCGCAAAACCTTCTGGGGCGATGCTGGCTCCTGCACACTCGATTACCTGTCCCAGGGCTACATTCAGTGGACGATCAATGTTCCTGGCACTGTAATTGTTGCCTTTGAAGGCAATCTGCACTTCAACAAACTCGGTACTCCCTTCGGAACATTCAATCATTCCATCACTTCAACTGGAACAAGCGGCACGGAAGATGTGAAATATGGGTTGTCCAAGGGAGACTGGGAAGTAGAGTTCACCGGAATTGCCACCGATATTGAGGGCAATATGTATTCCGTCGTCGAGGGCGCAACACTCCCCTTTACAGTCACAAAATAATTCAAACAGCAAGAACAAAGGCAGGGTCAGTAACTCTGCCTTTGTTTTTCTTTTATCTCATTCTCCGCCAGCCAAACAAGCTTTTTCCAACCTTTTTCACATCCTCTTTTCTTAATAAACTCTAATAATTCTTTATGTTCTTCCTCTGATAGCTGATCTCCGTTATGACAAGCAAGAAATTTGAATGGGGGAGGAATGTCCTCTACATTATCCGCTAACAACAAAAGATACCCTATATACTCACCGTTATCTGTTATTACGTAGAATTCTGGCAAACAACCATTCTTGCTATTCTGAACCAACCTTTCAAAAGTGCAAAACGATATTCTGGGGGGAATTGCATTTTCATAAACATATTGAATTGCATTTTTCTCATTACATAACCATACCATTTTCATAAATATACCTCCTTTCCGCTATTGGTACTGTAAAGTTTTACAGCCCTATTTTTCTTAAAACCTTATATTTTCAAGG
>JBJELT010000126.1:0-8170 GCA_051879295.1 Oliverpabstia sp. | reverse complement strand
TGAAAACAACCAGGTGGAAATCATGGGAAAAATTGCATCACCATTTACTTTCAGTCATCAGGTGTTTGGGGAAGGCTTCTATATGGTAGATGTGCTGGTGAAACGGCTCAGCGATTCGGAAGACCGAATCCCTGTGATGATTTCCGAACGTTTGCTTGATGTCACAGAAGATTATGAAGGAGAATATATCCATGTATTGGGACAGTTTCGCTCCTATAATAGACACGAGGAGAAGAAAAACAGACTGGTGCTTTCTGTTTTTGCAAGGGAAGTAGAGTTTGTGGAAGACGACGATGAAACGATGAAAACCAATGCAATATTCCTGGACGGTTACATATGTAAACCTCCGGTTTATCGGAAAACACCGTTGGGACGGGAAATTGCGGATCTATTGATTGCAGTAAACCGTCCTTATGGGAAATCGGATTATATCCCGTGTATTTGCTGGGGGAGAAATGCAAGATATGCGTCTGCATTTCCAGTGGGTGGTCATGTACTGATCTGGGGCAGAATCCAGAGTCGGGAATATGTAAAGAAAATCAGCGAGGAGGAAACACAGAAACGAACAGCCTATGAAATCTCAGTAAGTAAACTGGAATATATAGACTGAAAATATTGACAGAAAAATTGAATAATGATATAGTTAATGAAATCAAAAATATTTTATTGATAGAGGTTGCACTTTATATTAGTAATCTGCCGGATGTGACAGGCACAGAGGAAAGCAGAAGAAAGGAGCGAGTGCCGAAAGAGCAGGATTCCTGAGATGTTGCTCTTGGGCATGCAGTGAAGAACTGTATGACTGTCATCGTAAGATGGAGAGCTATCGAAGAAGAAATGATGGATTTCATTAAGGATTCTTTTGAGGTGGGCTTCCCTGGGTTGCGCACCTCTTTTTATCTCATATGATAAAATCCTCCGGGTTACCCAAATTACCCGCCGCAGGATAAGAATCTGAGAGAAAGAAAGGGGATTATATATGGCAATTTTTACTGGTGCCGGTGTTGCGATTGTTACACCGATGAAAGAGAATTTTGAAATTAATTATGATAAACTGGCAGAGATTCTGGAAGATCAGATTGCAGGAGGTACTGATGCGATTATCATTTGTGGAACAACAGGTGAATCAGCTACTCTGACAGAGGAAGAACATCTGGATGCGATCAGATTTACCATTGAGAGAGTAAACCACAGAATTCCGGTTATTGCGGGAACAGGTTCTAATTGTACAGCAACTGCTGTGCAGATGTCCACAGAGGCTGCAGAAGCAGGAGCAGATGGCCTTTTGCTGGTGACGCCTTACTATAATAAAGGCACACAGAATGGTCTGATCGCTCATTATAATAAGATCGCCAATGCAGCAAAAACTCCGGTGATTCTGTACAATGTGCCGAGCCGTACAGGATGCAGCCTGGCCGCAGAGACCATCGCAAAACTGATTAAAGAAAATGAATACATTGTAGGTATCAAAGAGGCTTCAGGAAATATCAGTCATGTGGCAGATATTATGCATCTTTGTGATGGAAAAGCAGATCTGTATTCAGGAAATGATGACCAGATTGTACCGATTCTGTCTCTGGGCGGTATCGGTGTTATTTCTGTACTTTCCAATGTGGCACCGAAGGAAACTCATGATATCGTAGATCTGTTTGTGAAAGGTGATATTAAGGCAAGCTGCGAACTGCAGCTGAAAGCTCTGCCGTTGGTTCATGCTCTGTTCAGCGAAGTGAATCCGATTCCGGTAAAAGCTGCACTGAATCTGATGGGCAAAGAAGTAGGACCACTGCGTATGCCGCTGTCTGAGATGGAAGATGCACACAAAGCTGTTCTGGCTGAAGAAATGAGAAAGTTCGGTCTGAAGCTGGCATAAAGGAATGATGTCTGTGTCTGCAGACATGTCAATTAAGAAGATAAGAGGGATAAAAATGGTAAAAGTAATCATGCATGGCTGTAATGGCCATATGGGTCAGGTAATCAGTGGTCTGATTCAAAATGACCCGGAGATTGAGATTGTGGCCGGTATTGACCTGGTGGATAATCGTGACAACGGCTATCCGGTATATACAGATATCTGGACCTGTGATGTACAGGCAGATGCTGTGATTGATTTCTGTTCCGCAAAAGCGGTGGACAATCTTCTGGATTATTGCGTGGATCGTCAGATTCCGGTGGTTCTGTGTACCACAGGACTCAGTGAAGAACAGTTGAAGAAGGTGGAGGAGGCAAGCAAAAAAGTTGCTGTGCTCAAATCCGCCAATATGTCGCTGGGAATTAACCTGCTTCTGAAACTGGTAAAAGAGGCGGCACAGACACTGGCAGCTGCAGGATTTGACATGGAAATCGTAGAAAAGCACCACAAACTGAAAGTGGATGCACCCAGCGGAACGGCACTGGCACTGGCAGACAGCCTGAATGAAGGGCTGGACAATGCTTATCATTATGTATATGACAGAAGCCAGGTTCGTCAGAAGAGAGACGACAAAGAAATCGGCATTTCCGCAGTGCGCGGCGGAACCATCGTAGGTGACCATGATGTGATCTTTGCAGGTGCCGATGAAGTTGTTACATTTTCCCATACTGCATATTCCAAAGCAGTATTTGGAAAGGGAGCGATTCAGGCTGCCAAATTCCTGGCCGGAAAAGGACCGGGATGGTACCAGATGAGCGATGTGATTGGATAAAATAAATAGAAAATAGAATAGGAGAATCCTGCAAAGCAGGATTCTTTTTTAATTGGATATATAATTCTGGTCTGATATTTGGTATAATATTAAAAGACAGCATAAAAGTACCGAAGCATGAAAAAGATTGAATCTATAAGTAGAAGATAGAGGTGAACTATGAAAAAAGCAATGCCAATCGGTGTGGATAATTTTGAAAAACTGATTACAAATGATTATTATTATGTAGATAAAACGATGTTCATAAAAGAACTGCTTGATTTGAAAGGTGAAGTGAATCTGTTTACTCGTCCCCGGCGTTTTGGAAAAACGCTGAATCTAAGTATGCTGCGGTATTTCTTTGAGGATACAGGGAACGATGAGAGAAATGCGGAAAACAGGGAATTGTTTAAGGGATTGCGGATCATGTCGGCGGGTAAAGAATATTCAAGCCAGATGGGAAAATACCCGGTTATCAATTTGACGCTGAAATCAGCAAAACAAAATACTTTTGAGTCCGCATATTACAAAATTAAGGAAGAAATTGCAGCAGAATTTGACAGACATTACGCTCTGTGCCAGGGAAATCTCCTGACAGATAAAGAGAAAGAACGATATCGTAAAATTGCAGATGGACTGGCAGAGATTGACGAATATTCTGGAGCTTTGAAGTTTTTAAGCAAATGCCTTTTTAAAGCAACAGGGGAAAAGGTAATCCTTTTATTGGATGAGTACGATGTGCCGTTAGAAAATGCCTATTTCTGTGGTTTTTATGAAGAGATGATCAATTTTGTGCGGTCACTTTTTGAATCAGCATTAAAAACAAATGATTTTCTGAAATTCGCAGTAATTACCGGGTGTCTTCGTATATCGAAGGAAAGTATCTTTACAGGGTTAAACCATCTTAATATTATTTCTGTGCTTGATAAGAGGTACAGTGAACATTTCGGATTCACGGAACCGGAAGTACAGCAGGCAATGGTGTATTATGGTGTGGAAGAACGTTTTAAAGATATGAAAAAGTGGTATGATGGATATACATTCGGTGATACGGAAGTGTATAATCCCTGGAGTGTGATTAAATTTTTGTATGATCTGGATGCAAGCATTCGTGCGTTTCCACGTCCATACTGGATAAACACCAGTTCAAATCAGATTATTAAAGATATGGTCGGACGAGCTGACCGTGAAATGCGAGGACAGCTTGAAACACTTTTGGATGGAAAGACAATGGATATTCCTGTGCATGAAGAGATTACTTATGCAGATATGTATGACAATGGAGAGAATCTATGGAATTTTCTGTATTTTACAGGATATTTGACGAAGGCAGAAGAGTATTTTAAAGAGTCTACAATTTTTCTGAAAGTGCGGATTCCCAATGTAGAGGTAAAGACTATTTATCAGAATACGATTCTGAACTGGTTCCGTGAAAACATAAAGAAGCAGGATTTCCGGGACTTGTATCAGGCTATGGAAAATAAAGATGCCAGTAAAATGAGTGAAATTCTGAATGAACAGTTGATATCCACAATCAGTTTTTATGACAGCGCTGAGAATTTTTATCATGGATTCCTTGCGGGGATTTTAAGTCAGAGTGACCGGTATCTGGTCAAATCGAACAGAGAGTCGGGAAATGGCCGTTCTGATCTAATGGTAAAAAGCCCTTCCCTGCGGGGGAAAACATTTATTCTTGAAGTAAAAGTATCGAAAGGGATAAATGATTTGGAAAAAGATGCGAAAGTTGCTGTGCAGCAGATTCATGACAAAGGATATATAGCAGAACTTCAGACAGAGGGATACCGTGACATTATCTGCTATGGAATTTCCTTTTACAAGAAGGATTGTGAAGTGCAGTTGGATAAATGATAAGTAGGATGGATGTTGTCAGTTAGATATCATTATGAACAAAAATAATTTTGAAATGGTCTAAAGTAGATTTCTGCTTTAGACCATTTTTATATAATAGGAAAGCCCTACGGGCAGGATTCTTTTTTGTAAAGAGGAAAGCAATATACGAAAACTACCGTACCTCCCGCGGAGTAACCCCGTATTTCTTCTTGAACAGTCGGTTAAAATAAGAGAGATTGTCAAATCCACACTGTTCAGCAATCTCCAGAATCGTATCGGAGGAGGCTCCCAGCAGCTGGTGAGCCATGGTCAGCCGATAGTCGTTGAGATAGTGGATAAAACTTGTTTTCATATGAGTTTTGAAAAACTTCATAAAGTGAGAAGTACTATAGTGACACAGTTGGGCCATGGTTTCAATCGTAATAGAGTCGCTGTAATGGTTCTGTATATATTGAATGATAAATTTGATTTTTTCCAGAGATTTTTCTTCTGACGGAGTCAGACGATTGCCCTTCTGGTTGGCCGCCAGAAGAAACAGCAGGTGAAAGAGATAGCCTTTCAGCGCCAGCTGGTAACCGAAGGGGCGGGAATCACACAGGCGATCCATCCGTTTTATAGTAGAAGAAAACTCATTATAATAGCAAAGTCCGGGATGGATATGACTGTCCACGGGAAGCGTCCCGGTAAATAACGGGGTGAGGAAGGTATCAGCACACAGATCATCGGAACTGGTAAACAGCATGTCACTGCGAAACAGAATGTTTTCATATTCCATTTTCATACCAGGAGCTTCCGCAATGGAATGCATATGGCCGGGAAGTACAACAATGATACTTCCGGCGGAAACTTTGTACTGATCAAAATCCACATGAACCAGACCACATCCTTTCTGTATGACAATTAGTTCAGTTTCATCATGCCAATGGTGGGGAACGCAGGGAAAGTCCAGCGGAATACTGCATAGATAAGTGTTATAGGGGAAAGACTTGTCTGTGTGTACTTTATTTTCTTTATATTTCTGAAATTCTGAGATATCCATAGAGCCTCCTTGTATATTGCTATACCTGAATCATTATATGATAGTATTGTACTATAATTGGACGGTATATTGCAAGAAATAGTCACTAGTTTGATTGTATAATTCAATCATGAAAAGGAAATACATTTACTGAAAGAAAGCCGTTAAGTACCAGGACTTGAAAGGAGACTATATTATGAAAATGGAAGAAAGACTTTTGAAGAAGTTAATGAAACCTATAAGTGAATCTACAGATCAGGAGATCTATGATGCACTTCTGACAATTGTTCAGGAGATGGCAAAAGAAAAGGAATATCAGGAAGGTAAAAAGAAAATTTATTATATTTCCGCAGAGTTTCTGATTGGAAAGCTTCTTTCCAATAATATGATTAATCTGGGAATTTACAGTGAAGTCAAAGAGATTCTGGAAAAGGCAGGAAAGGACATCTGTCATATTGAAGAACTGGAGCAGGAGCCGTCTTTGGGAAATGGAGGTCTGGGAAGACTGGCAGCATGTTTCCTGGATTCTATCGCAACATTGGGTTATACCGGAGCGGGAATCGGTCTGAATTATCATCTGGGACTGTTCAAACAGAAGTTTGAGAACAGACTCCAGAAGGAAACAAAAAATCCATGGATCGAAGAGAAAAGCTGGCTGACAAAAACAGATATCTGTTATCCAGTGAAGTTCAAAGATTTTACCCTGCAGGCAAGAAAATATGAGATTGCAGTGACAGGATATGATAATCGTACAAATAAATTGAATCTGTTTGACGTGGACTCTGTGGATGAGAGTATCGTGGGAGACGGCATCAGCTTTGATAAAAAAGATATTGTCAGAAACCTGACATTGTTCCTGTATCCGGATGACAGCGATGAGGAAGGAAGAAAACTGAGAATTTATCAGCAGTATTTCATGGTCAGTAGCGGTGCCCAGATGATTCTGGATGAGTGTGTGGCTAAGGGAAGTAATCTGTATGATCTGTCTGACTATGCGGTGATTCAGATTAATGATACCCATCCGACGATGGTGATTCCGGAACTGATTCGCCTTCTGACCGAGCGTGGAATGGAAATGGATGATGCCATTGAAGTGGTGAAGAAAACCTGTGCTTACACCAATCATACGATTCTGGCAGAAGCACTGGAGAAATGGCCGATCCATTATCTGAAAGAGGTTGTTCCGCAGCTGGTGCCGATCATCGAGGTTTTGGATGATAAGGTGAGAAGATCATTTACCGATGAGAGTGTGGCAATCATTGACCGTAATCAGGTGGTACACATGGCCCATATCGATATCCATTACGGATTTAGTGTAAATGGTGTTGCCGCTCTTCATACGGAAATTCTCAAAAATTCCGAGCTGAATAATTTCTATCGGATTTATCCGGAGAAATTTAATAATAAGACCAACGGAATTACGTTCCGCAGATGGTTGATGCACTGTAACCCGGACCTGGCTGATGCAGTTACCGGATGGATTGGAGAAGGATATAAAAGGGATGCTGCTGAACTGGAAAAACTGGGAGAATTTCAGGACAATGAGCAGGTGCTTTCCACTCTTCTGAAGATTAAGGAGAATAATAAGAAAGCTTTAAAAGAATATCTGGAAGAAACTCAGGGAATTCAGATTAATGAGAATTCTATCTTTGATATCCAGATTAAGCGTCTGCATGAATACAAACGGCAGCAGATGAATGCCCTGTATGTGATTTACAAGTATCTGGAAATCAAAAAGGGAAAAATTCCGAAGACACCGATTACCGTGATTTTTGGAGCAAAAGCTGCTCCCGCTTATACGATTGCCAAGGATATTATTCATATGATTCTCTGCCTTCAGGAAATTATCGACAAGGATCCGGAGGTAAAACCATATCTGAACGTAGTCATGGTAGAAAACTATAATGTGACACTGGCGGAAAAACTGATACCTGCCTGTGATATTTCCGAGCAGATTTCTCTGGCATCCAAGGAAGCCAGCGGAACTGGAAATATGAAATTCATGCTCAATGGTGCTGTGACACTGGGAACAGAGGATGGTGCCAATGTGGAAATCCACCAGCTGGTAGGAGATGACAATATTTACATCTTTGGTGCGTCCAGTGATGAAGTCATTGCCCATTATGCAAACGGAGATTATCGCGCCTGGGATTACTATCAGAACAATCCGGTCATTCATGAAGTGGTAGACTTTATTACCGGACCGCAGATGATGGAAGTGGGCTGTGAGGAAAATCTCAACAGACTCAAACATGAGCTGGCAGGAAAAGACTGGTTCATGACTTTCCTGGATTTTGAAGATTATGTGGCGAAGAAAGAGCAGGCATTTGCCGATTACACAGACAGAGAAGCATGGGCGAAAAAAATGCTGGTAAATATCAGCAAAGCCGGTTTCTTCTCATCTGACAGAACGATTGAGGAATACAACAGAGATATATGGAAACTTTGCTGATCGCATAAGATCAGAAGTAATATAGACAAAAGAAGAAGGATTGTCAGGGATAGTAAAGGAGAGGGTACGGATATGGCAAGACAGGCAAAGAAAACAGTAAAAACAAAACAGGAGAGTGCAGTAAAGCAGGAAAACGAAGTATTTGAAGTAACAGAATATGATCAGTATCTGTTCGGCATGGGAACACAT
>JBJELT010000125.1:0-1656 GCA_051879295.1 Oliverpabstia sp. | reverse complement strand
GCATTCATCCCCTACCTGCAGAGGAAGGGGTATTCTGCGTTTATTTTGATAAAAAGCAATTACTGGATACACTTGACAGAATCATTTCTGAGGTCAGTGAAGAAGATCTACGTCATTACAGGAAAAACCTCCGGCATCTATGATAGATACTGTCTTCGGATTATTCGAATACACCCTGCGGTATCATAAAATATGCCGCAGGGTGGCTTCAACAACTATACTGTAAATATCGAATTTGCTTTTTTATATTCGCTCACAAAATTTAAGGACGTTCCTTTTGCCACGAAGAGTGCCGCAATGGGAGCCTATCTTAGAAAATCAAATTTCAAAAAAGGCAGGAAACTTTCCTTTTACGGTAACATATCCTGCCTGATATTTTTTATTTTCTTTTGATTTTATCATCTAATTACTAGCCTTTTAACCGGCTTTCAATATCTGATGCACTATATAATACATCTGTTACAATCACTTTATCTCCCTGGATTACAAAAAAGACAGAGTAATTGTCTACCAACAATCTTCTCATCTCTTTGCTTCGTTCCGGCTCTGATTCCATAATACGGATTCTCTCAGCCATAGTATCCAATTTCAAAATAGCGTCTGCAATCCGGTTGTATTGATCCATTGCATTTTCCGGTGCCTGAAGGATATAAGCAATGTGATTGTATAATTGATCCATATCAGCCAATGCTTCATTTGTGATCTCAACCGTATAGTGTTTCATATCAATGATTCTCCCTAAATTTTGCGAACGCTTCTGCTGCATTTTGCACTCTTCCTGCAGCTATATCATTGTAACCTTTTTCCAATTTTTGATGGATTTCTCCTGTTGTCATAGCGTCTGCATGAATCGATAATGGTGCTTTTGGTAAAGAAACCGAAAATGGAATTCCACCTGTAAGAGAAATCTGATTCAAATACATATCAATCGCTGTTGACATGGGAACACCTAACTGAGACAATACTTTTTCTGCCCGTTCTTTGACAATTGGATTTACTCTCAAATTCAATGTTGCTGTTTTTTCCATGATCACACCTCCTTGCCTCCTATATTGTAACGCTTTTGTCGTTACAATTCAAGTGCTAATTTTTTCCATTTATAAATCCCGCCCAATTCCTTTTCTGTGGTAATCTGATTTAACAAAGAAACCACCAATATGCTGAGGCTCTCTCATACAGAGCGTACCAACCAGACTGTCACCTTCAAACGCTCCATAAAACTGCAGTTTACGGGTGCGCTCCTTATCATCCAAACTCTTACGAAACTCCTGAATACCTTCTTCGGAATACTCCGGTGCTTCAAATTGAAGAAAAACTTCCCAGCACAGATCAAGTGCACTCTGAATCTCTTCCGGATATAAACGCCTTACCGGAAACTGCTTATCCTGTCTGGTATAAGCATATAAAGCCATGTCCAATACCTGACCATTCTTGAAAGCATTGTTTTTCAATAATCCTTATCAATTTTTTCTTTTTTGGATGTCCTGACTCCGTCCCAGTTCATTGCCTAATTATTCATCTAATATTCTACAAAATACTTCCGACTAATGATAGTCGATTACCACATACATATGTGTCAATTTTTGAGATATTTACCTTACTGTTGAGCTGCAAATTCTCATCACCATCAACAGCACTTTATCGCATCCCCAATAC
>JBJELT010000124.1:0-8385 GCA_051879295.1 Oliverpabstia sp. | reverse complement strand
ACTGGCTATTGCAATCTATCCCATCATTGTTATAGCCAATGCTGTTCCTGAAAAATATTGTTTTAGGAGGCAAACATGGGCTATAGAAAAGCAGAGGAATTTCTGCCGGCTGAAGTTATTGAACTGATACAGCAGTATGTAGACGGACAAAGCATTTATATTCCGAGGAAATCTGAAAACCGGATGGCATGGGGTTCCGGTACAGAAATCAGGCAGGATTTACAGTTTCGGAATCAGAGCATCTATTCTGATTATCTTTCGGGTGTGGAAGTGAAAGATCTGGCATCCAGATATTACCTTTCCACCAAAAGCATACAGCGAATCATAAGAGAAATGAGGATGAGTCGATGAATTATCGGCTCATTTTTATTTAGAAATATAGATGAGGCAGAAATATTCCTGCTGCTATGATATGATGAACACAAATTATATACCTAAACATCAAATTAAAGGGGGGCGCGTATATGCATCAAGTAATAAAAGATTATTGGGATAATTCGGTTTTGCGGCACAGTTTTAATGAACTGTCTTCCAAAACTTTTGGTCTTGATTTTGAAGATTGGTATCAGAATGGTTTCTGGGGAGATCATTATAATCCCTATTCCGTCGTTATCGATAACCAGGTAGTTGCCAATGTATCTGTCAATATCACAGATTTTCTTTTTGAAGGAAATGTAAAGCATTTTCTGCAGCTTGGCACAGTAATGACAGAGGAATCATACCGAAACCGTGGATTGATTCGCCGGATCATGAATGAGATTGAACATGATTATAAAGACAAAGTTGATGGCATCTATCTTTTCGGCAATGACAATGTTCTGGATTTCTATCCTAAATTCGCTTTTCAGAAATCTAAAGAGTATCTATATGAGAAAGAGCTGAACAATACCGGCAAATGCCAGCTGGAGAAAGTCATCATGGACAATTCGGAGAAATGGCACAGGCTGGAACAGGCTATGAAAAGCAATATCTTCCATGGCAAATTTGATATGATCGGCAATCCGGAACTTATCATGTTTTATGTTACCAAATATATGCAGGATTCTGTCTACTATCATAAAGATTCAGATACTTTTGTCATAGCAGAAGCAGAAAATGATACTCTGTTCATTCATAACATATTTTCCTGTTCACTGAATACAGTAGATGCCGTGACAAAATTATTTGGAGAGGATATAAAGAAAGTAACACTGGGATTCACCCCGCAGGACACAGAATCTTACACAGTCAGAGAATTCCACGAAAATGACTGCACCTTCTTTATCAGAGGAGAAAAACTACAGATTATAGAGGAGCACAAACTCAGAATACCGTCACTGGCACACGCATAAAAATATACTTTTTTGTGATTCCTTTGAGGAGGGACGGAGTTACATTCAGGTAATCACTATTCTGTACCGAATTATTCATGGTAGGCTCAAATGATTGTTATTTTGGTTTTCATCCTACCTTTTTAGTCCTTGGGTAGGCTTCATTTATTGGTTTTCACATTCTCATCCTACCAAATAAGGAGAAACGTAGGCTGAGAATCCCAGAAATAGCTTACTAAGCTTACTATAATTGGTTAAAATGTAGGATACAAATTAAAGAAACAAATGATATAGCCTATAAAAATCAAAAAAGATAGGCTGGAAATCATAACAGCAACCATTAAAGCCTATCGAAAGCGAATAAAGGTAGGAGGAAAATACGAAAACTAATCAATGAAGCCTACCAAAAGAAAAAAAGGCAGGACAGAAGTCCACATAACAAATATCTGAACCTACCAGGAGCGGCCTACTTCTGAAAAATACCAGAGATTCTCCGTCCCTTCCCACCGAATAACAAAACGGCGGTGAAACTTGGCTAAGTCTCACCGCCGGTTCTATTATTTACGCATTATTTTACATGTTTGAACTGTGGTCCATAATTTTTGCATGCTCTGTAGTCAGCGCCTTCTTTGTCCATTCCGAATGCGTTCCATGCGGATGGTCTGAAGATCTTGTCTTCCGGAACGTTGTGCATGCAAACCGGGATTCTCAGCATGGAGCACATGGTGATCAGGTCAGCACCGATATGTCCATAGGAGATTGCTCCGTGGTTAGCTCCCCAGTTGTTCATTACATCGTAAGCTGTCTTGAACGGGCCTTCTTTTCCGTCACATCTTGGAGCGAACCATGTACATGGCCAAGTATAGTCAGTACGTTTCCACAGTTTGTCAGATACTTCTGCCGGCAGAGCTACTGTCCAGCCTTCTGCGATCTGCAGAACCGGTCCAAGTCCTTTCACCAGGTTCAGACGAATCATGGTTGCAGGCATCTGTGCTTTTGTCTCAAATCTGGAAGAATATCCACCGCCGCGGAAGTATCCCAGGTCAGCGTAGTTCCAGGTTGTATTTGCCATGATAGCATCCTGATCTTCTTTTGTTACTTCATACCACGGTTTCATAACTGCGTTGCCGTCAGCGTCTTTTGCTTCGCCGTTAGCATCCAGACAGCATGCACCGGAGTTGATCAGATGAATAAATCCGCCTGCTTCTTTAGCAACACCTTCCAGGTCATATCCGGTAGCTTTCTTAACTGCATCCGGGCTCCAATATGTACGAACATCTGCAAACATCTGTGCACGGTTGGTCAGCAGTTTCATGAACAGCATACCCATACCATTCAGAACGTCATTCTCTGTTGCCAGAACGTACGGCTCTCTTGCTCCGTTCCAGTCAAAGGATGTGTTCAGCATAGCTTCCGGGAAGTCACAGTTCGGATAGAAGTCTGTCCACTGTCTCTGTCCCTGGAATCCGGCTGCGATGGCATTGTGGCCAACCATCTCTTCTTCACAGCCTTCCGGCAGATTCTTGTTACCGTTCATCAGGTCTTTGATGATACACATCATCTTAACTACAAATTCCCAGTCACCATCTTTCTGTTCACGGGTTCTCTGCAGTTCTTCCGGGTTCTTATCAAAACTTTCAATACATTTTTCTTTAGTCCATGCAAGAGCTTTTTCGTATTCTGCATGATCATAGATTCCTTCTGTCATACGACGGATGATTTCTACCTCATCAACGGACTCTACACGCATGCCAAGATATTCTTCAAAGAATTCCGGGCTGATGATAGATCCGCCGATACCCATACAGATAGAACCAATCTGCAGGTAGGATTTTCCTCTCATGGTTGCACATGCAACAGCTGCACGTCCGAATCTCAGCAGTTTTTCTTCTACGTCTGCCGGGATAGATGTGTCATCTGCATCCTGTACGTCTGTTCCGTAAATACCGAATGCCGGAAGACCTTTCTGAGCGTGTGTAGCAAGAACAGATGCCAGATAAACAGCTCCTGGTCTTTCTGTACCATTGAATCCCCATACTGCTTTGATGGTGTTTGGATCCATATCCATGGTTTCTGCACCGTAGCACCAGCATGGTGTAACAGTCAGTGTAATATCAACGCCTTCTTTTTTGAATTTGTCTGCACATGCAGCAGCTTCTGCTACACGTCCGATGGTTGTATCAGCGATTACAACTTTTACCGGTTCTCCGTTGCTGTATCTCAGATTGTCTGTAAACAGTTTTGCTGCGGATTTTGCCATATTCATGGTCTGATCTTCCAGAGACTCACGTACTTTTAAAACTCCGCGGCGACCATCAATCGTAGGTCTGATACCAATTACCGGGTAATCGCCAATTAATCTGCTTTCTGCCATTATTCCTAATACCTCCTAAAATAAAATATATTTTATTGTTACTATTCACGGAGTGAGTAGTAACGTTTTAGCAGTTCCCCCCTGCTATCTAAGGACATTATACTATTGTTTTTACCCTTAATCTCGTGTTATAATAGCAAAAAATATAATAATATTCACCTTTTTAGTTTTTTCGTCAATTATTCCAAATCATCAGGGGGATTTTTATGCAATATTACAATATTACTGAAACACAACAGCGGGGAACCTTTGATTTTCCCTTTGCCTTTTACCACGTAACCAGTACTCATCCCCGTTACATCATGTCCTATCACTGGCATGTGGAATATGAAATGATCCGTATTCTGGAAGGCTCACTTCATGTAACTATGGATGAGAAAGATTTTACAGCGAAAGAAGGAGACATTGTATTTGTCAACAGCGGTATTCTTCATTCCGGTGAACCTCAGGACTGCATTTATCAATGCATTGTTTTTGATATGAATGCCTTTTTGAAGCATAATCCCCGGTGTGAAACCTATATACAGCAGATTGTTGATCACTCTGCCTTTATTTTCCATCACTTCACACCGGAACATACAGAAGTTCATCAGATTATCTGGCAGATTTTTGATGCTATGGAAAAGCAAAATATGGGATATGAATTAATCGTATTTGGAGAATTGTATCACTTTTTTGGAATTGTATTTGCGAATCATCTGTATTTTTCCAATGCACCGCAAAATCGACGGGACTATAAGAAAATCATGCAGTTGAAAAAAGTACTGGATTTTATGGAGGCCAACTATTCGTCACCGCTGACACTGGAACAGCTATCTGCTTCGGTTCACATGTCACCGAAGTATTTCTGCCGTTTCTTTTCGAATATGACACACCGAACCCCCATTGATTATCTCAATTATCAGAGGATCGAGCATGCCAGCTACCAGCTTGCCACCACCGATGCTTCGGTTACAGAGGTCGCCTATAACTGTGGTTTTAATGACCTCAGTTATTTTATTAAGACATATAAAAAATATAAAGGCTGCACCCCCGGTCATTCCAAGAACCGGTAGTGCAAAATGAAAGGAGGCCGATGCCTGTGAAAAAAATGTTTCATTCTTTATGTTTCCTGTTAATTTTTCCTTTACTGCTGACCTCATGCAGCCAGAAAAAGGAAAATAACTCAGACCTTCCGCAGTCCCAGGATTCTGCGGAAAGTCCGACAGTTCCGCCATCTTCTGATTCTGCCGCTCCTGCAGACAACCAGGAACGACCACCGGCTCAGGATAGCTCTGATCAAAAGCAGACAGATTCTGAACCGCCGCTCCAGCCGGAGTCGATTTCTCTGTCTCTCCTGCTGCAAGAACAGACGAAAAGCAATGATAACAATATCTACTGCAACGGATCTTACAGTTTCATTCAGACAAATGATGCTGTATACCCGAAGCTACGGGATGTATTGACTGCATACAATGTGGATATGGAAGCTTCCATACAGGAAACTTTGGATGACTGCTATGAGGACTGTCAGGAACATTCCAATCAGGAAGATTCCTCAATGTTTGCCGGTATTTACATTCAGCATGATGTATACCGTTCAGACACGATTGCTGTCAGTATACTGTGCCATGAAACGCTTTATGACAATAGAGAGACCGAAAAGGAATATGACCAACTTAACATTGATCCTGTCACTGGAGAAATTCTTCATCTGAAGGATGTGGTACAAAATATGGATGCCCTAACTTCCACTCTGGAAGAAGCCATTCGCAAACAAGTTCCTTCTGGTTCCCTAAAGGACAAACTTTCCCATAAACTGCAGGATATTCTGGAAGATGATGATCTGGACGATGCCGCATGGAATCTGGGGTATCAATATCTGGTGTTTTCTTTCGAGGCAGGCTCCATTGCCAAAGAAAAGGAAGGAGAACTTACCATTTTCGTTCAAGATACAGATGGCAGTATCTTGAAAGAGAAATATCAGCAGCTTCCTGACCGTTATGCATACCGTATCCCAACAGAGATTCCATTTTATGTGGATATTAATGGTGACGGAACAACAGACTCCCTGATTGTCCACGGGGATATCACAGAATATGATATGATTGAAACAATCGATGTACGTGTAAATGATACATCCACTACCTTTGAATCCTGGTCTTATGATATTCTGCCTTATCTGGTTCATACAGAAGATAATCGAAATTATCTTTATCTGGATACCTTACACGATAACGATTACCACTCTATCAGTGTCGTCGACCTGAACGGAACCTCTCCTGTTTACGTGGATACCATGGAAGGCGGTTTACACAATGGTATCTTCTGTAATCCGGAATTATTTACTATTGAAACACGACTGGATCTTCTCAGCACTTACAGCGGCATTCGTTCCTATTCCCTGGGCGATAATGGAATGCCGGAAGTTCAGCAGGATGCCTATGAAATTGTTAATAACATTACTCTCACTGCAAAAAAAGATCTGAAACTGAAGGACGGAAAAATCACCGCCGGCAGCAAATGCCGGCTGCTCCGAACAGATGGAAAGACCTGGGTGGAGGTGGAACTGGAAGATGGAAGTACCCGGACCATTGAAGTGGAACATAATGGCTGGCCACAGATGATACAAGGAGAAGAAGCAGAGAACTACTTTGATGATATGATATTCGCAGGATGACTAAGCGCGACTAAATTGACGCTCAGGAGCGCCTTCGCACCAAAGTCTTGCTAAGTGCATATTTTCGAACTCACTTTCCCCAATGCTTCTGAAAAATTGATAAGAAGTTTCCTGTTCTACTCAAAAAGTAAAAAATTGCACCTGGGAGGAGGGATGTTGTTTTCATATCTCTCCTTCCCAGGTGCAATTTGTTTCATCTCATGGTTCACGATATTCACAAAATCTAATTTACTTGTAACGTTTTTCTTTATTTTTCTATTTATATGATACAAGGGTCAAAAGGTCATGTTTTTCATGCTTGCATGAAAAAACATGACTTTGGGACCCGCAAAAACATGAGAAAGTAGCCCGAATAGGGCGGATTTCGAATGTTTTTAGGATTTCGAGAGCACAAAGTGCGGAGAAATCTGTGTATCATAAGGGGCAAAAGTCATGCATCCTGTATGCATGTTTTAACAAAAAGCCTGAAAGACCGCTAGCAACAATATGTAAAGAGGAGGTGACTTATGCAGCAAGGCACTAATGATATTTATTACAAATATGCCAATGATGTGAAACGTTTTTTAATTTGTCTGACCCATCAAGCGAATCTGGCGGAAGATCTTACACAGGTAACTTTTTATCAGGCATACAAATCGATTCATCGCTATAATGGTACCTGTAAAATGTCTGTGTGGCTTTGCCAGATAGCACGACATGTATACTATGATTATCTAAAGAAAAACAAACATCTGAAAACAGTAAGTATGGATTGTCTGACTACTTTTGGTTATGAAACACCTTCTTCTAATACTCTGGAGGAAACGTATATTACAAAGGAACAAATCAAAAACATACTGAATCTTATTGAGGAAATGAAATCTCCATATGGAGAAGTATTTCTTCTTAGAATCTTTGATGAATTGCCATATAAAGAAATTGGCCAAATTTACGAAAAAAGCGAAAACTGGGCACGGGTCACATACTACCGTGCAAAAGAAATGATTAAAGAAAGGATGGAACATAATGAAAATAACATGTAATGTCATTCAGGATTTATTGCCTTCTTATCTTGACGGTATCTGCTCAGAAGACCGTTGTATAATAATAGAAGATCACATGAATATCTGCTCTGATTGTCAAAAAAAACTGGAAGATTTAAAAAATCCGGTTCCTTTTCCCCATGCGGCAGATAATGTAAAAGCAAAAAATCCCTTAAAAAAACTAAAGAAAAAACATAGGATTCACTTGATTACTGCTGTCATATGTACATGCATCTTGATTTTAATCAGTTCTATGATTGTTCAGCACGTGGGGGTTATTCACGATTATTTCTATCCATCTATAAGAGCATCCATTAATTACGAAACCAATCAGTCCGAATGGACGCAATTAGTATTTGCAGGAAAAAATTTTTAAATTTTTCATCCATTTTCTATGACAAAAAAATAGTAAATGATGCAAACAGCAGCGGAACTATTACTATTCGTATATTAGATACTCAAGGAAATCTGATTCTCAACCAAACATCCATCAGCCCCGGTGAATCCTACAAACAGAATTTTTAAAAACTTCTACTGACTATGTAGTTGAAACAAAAGGAGAAAAGGGAAGCTTTTTCCTGAATTTCTATTAATATCTATATACGAAGGAATCCAGCAACACAATTCCTTTCTGCCGCAGTGCAATCCTACCCGGAAGAGTTTTTTGTATAATAGGAAATTCGGAGGATTTTCCTATTATAATAAAAAGCTCCCATTGAAGTGAGAGCCTGCCGATAGATCGCCAAATCTACCACAACTGAATATATTTTTTACCGGTCAATCGCCAGACTGACCACATCTGTAACAAAATGCTACTATATCTCATATGAAAAGTCAATTCAAAATATTCTTATTTGCAAAATAAACGCATGAACAGTTCAGATAATCGCCATTTTAAATTTCAGTTTTACTGCCCACAGTAGGCCAATATCCATTATAAATAATAGTAAGCCTATCTAAATGAACAGGTTCTTTCTGAACTTTGGGTATGCTGCCAACTTTTAATCCGGCGATATGCCT
>JBJELT010000123.1:0-40379 GCA_051879295.1 Oliverpabstia sp. | reverse complement strand
GATTTTAAAAGAACTTTCGAGGAATGTGTTTCACTGTTCAGTTATCAATGTTCGTCGCTGTCATAGACAGCTTTGATATTCTATCATGTTGTTTTCTGTTTGTCAAGAACTTTTTTTAATTTTTTTCAAATTTTCTTTTTTTCTGACTCCTCTGTTCCAGAAGCAACTATGACAGTTTATCATAGCCTTTTCTCAATGTCAAGTACTTTTTAAAAGTTTTTTTCATTGAGCGGAGAAGGAGGGATTTGAACCCTCGCACGGCGCAAACCGTCTATACCCTTAGCAGGGGCACCTCTTCAGCCACTTGAGTACTTCTCCAACTATAATTTTCACTCACAACCCGTGAGCAAAATAAACTATACCAAATACAATTATGTTTGTCAACAACTTTTTTTATTTTTTTTCATTTAATCTGATTACTTCCTCAATTCTTGTTTTTACAATGGAAGCAATCTCCACTGTCTTCATTCCCTGATATGCTTCATAAGGGATTGGTTTCAGAAAATGAACCTGAACCGTCAGCTTATCAATGGAATGGGTATCGAATGATTTATAAGAATCAATCAAAGCCACCGGAATAATTGGACATTTTGCTTTCACAGCACTTTTAAAACTGCCTCCTTTAAATTCCAATAGTTGATTCTGCTTCCGGCTTCTGGTTCCTTCTGCAAAAATCAGATAATTTCTTCCAGTTTTTACTTCTTCAGCTACCTGCTGAATGACTTTCAGACCCTGACGAATGTCATCTCTGTCTATAGCAATGGCTTTCATACAGGCAAATACTTGTTTCAAAAATGGAATATCTGCCACTTCTTTCTTCATGACAACGGAAAACGGGCGCGGACATGCGTATAAAATGGCAAGTACATCAAACAGCCCCTGGTGATTGGGGAAGAAGATGAACCCATCTTCTTCCGGAATATTTTCCACACCATGAGCGTCAATGGTTATTCTGCCGCCTCTAATTGCCCTGTTATCAATCATTTTAATAACCCTATAGCGCTCTTCTTCTGTATATTTGTCTGCATGGCTTGCTGTATAGCATAACTTAAACCAGCCATAAGGTACAAAAAACAGATTTCTTAGTACCATTAACAATATTCTTTTCATTATTTCTGCATTCAACCTTTACTGCTGAATTTCCTCTTCCCCATTTTCTTTCACCGGATTTACTTCTTCTGATTCTTCCTCCGATAAATTTTCTTCTTTCTTTTCTCTTACCTTCGCAATGCTTGCAACAGATACATTTTCATCCAGGTTCATCAGTTTTACACCTGATGTAATTCTGCCAAGTATTGAAATATCAGAACATGAAATGCGGATAACGATTCCCTCTGTGGTGATCATCATAATTTCATTGTCCTCATTGACAGCTTTTACACCAATCACATTACCGGTTTTTTCTGTTATCTTATAACATTTAACGCCTTTTCCGCCACGATTCTGTGTGGTAAATTCACCTATGGAGGTTCTCTTACCCATTCCTTTTTCAGATACGAACAGCAGATAATCTCCTTGTGTATTCAGCTGCATGCCGATAATTTCATCCCCATCACTAAGATTGATTCCTCTTACTCCCATGGAGACTCTTCCGGTGCTCCTTACATCGGTATCACTGAACCGGATACACTGTCCATATTTTGTAACCAGTATCACATCTTTATTATTATCTGTAATCTTAACTTCAATCAGCTCATCATCTTCCCTGAGTGCAATTGCAGCAAGCCCTGTTTTTCTGACATTTTCATACTCTCTGATTGGAGTCTTCTTTACAAGTCCGCTTCTGGTTGCCATAAGCAGATACTTATTATGCTCGTATTCACTGATTGGAATCACCGCAGATATTTTTTCTCCTGCCTGCAGCTGAAGTAGATTAATGATTGCCGTTCCTCTTGCCGTTCTTCCTGCTTCCGGTATCTCATATACTTTCAGACGATATACTTTCCCCAGGTTCGTAAAGAACATCAAATAATGGTGAGTCGTTGTCATCAGCAGTTCATCAATATAATCATCCTGAAGAGTCTGCATGCCTTTGATTCCTTTTCCGCCTCTGTTTTGATTGCGGAAATTATCCACCGTCATTCGCTTGATATATCCCAGCTTCGTCATAGTAATGACAGTATTTTCATTTGGAATCATATCTTCCATGGAAATATCATAATCATCAAAACCGATGGCAGTTCTTCTTTCATCGCCATATTTTTCTGCAATAGCAAGGATTTCCTCACGAATCACACGCAGGAGCATATTTCTGTCTGCCAATATCGCCTGCAGCTTCCGGATTTTTTCCATCAATTCTTTATATTCAGCTTCCAGCTTTTCTCTTTCCAGACCGGTAAGTGTTTTCAGACGCATATCTACAATTGCCTGAGCCTGGACATCTGTCAGAGCAAATTCTTCTATCAATCCTTCTTTTGCAGCCTGCGTATTTCGGGAACCGCGGATAATCTGAATCACCCGGTCAATGTTGTCCAGTGCTTTCAGCAGACCTTCCAAAATATGGGCACGTTCCTGTGCCTTATTCAGATCGTATCTGGTTCTTCTGGTTACCACATCCTCCTGATGTGCCAGATAATGCTGTAAAATTTCCAGCAGATTCATAACTTTGGGCTGATTATTGACAAGAGCCAGCATAATAACACCAAAAGTATCCTGCAGCTGTGTATGTTTGTATAATTTATTCAAAATTACATTTGCGTTTACATCTCTTCGAAGTTCAATACAGATTCTCATACCTTCCCTGCTGGAATGATCATTCAAATCCGTTATACCTTCAATTTTCTTTTCTTTTACAAGATCAGCAATCTTTTCGATCAGACGCGCCTTATTCACCATATAGGGAAGCTCAGTCACGATAATCTGACTCTTTCCGTTTGGCAGAGTCTCTATATTTGTCACTGCTCTGACACGAATTTTCCCCCGACCAGTCCGGTACGCCTCCTCAATCCCTCTGGTACCCAGGATGGTAGCTCCTGTTGGGAAATCAGGACCTTTAACAATCTTCAGAAGTTCCTCCATCGTTGTCTCCCGGTCTTCCTCAATGATGTTATCAATGATTTTAACCACAGCATAAATAACCTCTTTCAGGTTATGAGGAGGAATATTCGTTGCCATACCTACGGCAATACCTGAGGTGCCATTTACCAGAAGATTGGGGTATCTGGCCGGCAGAACTACAGGCTCTTTTTCTGTCTCATCAAAGTTAGGCGCAAAATCAACTGTATTTTTATTAATATCAGCCAGCATTTCCATAGAAATTTTGCTGAGACGAGCCTCTGTATATCGCATGGCAGCCGCTCCGTCTCCATCCACAGAACCAAAGTTTCCATGACCGTCTACCAGAGGATAGCGTGTAGACCATTCCTGAGCCATATTGACCAGTGCTCCATAGATAGAGCTGTCTCCATGCGGATGATATTTACCCATGGTATCACCAACGATACGGGCACATTTTCTGTGAGGTTTATCCGGACCGTTGTTTAATTCGATCATAGAAAACAACACACGCCGCTGTACAGGTTTCAGACCATCTCTGACGTCCGGAAGAGCCCTGGATGCAATTACACTCATGGCGTAATCAATATAAGACTCTTCCATTGTCTTTTTCAAATCCACTTCCTGGACTTTATCAAAAACATTATCTTCCATCTTTTTCTCCTTATTTTGCGAATCTTATGAAATCTCATCAGATATCAAGGTTTTTCACTTTTAATGCATTTTCTTCAATAAATTCCCGGCGGGGTTCTACTTTATCACCCATCAGCGTAGTAAAGGTAAGATCCAGTTCAGAGGAAGACTCCTCATCCATAGTAACCCGAAGAAGAACCCTTCGTTCCGGATCCATAGTGGTTTCCCAAAGCTGATCCGCATCCATTTCTCCCAGACCTTTATATCGCTGAATCTTATTACTGTTATCGCGTCCAATCTCAGAAAGGATTTTATTTAATTCCACATCATTGTACGCATACCATATTTTTTTATTTCTCTCAATCTTATAAAGCGGCGGCTGTGCCAGGTAGACGTATCCCTGCTTAATCAATTCCGGCATAAAACGGTACAGGAATGTCAGCATAAGGGTCGCAATATGAGCTCCATCCACATCAGCATCCGTCATAATAATGATTTTATGATACCGCAGTTTCGTTATATCAAAATCTTCATGAATACCCGTTCCAAAAGCAGTGATCATCGCTTTAATCTCAGCGTTACCATAGATACGATCCAGTCTGGCCTTTTCCACATTAAGAATTTTTCCTCTCAGAGGAAGAATCGCCTGCGTTGCACGGCTTCTTGCTGTTTTGGCAGATCCTCCTGCAGAGTCTCCCTCAACAATATAAATCTCACAGTTCTCAGGATTTTTATCCGTACAATCTGCCAGCTTACCAGGAAGAGACATCCCCTCCAGTGCAGATTTTCTTCTGGTCAGATCTCTGGCTTTTCTGGCCGCATCCCTTGCCCGCTGTGACAAAATGGATTTTTCGATAATAATCTTTGCCACTGACGGATTCTGTTCCAGGAAAATTTCCAGAATACTGCTTACCACATTGTCCACAGCACCTCTGGCTTCACTGTTACCCAGCTTCTGCTTGGTCTGACCTTCAAACTGAGGCTCCTCAATTTTTACGCTTACAATCGCAGTCAGACCTTCACGAATATCTTCACCTGCCAGTTTTTCTGTATCTTTCAGCAATTTATTTTTTTTCGCATAATCATTAAAGGTTTTTGTGAGTGCATTTCTAAAGCCCACGATATGCGTTCCACCCTCCGGCGTTGTAATATTATTGACAAAACCGTAGGTCGTCTCATTGTAAGAGTCATTGTGCTGCATGGCTACTTCCACCACAACACCGTCTTTTTCTCCCTCACAGTAAATAATTTCAGGGTACAATGCAGTCTTACTTCTGTTCAGGTAAGTAACAAATTCTTTAATTCCTCCTTCATAGTGGAATTCTTTTGATACATTTTTTTCTCCGCGCTCATCTGTAAGACGTATCTTCAGACCTTTCGTCAGGAAAGCCATTTCCCGGAATCTCTGTTTTAATGTATCAAAATCAAATACCGTATCCTCAAAAATTTCTTTATCCGGCAAGAAAGTAACCTGCGTTCCTGTCTTTTCCGGTTCACATTCACCTACCACTTTCAGCTTGTAAATGGTTTTTCCCCTCTCATATCTCTGGCGATACATTTTTCCTTCGGAAAAAATAGTAACCTCCAGCCATTCAGAAAGAGCATTTACTACAGAGGCGCCTACACCATGAAGACCTCCTGATACTTTATATCCTCCACCGCCGAACTTTCCTCCTGCATGGAGAATCGTGAATACCACTTCCACGGCCGGGATCCCAGCTTTATGGTTAATACCTACGGGAATTCCCCGCCCGTTATCTATCACCGTGATAGAATTATCTTTATGAATTGTCACATCAATTAAATTACAAAATCCAGCCAGGGCTTCATCCACTGCATTATCTACAATTTCATATACCAGGTGATGAAGACCTCTCGTTGATGTACTTCCAATATACATTCCGGGACGTTTTCTGACTGCTTCCAAACCTTCTAATATCTGGATCTGATCTGCTCCGTATTGTGTACTCATCCTAATCCTCCTCAATGATGCTTACTTTTCCGTCAGTAACCCGGAAAACTCTGTTAATGGAAAACTGATTTTGTATAAATTCATCCAAACCTGTACATGTTATCATTGTCTGAATGTTGTTGATACTTTTCAATAAATAATTTTGCCTTCCGCTGTCCAGTTCAGACAGCACATCATCCAGCAGAAGAACCGGATCATCATGAATCCTGTTCTTTACCAGACGCAGTTCGGCCATTTTCAGGGAAAGGGCCGCTGTTCTCTGCTGTCCCTGGGAACCAAACTTACGGATATCGATGCCATTCACACGCACACAAAAATCGTCTCTGTGCGGGCCGGTTGATGACACTTTCATTTTTAAATCTTTATCCCTTGCCGATGCCAGCCTTGTTTCAAATTCATCCTCATTCACATCCGGCTCATATTCAAGACAAATATCTTCTTTATCTCCCGTCAGTCTGCCGTGAATCTGATGAATAATCAAATTCAATTCTTCCATGAACTGTTTTCGAATATGAATGATCTTTTTTCCGTAAGCGCAAAGCTGTATATCCCAGATATCCAGCGTATCCGCCAGGCCGGGAGAAAAACTGATATCTTTCAGTAACTTATTTCTCTGATTCAAAATTTTATTATAATCAGCCAGATCCTGCAGATATATTTTTGAAAGCTGGCAAAGTTCCAGATCAAGAAAACGCCTTCTCTCAGAAGGACCGTTTTTTATAATATTCAGATCTTCCGGAGAGAAAAAAACCAGGTTGACGATACCAAAAAGCTGAGATGCCTTTTTTATCGGTATTCCGTCAATTGCAATGCCTTTGGACTTATTTTTTTTAAGATGCATATCTATTTTGTGCGAAACACCGTCCTTATTTACCATCATTCGAATATGGGATTCTCCCTGTTCGAAACGTATGACCTCTTTATCCTTGCTCCCCCTGTGGGATTTGGTTGTACCACACAGATAGACAGCTTCCAGTACATTCGTCTTACCCTGTGCATTATCACCGTAAAGTATATTCGTACCAGAGCTGAAATCAATGCATAAATATTCATAATTTCTATAATTTTTAAGTTCCAAAGATTCTATATACATAGTTATTTCTCTATTCTGATGTCCTGTCCGTCAAAAGAGACAACATCCCCATCGTAAAGTTTTCTTCCTCTCCGGGTATCAGTCTCACCATTGACTTTGACCAGACCATCCTGAATCACCAGTTTTGCTTCTACCCCATCCTCAACCAGACTGGCAGCCTTCAGTGCCTGTCCTAACTTAATAAATTCATCTCTTAACTTTATAATTTCCATATTTTCTCACTTTCTTACCGCATGGAATTAAAATTTACCGGAAGAATCAGGTAAATATATGACTCTTTTTCATCTTTAATAAAGCATGGTGCTTTGGGATTCACCAAATAGATCATGACTTTTTCATCATCAATAACCTTCAGTGCATCAATCAAAAATTTGGGATTGAAGCCGATCATGATGTCTTTTCCCTCTTTTTCAATATCAATATCTTCTTTCATGGAACCAATCTGGGTATTGATATTCAGCTGCATACTTTCATTTTCAATATTGATAATAATCGGTTTTTTGTCACTCTCTTTAACAAAAAGAGTGGCTCTGTCAATACAATCCAGAAATTCCTTCTTATTTATCTGAATTTTTGTTTCATAATCACTGGAAAGCATCTGGTCGATACGGAAATATTCGCCTTCAATCAGGCGGGAAACAACAACTGTATCATCAAACTCAAAAACAATATGATTTTCGGTAAAGAAAATTTTCACTTTATCTTCTACTTCGCCCGAAAGTATTTTACTGATTTCATTTAAAGTTTTTCCCGGAACTACAACCTTTCGATCCGCATAGTCGTCATTCAGCTCTATCTTGCGGATTGATATTCTGTGTCCGTCCAGAGAAACAACCTTCAGTATATTATTCTTGATTTCAAAAAGTTCACCAGTCATCAGTTTACTGTTTTCATTGACGGCAATAGAAAAAATAGTCTGACGAATGAGTTCTTTCAATGTAAATTGAGACAGTTCTATTCCTTCCGTTTTTTCAATAACAGGAAGATAAGCGAAATCTTCTCCATCTTTTCCCGGAATAACAAAACGGGCTTTCTCACAGGTAATTGTAGTGTTATAATTTGCATCTGTAGAAATATAGACGTCATTATCAGGAAGTTTGCGGATAATATCAGAGAAAATTTTTGCGTCAAGAGCAATAATTCCCTTTTCTTCAATGATGCCTTTTACTTTTGTTTCAATTCCCAGTTCCATATCATTGGCTGTAAATCTAATCTCTGAAGCAGAAGCATCAAGTAGAATACATTCGAGAATAGGCATGGTTGTTTTTGATGGTACTGCTTTGAGTACTATGTTTACGCTTTTCAGTAATTCATTTTTGGAACAGATTAATTTCATAATGTGAATAACTTCCTTCCTTGAACCTGTGGTTCATTAATCTAATCATAATAAAAAATCCGTAGTATTCGTAGTAGGGGCTGTGAAAATGTGTAAAAGTAAAACAAACCCTAAAAATAAAGCTTTTTTGGGTAAGGATAACTTTGTGCATCCAGTAGAAGAATCATGTGAATGAAGTGTGAATTACTTTTTTGGTTAAAGTTGTCCACAAACTGTACACATAGGATTCACATTTTGGATGTGGATAATTAGCTGCCAGGCTGAAGCTTTTTCTTAAGGATGTCGATGACCTTCTGCGTTGTGGGAGAAGTCTGCAATTCCTGTTCTATTTTTTCACAGCCATGCATGATCGTGGTGTGATCTCGATTTCCCAGACATTTACCGATGGATTTAAGGGGAATGTTGGTTAATTCCCGGCAAAGATACATGGCAATTTGTCGTGGATAGACAATTTTGCTGTTTCTTTTTGAGCCTGCAATGTCCTCCGGCGTAATGTCAAAATGTTCTGCTACTGTATTTACAATATATTCAGGTGTAATAATCTTTTTCTCATTGGGAGAAATAATATCTTTCAGTACACTTTCTGCCAGTTCCATCGTAATTTCACGTTTCTCCAGATTGGCATAGGCAATAATTTTATTCAGAGAGCCTTCCAGCTCACGGATGTTGGATTTAATGTTTTTGGCAATATATTCAATGATGGCATCATCAAGATTATAGCCGTCCATTTCTTCTTTTTTTCTGAGAATGGCCACACGGGTTTCATAGTCAGGTGACGAAATGTCTGCCAGAAGCCCCCATTCAAACCGGGAACGGATACGGTCTTCCAGGATTTCCATATCTTTTGGAGGCTTATCACTGGAAATAATGATCTGTTTTTTAGCCCCGTGCAGAGCATTAAAGGTATGGAAAAATTCTTCCTGGGTGGATTCTTTTCCTATAATAAACTGAATATCATCAATCAGGAGAACATCGATGTTTCTGTACTTTTCACGGAATTTTGTCATGGCGGTATTATTTCCGTTACGGATTGCTTCAATCAGCTCATTGGTAAAAGATTCACTGGTAGTATATAAAATTTTAGTTGAAGGATTTCTTTCTAATATAAAATGGGCAACGGAATGCATCAGGTGAGTTTTTCCAAGTCCAACGCCTCCGTACAGGAAGAGAGGATTGTAAATTTCTCCCGGAGATTCAGCTACTGCCAGTGAAGCTGCATGTGCAAACTTATTGTTGCTGCCGACAACAAAAGTGTCGAAAGTATATTTGGGATTCAGGTTAGCCAGTTCTTTGTTCATTGTAAAATTGGCCGGCACTGGCTTTTCTTTTTCTTCCGCAACTACATCTTCGGGAAGAATAAAATGAATATCATAATCTTCTCCGGTAAGTTCGGAAATAGCCACTTTCAGTGGAAGTGCATATTTTTTGCTGATGTAGTTCAGACCTACCTGCTGGGAAGGAACCAGGATGGTTACCACCTGGTCATCAATCTTATGAATTTTCAATGGTTTCAGCCATGTTTTAAAGGAAACATCAGAAAGTTCGTGTTCTTTCTTGACTGTTTCCAGTATTTCGTCCCATTTTTCGTAAATAATGTCCATGATTTCCTCCGTTAGTAGTGCAGGGGTAGAAAAATTTTTTTGACCGCCAAAAAAAGAAACCTGCAGTACATGTTTCTCAAAAATTAGGTAAGTATTCTTATCTATAATATCTCTACTATATCTTATAATAAATTTAAAATTTAATCAATGCTAAAATGTGGATAAGTATATAAAAAAACAAATATAATGTGAAATAACCACAATGTCGAAAGCTATGGTAAACTAGTTATACACACCGAAAAACATTGAAAAACAGGGGAATTTGTAAATTATCCATAATATATACACAGGATATACACAAGGAAAAAGTGAGTTATCCACAAATTATCCACAATATGTGGATAAACAGGGGTGAGCTATGTGCATAAATTGTGGTTAAGTATAGTTTGTTGTTTCGCTGGAAAGAGGACGGAAAATTTTTATCATTTTATTCTGAAGCAGGTCGTTCCTCCTCAGCTAGCCGCTAACTTCGACTAAATTGACGCTCAGGAAAGCCTTCGCGCCAAAGTCTCCGTAAGCGTCGGACGCCTTAGTGTGTGTAGCAACCTGCCAGTGGCCGGTTGCGGAGCTCTTCGGACTCACTTTTCCCAATGCTTCAGAATAAAATGATAAAAATTTTCCTGTTCTGTTCCAGATGAAACAATATGGGTGATGGTAGCATTGGAAAAAGTGAGGATAAATGGGAATTGAAGAATCCGGGGTTTATACAAAAATGCTGTATAGACCCCGGTGGAAAATTTAGATTTGTAGAAAGTATCGATTGGTAGTCATATATTTATGCAATCGGTTCGAAATCAGCAACGCCATGTTTGCACAGCGGGCAGATGTAGTCATCGGGAAGTTCTTCTCCTTCATAGATGTATCCGCATACTTTGCAGACAAAGCCTTTTTTGCCTTCGGTAGCCGGTTTCGGTTTTACATTGCTCTGGTAATAGTTATAAGTCATGGTTTCCAGGCTGGACATTACTCTGGATTCGGTGATGCTGCAGATGAACATTCCGTGGGTGTCCAGATCAATGTACTGTTCTACCTTCAGAGACATAAAGGAGTTAATGTATTTGGGAAGGAATACCAGTCCGTTATCGGAACGGAGCGGTTCCCAGCCGGCAAATTTGTCTGCAGTTCTTCCGCTCTGGAATCCAAAGTTTTCAAATACATGGAACGGAGCATCTGTGGACAGACAGTTCAGGTTCATGATACCTGTCTGTTTAATTACATGGTGAGAGTAGTTTGCTTTGTTAATGGTAACGGCAATACGGTTCGGTGTGTTTGTTACCTGGGATACGGTATTGACAATCAGACCATTATCCTTTTTACCATCATTGGAAGTTACTACATACAGACCATAACCGATGTTGAACAAAGCAGTAAGATCATTTTTATTAGCTGTTTCGGTATGCTGTGCAATATAGTCACGGCACAATTCATCAGCCAGAGCTTCCAGCTGAGCACTGCTTTCTTCATTCAGGGCTGACATAATGCGTACATTGTTGTCGGTAAATGTTAGTTTTTTACTTCCTTCAAACATTTTTGCCATGACTTTTGTTGCCATAGGTGCCCAGGAACCATTTTCAATCAGGGCAATTGTGCGGTTCTGATAATTTCTTTCAGTCAGATGATCAATAAAGTCACGCATGAATGGGAAAATACCTGCATTATAGGTGGTAGTAGCCAGAACCAGTTTGTTGTAGCGGAATGCATCTTCCACAGCTTCAGCCATGTCAGTGCGGGCCAGATCGTGAACTACAACCTTTGGGCATCCTTTTTCGCGGAGCTTGTCGGCCAGAATATTAACTGCTTTTTTTGTATTGCCATATACGGAGGTATAAGCGATGACGATACCTTCGGATTCTGCTTCATAGGATGACCAGGTATTATACAGACCCAGATAATAGCCCAGATTTTCCTTTAATATCGGACCATGAAGAGGACAGATGGTCTGGATATCCAGTCCTGCTGCCTTTTTCAGAAGATTCTGTACCTGTGTACCGTATTTGCCTACAATACCAATATAATAGCGGCGTGCTTCACATGCCCAGTCTTCTTCCACATCCAGAGCACCGAATTTGCCGAAGCCGTCTGCAGAGAAAAGAACTTTGTCAAAGGTGTCATAAGTAACCATAACTTCAGGCCAGTGAACCATAGGAGCAGCAACAAAAGCGAGAGTGTGCTTTCCGAGAGAAAGAGTATCTCCTTCTTTGATGACGATGCATCTGTCTGCAAAATCTGTTCCGAAGAACTGTTTCATCATAGTGAAAGCTTTTGCACTGGAAACGATGGTAGTTTTCGAGTACAGCTGCATGAAATTGGCAATGTTGGCAGAGTGATCCGGTTCCATATGCTGAATGATCAGATAATCCGGCTGACGATCACCCAGGAGTGCTCCAATCTGATCCAGCCATTCATGTTTGAAACGGACATCTACGGTATCCATAACAGCAACTTTTTCATCCATAATTACATAGGAGTTGTATGCCATGCCGTTGGGAACAACGTACTGACCTTCAAAAAGGTCGACTTCATGATCATTTACGCCTACGTATTTAATATCGTTGGTAATAAACATATTACATATCTCCTTTATATCTTTTTCATTATTATAACATAAGTAAATCTTTTTGTACAAGTTTACGAATAAAAAGAATTGCACATATTACCACAGGTGATTCAAGTGATAAGGCGATTATTTTGACAGGGACAAAGAAAAATGGGTTTTGAATACAAAAAATCCTCGATTTTGCTTGACTTGACAAATGTTTATGAATATAATTGAAATGATGTTTTCTGACATACATGAAGATAATACAACCGAATAATCGGTTTTGAAGGAGGTGCCTTTAATATGAAAATGACATTTCAGCCGAAAAAGAGATCCAGATCCAAAGTTCACGGATTCAGAGCAAGAATGAGCACAAAAGGCGGCAGAAAAGTACTTGCAGCCAGAAGATTAAAAGGAAGAAAAAAATTATCAGCATAAGACCGCAGATTTGTGGTCTTTTCTTCTATACATGAAGTCAAAAACCCCGATGCAAGCATCGGGGTCTTTGACCCTCGCGGCAGTCGCCAAATGGACATGCAAGCATGTCCGCCTGGCTCGTTGCTCGCGGGAATAAAATCTATCAATTCTTTAAAGGAAGATTTCTATGGAATATTCAGAGAGCTTGAAAAAAAACAGAGATTTTCAGCAGGTTTATAAAACAGGGACATCTTATGTGAATAAATATTTAGTCATGTATGTAAAAGAGAACCAGCTGGAAAAAAACAGAATCGGAATCTCCGTTAGTAAGAAGGTGGGCAATAGTGTAGTGCGCCATCGGCTCTGCAGGCTGGTAAGAGAAAGTTATCGTCTGCATGAACAGGAATTTCATAGAGGGGTGGATATCGTCGTTGTAGCCCGCGTCAGTGCAAAAGAGAGAACGTTTCGTGAGATTGAGAGTGCATTGCTACACCTTGGCAGGCTGCATAAAATTGTTGAACATGATCATAAGGATGAACATCATGAAAAAGTTAATGATCAAAGCAATTAGATTTTATCAGAAGTTTTTGTCTCCTTTAAAGAGTACCAAATGTCCTTATATTCCTTCCTGTTCTCAGTATGGGCTGGAAGCAATTGAAAAGTATGGGGCATTGAAGGGCGGTCTGTTAGCTGCATGGAGAATTTTAAGGTGCAATCCGTTTTCTAAAGGTGGATTTGATCCTGTACCGTAGGAGAAAAGGATATGTTCCTTCATGATTGTACCTGCAAAACAGGCATGTTTATTGAAGGAGGAAACTTAATTGAATATTGTGATGACAAAAGTTACAACTCCTATCATTGGATGGATTTGTAGCATTCTTGGATGGGTTATTAATGCAATCTATGCGCTTCTGAATGTGATAGGTATTCCCAATATCGGTCTTGCCATCATTCTGTTCACTCTTGTCGTTTATATGGCAATGATGCCTCTGCAGGTTAAGCAGCAGAAGTTTTCAAAGATGAACAGTATCATGCAGCCGGAAATACAGAGAATTCAGAAGAAGTACAAAGGGAAAAAAGATAATGACTCCATGATGAAACAGAATGAAGAATTAAATGCTGTTTATCAGAAATACGGAGTATCCCCTACCGGAAGCTGTGTGCAGCTTTTGATTCAGATGCCTGTACTGTTGGCACTGTATCAGGTTATTTATCATATTCCCGGTTATATTTCAGGAGTAAGAAATGTATTTACAGGTCTTGCTTCCAACATTATGTCAGTGAATGGTTTTGGTGATATAATCAGCAAGTTCCTGACAGATAACAGTATCAGTATGTATGGCATTACCGCCAATACAGAATTTACAAAAGAAACAATTATTGATTTCTTATATAAACTTTCACCTTCTCAGATGGAACTGTTTGCCAAACTTCCGGAGTTCAGTGCACATGCAGATGCATTTGACAAAGTTGCCAGACAGGCAGAACATATTAACCAGTTCCTGATTTTGAATATTTCCGATACTCCGATGGCTGTCATCAAATCAGGATGGGCTCAGGGTGGTGCATCCGGCTGGATTATGATCATTGCCGCTGCGATGATTCCGGTTCTGGCATGGTTTACTCAGTGGATGAACTACAAATTGATGCCGCAGCCCCAGAATAACAGCAGTGAAGCACCAAGTACCATGGAAGCTTCCATGAAGAGCATGAACACGATTATGCCGGTTATGTCAGCGGTATTCTGTTTTTCATTTCCTGTAGGTATCGGTATCTACTGGGTAGTTGGTGCTGTGATCCGAAGCATTCAGCAGGTTTTCCTGAACAAAAAAATGGATACCATGGATATGGAAGAATATATCCGTAAAAATCAGGAAAAGATGAAAAAGAAAATGGAAAAGAGAGGATATAATCCTCAGCAGATCAATCAGCAGGCAAGAATGAATGTGAAAAATATTCAGCAGTCGGAAAAGAAACAGGGGCTGACTGCGGAAGAAAAAGCAGAGCGGATGAAAAAATCTACGGAATATTATAAAAATACGGAGTACAAACCGGGAAGTCTTGCTGCGAAAGCCAATATGGTAAAACAGTTTGATGAGAAAAACAAGAAGAAATAGGGGGAAGGGCAATGGAGTTCAGAGAGATTACGGCAAAAACTGTAGATGAAGCAATCACTAAAGCGTGTCTGGAGTTTGGGATTTCCAGTGATAACCTGGAGATAGAAGTTGTCCGTGAAGGAACCTCAGGATTTTTTGGTATCGGAAGTAAACCGGCAATTATCCGGGTTCGAAGAAAAGCGGAAGAGGAAGAGTTTAATATTCTGGAGGAACTGAAAAAGGAAGAACAGAAAAAAGAAGCTGTTCGGAAAGAACCAAAAAAAGAGCCTCGTAAAGATATTAAAAAAGAACCCAAAAAGGAAGCAAAAAAAGAGAATAAAGAACCCAGAAAAGAGGCTGTAAAAGAGCCTAAAAAAGAAGTGAAGAAGGATGCTCCCAAGCCTCCGAAGAAAGAAAATAATAAACCGGCAGAGAAGGAAGCTGTAAAGGAAAGTGTAAAGGAACCGGCAGAGAAAGAAGCTCCGGTAAAAAAAGAACCAAAACCGGAAGTTAAGAAGGAAGAGAAAAAACCGGTTGTCCGTACAGACGAACAGGTCGCTGCAATGAAAAAAGATGCAGAAAAGTTCCTGGCAGGTGTGTTTAAGGCAATGGAACTTCCTGTAGATATTCAGATTGTATATGATAAAGAGAATGACAGTCTGGATATTAATTTTGACGGTGAGGATATGGGTATTCTGATCGGAAAAAGAGGTCAGACACTTGATTCTCTTCAGTACCTGACCAGTCTGGTGGTAAATAAAGAGCAGGAAAACTATGTAAGAGTGAAACTGGATACGGAGAATTACAGAAGCCGCAGAAAAGATACTCTGGAGAATCTTGCCAGAAATATTGCATTTAAAGTGCGTAAAACAAGAAAAGCTGTTGTGCTGGAGCCGATGAATCCGTATGAAAGAAGAATTATCCACTCTGCACTTCAGGGAAACAAGTATGTAGAGACCTACAGCGAAGGAAATGAGCCGTATCGCCATGTAGTAGTTGTTTACAAAGGAAGATAAGAAATTGAGAAAGATGTTATTGCCGGGGTAAGGGGATAACATCTTTTCCTTTATTGGGATTATGGAAAAAGGAAAACGGAGGTATGATGAAAATGAATGGAGATACCATTGCAGCCGTTGCGACGGCAATGACAGCTTCCGGTATAGGGATTGTCCGGATTAGCGGAGAAGAAGCACTTGAGATTGCCGGGAGAGTTTACCGCTCTAAAGGTGGGAAAAAAGACATCAGAAAGGCTGCAAGCCACACCATTCATTATGGATTTATCTATGATGGAGAACAACTGGTCGATGAAGTTCTGGTGATGATCATGAAAGGTCCCCGCAGCTATACAGGTGAGGATACGGTTGAGATAGACTGTCATGGCGGTGTGCTGGCTATGAGAAAAGTACTGGATGCGGTGATCCATGCAGGGGCACGCCCGGCAGAGCCGGGAGAATTTACAAAAAGAGCTTTCTTAAATGGAAGAATTGATTTGTCTCAGGCAGAAGCGGTCATGGATGTGATTCAGGCACAGAGTGAATATGCGCTGAAAAGCTCGATGAGCCAGTTGAAAGGTTCTCTGCTTCAGTCTATTCAGAATATAAGAAGTAAGATTATATATCATATTGCGTATATTGAATCAGCACTGGATGATCCGGAACATATCAGTCTGGAAGGATATGGGCAGGAACTTGCTGATGTAGTAAAAAAAGAAAAAGAAAAGCTGAAAAGGTTGATTGATTCTTTCTCAGAAGGTAAAATGATACGGGAAGGAATCCGGACTGTAATTGTAGGAAAGCCAAACGCCGGAAAGTCTTCGCTTCTGAATTGTCTGGTGGGAGAAGAGAAAGCGATTGTCACAGACATTGCAGGGACCACCAGAGATGTCCTTGAGGAAACAATCGTATTGCAGGGGATTTCTCTGAAAATGATGGATACGGCAGGGATAAGAAGCACAGAAGATACCGTGGAAAAAATCGGTGTAGAGAGGGCAAGAACCTATGCAAAGGATGCAGATCTGATTTTGTATGTGGTTGACACCTCTACGGAACTGGATGAGAATGATGAGGAAATACTGGAACTTTTGAAAGAAAAGAAAGCCATTGTCTTATTAAATAAGAGTGATCTGGAGCCGGTGGTTACCGTGGAAATGCTTCAGAAAAAGACCAGTCAGCCGATTATTCCGATTTCTGCAAGAAAGGAACAGGGAGTTGATCTTCTGGAAGAAAAAATCAGAAAGATGTTTTTTCAGGGGGATATCTCCTTTAATGATGAGGTTTATATTACGAATGTAAGGCATAAAAAAGCTCTGGAAGATGCGTATGCCAGTCTGACTATGGTGGAAAACAGCATTGCCATGGAAATGCCGGAAGATTTCTTTTCCATTGACCTGATGAGTGCTTATGAAGCTCTCGGAAGTATTACGGGAGAATCTGTGGGAGAAGATCTGGTCAATGAGATATTCAGCAAATTTTGTACAGGAAAATAACCGTTTGCCGTAACCGGCGAACAGAGGAGACGATAGAAGATGAATAATTTGGTGGAACATTATGATGTGGCGGTCATAGGTGCCGGTCATGCGGGATGTGAAGCTTCTCTTGCAGCAGCAAGGTTGGGCATGGAGACCATCGTATTTACTGTCAGTGTGGACAGCATTGCACTGATGCCCTGCAACCCCAATATTGGCGGAAGTTCTAAAGGACATCTGGTAAAAGAAATTGATGCATTGGGCGGAGAAATGGGAAAGGTGATTGATCAGACCTTTATCCAGTCTAAGATGCTGAATAAATCGAAAGGGCCTGCCGTTCATTCCCTGCGCGCGCAGGCTGACAAAAAGAATTACAGTAATGCTATGCGTCAGGTGCTGGAAAACACAGATCATCTGACAATCAAACAGGCAGAAGTAACAGAACTGATTGTGGAAGAGGGTGTGGTAAAAGGAGTAAAAACCTACTCTGGAGCTACATATCTGTGTAAAGCGGTGGTTCTGTGTACAGGGACTTATCTGAAAGCAAGATGTATCTATGGAGATGTGAGCAATTATACAGGACCTAACGGGCTGCAGGCAGCCAATTATCTGACGGATTCGCTGCGAGAAAATGGCGTGGAAATGTTTCGGTTTAAGACAGGTACTCCTGCCAGAATTGATAAAAGAACCGTTGATTTTTCAAAGATGGAAGAGCAGAAGGGCGATGAGAGGGTTGTTCCGTTTTCGTTCTCAACAGATCCGGAGAGTGTGCAGATTGATCAGGTATCCTGCTGGCTCACTTATACGAATGAGAAGACCCACGATATCATCCGGGCCAATCTGGATCGTTCACCGCTGTATTCCGGTATGATTGAGGGAACAGGTCCCCGGTATTGCCCTTCTATCGAGGATAAGGTGGTAAAATTCTCGGATAAACCGCGTCATCAGGTATTTATTGAACCGGAAGGGCTGAATACGAATGAGATGTATGTGGGAGGAATGTCCAGTTCTCTGCCGGAAGATGTTCAGCATGAGATGTATCATTCTGTACCGGGACTGGAACATGCTAAAATCGTCCGCAATGCGTACGCAATTGAATATGACTGTATCAATCCAAGACAGCTTAAGGCAACGCTGGAGTTTAAGAATATTAAGAACCTGTTCAGCGGCGGCCAGTTTAATGGAAGTTCAGGGTATGAAGAAGCGGCAGCACAGGGCCTGATTGCGGGTATCAATGCAGCACTGAAAATCAAGGGAAAAGAACTTCTGGTACTTGACCGATCAGAGGCTTATATTGGTGTGCTGATTGATGATCTGGTAACGAAAGAAAACCATGAACCTTACCGGATGATGACCAGTCGGGCAGAATATCGTCTGCTCCTCAGACAGGATAATGCAGATTTGCGCCTGAGAAAAAAAGGGTATGAGGTAGGACTGATCAGTGAAGAACAGTATCAGGATCTTTTACAGAAGGAAAAAATGATAGAAGAAGAGATAGAGCGAGTGGAAAAAGCTACGGTAGGCACTTCACCTGAAGTACAGGAACTTCTGGAAGCATATCACAGCACACCGCTTACATCGGGTTCTACACTGGGAGAATTGATTCGCCGTCCGGAATTAACGTATGAGATTCTGGCGCCTATCGATAAAAACAGACCTCAGCTGTGTCATGATATTCAGGAACAGGTTAACATTAATATCAAGTATGATGGATATATCCGCCGTCAGTTAAAGCAGGTAGAACAGTTTAAAAAGCTGGAAAAGAAACAGATTCCGGCAGATATTGATTACGATCAGATTAAAAGCCTGCGGATCGAGGCAGTGCAGAAACTGAAAATGTATCAGCCCATGAATATCGGACAGGCATCCAGAATTGCAGGAGTTTCACCGGCAGATGTGTCTGTATTGCTGGTATACCTGGGAGGCAAGTAAAAGACCCCGATGCAAGCATACGGGGCATCAAAATTGTAGCGATACAAGCATCGGGGTCTTTGACCCTCGCGGCAGTCGCCAAATGGACATGCAAGCATGTCTGCTTGGCTCGTTGCTCGCAGGAATAAACGTGAATACGGAGGAAGAGACAATGAGTCAGTACTCTACAGATACTTTAGTGAAAGGAACAAAGCAGCTGGGAATTGCACTCAGTGAAAAACAGATTCAGCAGTTTATCCGGTATTATGAACTTTTGGTAGAATGGAATTCTTTTATGAATCTTACTGCAATCACAGAGTATGAGGAAGTGATGGAAAAGCATTTTGTGGACAGTCTGGCGGCTGTGAAAGTGTGTGATTTTCATCAGGTGAAAAACCTGATAGACATTGGAACAGGAGCAGGATTTCCAGGAATTCCACTCAAAATAGCATTTCCGCATCTGGAAGTAGTATTGCTGGATTCTCTGAATAAAAGAACAAAATTTCTGAATGAAGTAATCAGCCAGTTGGGCCTGGAAAACATCCGAACAATACATGGAAGAGCGGAAGATTACGCAAAACAGAAAGAGTATAGGGAACAATTTGATGTGTGTGTATCCAGAGCAGTGGCAAACCTCAGTACACTGTCAGAATACTGTATTCCTTATGTAAAAAGTATGGGAGAATTTATCTCGTATAAATCGGGCAAAATAGAAGAAGAAGTCGAACAGGCAAGAAAAGCAATGTTTGTTTTGGGAGGAAAAATCTCGAAAATTGAAAAATTTTGTCTGGCAGACACAGATATGGAACGTTCCTTTATAATAATTAACAAGGAGAAAAAAACTCCTGGAAAATATCCCAGAAAAGCAGGAATGCCGTCGAAAGAACCATTACAGTAAAAATTGTTTAAGTGAAAAAACTGCACCAGGAAGAAATATAATATTTCTTCCTGGTGCAGTTTTGTGGTTTCACAGAATCATCACATTTTTTTTGAAAGTTCATCACACTTTTTTTATATGATATATCAGATAAGGGTATTGTTTCCTCATCTGGCAGCAGTATCTCTGAAGTATGAAGGAGGTCATAAAAGTGATAGAAGTGAAGAATCTGGTGAAGAGGTATGGGAATCATCTTGCGGTGGATCATCTTTCCTTTCATGTGGATAAGGGGCAGATTTATGGGTTTCTTGGACCTAATGGTGCAGGAAAGTCTACGACGATGAATATCATGACTGGTTATCTTGCTTCTACGGAAGGCGAAGTGTTGATCAATGGTATGAACATTCTGGAAGAGCCGGAGAAAGTGAAAAAATGTATCGGATATCTTCCTGAACAGCCGCCGTTGTATTTTGATATGACTGTAGAAGAATATTTGAAATTTGCAGCAGATTTGAAGAAGATTGAAAAAACAAAAAGAAAAGAACAGGTGGAGCAGGTTATGGAGATGACTGGTATTGCTGCCGTGAGAGAACGCTTGATCCGAAATCTTTCCAAAGGCTATAAACAGAGGGTAGGATTGGCACAGGCAATTCTAGGATATCCGGAAATTCTGATTCTGGATGAACCTACTGTAGGTCTGGATCCCAAACAAATCATAGATATTCGGGAACTGATCAGAAGTCTCAGTAAAAAACACACGATAATCCTGAGTTCTCATATCCTGTCGGAAATCAGTGCGGTCTGTGATTATGTAATGATCATCAATCATGGAAAACTGGTGGCCAGTGATACAACGGAAAACCTGGAAAAAATGGCGCTGGGGTCCAATACACTGGACATGACGGTTAAAGGTAAGAAAAATGATGTTGAAAAAATTCTGGAATCAGTAGAAGAAATTCAGAGCCTGGAATGGGATGCAAAAGACAGAAAGAAGTATGAAAGCGACGAAGAAAATATTGTGAGTTTTACCATAAAAACAGATGAAAGTATTGATATCAGGGAAAAACTTTTTTATAAACTGGCTGAGGCCAAACTGCCTATTTTGAAAATGCAGGCTACCAGGATTTCTCTGGAAGATGTATTCCTTGAACTGACGGAAAATGAAAAGGAAGATACATCCACGAAAAAGAAAATACCGGAGAAACAAATAGAGGATGAAAATAATCAGGAGGAGGCAGCTCATGACAGCAATTTATAAAAGAGAGGTAAAAAGTTATTTGACGTCTATGATTGGATATGTTTTTATATTTTTTATACTGCTTCTGGAGGGTATTTATTTTACTGCTTATAACCTTCAGGGGGCATATCCGATATTTGGAAGTACATTAAGTGCAATTGCTTTTGTTTTTCTGATTCTTGTGCCGATTCTTACTATGAAATCTATTGCGGAGGATAGAAAACAGAAAACAGATCAGCTGCTTTTGACTGCGCCGGTATCAGTGGGGGAAGTAGTTATCGGAAAATATTTTGCACTTATTACTGTTTATATGATACCTATGATAATCATCAGTCTGTATCCGTTGATTATGATGAAATACGGAACGGTATCTGTGCCAATGTCCTATACGGCGATACTGGGTTTTGTTTTGCTTGGTTTTGCTCAGATTTCCATGGGAGTTTTTTTCTCGTCAATCACAGAAAATCCGGTTATTGCGGCGGTCATTACATTTATTGCGTTATTTCTGTGTTATATGATGGAAGGGATTGAATCATTGATACCAGTGACGGCAATGGCATCATTTGTGATTTATATGATTCTTGTAGTGGTGCTGGCAGTGATTGTTTACAATATGATAAAAAGTATCTGGATTGCCGGTGTAATTGGTATCCTTGGAGAGACTGGTTTGATTGCAGTATACATTGTTAAATCATCCGTATTTGAGGGAAGCATTCAGAAAGCACTTGATATATTTAACATTGTAAGTCATTTTGATAACTTTACCGGTGGTATCCTTGATATTCAGGGGATTGTTTATTTTATGTCTGTTATTGTTATTTTTCTGTTCCTTTCTGTGCAGATAATCGTAAAACGCCGTTGGAATTAGGAGGTAATCATGAAAAATAGAAAAACATTAAAAAACGGTTCTTATAGTATGGCATATACCCTGATTCTGATTGCAGTTGTGGTTGTTATTAATTTGATTGTTGCGGAAATTCCCGAGAAATATACGCAGATCGATGTGAGTAGTCAGAAACTGTACACAATTTCGGATAAAACAGTGGAATTTCTGGACGAACTGGATCAGGATGTAACGATTTATCATATGGTACAGAGTGGGCAGGAGGATGATATCCTGCAGAAAATGTTGACAAGATATGAGGAAACTTCAAAACATATTAAGGTAGAAAAAAAGGATCCAGTATTATATCCGAATTTTGCTTCTCAGTATACAGATGCTCAGCTCACGGATAATAGCCTTATCGTAGTAAATGGTGATAAAAGTAAAGTGGTGAATTATAACAGCCTTTATGAAATGAACTACGATTATTATACCGGAAGCAGCAGTACAACAGGATTTGACGGAGAGGGACAGATTGACAGTGCAATTGCCTATGTGACATCCGATGATTTTCCGGTGATTTATACGTTGGAAGGCCACAGTGAAATGAAAGTGAACAGTGATCTGAAGAATAGTCTGGAAAAGGCAAATTATCAGATAGAAAGTTTGAATCTGCTGACTGAAGACGGTGTTCCGGAAGATGCAGGGTGCCTGCTGATTGCGTCACCGCAGAATGATCTGTCTGAAGATGAGGCGAAAAAAATCATTTCCTATCTGGAAAATGGCGGAAAAGCAATGATATTTACTGATTATATCAATCTGGAAATGCAAAATCTGAAAAGCGTACTTGAAAATTATGGTGTGACTTATGAAAATGGTGTGGTTCTGGAAGGAGACAGCAGACATTATATTATGCAGGTTCCCTATTATCTTGTTCCTGCAATTAATAGTACAGAAATCACCTCAGAAATGGTTTTGGATAACCGTTATGTGCTGATGCCGATTGCTCAGTCAGTTAAAATACTGGATGAATACAGAGAAAGTCTAACCATAGAACCGATTCTGACAACCTCAGAAAATGCTTATATCAAGGCGGATGTGGAAAACATGACGACTTTCGAAAAAGAAGATGGAGATCAGGAAGGACAATTTCATCTTGGGGTTTGTATTTCGGAAGAAATAAATGATGAAAAGTCAACACAGATTGCATATTACAGTTCTGCCAGTCTGATTGATGCAGGTACGGATCAGCAGGTTTCGGGGGGCAATTCAGAGCTTGTGCTGGCCACTTTGGGATGGATGTGCGAGAATGAAACACCGGTAATTTCTGTTACAGGTAAGGATCTTACCATGGATTATCTTACTGTTCCGGAATATGATGCCAGCTACTGGAGCACTATTACCTGCGTTGTGGTACCGGTTACGTTTTTGCTTATTGGTGCGGTCATTTGGTTTAAAAGGAGAAAACAGTAATGAAAAAAAGGGGAGTAATTTTGATAGCAGGCGTCATTCTTCTGTGCCTGCTTCTGGGGATGTATTTCCTGATAAAAAACAGGAATTCTCAGAATGCAGAGGAGACAGTACAGCAAGAAGCAGAAAAATCATCATTGATTTCTCTGGAAAATATCAACCGTATTTCTTTCATGATAGAAGGAGAAGATATCGGATGGACGAAACAGGAAGATACCTGGCGTCTTGATAAAGATGGTGACTTTCCGGCCGATACTGTTAAAATAGATTATATTCTTTCCTCATTATCTGCTATGACAGAGGAAAGAACTCTGGAAAACATTAAAAATCTAAAAGATTATGGCCTGGAGGAGCCTGTTAATATTATTGAAATTCAGAATGAAGAAGGACAGTCAGAACGTATTTCTGTGGGAAATAAGAATCCTTCCACAGGAGATACTTATCTATATTTGAATGATGAAAGAACCATAGTTTATACAGTAGAAAATGATATAGATTCTTTGCTGGAAGGCAGCCTGCTTGATTATGCAGTTGGAGAAGAAATGCCGTCAATCATATCTTCAACAATTAAGAAGGTTGAGGTAAAGAAGAAAGAAAATTCCTATATTCTGGAAAGTGATGGCAATTCTTCCACCGGATGGTCTGTGGCTGATGAAAATGGCAGCAGGAAAACAGCGGATTCATCTGCGGCAGGTAATCTGCAGAGTGCAGCAGCGGGGTTGAGTTTTCGGAACTATTATAGTTATAATTGTATGGACTGGAGCGCATATGGCCTTGATAATCCCAAAATGGTGGTTGCTGTGGATTATACTGAGACTGACACGGGAAAATCGAATTTAGATACCAATACGAGCGCTGCAGAGGGTGATGGCGGTGAAGCAGAAGATACAGATCAAGAAAAGACAACATCTGAAGTATCCCGTACGATGATTTTGTATGTAGGAAATCTGGCTGATGACGGATATTATTATGTCAGACTGGGAGATTCACAGGAAGTTCATGGTATTTCCCAGAGCAGTATTGATGTTCTTCTGAATGGGAAAGCTTTTGACTATTGGAATCTGGCTGTTGACTATCTGGCGATTGCTGATCTTGATTGTCTGAATGTTACTTATGAAAATCATAGATATCAACTGAAAAGAGTAGTGGAGAAGGATGGAGAAGGAAAAACTGAAACCACTTATTATGTAAATGATAAAGAAGTTGATGGAGATCTGTTTCTGAAGTTTTACAGGACTGCAGCGGCCATGACATGCCAGAGCCGTCTGGAAAAATACAGAAGTGCAGGAGAAGACCCGGAGTTGATTCTGGAATATAAAGGAACCGGGCGGGAGAATGTGACTGTGACTTATATTCCCAGAGATTCCAGCTTTTACACTGTGGTGGATCAGGATGAAAACAGTGGATTAGTAAATAAAATGAATGTAAAAGAGTTAATTGAAAATCTGGTTGATCTTCTGAATGATTATATTGAAGATGAAAATGAGAAGTAATGATAGTAACCGGATGAGACAGCTAATAAAAAGAAGCATGTATCCTGTAAAGGGTTACCTGCTTCTTTTGGCTTATTGAGTCAATATGCGGTTCATGTTTTTTGCTGCACTTTCAATCAGTGCATTGGCGTTATTGATATAGATAACATCCTGAATATTATTAGTTTTTACGAGATCAATCAGGTTTCCTGTATAATAACGGTAATCAACAACGTGCACAGTCTGATAGCTGTTTACCAGGAAAGGTACAAAAGCATTACCGTAAGATTCTTTGATGACAACACAAGAGGAACCATCGGTAATATTGGGGTTATCTATACGGCTGTAAGGCTGATCCCCCCCGATAAAACAGTAGTATTTGCTTCCTTCTGCATATCCGGATGCGTCAGTAACGACGTTCCAGTTGTGTTCCACACCTTTTGAGTCGATATAAATCATATCGTTGCAGGAAGGTGTATAGGCAACTACCGTGTCCGGATTGTTCTTCAGGGAATCAGACATTTCGCTGTAGGAGTAGAATGTTCCTACAAAACCATCAAATTCCTGCCGCGTATAGGAACTCAGTGGAGAGGCTGTTTTGCCTTTGACATTCATCAGTTCCTGATATGCATAATAAGCGCCGTCTGCAGTCCAGTGATGGTCAGTTTTAAAATACAGATATTCACTGTTGTGTTTTTTCAAAGTCTCCAGAACTTCTACCTTTTTAATAGATGGATCAAGATGTCCAAAGACATAAGCAAAGGTATCTTCCTGACTGCTGGAATTTATTTTAGCCTGGTTCTCGGCGTCGATATTAACTGCAATACTTGTAGGAACAAGAATATCATAAACGGAAGCAATACCGCTCAGCTGAGTGGCAGCAGTGTTGATCATGTTGATATATGCATCTGCACCTGCACGGCTGAAACCGTATAATTCAAAGCCTCTGTTGTCAACGATGTAAATTTGTCCGGCTTTCTCGGGTTCTGCGTGAATTGTCGCATCGGGTTCGGGCGTCGGTGTTGGTGTGTCCGTAGGAATAGGAGTAGATGTAATCTCTGCATCAGGATCCGGGATATCGTCCCCCTGAACCGCTTCCCCGTGAAGCTCTTCTGTTGTGATTCCGTAGAGTTTTTTTACTTTTGCGTTAGCAGAAGACAGTGCCTCGCGGAATGGAAAAGTATCAGCATACCAGGTACTGATATCGTTAAAAAATTCACCATCCATAAAGGTTGCTGCGGTGGGCTTTGGAAACTTGGTGAGTTCACGTTTTTCAACTTCGGAAACCTTGGGACGAAGAGGAATTAGTAGTCCGATAAAACCAATCAGCAAAAGGACAATAATGAACAACAAAATTGTGATTTTCATAAACTTTTTACGGATGGTATTTTTTTGTGTATAATAATCATCTTTTCTCATGAAAAATGTAACCTCTAAAATTGGAAATACAGGAATGGGTTATAACTGTTTCCCACTAATGCCAGGAGAGACACAATCAGTAATATGGCAGGTAAAATGGCATCATAGACATAGATTATGTATGGAATACGATGATTGACCAGATGAAGTCTCTTGATATATGCTCCAAGATATTTTAACAATGGAGTTGATGCAATTATACAGAAAATAAGCAAAAACAGATTGTTCTGTATAATGATGGAGGTAGCTACATCAGTGAAACCGTTTTTGTTAAGTCCAATCATGCCTTTCAACAGGATACCTAAATTACTCAGAGATTCACAGCGAAATAATGCCCATCCAAAGTAAACAACAACAATAGCATAAAGATGTCCGACAATAGATGGAAAGTGAGATAATTTCTCGGAAAGAAACTCATTTTCCATCATAATGAAGATGAAAAAGTAAAGTCCCCAGAAAATATAATTCCAGCTTGCTCCATGCCAGAATCCTGTAAGTCCCCAGACAACCAGAAGATTGATAGTACGCCGGCGATTCCCTTTTCTGTTTCCGCCAAGTGGAATATACACATAATCCCTGAAAAAGGAGCTGAGGGAGATATGCCATCTGGTCCAGAAATCTTTGATAGAACGTGCGATATAGGGGTAATTAAAGTTCTCATCATAGTGAAAACCAATCATAAGTCCCATGCCGATTGCCATATCAGAGTAAGCGGAAAAATCAAGATAAATCTGCAGACTGTAAAATAAAAGACCCGCCCACACTCCTAATACGGGAATACTCATCATTTCACTGTTTTCAAGTGGAAGCAGGGTATCTGCTGCCATGGCACATCCATTTGCCAGAATGGCTTTTTTTGCGAGTCCGACCGTGAATCGTTTAATTCCCTGACATAATTCATCCATTTTTACCTTTCGGTTATCGATTTCATCGGCAACCAGCTGATAGCGGACAATTGGTCCTGCGATACACTGGTGGAACAGGGAAGCATAGAGAAGCAGAGAAGTAAATTTCTGCTGTGGCTTGATTTCTCCCCGATAAACATCGATTACGTAGGAAAGTAATTGGAACGTATAAAAAGAAATACCGATGGGCAATGCAATCTGAGGTATTTCTTTAGGGATTTTTATAATCGTGTGTGTGATTCCTGCAAAGAACGTCAGATATTTAAATATACACAAAAGTCCAAGCATGAAAACACAGTCACTGATTAAAAATATTTTACTCCATTTTGTGTCCTGGTATTGAAAAATTAAAAGTGCAAAGAGCCAGGAAGCAAAAACCATGGAAATAAGAAGGAGCAGGTATCTAGGACCACCCCAGGAATAAAAAATCAAGGAAAAAACAAGCATTACCATATTTTTTCTCTTGATATCCGGCGCCAGATGATAAGCAATCAAATTTAGCGCAAAAAAGAAAAATACAAAAAATAAGCTTGAAAAAACCATAGTACTCCTTTATGAAATAAAGGTAAATGTACAGAAATAAAATCTGAATTATTACCCCAAATAGGACGAGATACACCAAAAATTACTTTAGATTATATAATATAATAAGTAAGAATAGATGTCAATAAAAGAAGAAAATGTTTATAAATATGAGAAAAAAACTCAAAAAACCGATAGCTTTGACGATTATCGTTCTATGCTATCGGCTTTCTTTTACATAAACTAATTAAAAAATATATCCATGCTATCAAGAATTTTTCTAACAGATTCAATATGCGGAAGGTGCTTTGAATGAGTAAAAAATTCACACTCTATGGAACTGTTCAAAGATTGATATAATGCAATACTTTCTTCTGCAAGTGGTTCTGATTTCCCTTCAATGATATAAATACTGTTATTAATAGATTTTAATGCATGAGCAATATTGCAGTAGATGTATTTACCTTTTATACTTCCAAGAAGATAACGTCCATTTCCATTGGCAAGATGAGCAGATTCATAATAAGCATCAGCCAGTGTATTGTCCTGATGGAAAGGATTATATAAGAAATTTTCAGTAAAAAGCAGGTCTATATTAGCTCTTGACATAATTACATTATAGAGCAGGGATCCAATCAGGGGGAGTTCTAACATAAATTTGGCGGCTTTTGATTTCTTTGAAGGAATTTGGTTTAAAACAGCCAGATCCACAGGATTGATTAACATGATTCGATTGATAATAGAGTTATCATTTTTACATGCCATAAGCGTAAAAGATCCGGATAGACCACTTGCAGCAACATCCGTTTTTTCTTTAATTACATGCTTAATAAAGTCAGTAATAAGCTGCACGTAAAGAAAATTTGTATAGGTTATTTTTGGACGGTCAGAACAGCCGCATCCCAATAAATCAATACAGTATACGGTATGGTTTTTGGAAAGAACTTCGGTAACAGATTTCCATTCCATCAAACTGCAGTAAGGCATTAAGTCGTGAATAAGAAGAAGTGGTGAACCGGAACCTTGAACAGTATAGTGGATTCTTCCAAACTTCCATTTGTAAAAATTTTTTGAGTTGCTGTGAAGCAAATCTTTTAAAGTTGCAGTTGCGTTTATAAATTTATTAACAGCACAAATTGATGCAGAAGTTGTTGCGAGAAGAGTGCTTATGGTTAGAAATCTACGAATATGTTTTCTCATGAAATACCTCCTTGCGGTTGAATATATATCTATTATAAAACATTATGAGGGTGGTTACAAATGTTTTTTACAGTTAATTGCTTGTTACTGTTCACACGGCACTATCCCGCGAGGTGTTTTCGTGCTGTAAGCAAATCGGGTAGGAAACAGTAAGTTTCAAATGTTTCACGTGAAACATTTGAGTTTGATTTGCATGAAACATACTTCGCGAAACAGTAACAGGTGATCAGTAATACAAAATGTAACAAAATAAAAATGTTTCACGTGAAACATTTGTGTGGAATTATTAGTTGTTAGATGCTATAATGATTCTGACGTAATAATAAACTTTGATAAAATTGATTTTTGGAGGGTGAGTTTCGTTGGGTAGAATTATAGCGATTGCAAATCAAAAAGGTGGAGTAGGAAAATCAACTACGGCCATCAATTTATCTTCCTGCCTGGGGGAAATGGGGCAAAAGGTCCTTACGATAGATATGGATCCACAGGGTAATACTACAAGTGGAATGGGAGTCGATAAAGATGAACAGGAGAATACAATATACGAATTACTTTTAGGTGAAACCAATATTGAAGATTGTATTTTGAAATTGGATTTTGATGGATTGTCATTGATTCCTTCTAATGTAAATCTCGCAGGAGCGGAAATTGAATTGATTGGAATTGAAGAAAAAGAGTACATTCTTAGAAATCAAGTGGAAAAAGTAAAAAATGATTATGATTACATAATTATTGATTGCCCACCGTCACTAAATATGCTTACAATTAATGCGATGACAACTGCTAATACAGTTTTAGTTCCTATTCAGTGTGAATATTATGCACTGGAAGGATTATCTCAGCTCATGCACACCATCGAATTGGTACAGGAAAGATTAAATTCTGAATTAGAAATGGAAGGCGTGGTATTTACAATGTATGATGCCAGAACGAATCTTTCCCTGCAGGTAGTTGAAAATGTTAAAAATAACTTGAATCAAACTATTTATAAAACAATCATTCCGAGAAACGTAAGACTGGCAGAGGCACCCAGCCATGGATTGCCAATTAATTATTATGACTCTAAATCTTCGGGAGCTGAAAGTTATAAATTACTTGCAGAAGAAGTTATACACAGGGGGGATGAAGAATGGCTGTAAAAAAAGGTGGATTAGGAAAAGGTTTGGATTCACTGATTCCTTCTGGAAATCCCAAAACGAGAAAATCTGAAACGCCAGAAAAAGAAATTTCAGTCAAAACGGAAATTGTAGAGAAAGTTGTAGAAAAAGTCATTGAAAAACCAGTGGAACTGAAAGTTAAAATCGGTGAAGTGGAACCAAACCGAGAACAGCCGAGAAAGAAATTTGATGAGGATGCACTGGTAGAACTGGCGGAATCAATTAAACAATTTGGAATTCTTCAACCACTTTTGGTACAGAAGAAAAATGATTACTATGAAATTATAGCCGGCGAAAGAAGATGGAGAGCAGCAAAACTGGCAGGCGTAAAAGAGATTCCTGTAGTTGTCAAAGAATTTTCTAACCAGGAAGTAGTGGAAATTTCTCTTATTGAAAATATTCAGAGAGAAGATTTGAATCCTATTGAAGAGGCACAGGCGTATAAACGACTGATGGAAGAATTTCATCTAAAACAGGATGAAATTGCCGACAGAGTATCAAAAAGCAGAACAGCAGTAACGAATTCTATCAGACTTCTAAAACTGGATGATAAGGTACAGGAAATGGTTGTGGATGAAATGATTTCCACCGGACATGCGAGAACCCTTCTTTCCATTGAAGATAAGGAACTCCAGTATTCTGTTGCAATGAAAATTTTTGATGAAAAACTCAGTGTAAGAGAAACAGAAAAGTTAGTAAAAGAAATATTGAAGCCTAAAAAGGAAAAGAAGCCGGTAACGGAAACACAAATAGATGTAATTTATCATCAGCTGGAAGAAAAAATCAAGTCAATTGTGGGCACAAAGGTGGCTATTCATCATAAAAACAATAATAAAGGGAAAATTGAAATAGAATATTATTCACAGGCAGAGCTGGAACGTTTGATTGAAATGTTTGAATCTATAAAATAAAGGGGAAAGTACATGAATGGTTTTTTTGATAAAATCGGAATAGATTTGGGTATTCTGGTTGTGATGCTGATGATATTAGTATTGATATTAATTGTCATCGTATTAAATATGTCGTTGGGATTGCACCGGATGGACAGACGATATGCCATGTTTATGAAAGGTGCTGATGGCCAGAGTCTTGAAAGACAATTTGCCCAAAAACTGAAAGAAGTGGACAGATTATCTGCTGCGAACGAAGATATTGTATTGAAAATGCGTGCTTTGCAGAAAAACTCCGGCAAAACATTGACCAAATATGGGATTGTAAAATATGATGCGTTTGATGATGTGGGCGGAAAATTAAGTTTCGCTTTGGCTATGCTGGATGAAAAAAATACAGGTTTTATCTTGAATGCAATACATAGCCGGGATAACTGTTTCTTCTATATTAAAGAAATTGTAAATGGGGAATCTTATATATTACTCAGCTCAGAAGAAATGGATGCACTTCGGCAAGCAGTTCATTTTGATGAAGTGGAATTGGAGACATGATAAATATTGCGAAAAATATTAAAAAGGGTCGTAGTGTATGATCCTTTTTAATTTGCAAAAAAACGTATGGAATGCTTGAAAAATCGGCAATACTAGTATAAAATAGGTTAACGTCATAAGATTTCAGAAGAATGTCTTTTCATCAGGGAGGAAATTATGTTAGATATTAAATTTGTGAGAGAAAACCCGGAAATTGTAAAAGAAAATATCCGTAAAAAGTTTCAGGATCAGAAACTTGTGTTAGTAGATGAAGTAATTGCATTAGATCAGGAAAATAGAAGTATTAAACAGGAAGTAGAAGCTTTACGTGCGAATAAAAATAAAATTTCCAAACAGATTGGTGCTTTGATGGCACAGGGAAAAAGAGATGAAGCAGAGGAAGTAAAAAAACAGGTAGCAGCATCTGGTGCAAGAATTGAAGAACTTTCTGCGAGAGAAAAAGAAGTAGAAGAAAAAATCAAAAAGAACATGATGATAATTCCCAATATTATTGATGCATCCGTTCCGATTGGAAAAGATGACAGTGAAAATGTGGAAGTACAGCGCTATGGAGAACCGGTGGTGCCGGATTTTGAAATTCCATATCACGCACAGATTATGGAAAGTTTTGATGGACTTGATCTGGACAGTGCAAGAAAAGTAGCAGGCAATGGCTTCTATTATCTGATGGGTGATATTGCCCGCATCCATTCTGCAGTTATTTCGTATGCCAGAGATTTTATGATTAACAGAGGATTTACCTATTGCGTGCCTCCGTTCATGATCCGCAGCGACGTGGTTACCGGTGTAATGAGTTTTGCTGAGATGGATTCTATGATGTACAAAATTGAGGGAGAGGATCTGTATCTGATTGGAACCAGCGAACATTCTATGATTGGTAAATTTATTGATACAATTCTTCCAGAAGAAACACTTCCGAGAACACTGACCAGTTATTCCCCATGTTTCCGTAAAGAAAAGGGAGCACATGGTCTGGAAGAAAGAGGAGTATATCGTATCCATCAGTTTGAAAAACAGGAAATGATCGTTGTATGTAAGCCGGAAGACAGTATGATGTGGTTTGATAAGCTGTGGCAGAATACTGTTGATCTGTTCCGTTCTCTGGATATTCCGGTTCGTACACTGGAATGCTGCTCAGGTGATCTGGCAGATCTGAAAGTGAAGTCGGTAGATGTGGAAGCATGGTCTCCTCGTCAGAAAAAATATTTTGAAGTAGGAAGCTGTTCCAATTTGGGTGATGCACAGGCCAGACGACTGAAAATCCGTGTTAATGGAGAAAATGGAAAATACTTTGCACACACACTGAATAACACAGTAGTAGCACCGCCAAGAATGCTGATCGCATTTTTGGAGAATAATCTGAATGCAGATGGAAGTGTAACGATTCCTAAAGCACTTCAGCCATATATGGGTGGAATTGAAAAAATTGTACCAAAACATAAATAATCAGAATAAGAATAAGCAAGGAGAAAGTATCGGTAAGAAAGGAGGTGCTTCTATGCACAGCTACCTGAGAGCAGTGGGATTTTCGGATATTTCTAAAAAAGATCTGTACCGTTTTTTGGATGATGTGATTCACAATTATGATGAGAAAGTTGTTGTGGATGAGGGTGATAATCATCGTCTGTTTGTGGAAATGTCGAAATCGTTTGGTTACGATTGTGGAATTACGGTATGTGGGGAATATGATGAAAATGATGAATTCCAGATGGAGTATTATTTCCCATTTTTTCGGGGAACCGGGATTACAACAAGAGAAGATGTGATGATTGAACGCAGGTCTGAAAAAGAGAATTTTTCCGGAGCATGTGATGATGTACGAATAGGAGTAACTCTGATTTTCTACCTTGCGAATGCCGGAAAATATTTGAAAGAAAAATATGCCGGAAATGTCAACAGTCAGAGCACTTCAATTACTTTGTCTGCACTTTCTGCGGAAGGCAGGATTTTATTACCTATACAGAAGAACATCGAACAGATGGAAAAAGACAGACAGTTTAGTACTCAGAGAGCAAAATTAATTGCTGATGCCCGTAACGGCAGCGAGGAAGCAATGGAAAGTCTGACAATGGAAGACATGGATATCTATTCTATGATTTCCAGAAGGATAGAAGAGGAAGATGTATTTTCTATTGTGGATACGTATTTTATGCCATATGGAATGGAATGCGACCGTTATAACGTGATGGGTGAAATCGTGGAACAGATGGAAACGGTCAATGAGATAACTGGTGAGAAACTGTACCAGCTTACCATTGAATGTAATGGGATGCAGTTCGACATTTGTATCAATCAAAAAGATTTGATGGGACAGCCGGAGGTTGGGCGAAGATTTAAGGGAATCATCTGGCTGCAGGGAAACTTGAATTTCTAAATTAAATCTTGAAACGAAAAACCCGGTAAGAGAGGCATTTTATGCTGCTCTTGCCGGGTTTTTGTTGCTGTTCACTCCGTGACCAGCAACGGTTTTTACAATGAAGTCTGAAAGGCTGAATAGTAACAGTAACACTTGAGAAGCAACAGGCAGTTTGTTATAATGTAAACAATATTGATTACCATACTTGAATTTGTGTATAGAACGTGTAAATCCACGTTTTATAATAGATGGCAGTTGCTCTGATTCTCAGTGCCGAAAACTGCAAATAATTTCTGAAAAAGAAAGGAGAAAGAAATGAAACAAAAAACAAGACAGAAAATGGTAACAATGTTGCTGTTGGGGATGATGGTGCCGGGGTTGGTATCGTGCGGAACCAAAAAAGAAGAGGATGCACCACCGGTATCAGAAACCGAAAAGAAAGAGACGGTGGAAGTGACAGTGTTTGCGGCGGCTTCCCTGACAGAAACGCTGACAGAAATTGGTGCGTTGTATCAAAAGGAATGTCCGGAGGTTAAGCTGATATTTAATTTTGATTCATCCGGTACATTGAAGACGCAGATTCAGGAGGGGGCGGCATGTGATTTGTTTGTCTCGGCAGGTCAATTGCAGATGAATCAGATGGACAGCAGTGCGGATAAGGAAGTGAATACAGAAGGACTTGACTTTGTTCTGCAGGGAACACGTACGGATATTCTTGAAAACAAAGTAACACTCTGTGTCAGTGATGAAAGTAAGTCAGACATTCAAAGCTTTGATGACCTGGCAGCGGCATTGATGGATGGGAATGTTTTGATGGCGATGGGAAACAGTGATGTTCCGGTTGGACAGTATACCAGGAAAATTCTAAATTATTATGAATTGGATGAAGAAAAGCTTGCATCTTCAGGTGTTATTTCTTATGGAAGTAATGTGAAGGAAGTGACAACGCAGATATCAGAGGGAAGTGTTGACTGTGGAATTATCTACTGCACAGATGCATATTCAGCAGGGCTAAAGGTGACGGCTTATGCAACACCAGAGATGTGTGGTCAGGTAATCTATCCGGCTGCAGTGATGCAAGCAGGAGAGCATCCGGAGGAGGCGAAAAAGTTTCTTGCGTTTCTTCAGACGGATGAATGCATGAAGATTTTTGAAAAAGTAGGATTTTCAAAAGTCGGTTAAAAAGGAGGTTGCATATGGACTGGTATCCTCTCTGGAATTCTTTGAGAATAGCAGCATGCAGCTGTATCATAGTATTTTTTTCGGGCATTTTTATGGCTTACTATGTGGCAAAACTCCCCAGAACGGTAAAAGGAATTCTGGATGTGTTATTTACTCTGCCCATGGTATTGCCGCCTACTGTCTGCGGATATTTGCTTTTGATTCTGTTGGGACCTAAAAGGCCGGTGGGAATATTTCTCGGAAAACTGGGAATTCAATTAGTAATGACATGGTACGGGGGGATTGTGGCATCGGCTGTAGTTGCATTTCCTCTCATGTATCGGACTGCGAGAGGAGCTTTTGAGAGTTTTGATCCTGCACTGGCATATTCCGGTCAGACGCTGGGTTTATCCAATACTTACATTTTCTGGAGAATCCGAATGCCTGCCTGCCGTCAGGGTATTCTCGCGGGAACGGTACTGGCGTTTGCCCGTGCATTGGGAGAGTATGGAGCTACCAGTATGTTGATCGGATATGTACCGGGAAGAACAGCGACAATTTCAACAACGGTGTATCAACTATGGAGAACTGATAATGAAAAAGAAGCATTTCTGTGGGTGATGCTTAATCTGTTGATCTCAGCGGTAATTCTTCTGACGGTCAATATGTTGGAAAGAAAAAATAAAGAGGCAGGTGGAGTATGAGTCTTTCTGTTCATATTAAAAAGAGAGTGGGAAATTTTCAGCTGTGTGTGGATATGGAACACGAATTGGGGATAACTGGTCTTCTGGGAGCTTCCGGATGTGGAAAAAGTATGACGCTCAAATGTATTGCAGGTATTGAAAAACCGGATGAAGGAAGGATTGTTTTAAATGGCAGAGTGTTGTATGATAGTGAAGATAGAGTTAATCTGCGTCCCCAGGACAGGAAAGTAGGTTATCTGTTTCAAAATTATGCATTGTTTCCTAATATGACGGTAGAAAAAAATATTTTGTGTGGTTTGTGCAGAGAAAAAGAAAAGGGGATAAAATATAAGAAACTGGAAGATATTCTGGAGGTTATGGAATTGCAAAATTGCCGGGGAAAGTATCCCCGGCAGCTGAGTGGGGGACAGCAGCAGAGAACAGCTCTGGCCAGAATTTTGGTCAGTCAGCCGGAACTGCTTCTGTTGGATGAACCGTTCAGTGCATTGGATTCTTATCTGCGTGAACAACTGCAGACACAGCTAAGAGAAATATTAAACGAATATGGAAAAGATGTATTGATGGTAAGTCACAGCAGGGATGAAGTATATTATTTGTGTGGACAACTGGCAGTCATGGGAAATGGCAGGATTCTGAAGATGGGATATACAAAAGATGTTTTTGCTGATCCTGGGACAAGGACTGCGGCGATTCTTACAGGATGTAAGAATATAGCTGCTGCACGGAAAAAAGGAGAGTATGAAGTAGAGGTTCCTGATTGGGGGATTTGTCTTCAAACCAGATATCCGGTGGGGGATTCTGTGTGTGCTGTGGGAATCCGGGCACATTATTTTCATCCGAAAGCAAGAGAAAATGTATTTCCGGTAGCATATTCCGGGAAAAGAGAAGAACCTTTTGAAGTGAGAATCCTTTTCCGATACAAGAATCAGAGGGAACATACGCCGGATCTCTGGTGGCGGGTGACAAAAGACAGAGGTCTGCAGAATATGCCGGAGAAACTGGGTATTTCATCGCAGAATGTGCTTTTGTTATATCCGGAATAATAGATGAGAAAGGGAGTAGAAGTTTATGAAATTGATTCGAACTGAAGATGCTGTGGGGCAGGTGCTGTGTCATGATATCACACAGATTATTCCGGGTGTTACCAAGGATGCAAGATTTCGGAAGGGACACATTGTGCAGGAAGATGATATTCCGGTATTATTAAGTCTTGGAAAAGATCATCTGTATGTGTGGGAAAAAGATGATACTGTTTATCATGAAAATGAGGCAGCTCAGATTTTATGCGATGTTTGTATCAATGAACATATGAATCCATCGGCGGTAAAAGAGGGAAAGATAGAATTGTCAGCTTCCTGCGATGGATTGTTTTCCGTTGATGTGGAAAGACTGGATGCTGTCAATGATATTGATCAGATTATGATCGCATCACGGCATACCAATACACCGGTAAAGAAAGGTGATAAATTGCTGGGTACCCGTGTGATTCCATTGGTAATCAGCAAAGAAAAAATGGAACTTGTGAAGAAGGTGGTCGGGAATGAACCGCTGTGCAGAGTGTTCCCTTATCAGGTAAAAAAAGCTGGTATTGTGACAACCGGAAATGAGGTTTTTTATGGAAGAATCCAGGATACGTTCACCCCGGTTGTGATTCAAAAACTGGAACAGTATGGAATAAAAACAGAGGAACATATCATCGTAAATGATGAGAAAGAGAAAATAAAAGAAGCGATTGTGGCCCTGAAGGAAAAAGGATGTGAATTGATTATTGCGACGGGTGGTATGAGTGTGGATCCGGATGATCAGACTCCGGGTGCTATCAGGGAAAGCGGAGCAAAAGTGATTTCTTATGGAGCTCCGGTTCTCCCGGGGGCCATGTTTTGTCTGGCATATTTTGAGGACGGGACTGCGGTAATGGGCCTTCCCGGATGTGTAATGTATGCCAGAACGACAATCTTTGATTTGATGCTTCCGAGAATAGCTGCCAAAGTTCCTGTTACAAGAAAGGATATCACAAGGCTGGGACATGGAGGACTGTGTCTGGGATGTGAAACGTGCAGATATCCAGCATGTAGTTTTGGAAAGGTGTGAGCGAATGAACGGGGAATGGAATCATTTTGATTCTGACGGAAATGCTGTGATGGTGGATATATCCGGGAAAAATGTGACGGTACGTACTGCTTCTGCGGAGGGAAAAATCAGAGTCAATCAGGAGATTTTAGATGCTGTTGCCCAGGGAAATATAAAAAAAGGAGATGTACTGGGAGTTGCTCGTGTGGCTGGTATTATGGCTGCCAAGCAGACCTGGACTTTGATTCCCATGTGTCATCCACTCTGTATCCGAAAATGTACGATTGATTTTCGCCTTGCTTATGAAGAACTGGCTATCTATGCAACTTCTGTGGTGAAAGTAGAAGAAAAGACAGGGGTGGAGATGGAAGCTCTTACGGCAGTTACGGTTGCATTGCTGACGATCTATGATATGTGTAAAGCAATAGATAAAAGGATGGAAATCAGTGATGTTCATCTGCTGACAAAGACAGGAGGAAAAAGCGGGGATTTTTCATATGATTGATGGGCATGGTAGAAATATTGATTATATCCGAATTTCTGTGACAGACAGGTGTAATCTACGCTGTACGTACTGTATGCCTGAAAAAGGCACATTGTCGGTGCCGCATAAAGAAATCCTCAGTTATGAAGAAATAATTGATTTAGCGGGTATTTTCGCCTCTCTGGGCATTGATAAAATCAAACTGACGGGAGGCGAGCCGCTGGTCAGGAAGAATTTATCCTTTTTGGTAAGTGGTTTAAAACAGGTTCCCGGTATTCATCAGGTAACGCTGACGACCAATGGAATGCTTTTGTATGAGCAGATGGATGAACTGGTATCGGCAGGTATTGATGGAATCAATATCAGCCTGGATACTCTGAATCCGCAGCTGTTTGAAAAAATAACCAGAAGAAATGGATTGGCAGATGTGTTGCTGGGATTTCATAAGGCGTTGGAATATCCGCAGATTCCGCTGAAAATTAATTGTGTGCCTATGGGAATAGAGGGGCAGAATATTACCGAAGTGGCAATGCTTGCAAGAAAATATCCCGTACATGTGCGCTTTATAGAAATGATGCCGATTGGACTTGGGAAACAGTTTGTGGGACAGAGCGAGGAGGTGGTACTCAGGGAATTGAAACTTCAATTTGGTGAGTGCCAAAATTACGAAAATGTTTCGGGAAACGGTCCGGGACATTATTATGAATTTGAAGGATTTTGCGGTAAAATTGGATTTATCAGTGCTGTCAGCCATAAATTCTGTGGCAAATGCAATCGTGTCCGTTTGACATCAGGAGGATTTTTAAAACCATGTCTGCAGTATGAGACCGGGACAGATTTGAAAAAACTGCTTCGGCAGAATGCACCAGAGGCATGTATTCGCGCGGCTATTGAAGATACGATCAGAAAGAAACCGCAGGGACATCAGTTCGGAAATATGCAGAATGGAAACACAGAGAACCGTATGATGTGGCAGATTGGAGGATAGAATGAATCATAGGAGAGTTGCTATTATTGTATCCAGTGACAGTGGATACAGGGGAGAGAGGGAAGATCTGAGCGGACCGGAGATTCGCAGAATAGCAGAAGAGAATGGTTATGAGATAATTTCTCAAATTATTTTACCGGACGAGAGAAAAAATCTCGAAAAAGAAATGATAAGGATTGCGGATGAAAATCTGGCAGATCTGATTCTGACTACCGGAGGAACAGGATTTTCTCCGAGAGATTGTATGCCTGAAGCAACCTTGAATGTATCAGAAAAAAGAGTACCTGGGATTCCAGAGGCTATGAGAGCGTATAGCATGCAGTTTACTAAACGTGCTATGCTCAGCAGAAGTGAAGCCGGAATCAGAAAACAGACATTGATTGTGAATCTTCCGGGAAGTCCTAAGGCTGTGAGGGAATGCCTGGAGTATGTAATCAGTGAATTGGGACATGGATTGGATATTTTGATCGGAGAGGCTACAAACTGTGCAGTAAAATAAAAGAATAGCATACAAAAGGAGAAAATAAGATGACAATACAGGAATGTTATGAAAAAATGGGTGGAGATTTTAATGATGTAGTGAAGAGATTGATGAATGAATCACTGGTGAAACGGTTTGTGGTTAAGTTTTTAAAAGATGACAGTTATCAGAATCTCTGTGAAGGAATGATAGAAGGAAAAAGAGAAGATGCATTTCGTGCAGCTCATACACTGAAAGGTGTTTGTCAGAATCTGGGATTAAAGAGTCTGAGCATTCCTACAGAAGAACTGACAGAAATGCTGAGAGGCGGAGAAGGAGAGATTCCGCAGGGAGCAGATTTGTTTATGGAGAAAGTGACACAGGCATATCAGGAGACAACAGAAGCGATACAGGAATTTGTGGATTCAGAAGGAATGTAAAATAAGGGCTTGTGTTTTATTTAGTATTATAGTAAAATATGTTATTGCAGACATGGCTGTATGGTAAGCTAAAGTCTGCAATGTCCTGTTAGTTTAATGGATAAAACAAGCGCCTCCTAAGGGGGGACCTGTACTG
>JBJELT010000122.1:0-8482 GCA_051879295.1 Oliverpabstia sp. | reverse complement strand
TCTTGTAGTTGGAAGTGTAAAGGGCTAAACTTAGTCTTGAATAAATAAGAGAAGAGGATTAAGAGTAATGAGAGAAATCCAAGTGAAAGATTATGGCCTTCACCCGGGAGATTTCCGGGAAAATACACTCTGTCTCAGAAAACTTATAAATGAGTGCAGCAAAGGGGAGCCTTCCGCACTCTTTTTTGAAAAAGGAGTGTATCATTTTTACCCGGACTATGCTGTGGAAAAATTATTATACATTTCAAATCATGATGAGGATACGATTAAACGAATCGCCTTTGATTTGACAGGCTGCAGAGATTTGCTGATTCATGGAGATGAGACACAGTTCTGTTTTCATACAGACATCATTCCGTTTTATCTGCATCAGTGTGAAAATGTCCGGATCGAGGGGATTTCCATTGATTATGCCCGAACAGCATATTCTGAAGGTGTGATTCGGGAACTGGAACCAAAACGAATGGTGCTTTCGGTTGACAAGAATCAGTATCCCTATGAGGTGATGCATAACCGCCTGTATTTTAAGGGAGAAAATGAATTCTGGAGTATGGACTGCAACTGTCTGGAAATGGATGGAGAGCGTTTTGCACCTGTGTATAAGGGACACGACATCAGCTTTAACCGTCCTTATAGCCGGTCTTATGGAGCTGTCTTCCGGGAGCTGGAAGACGGCCTGGTAGAAGTTGTACTGACAGAGGATCGGGAATTCCTGAAGACTTCCAAAGTGGGTAATCATCTGATCCTTCGGCATCATGCCAGAACGCATCCGGCTTTTTATATTACCTACTGTAAGAATACAGTTCTTAAAAATATTACGATTTATCACTGTACCGGCATGGCGGTTATTGCACAGTTTGCAGAGAATCTGACTATGGATTGTGTTGATATTCGTATTCATCCGCAGAAGAGACGTGTCTTTACAGCCACTGCAGATGGTTTCCATTGTATTTACTGCAGAGGATTGATTCATATCAAAGACTGTTTTCTTGAAAATCAGTTGGATGACCCGGTCAATATACACGGAATCTATGGACGTATCCATAAAGTTTTAAATGACAGAGAGATTTTGATCGAGCTGGTGGAAGGCATGCAGAAAGGGGTTCCTCTGGGCTGTGCCGGAGAACGCTTTGGTGTCATTGATAATGAAACTATGTTGGATATTTCGGAAGGTGTGCTGGAGGAGCATAGAATGCTCAATGGTGATTATCAGTATATGAGGTTTACTGAACCGGTGCCGGGACTGAAGGAAGGTTTTGTGGTAGAGAATAAGGAATATGCACCAGATGTTCTGGTGGAGGGATGTACGTTCCAGAATAACCGTGCCAGAGGACTCCTGCTGACCAGTGCGGGTCAGGTAACAGTTCGAAATAATACGTTCCGTACACCGGGAGCGGCGATTTTAATTGAGGGTGATTCCAATTACTGGTTTGAGTCCGGTGCGACAAAATCTATTGTAGTGGAAAATAATCGTTTTATCGATTGTGCTTATGTACTGGACTGGGGCAGTGCGCCGATCCAGGTTTCTCCCAGTGCGAAGAAATATGTAGAAGGAAAGCGGTACCACAAATATCTGGAAATCCGGGACAATGATTTCTATTGTTTCGATGATCGTCTGATTGCTGCAGAAAATATTGAAGAAATCAGAATGGTTGGAAATCGAATTCACAGAACAGAGACCTTCCCTCCGATTGAGGGAGAAAAATACAAACTGCAGGGTGTGCTTCGGTCTGTGTTGGAATGAAAATACATTTTGAGGAGGTAACTATGGCGGAAGAAAAGAAGCTTTTTTGCGGACAGATTAGCGGTATAACAGCTGTGCGCAGAGATTCAGAGAGAAGAAATATTGTATTTTTGAATTTTGGGGGACAGATAGAGGGAAAACTTACATTTTTAGAGGAAAATATCTTTCGGTATGACGTGGATTTAGGCGGTGTGTTTGCAAGTTATGCGGTACCGAGAGAGGAAGAACATGTGGCAAAAATCCAGCAGTGGCCGGACGAATCTGATGTCTATACGAAGCCTGAGCCAGAGATAACGGAGAATGAAGATCAGGCGGCAGTCCGCTGTGGAACGGTGGCGGTACTGTTTGAGAAAGCAACAGGAAAGATGAAAATTCAAAAGAATGGCAGGTGTGTGATGGAGGAGGCAGAGGCTCTTACCATCACAGATGAAGAGACTATTCAGAAACTGGTAAGCCATGAAAACGAGAACTTTTATGGTGGTGGAACTCAGAATGGACGATTCGTACATACGGGGAAGGCCATCCGGATTGTCAATGAAAGTGCATGGATGGATGGAGGAGTTGCATCTCCGAATCCGTTTTATTTTACAACTGCGGGATACGGTGTGCTTCGCAATACATTTGCAGATGGAATCTATGATTTCGGAGGGGAAGAAGCGGGTATTGTAAAGACAACACACAAGGAACGGAAACTAAGTGCTTACTATTTTGTATCAGATGGAGCAAACGGAAGCCGGGTGACACAGGATATTTTGCGGGCCTATTACCATGTAACGGGAAATCCGCTGCTTTTGCCGGAGTATGGATTTTATGAGGGTCATTTAAACTGCTACAACAGGGATGCATGGTCAGATATAGCTGGAGACAAGGCATGGAATATCAAAGGTTTTGATTCTTTTGACAGTGAAGGACAGACACGCTATGAAAGTGGTATGGCGACAGGATATCGTCTGTCAAAAGGGCAGCATTCGGAGTCTTTGAATGGGGAAAAACCCACGGTGTCTATCGAAAATTATCCTGAGGACGTGGATACACCTTATGAGTATTCAGCGAGAGCAGTGCTGGATGAGTATGTAAAACACGATATGCCTTTGGGATATTTTCTGCCAAATGACGGATACGGGGGAGGATACGGACAGAATGGCTATTACATCCAGGGCGGCGTGAATGAGGATGGATCCAGTTCTGAGGAACGAATTGCGGCAGTGGATGCCAATGTGGCAAACTTTGCGAAATTCACGGAATATGCCAACAGCAAAGGGGTTGCATCAGGTCTTTGGACAGAGTGCAATCTGGTGCCGGATTCTGACAGCCAGACATACTGGCATCTGCTGCGTGATTTCAGGAAAGAGGTAAGCGTAGGAGGTGCAACCACATTAAAGACAGATGTGGCCTGGGTAGGTCCGGGATATTCTTTCCAGTTAAATGGCGTGAAAACAGCATATGACATTATCACAACAGCACAGGGGTTCCGCCCGAATATTATTTCATTGGATGGATGGGCAGGATCTCAGCGTTTTAACAGTGTATGGAGCGGAGATCAGACCGGAGGAAACTGGGAATATATCAGGTTCCATATCCCAACGTATATCGGAAGTTCCCTGAGCGGAAATCCAAATATCGGAAGTGATATGGACGGTATTTTTGGAGGAAAAGCGCTGATTGCCGTAAGAGATTTTCAGTGGAAATCTTTTACCCCGCAAATGTTGAACATGGATGGCTGGGGAAGTTATATGAAAGCGCCGTATACCTTTGGTGACCCGTATACAGGGATTAACCGTATGTATATGAAGATGAAGGCGAGACTGATGCCATACATCTATACCTGTGCGGCGTCTGCGGCTAACATTGATACGGGAAATGATGATACCGGACTTCCCATGGTACGGGCGATGTTTCTTGAATATCCGGAGGACAGTTATGCTTACAGCCGGTCCATGCAGTATCAGTTTATGCTTGGATCGAACATTCTCGTTGCTCCTGTATACCAGAATATTGCAGCTGACGAGATGGGAAATGATGTGAGAAACAATATTTACCTTCCTGACAGCCAGGAGATTTGGATCGATTATCTGACCGGAGAGAAATACAAAGGCGGACAAGTTCTGAACAATTTTGCCGCACCTCTTTGGAAACTTCCTGTGTTTGTGAAAAACGGAGCCATTCTTCCTATGTATGAGGAGAATAACACACCGGATGCAGTAGATAAGTCAAAACGGTTTGTTGAATTCTGGCCGGCAGGAGACAGCATGTATACGGTCTATGAAGATGATGGAAAATATATTTGCAATCAGACAGAGGAAGAGGAAGAATACGGGGTTATTGACCATGTTTCTTATGGAGAATTCGTATCTACAACTTATATTTCCAACGTCAAAGGAGAGACTGCAGTTCTGATGGCCCAGAAGTCAAAGGGAAGCTATGCAGGATATGAGCCTAAGAGAAGTACTACGTTTATTGTACATATGACGGAAAAGCCGGAAGCAATTACAGTCCAAAACGGACAGGTTCAGATGACAGTAAAAGAGGCAGAAACGATGGAAGCCTTCGAGGCAGAGGTGCTGAAAGAAGGGGAAGCGGTATGGTTTTATGAAGCGGAACCGGCAATTCGTACTTATGCTTCTGAAAAGGAAACAAAAATAGCGGAATTAGTGGAAGGTGTGAAAACAGAGCCGAAACTCTACATCAGGCTTGCGGAGACAGATACACAGAAGTTCTGTCAGAGTGTGGAGATAAAAGGATTTGTCAATGCAGTGCCAGAACAGGAAGAAAAAGAGAATGTGGCTTTGGAGGTTCCGGTATTATCGGTGCCGGAGGATAAGAAGACACCATCCAGCATCTGGCTGAATTGGAGAAAAATCGAAAATGCCACGTCATATGAGATGCTTGTGGACGGCAATTTGTATGCCATGGGCGATACATTATTTTATGTGCATGATGAACTGGACTATCATTCTGAGCATGTTTATCGTATCCGTTCAAAAAATCAGGAGGGATATTCTGCCTGGAGCGATGAGATCGTGACAAGTTCACTTTTGAATCCGTGGAGAAATGAAATCGGTGCCCTCGGAACAATCACATGGGCAGGAGATGATGAGGCAGGTGCATTAAGCTATGCCACAGACCATAGTTTCAGAGGACTGTTTTTCACAGCGGAGGACATTGTGAAAGATAAGACACCATTTATCTATGATTTCGGCGCAGCATATGAACTTGACAGGTTTGAATATTATCCGCGTGATAATTATGGAAGCGGTACTGTGCAGCAGATGAATGTGTACTCCAGTCTGGATGGAAAGCATTGGAAATTGGAATGGGATGGTGCAGGCAAAGAAGAGTGGACTTACAATTCTGACCTGGAAGTGGAAGAGAATAGAAAAGTTGTTCCGCTTGATGGCGTTACCGCACGGTATCTGAAACTGGAGATCGTAAAATCAATAAGAAATTACTTTGCATCTCATGAACTTCCGGTATTTAAGAAAAATGGTTCCAGACCGTTTGCAGTGGGAAGTACCAATAAGAACGAGACAGTTTCTGCAGGTGATTATACGAATATGAAAAACTATCTCGGAACTTCTGTAAAAGATGGTTCAAATTTCCTGGATCAGATTCAGAAGCGAAGCGGTGACATTAACATGAACGGTATTTACGATGTCTATGATTATGCTTATACAATGTTTAAATTGGACGGCGGCACAAAACAGACCGGAAAAGTTGCCGGAAGCGCGAAACTGATTTCTGATAAAGAAGTGGTAAAGGCAGGAGAGCTGTTTACCCTGGCAGTGACTGCGGACAAGGCAGAAAACGTCAATGCGTTTGGTAAAGTGTTCGATTATGATCCGGAACGTCTGGAGTTTGTTTCTGTGGAACGGGGAGAGTGTGTGGATCAGATGGAAAATCTGACTGTGAATAAAACATACGCAGACGGAACGGCATATGTAAATCTGGCATTTGCAAACCGTGGAGATCAGATGATGTACAGCGGAAGCGGAGAACTTGCCCGGATTACCATGAGGGCACTTGCAGATATAACGCCGGCAGAAGAGCTGGAATGTGGCGGCATTTGGCTGATTGGACCAGAGTATGATGTGAATGAATAATATGTGAAAAATGAACGGAAATATAGGGGTCAAAATACTTTTTGCCCCCTACATTTTCGTTCATTTTTCATGAAGCGTCTAAGTTCCATTTTCCATTTGTAAAATCAGGAATATTGACTACAGCGCCTCCACTGGCAATGGACATTTCAGATAGTACAGTGATAGCCATCCAGGCCGCGGCATCATATACGTCTACCGGCATAGGTGTATTCTCCCGAAGTGCCCGGAAAAAAGTAGTAAACTCCAGCCAGTCCATTCCGTCATGGGTTCCCTGAACACCTTCCGCAATATATTTTTTCCAAACTGGGTGTTCATATTCTTCCTCATATTTTTGCGCATTATTAATGTTTGTGTTTTTCCAATCAAAATCATGGGCAATATCTTCATCCCGATCCAGGAATATTGAGTCCGTTGCTTCCTCATACATTCCTTTGGTTCCTCTTACTGTAAAATTGCGTGAGTAATATCTGGGCAGAGTCGTATCCAGTGTCAGTGCAATGGTTTCGCCGTTTGCGCATTTGATTACGGTAGTAACAATGTCTCCCTGAGCAAAGGTCTGATTCTTAAGGAATTCATCGTCGCTTTTGTTTTGCAGAATATAGTCATGAAGACCGGCTGCTTTGGATGCTGTGGAGGTGAGAGTAAGCATTCGATTCCCATGATTGATATTCAGTATTTTGGCAATGGGTCCCAGACTGTGTGTTGGGTAGTTTTCACAATTCTTTGAAAGATAATTTCTCAGTCTGTAATGTCTGTTTTCTTTTCCAAAAGCGATCTCCTGACGTAGATCGTGATGATAGCCGCCGGCACAATGGACAATTTCTCCGAATAGTCCCTGGCGGGCCATATGTAGCGCCATCATTTCCCGTCTGCCGAAGCAGCAATTCTCTAAGAACATGAATGGAGTATTCGTCTTCTCATAAGCGTTTACTAAATCATAACACTGTTTAAGCGTACATGCACCCCCGACTTCCATTGCTGTTGCTTTTCCGGCATACATAGAGGCGACTGCAATGTCTGTATGACTTTCCCATGCAGTAGCAATAATAACGGTATTTACTTCCGCGTCACTGATTACATCTCGGTAATCTGTGTACACCTTGGGTTTACGTTGTCCGGCTGCTTCTACCAGGGAAGCGCCGTTTTCGGCTCTATCAGGATACACATCACATACCGCCGTTACTTTTTCGCCCTGTGCCAGAACGACATCTTTGAGCAGGCTGCTGCCTCTGCAGCCCAGTCCGATAAATCCGATTTTAATGTCTGTCATCTTTATTCCTCCATTTGGCTTTACATTCAAATATAGCAATGTTATTATAACATGACAGAAAAAATATATATATGCCTCATTTGTTCAAGTTTATATACTTTTAGCTCAATAATATGAGGTGGGAACAGGAGAATGACAGATGAAATGGATGGCTTACTCTATTCGCGAACAAATTCGGATTACGGATATGTATTCCCTGTTTGAAGAACACTTCGATACTGGATACACATTTTCGGGAGAAGTTCATAATTTCTGGGAGTGCATGTACGTATTGAACGGGGAACTATGCGTATCGGGAGATGAACGCGTTTATAATCTCACGCAGAACCATATGATATTTCATAAACCCATGGAGCTTCACAAATTTAATGTAACTGGAAGTAGAGGTGCCAGTCTGCTGATTTTTTCTTTCTCTGCCGAAGGCCCTCTGACTGTTTATCTGAGAAATAAGGTATTTGCACTATCCCTTTTTCAAAAGGAAATCATCACAGGAATGCTTTCCTATATACATGCCAATACCGAGAAGACGGTTACGGAAGAGGATAGATTTTACCATTACCTGGATCCTTTTCAGCGCTATCCCATATATGCGCAGATGTTGAGCACCTATCTGCAGCAGCTGATGCTTTCGCTGGCAGAAGAAGGAATCATATCCTCTGTTTCCTCTGCTCCGGATGCCATTTGCTTCAGCAAGGCAATCAACTATTTGAACAGCAATATTCACAGGCAGCCTGTTATTCCTGAGATTGCCGGATTCTGCCATGTCAGTGAAGCCACCATTAAACGGGTATTTGATAAATATGCGGGAATTGGTGTTCATAAATATTTGCTGAAAATGAAAATAAAAGTGGCACTGGAACTATTACAGGAAGGTGAATGTATCAATTCCGTGGCTGAGAAGGTAGGATTCAGCAGTCAGAGTTATTTTTCTAAAGCATTTAAGAGAGAAACTGGCAGAAATCCTTCTGATTTCAAACAGAAATAGGATAAACCATTGACATAAAAATGGGATTCCGAATATTAAAAGCTGCAAGCTGCTGTACCTAGCGGGCTAATACTTTCTAAGTTGGTTCTTTCTCAACTTAGAGTATGTAGTCAACCATTGATCTGGTGAGATGCCCGGGCGGGGTCTATACAGATTTTTATATCAAAAGTTCCATTTTTTTCCTTATACACTTGCTTTTTAGAGCATTTTAGAGTGTTTTACCTCTCAGGGTAGGTCAAAATCCATATAAACAAGTTCTGTGGCCTACTTTCCATTAAGGTAATAGGCTGTAGAGGCACCAAAGAAGTCTTTCGGCCTACTTTTCTGCAAAGGTTCTTTCTCAACTTGGGGTATTTTGTCAATCTGTAATCTGGCGAAATGTC
>JBJELT010000121.1:0-1710 GCA_051879295.1 Oliverpabstia sp. | reverse complement strand
TTTAATTTGATGCGACTGCATCGTCACCGGCAATAAGAAAATGCCGCTCAACACCAAGAATGGCGGAATGGTAATTTTACGATTACTTTTCGGTGTCTTGGGCGGAGTTATCAAGTCTTTTCCATCCAACCTCTGATATGATTTCGAAATGCTTACAATACGATTTTCGAAATCAATATCTTCATAGGTCAATGCAAGTAATTCTCCTATACGCATTCCCGTCCAATACAGAAGCAAGAATGCCATCCTTGCCTCCGGTTTCTGATCCATTGAAGGGATAAACTGCTTAAACTCCTGCTTTGTCCAGAATTCCATATCATCGGCTTTGCTCTTCCCAATACTTCCTGCTTTTCTGCATGGATTATCTTTTAGGTCATAATATCTGACCGCATAATTGAAAAGTGCAGCAAGCTGATTATTAATACTTTTAAGATATGTCTGTGCATATCCTTGTTTTATCAGTTCATTCTGCCAAGCTCGAATATCAGCCGTCTTAATCTCACACATCTTTTTCTTTTTGAAATATGGTGTAACCTTAAGGTCAAACACATATCTTTTGTTCTTAATCGTGCTTTCCCTCAATCGGTTCTCCATGTCAGCAAAATAGATTTCCACAAAATTCTCAAAATTAATATCCAAATCCTTTTGTTGCTGTTGCCGGAAGTTACGCTCCCACTCTTCTGCCTCTGCTTTTGTCTTAAAGCCTCTTTTGTTCTTTTTATGACGTACACCCTGCCAGTCCTCATAATAGAACTGGCTACGCCACGTCTTGCCATCTCTTGTTGCTGGCATATCATCATCTCCTCTCTACATTAACTAACTGCCATTCCATAAAACTTCTCCTCGAAATACTTTGTAGGCACTTTACCTGAAATCACTCGGTAACCTTTTTCTTTCAATTCATTATTAAGACCACGAATGATTTTGTAAGCATATCCTCTTGATACTCCGAGAATCTCTGCTGCCTCTTCTGCTGTAATATACATTTTCATCGTATTCTCCATATTGAGTTCTCCTTTCCTTTTTCATTTTAGTACACTTTTGTGATCTTGTTTGTCCGTATTATATCAGTACACATTTGTGTCTGTCAAGTATTTATATTAAATTTTTATACACAAATGTGTCCCAATGTGATAGAATAGGTTTATCAAAACATAAAGGAGCTGTTTTCATGACTACTGGGGAAAAGATTAAATATTTTCGCAATATGCGTGGAATATCGCAGGAAATGCTCGGTCAACTGTCCGGCATAAACTCCGCTACAATTAAGAAATATGAATATGGTATTCGCAATCCTAAGCCAGATCAATTACTAAAGATTGCAAACGCATTAGGCATCAGTATTAATATTTTTATGGATTTTGATATAGAAACGGTTTCAGATGTGTTGTCCTTACTGTTTAAGCTGGACGATCAGATTGATATGAAATTCGAGGCAGAAAAGGACAAAGAAGGTAATTTTAATCCTGCTACGGTCAGAATGTCCTTTAAGAATCCTATGATAAATAAAAAAATCTGCACTTATATGAAAGCTCTGGAAATCAGGGAAAATATGATAAATTCAAAAGATGATTATTCCGAGGAAGAATACAATGCCAGCTTGCAGCGTATCAATGAGAACATTGAAGAAATCAAGCAACACCTGCTTGATGATAGCATGGTAGTGAAAAAGGGAACAGACAGGCTTACTGTGAAAGTTTACCCAAATTA
>JBJELT010000120.1:0-1714 GCA_051879295.1 Oliverpabstia sp. | reverse complement strand
GGAGCTGCACTTTTGTTTGCGCTTCTCCCTACCATTATGCAGGATGATGAGTTTAACGAATATTATCAGGAGTTGAAAAAACACCGTGACAATGGTTATACGGATATAGAGGAAGCCATGAAAACGGCAGCCGTCCTTTGTGACAATATCTATCGCAGATTGCGATACGGAACTTCTCTTTCTACCGGCGGGATTCCCAATGATACTCCTGCCAACGGTGCTATTCCCAAGCTCAAACCATTCGCAGTACAGCAGGGTACTTACGCTCCTACAAATACGCTCTTTGGTACTTTTCAAGTGCTGATTCCCGGTTCCACCACAAAAAGGAACACGGAATCCATTGCCAAAGAAGACTTTATCAGTAAATACGTCTTATCTGAATCACGGATACTCACTCCCCAGGAAGAACTTACTGTTCCAACGCTGGAACCATGGTATATCATACCGCCGGAGATCAAGCGGATCTGTGAACATGCAAAATTGACAACGAACACTATTTCTCCTATGCGGAATTTTCTTCTGCGGGGTCCTGCAGGAACCGGAAAAACAGAAGGTGCCAAGGCGATTGCTGCTGGCTTACACCTACCCTATCGTTGCATTACCTGCTCTGCCAATACGGAGATATTTGATCTGCTCGGTCAGATCCTTCCGGACGTGGATGGAAAATTATCTAGTCTTCAGAGTGAATATCCATCTTTCCAGGATATCATGTTAGACCCAGCAACTGCTTATCAGAAGCTGACCGGCATTTATGATGAAGAAGTAACTGAGGATGTGGTATACAAACAGCTCATCGACACAATCATTGATGAGATGCATGAGAATTATAAGAACCAATCTTCCCATCAGAAGTTCAAATATGTGGACACCCCTCTTGTGGAAGCAATACGTCACGGCTATTTGGTCGAAATTCAGGAGCCGACAGTCATTGCAAACCCCGGTGTTTTGGTAGGACTTAATTCCCTTCTTGACAGGTGCAACAGTGTTTTTTTGCCAAACGGGGAAGTGATCAAACGTCATCCGGATACGACCATCGTTGTTACAACCAACAATGATTATGCTGGCTGTAAACAGATGAACCAGTCTGTCATTTCCAGAATGAATCTTGTGATCGATCTGGAGGAACCGGATGAAGAAACACTGGTACAGCGTGTTCTTGGGATTACCGGATGCACAGATAAAAAAACGGTTCGCACTATGGCACAGATCATCAAGGCAGTTTCTGAATATTGCAGTGAGAATCTGATCACAGACGGATGCTGCGGTGTACGTGAACTGATTTCCTGGGTGCAGTCCTATATGGTCTGTGGTGATGTCCGGGAAGCAGCACATTACACGATCCTCTCTTCGGTATCTGCAGATGCAGAAAGCCGTTCGGAAGTGGAAACCGGCTGTCTGGATTCTATTCTTGCAGCATAGGAGGGTTGGTACATTGACACAGAGAAAACCTTATAACAATTTAAAAATTACAGAAGAAGATATGCTGGATATTTTCTCCGCAAATATCCATTATCTGCGGAAACTACCACGCTGGAATCTTTCCCAGAAAACCCTGGCAAGGATTCTGCATATTCCAACAAAATCTTACCGTAAGTATGAATTAGGAGGAGGCTTTCCACCCGTATTTGTGGTCTACCATCTGGCAGTCTATTTCGGATACACCATGGAAGAGCTTTTGACTGAAAAATTATTTTAAAAAGAAAGGATGAATAAG
>JBJELT010000119.1:0-41444 GCA_051879295.1 Oliverpabstia sp. | reverse complement strand
GACTCCATACTATATTCTTTTCCCTCAATATAGCTTTCTACAATTGCCTTTTTCTCAAAAGACTGTTCCATCGCACTGCTGACAGCCATTTTCAGCTGTTCCCTGTCCCATACCTTCGTAATCGCCCTGCTTCCGGAACGATCCGTAGGTTTTACGATCAGCGGGAATGCCAATTCACAGTTTTCTAGTTCCACAGGGTTTTCCACAGTCCTGAAAAACGGCACCGGAATGCCGGCTTCTGCAAAAGCTCTCCGCATAGCTGATTTGTTGGTTGATTTTTCTATGGATTCCGGATCATTGCCGGGAAGTCCCAGGGCAGATGCCAGCCTGGTCACTGTAATATTGGCCAAATCAGACCCGATGCTTGCCACACCATCGGGCTGAATCTTTCTGCACACTTCCAGGATTTCATCTACCTGCGTGATACTGATCGGGTAAAAATAATCCGCTGTTTTTTCTCCCACAGCACCGTCTTTCCAGGCAAATACGTGAGTCTCATATCCCATTTCCTTTGCTTTCAGAATCAGTGGATTCTGAAATTCATTTGCTCCGATGATGACAAACTTCTTCATAACATCTCCCTAAAACTTAAACCTTATCTTAGCAACTAATACTGAACCTATACCTGGGATAATCATTCTGTAACTTTATAAATAGTTGGGAAGGAAAACCCCAAAATAAGTGTACACTGCTCCCAAAACATAGAGTGTTTCAATTCCTGTATACAACCATTTTTTTATACGTTCATTTTTTACCAAACGTTCCGTAACCGTACCATAACCACATGTCACAAAATACATGAAAGGAATTACCATCGGAAGTATATATCTTCCCTGTGCCTGAAAATCATTTTGATAAGAATATTTTACAAGCAAGATAACTGGAATCACCATTGCCAGTAACATATGCCAATGAAATAGATTTTTCCAATTCCATATATTCTGTTTTACAACAGTCTTACACTTGATTGTTTCTGTTTTTGTCTTCTCTTTTCTGACAGTTACCTTCTTTCCTCTCATAGAAAACATTTTTTTGAAAACGGGTAACATACCAAACAAACCAACTGCCAAAAATAAAAGATAAACTTTACTCAATATGGTAGGCATAAATATATTTAAATATCCAAATGTTCCTACAAAACTAACGGCAACTGTCACAAGCCAGTTATGTTCCCACCCAGAAGGCTGATATAACATCATGTCTTTAATTGTCCAGCCAAGCGCTTCAGGAGTAGCACGATTGGAAGGTTTCAGTTCTTCTATCGCATATTTCTCCGCATATTCTGTAGAAATATTCCAACCAAGAATATCTCCATCATAAAGGATACCATTACGAATGAACCACCATCCAATTAAAAGGATTACAATGACTGCAATCATACCGCCCCGGGCAAATAAAAATGCAACATCTTTTTTTTCACCTGATGCAAATAAAACACTGAAGGCAAAAAATAGCATACTGCATAGAATAAATCCATACACATTATAATAAGAAAGCCCTGCCATAGAAATTGCAAGTGCCAGATGTATACTGACTTTTACCGTCCATCCTTCACGAATACTTCTTACCCATGCATATACAATCCACGCTGATGATAACAATGCCATTGAATCATTATTGACATATGAGTGTACGAATACCAAACCGGGTAAAAAAGTAATCAGACAAGTAAACAACCATTTCTCCCTGCCATCAAAAAGCATTTCTCCGATTCGCATCACCAGGTACGCCATGCAAGTGCCAAAAACTACATTCACCATTCGGGATGCAATTAACATTGCCATGGCAGATGAGGTAAACATACTGACTATTTTGGCAGGAATTGCCATAATCATATATGCCAAAATGGGGTTAAATGCATAGGAAATTCCCCAGAATTCATTTCTGATTTCCGGGTCTCTTCCATCGGGAAGTGTTCCATGCTTTACGAGGAATTGAACAATCTGATATCGCATTTTTTCATCCGGAGAAGAATCCAGCGGCTGTACAACTGCCCAGGCAGTCAGGAACACAAATACAGATATCAAAAAAAATACAATCTGAATATTCCTTTTTTTTCCCTTACTGTTAAGCCATTCGTTGTATATCCTCATCAGTATTCAATCTCTTTCAGATAACGTGCCAACGCATCCTGCCAGGTGGGCAGTCTGTCGAATCCATGCTCATCCAGTTTTTTCTTTTCCAGACGACTGTTAGCCGGACGTTTTGCTTTTGCCGGATACGCATCAGAACTTACCGGAAGTACGTTCACATTCATACCGGCCTGTCTGAAAATTTCTTTGGCAAAATCATACCAGGAAATATAGCCGCCTTCATTGGTCACATGATATTTACCATATTCTTTCTTCTCCAGCATATCCACCACCAGACGAGACAGATCATAGGTATACGTAGGTGTACCCACCTGATCATTTACCACGGTAAGTGTATCATGAGTTTTACCCAGGTTCAGCATGGTTTTGATAAAGTTCTTTCCATTTACCCCAAATACCCAGGCGATTCGCACGATATAGTACTTATCCAGGTATTTCTCCACTGCCTGCTCACCCTCATACTTGGTAAGGCCATATACATTCAGCGGCTCAACAACCTGATCATCCGGTTCCCAGGGACGGGTACCCTGTCCATCAAACACATAGTCCGTGCTGAAATAAATCATAGGAATATCCAGTTCTTTACATACTTTCGCAATGTTTTCTGTTCCCAGAGCATTGACTTTCCGGCATACTTCCACGTTGTCTTCCGCTGCATCCACAGCCGTCCAGGCAGCACAATGTACCACACTGTCTACATGGGATTCTTTGATCACACGGTCTACCGCAGCAGCATCAGTAATATCCATCTCTTCCACATCGACACCAACGCCTTCATAACCGCGTTTGGCAAGTTCATTCATCACATCATGGCCCAGCTGGCCTTTAACACCTGTTACTAATGCTCTCATATTTTTCCTCCTATTGTCTTATTCCTTGTCAATAACAGTAACATTAAATTCGCCTCAGTGAAAAATCCTGGCTATCCAATGTCAGATTCGGATTATAATAAGGATCTCCATCCCTCAGGATTTCAGGCCAACGTTTTTCGAATTCTGCGATTTCACGATTAAATCTTGCTACTTTCTCAGGAGTATCTTCCAGTCCACGAGATTTTGATTCATAGTGATAAAGTTCTGCGTACGGATTGTAAACCACATGATAACCTGCTTTTCCCAATTTCAGGCAAAAGTCAATATCATTAAATGCCACTTCAAACGCCTCGGTCAATCCTCCAACCTTTTCAAAAGCTTCCTTCTTCACCATCATGCAGGCAGCTGTAACCGCACTGTAATCCTGTGCACAGATAATCCTGTGGCAATAACCGGTAAAACCTCTTTTTTGCTGAACAAAACAATGACCTGCGATACCGCCAAATCCTATCACAACACCTGCATGCTGGATGGTATCATCTTCATAATATAAGCGTGCTCCTACCGCACCTACATCTGATCTTGTACAGTATCCCAAAAGTTCTTCCAGGCAATCTTCGTTAATGATTTCCGTATCATTATTCAGAAGCAATATATATTCACCCCGGGCGAACTGTTCACCAAAATTATTGATTGCGGAATAATTGAACTTATCTTTCCAATACACCACATGCACTTTAGGATTAATTGCCTCCAATTGCTGATAATAGGCAAATGTTTCCTGTTTTTCACTATTATTCTCTACAATAACGAATTCAAAATTACGGTAAGTTGATTTTTTTTCTATCGAATCCATACACCGCTTCAAATCATCAATATGATCCTTGTTGGGAATAATAATTGAAATCAACGGTTCATGATCAAGCAGGAATTTTGTCCGATATAATCCCAGAAATTCTCCTTTGGTGATTTCAACCGGCACACCAATCCGATCATAATGAGCCTGCACAGCTCTCTGACCGGCATCAAAAGCATATAATTTGCTCTCCGGATTCTCAGACGTAGAATCTTCATGGCATCTCCAATGATACAAAATCTTGGGAATATGGCATATCTTTTTATCACCCGCCGCTTCTACACACCGGAAAATAAAATCGTAATCCTGTGCCCCGTCAAACTCTTTTCTCAGCATACCCACACGGTCAATTAAGTCTTTTTTTGCCACAAATAAATGGCAAATATAATTAACGGTACACAACAGATCGATGTTAAAATCCGGCTTAAAATGCGGCTGGAAGAATTTATGACCATCCATTGTCATTTTATCTTCATCAGAATAGATCACTTCAATATCCCGGTTTTCATTCAAAACTTTCACACATTCATATAACGCATGGTCCGTTAATTCATCATCATGATCCGCAAAAACAATAAAATCACCTGAAGCAGCTTCAATAGCCGCATTGGTATTCTGGGCTATCTGCAGAGATTCCTGATGAAAAATCACTTTGATTCTGGGTTCAGATTTTTTTAAATCCTCCAACACCTCCCGAATCGGTGAATCCTTTCCACTTCCATCAGACAAACATAATTCCCAATTCCTATATGTCTGCCTCTGAAGAGACTCAACTAATGCCCGCAGATACTTTTCAGGAGTTTTATATAATGGCACTACAACACTGAACATTGGCTCCCATGAAAACTTTTCCTGTCTTTGACGTTCCAACTCCTTTTTCGCCGGCAGATGTCTGGGCAGCCATTTCTGATAGATTACGGCTGCTTTATTTCTTGTTTTAACCTTGCCTGCCACCTTTTGAGTCAATGCCAAGGGTCCATGTGCCTTAAGATATCTGGTTCCTTTTCTATAATAGACGCCAGCTTTCTCCATAGCAATCTTACCCGGCTGCAAATGAATCAATCGTCGTAATTTTATATTTCCTGCCCGAAATACAATATAGAATTCTTTCAGTCTCTCGTACTTTAGTTCAAAGAAAAATCCACATTTTTCTGCCACATCAAGTTCCATATACTGATTCTGAACATCAACACGTTTCAGGCGCTGCATTTCACAGGGGATTCTGTTTCCATTCTTTTCTTCCAGATAGATCAGCAGAGGTTCTTTATATACTGCCCATCCTCTTACCCGGCATACTCCCGATTCTATATCCACATTTTCAATATAATACTGTGGCTTTCGCTGTCTCTCCAGAAGCTGTTTAACAGGAATGGAAAACCATAAAAATTTCTTACCTGCTCCATAGATCTTCAGTTTCTTATAATCGCACAAATTTTCCGGCAATTGAATCTCCATTCGAATCCGAATCCCATTTGCCAGATCCAGATCCTGAAAACGCTCCAACGCACTTACACGTTCTTGTTTTTCAATCTGTACCGGGATTATTTTACCATCCAGATAAGCCTCTGCGTCACATTCCTTTGGCCAGGTTCCCTGTAAATGATAAATACATGGATCCGACAAATCGAACCTCTCTTTTTCTACTTCGAAAAACTCCTGATGCATCGTAACTCCTCTCTTATCTTTCACATCATAACTGTTCAGTACCTTCACATCATACTATTCCCATAGGACTTTACCAGGTTACCTTATATGGTAAGATTTTTTCAGCAAAGCTTTTCATCTCAGAAAATATCGTCTCAGGCTCCATCCCAGATAATACGATTCCCCTGTCATAATCTTTTACACGCTCTGCCGGTGCTCCAATCGGAAATACCGCCACTGGCATACCCATGGAAATAATCTCAGAAGTAGTATAGGAAAATGTCTCAGGCCAAATCGACGAAATCAGGAACACATCAATATCATTTTCCATCGTCAATTCCGGCAGCTGATCCAATACATATCTTCCTGTACTGGAAAAAAACGGGCTGTCAATCTCTTCGTCTGAGACACCTATAAGCTTTACTCTGATATTTAAATCATTTTCTTCTATATATCTTACTAATTTCTTAACTACTTCTAATCCCTTATTAAAGCAAAGCACACCAAGAAGTCCTATGTTAAATGTATCCGTTGTCTTTTTACGCTTACTAACAAAAGGAAGATCATGTGGTTTATGCGGATTCACCGTTAAATTCAGAACTGTTGGATATACCTGCTGAAATAACCGGGCAGTATCATTGGAAAAGGCGCATACCTCATCACATTTTTCAAGAAAATCACCCCAGTTTTTTCTCCATATACTGCCGCTCTCATATTCCGGACAGGCATTACTTCGATTATACGGTATACACTGATCACAGATCTCCTCTGATGCACCATGGCAATAAACGCCCCGGTGATTCATCAGATTAATCGCCGGACACATCGCATAATAATCGTGAAGCAGCATTTTCAGGAATGCATGAAATTTCTGCTTCATTTCGAGAATTATCTTTAATATTTTATATGGATTGACATAAGTTACTAACTCATTCACCCAGATTTCATCAATACGATGTATATGCCGGAATATTTCATCAAGCTCACGTTCATAGTATTCCAGATGGTATTCCTGATATTCGTAAGTCAGGTAATATGTGGGGCCTCGCATATCCTGGCGCAGAATCAGAAAACGATACCCTTCTTTTAGAGCATTCTTTCTCTTTTCCTCCAGATATGCAGTAGCACCACCACCCAAAAAATGATCAAATGCAAGAATCGTAGGAATCCCTTCCTTGTGCTCCAATTTTTGTAATATGGAGAATAATTGCATCTTTTCATTATCTTTTTCCATATGCTCAGTATTTTCACTTACATATCGGATATTCCCTATGCAATTATATCTTTCGTGAGATACAATTTGAGTTTCCTCATCCCCGGCATTGTCACCGCTGATTTTTCCAAGGAAAAATTTGCTGCTTCCTGCTTTTGTATCATACTCAAAAAAAACATCCAAATCTTTTTGTGTTTTTACAGTAACCTCAAAAAAGAAGCCACATGACTCTGCCCGGGGAGTTTTTAATACCTCTGCCACATCTTTTCTGTATACGACAGAACCACGTATGCTGCCTATTCTGCATCCTTCCCTGTAAAATGAAATTCTTTGATTCTCCATCGTACAGACAGGATCAAACACCCAGCCTTCCACATATAGAATTTGGTTCTGATAATCAAAAAAATCTACACTTCCTACACACTGTGGTTCCGGAACTGTCCTGTCCGTCACACCTGTAGCATGTTTGGAGACACCTTTTATTTTATTAATAGCCCGTCTGAATTTTTGTATCATTATTTTACTGTTACCTCAGCAAACATGTCATAGTATCCTACGGATCGTTTTCCCGAAATGACCGTCAGACTGCAGACATCATACAGTCGATGGAAAACTGTAAAATCTCCATCTTTATAGCCGGTACAGCCCAGACAGACCATATACTCTCCATCCGCCAGTGACATTTTCTGAGAAAATCTGATTTTTCTTACATTACCCTTTTTCTGCGGCTGAACCGGAATATTTTCATACATGGTGTTGGTCCCGGTAATCTCAGTTCCCTTCAGGTCTTTGATGGTAAATGCAAAAATCGGATCACTGATATCTTCATAAAAATGAACCACCATATCCACAGAGAAATCCTGACCTTTTTCAATAATATTCGTTATCATGCCAGTGTTGTCGCGAACTGCAAAATCTTCAATGACTGCCAGCTTACTTCCGTACTCCAACAGCTGTGGATTCAGATTCAGGCTGTTCTTCATTGGTTCTTTGGATTCCGTGACTTGATGATTGTTTTCGGAGGATGTGGTATCCTCTTCTGCATCAGGATCTTCATACTGATTAACCATAACACGGCGATACAGATTCACCATTTCCTTTGCATCACCCTCTGCCAGTTTTCTGCCCTGGTTCAATAACACAACCCTGTCACAATATTTTCCAATACTGCTCAGATCGTGACTTACAAACAGGATGGTTTTACCCATCTGCTTAAACTCTTCGAACTTCCGGTAACACTTTGCCTGAAAGAACACATCACCTACAGACAGTGCTTCGTCTACGATCAGGATTTCCGGTTCAATATTGATAGCCACTGCAAAAGCCAGCCGGACGAACATACCACTGGAATACGTTTTTACAGGCTGATAAACAAAATCTCCGATATCAGCAAAATCCAGAATATCCTGTAATTTTGCATCGATTTCTTCTTTGGTAAAGCCAATCATTGTACCATTCAGATAGACATTCTCTATTCCTGAATATTCCTGATTAAATCCGGCTCCCAACTCCAGCAATGCGGAAATTCTTCCGTCAACAACCACCTGCCCCTGAGTGGGACTCAATACACCTGTGATAATCTTTAATATGGTGGATTTTCCCGCACCGTTCGTTCCAATGATACCAACCGTTTCTCCTTTATGCACCTGAAAAGAAACATGATCAAGTGCATAATGCTCCTTATATTTCTTCTGTCTTGTCAATCCCAGGGACTCCTTCAATCGATCCATGGGATTATCATATAACTTGTATACTTTACTAATATCATTAATTGAAATTGCAATATCTGACATCATGATCCTCTCTTTATAATACGTCTGCAAAGTGTGGTTTCAACCGTTTGAAAATCACAGTTCCCAAGCCAAACAGCACTACGGTTATCACCCAAAAATACAATGTCCAGCTCCAGCGTTCCCAAAACCATACATTTCCCAGCATAGCATCACGATAGCCAGACACAATATAATACATTGGATTTAATTTAAAGGCTTTCATCAGCAAAGGATGGTTGGAAAGCATATTTAAGTCCCACATGATAGGGGTCAGCCAAACACCAACCTGCAGGAAAATACCAATAATCTGCGTCAGATCTCTGAAAAAGATAACAATTGCACTGGTTGTATACACAAGACCAAGCGTAAGCAAAAATGTACAGAAAGAATAATACAGGATCTGAATAGTATGCAGACCCGGCGTATATCCATACAGCCAGCATAAAATCAATGAAAATACGACAAAAAACGCATGTACAAATAATGCAGATACGATTTTGACAATCGGAAGAATGCTGATTTTAAATACAACTTTCTTAACCAGATAGTTATATTCAATTAAAGAATTTGTTCCACTGTTCAGTGCATCCTGGAAGAAAAACCATGGCACGATACCAGAGACCAGATACAGTACAAACGGATAATTTGCCACCATACCTGATTTCAGACCAACAGAAAATACAAACCAGTAAACCAGAATCGTAACAATCGGCTGGACAAACGCCCAGAAAATTCCCAGATAGGAACCGGCATATTTCGTTTTAAAATCATTTTTAGCCAGATTTAAAATTAAAGCTCTGTTCTGCCAGAGTTCCAATGGCAGAACAAACACCTTTTTCCTGAAAATAACAGCTAATACTGCCGCGCCGTCTACAAAAAGCAGCATCAGAAGATTCAGGATCCAGTCTTTTAACTGTATACTCTTTTCCATTGATGCATATAAATTGTCCGCATCCATTTCCAGCCATATATAAGGATCTGTACCGTCTGTTGCCAGGGCAATCCCGTTTTCTGTCTTTCTGATATCCGAAACCTGTTGAGTCTCCAATGTCTCAGGGACTTCCAGACCTGCAAAAACTGTCTGATATTTTTTATAATTCAAGGAAAGATTTTTGATTTCAAATGTCCCGGGTTTGTCTCCCAAATCCAAACGAATCCAATTACAGTTCGAAGGAACAGAAAAACTCATCTCCTGTACTGCTCCAACATTTTCATAGGTCTGAACCATACTGTTTTCTTCTGATAATTCCCTGCCTGAGCTGTAAAATATTTGTATTGGCTGCGTTTGATCAGCAGCAACACTCATTCTCAGATCATAAAAGCCACCCACTTCTGTCTTATGACACAGAATCAATACATTTAAGAGTACTAAACATACTATCCCCAGAACGCCTAAAATTTTCTTCTTTTTTCCCATCAAGTCATCCCCTAACGATTCTTAAACTCTGCAAAACTTCCCCATTTCTGATCTTTTTCTGAAATAGTAAGCTCTGCTTTTGTCATGCCTTCCGGCATCGGCCATTCGATTCCAATTTCCGGATCATCCCATTTCAAACCGCCCTCATCGTTTGGATGATAGAAGTCTGTGCATTTGTACGCAAATTCAGCAGAATCAGACAGTACAATAAATCCATGTGCAAAATTTTTAGGAATAAAGAATTGTTTTTTATTCTCTGCAGAGAGAACCACACCAAACCATTTTCCGTATGTTGCGGAACCCGGACGCAGATCTACAGCCACATCAAAAACTTCTCCGCTCACCACGCGTACCAGCTTATCCTGCGGATAATTAATCTGAAAATGAAGTCCACGAAGAACTCCTTTTCTGGAACTTGACTGATTGTCCTGAACAAATTCCATATCAATTCCGGCCGCTTTATAATCATTATAATTATATGTTTCCATAAAATAGCCGCGTTCATCCCCAAAAACAGTAGGGGTAATAACTTTCAGGCCTTCAATTTCACATGTTTCCACACTGATTTTTCCCATGATATTTCCTCCTGTATGCATTTTCAGCATTCCATGTAATGATTACGATCAACGATTTATAAACCTTCTGATACCTCAATCAGATATTTTCCATATGCAGTCTTCAGAAGCGGCTGCGCCAGTTCTACCAACTGCTCTTTTGTAATAAATCCCCTCTTATATGCGATTTCCTCAATACAGGAAATGTAAAGTCCCTGTCTTTTCTGGAAAGCAGCCACAAAATCAGCAGCATCCAACAGCATGTCATGATTACCGGTATCCAGCCATGCAAATCCTCTTCCCAAAGTTTCCACATGTAGATTGCCGCGCTGCAGGTATTCATTATTGACACTGGTAATCTCAATCTCACCGCGGGCAGACGGTTTAACATTCTTTGCAATTTCTACAACATCATTGTCATAGAAATACAGACCGGGAACTGCATAATTTGACTTCGGATGTTCCGGTTTTTCTTCGATAGAAAGTGCTTTACCATTCTCATCAAACTCAACCACGCCATATTCACGAGGATCACGCACATAATAACCAAATATGGTAGCTCCATGCTCGTTCTGTGTTCTCTCCGCAACAGTCTTCAGAACCTTGGAAAAACTCTGTCCATAGAAAATATTATCTCCCAGAATCAGTGCCACACTGTCATCGCCGATAAAATCCTCACCAATAATAAATGCGTCAGCCAATCCTCTGGGAACTTCCTGAATCTTATACTCAAATCTCATACCCAGACTTTTACCTGTTCCCAGAAGTTCCTGGAATACCGGAAGATCTCTCGGTGTGGAGATAATCAATACTTCCCGGATACCTGCCAGCATCAGAATGGAAAGAGGGTAATAAATCATCGGCTTATCATAAACCGGCATAATCTGTTTGGAAACTGCCTTTGTCAATGGATATAATCTGGTGCCTGAACCACCTGCTAAAATAATACCTTTCATTTGTTCTTCTCCTTTCAAGTTCTTCTTTCAAGATAAAACGCAAACTAGCAGTACCCTTTTCAGGATACTGCTGTCAGATTGTTATTTGTACATTTCCTGGTAATACTTCTGATAATCGCCACTGGTCACGTTCTTCATCCACTCTTCGTTTTCAAAGAACCACTTGATGGTTTTCTTAATGCCTTCCGCAAAGCAGGTCTCCGGATACCAGCCAACCTCTGCCTTGATTTTATCCGGTGCAATTGCATATCTTCTGTCATGACCTTTTCTATCTGTCACATAGGTAATCAGATTTTCGCTGACCAGTTCCTTTCTGGGATCGCCTTCCGGCAGCATCTCCTGCAGTGTATCCAGAATAATATGGATAATTTCAATATTCTGTTTTTCATTATGCCCGCCAATATTATAGGTTTCAAACAGTCTTCCCTGTTCCTGAACCATATCAATTCCCTTGGCATGATCTTCCACATACAGCCAGTCACGGACATTCTTACCATCACCGTAAACCGGAAGCTTTTTACCCTGCAGTGCATTGTTGATGATCAGAGGAATCAGTTTTTCCGGGAACTGATACGGGCCATAATTGTTGCTGCAGTTTGTAATATTCGCCGGGAACTGATAAGTATCCATGTATGACTTCACCAGCATATCGGAAGATGCCTTACTTGCAGAATATGGGCTGTGCGGATCGTACGGTGTTGTCTCATAGAAATACCCGCCATCTTCTTCCAGAGAGCCATATACTTCATCCGTAGAAACGTGCAGAAACTTCTTGTCCTCCTTAAACGTTCCATCCGGCAGCTCCCATGCCGCTTTCGCTGCATTCAGCATTACCAGTGTTCCCAGAACATTTGTTTTGACAAATACATCTGGATTCTTGATACTTCTGTCTACATGACTCTCAGCCGCAAAATGAACCACACGGTCAATATCATTTTCTTCGAAAATCTTATTGATTGCATCACTGTCACAGATATCTGCTTTTACAAATGTGTAATTGTCTCTGTCTTCCACATCTTTCAGATTCTCCAGATTACCTGCATACGTTAATTTATCCACATTAATAATTCTGATAGCATTATCATATTTTTTAAACATGTAATGAATATAGTTGGATCCAATAAAACCGGCTCCTCCGGTAACCAGATACGTTCTCATAGAAATTCCTCCGAATTTATTATTTTCCATAGTATTATACCATTCTTTCCCCTATACTTCAACCCAGGTGGAAAAATACTTCAATTTCATCATTTTGACTGTACACGAATCCATATAGAAGAAAAATATCCCATAATAATCACAATGAAAAGTATTCCTACAATAAATGGAATAAAGCCTTCAGCAATCAATGTTTGAAATAACGGGGAATTGTTGTATAAACCACGTATTACAGGCAAATGCCAGATATAAATCCCATACTGATATTTTGCAATAAAGGACAGGGGCCGCATCAGACCACCCTCACACTGGGGCAGCATCGAGATTCCTACCATCAATATGGCAATCAAAACTGCCAGAACAGAATGAGCAACATATCCAACTGGTTGGTCCACATAGATTCCATTCCTGCAAAATGCATAGGAAGCCCATAGCAATCCTGCACCGGAAACAAGAGTCATAATCGCTCCAGCAAATATCCCGGATCTGTTGGTTTTCTTATCCCACAGATGAAGTACAATCTTCGCAGCAGCCATACCAAGCACAAAATTGTCCAGCGCTGTAATCAACTGACGACCGTACACAAAATATGCATATGAATCCAGCTGCATTGCCGGAATCACATAATGGTACATCATATATTTACTGATTACAGAAATCAAAATGGATATGCCTCCTGTCAGAGCCCAGTTTTTTTGTACCATACGATATAAAAAAATTGCTGTCAGATAAAACTGAACAATTGTCGCCATAGTCCACAGAGCACCATTGATGGAGCCATGAGTTTCTATCCAAAAATTTTGTGTAAATGTGCAATAAGCCAGAATATGCCTAAACCCGGTCAGGCTAATCAGCCCTTCCAACTGAAAGACAAGTAATACAAATATACTGGCATAATACTGAGGCATCAGCCGAATGCACCGCTGTTTCATAAATACATGCCATTTCGGCATGGCATTTTTCTGCTCTTTTTGATACAAAGACCAGAAAATACCAAAACCACTTAAGGCAAAAAACAAGGTAACACCAATCTCGCCACCAAAGCTCAATAGCAAATGAATCGTTTTGTGAGGTTGCCATGGCTGTCCGGCAACCGCATAACCATGATAAATTACAATCATCAATATTGCACAGGCACGTAAATAGTCAATATTTTTATTTCGTTTCATTAAACCCTCTTTATCAATTAATGTATTCGTCGATCCATCCCATAACCTTCTTATGACGAGTATCGTATTTATCTGCGCCAACACCATTTCCCTCTTTATTCTCGGTGTGGTTTCTCATCGAATTGTACAGATTTCTCATCGTTAATGGCAGACCATCTTCAATACAGCACTCTACTACCCATTTCATCGGTTTGGATCCGCCCAAATGTCTGACGTTTGCCAGGAACATCTGTCCTTTTAAGTCCTTCACATCCAGATCTTTTGCTTCATTTACATACTTTGTCATTTCCTCATCTACCAGACGATTCTGTACTCGGATTCCAACCTCAGTTGAAATCAGTGCCTGAATACATTTTGCTTTGTCTGATCCTTTCTCTATGGTAACGTTTCCTTCTCCGTCACTTCCATATGTAGTCCAGTCCATATTGTCAATGTCCTCACTGATTCCTTCCGTATCCAACGAAGCAAATAATTCCGGGTCTTCCTCACGAATCAACTTTAAAAGTTTCTGAGCTTCCGTTGCAAACCAGCAGGCTGCTCCGATGGTGATAGCTGTTTCTTTCTCGGATACATGATATGCCTCTACAAAACAGTCATACTGAGCTTTACCATAAACCTGACCACCGGTCTCTACCGCATAAATGATATTGTGCATAACCTCCTTTGCCTGGTCATCAAACTCTCTGATAACACCAACCTCATCATTAGCAACATCCGAAATGATATAGCGAATGCCTCCGATCCAGCTTTCCTCACCATTCACAGTTCCGTATACATGTGTCGTAAATTCTCCGCTCCTCTTATAATCCGATCTGGCGATTTCAACATAATAGACACCTGCATTATTTTGTTTTGCGGTAATCCATTTCAAGTCATCCTGATCTCCATCACTGGACCAGGTAGCCATACGAATAGAGTCAACAGCCTGACCTTTCACATTTGGTCCATAAATCAGGACCTTTCCATTGGAATTGTCCGTCTTTTCATAAACCACCATATTATTCGCTGTAATCGTAAAGGAAGTTCCATTTAAAAACGAATAATCGCCATTAGCATCTGCCACATACACATGAGCATCGTATCTTCCAAACTGACACTCATGATTTCGAACATCAAATGTGGCTGTATATTCATCTTCGTCTCCACTCATGTCATACCATACCACATCTCCATTCTGTTCTCCATTCTGATCCACATTCCAGATACCCACACGTACACCTGTTACCTCATAGCCCAGGTCTCCCATGGTCTCTACAATCTGAGCAGTTCCTTTTTTTCCGCTTATCTGCTTGACTTCTACCCCCGATTTGACAATCTCATCCACCTGGAAAGTAGTACATGAAATACAATGAGAACTATCATCCAGAAGATCTGCGTATATATGTACGTTATAACTTCCTGTATCCGCATATTTGTAAATCGGTATATCAACTTTATAGGAATTTCCTGATTTCGCTGCGGTGTACCATTGCAGGTCATCCTGACCGTTCTCTTCACTCCAAACAGCAAAACGAATCTCTTTCTCCATACCCTTCAGATCCACATCATCTAACGACACGGTATAAATCATTTTATTAGATGATATGACAACCGGGCCTACTGTTCCTTTATTGATAATAATTGATTTAGCTGTATCCTTCATCAATTCACTTTTTCCATTATCTAAGTTCCTGTAAATACGCAAATGGTAATCTCCTGAATAGAGACCAAACGGAGACAACGGAATGGTTATTGAATAATTGCCATTTGCTTGTTTCTCTGAATGTATTGTCTGCACATCACTCTGATCATCCTGGGTCCATACATCTGCCGAAAAATCCACAAAAGATTTCTCTGTATCAATTTTGGTAATATCAACGATCAGTTCACCATTTTCCGGCTCACCAATAGTAACAATACCATCTATAGTAAATGTTTTACCAGAAAGGAACGTACCCTCACCTGATGAATCGATCATATAAGCATGGGCGTAATAGGCACCTGTGTCTTTTAATTTATCCTGTGGAATAGAAACGCTATAGTTTCTTCCATCTTTTTTTGCATCATACCATACCAGATCATCCTGTCCGTCTTTTTTACTCCATACTGCTATGGATACACGGTTATCAAATACACAGGTTACATCAGAGAGCAAAATATCGCAGCCGTCTTCCGACACCGTTGTTTTCATAGACCCGACACTTGTCTGTACTTTCCGTGCAACACCTGCACAAAAGCTGTTGATTCCATTTCCATCGACTGCATATACATGAACATAATATTGCCCCATGATCTTCTGGTGATCTTTTGCGTCCACATCAATCACATATGCTCCATTTGTTGGGGATAATGTTGTCCAGATCAAATCACTCTGATCTTCTTTAACCCACACAGCAGCTTTCACTTTTTCTATTCCTGATGGAGAAGTTATTTCACTGATTTTAACCTGAAAACCATTTTCTGTAGTCTCAGTGGTTACCTTTCCGGCTGCAGGTGCATCAACCTGAAATGTAGTACCTGAAACCATCCTGGTTGTACCATCTTTATCTTTACCATACGCATGGGCATAATAAAGACCCACAGTTGCATGAGTTTTAATCTCCACATTAATTCTATAGGTATCGCCATCTTTTTGAGCAGTATACCATACCAGATCATCCTGCCCGTTGGCATCGCTCCAAACTGCAATTTCCATATCGGAATAATCGCTTGTTGTTACCGTACACTCAAATCGTTTTTGAGTTCCATCTAAATCTTTCACATATAACTGATTTTCTTTTTCAGTTGCTAAAGTATCCTGTTCTTCTTCTGTTGTTTCTTCCTCGGTTGTCTCTTCCTCAGTTGTCTCTTCTTCGGTCGTCTCTTCCTCAGTTGTTTCCTCTTCTGTTGCTTCTTCTGTTGCTTCTTCTTCTGTTTCTTCTTCTGTTGCTTCTTCTTCTGTTGTTTCTTCTTCGATTACTTCTTCTTCGGTTGTTCCTTCTTCAGTTATTTCTTCTTCGGTTGTTCCTTCTTCGATTGTTTCTTCTTCGATTACTTCTTCTGTTGTTTCTTCTTCAATTACCTCTTCTTCTCTTACCTCTTCACTACTTTGTTCTGCCTCCAACACATCATCTTTTGCAGGCACCACCTCATAATTGTTTTTATTCTCCTGACCGGATGCATAAACCAAATGACTGTTCCCTGTAAAAGTCATAAGAATTGCCAGTGCCAGGCTCATAGCTCTTTTCATCTAAAATTGTTCCTCCTTATAAACGGAAGGAGCCTGCAGACAACACCATATTATTTGCAGGCTCCTCGTTATACATTATACGTTCGGATCGGTAGGATCCCAGTTCTGTGAAGCAGGAATTTTAATTGTTGCAGGTTTTCCAAAAGGTCCTGGATAGCTGCTGTCAAAAATTCTGACTTCCATATTCAATTCACAATTATCATATATCCATTTTGCATCTCTTACGCACAAACGAACACATCCATGGGAAGCAGGCTGACCCAACTTATTATATTCTGCTGCTGACAGGTTATAACTGGTCATATTGCTTCCGGCTACTGAATGGAACAGGATTCCGCCAACGATTCGCGTACAATACTGACCATATGACGGTCCCATCAATTCATGCCATCTGTACTTATTCAATGTATGGAATGTTCCTGTGGGAGTCGGTGTTTCAGGCAGTCCTACCGAACATGTAAATGCGATAACCGGAATGATATATCCATTCGCCCCATCACTTGCGTACATGGTTACTGTACAGGTCTGTCTGTTAACCTCCGCAACATATCTTGACTGACGTCCAATAATATTGTGGATATCTTTTTGTAATACACCGTCAACATAATATAATTTGTAAGTTTTTCCATTTAATTTTTCATAATACCAGCCATTTTTTAGAATCTCATCAGCCGGCATATTGAAGGTTGTCGTTGTCAGACAAGTAGAACCGGAATACACATGCACATTGAATGTGCCGCCGTGTCTGTGATTTTTACCCAGCAGAACAGCCGTCCAGTTTCCATCAGCGGCCTTGGAAGCCTGATACCATACCAGATCATCCTGCCCGCCGGTTTCACTCCATACTGCAAACTTAAGATCGGAAGTACTGGTCGGATCGCAGATACCGATGGTTCTCTTACCTTTTCCAAGGTCATTCATCACATACGGAAGGTTTTTGGCATGAAACTCATAGTTTGTTCCGGCGGTAAAGCTGACAACCTCATTACCCATTGTGGTATAAATATGGATGTTATACACACCGGTATGGTACTTATGATTTGCAATATTTACCTCGGCAATCCATGATCCATCTGACTGTTGACTGCAATTATACCAGTACAGATCACTCTGATCATTCTGCGTCCATGCACCAACTTTTACACTGTTTACCCCTGATACTGCACTCACATTTGAGGCAACAACCTTAAAGGTTCCCTTCGTGTCATAAGCATCTGTAATGGACAGTTTTCCTGAAGCAGTTCCTTTCACATTGATAAGTTCGCCATTTCCTGCAAGAAATACAGAATTACCAGAACCATTAATTCCATATGCATGAACACTGTAGGTACCACCCGTCTTATGATTTCTGATGTCTACGGTAGCCTGATAGGTATTTCCACTATTGGAAGCGGTATACCATTTTAAATCATCTTGACCATTGGCATTACTCCACACACCAAACCGAACCTCTTTCAGCCCTGCCGGATATTCTTCAACCGGAATACTTACTGTATAGGTGGTTTCTTTGGAATTATCATCTGTAGCTTTCAAAGTACCGATCTTGCTCTTAAATTCCACTGTTTTGCAATTGACGCATGTTTTAATTCCCAGACCGTCCGTTACATAAACATGGATATTATAAACTCCTATATTATGTTTATGCTGAGAGATATCGGATGCGATTTTATAGGATCCGTTGGAATCTGCTTCAGTTTTGTACCATTTCAGATCACTCTGATCTCCCTGACTCCAGACTGCAGCTTCAACGGTACCTGCTCCCCACGGTGCCTTCAGATTATCCATAACGATTGAAAACGTTCCTTTCGAATTGTCCGAAGAAACACTGACATCGATCGAAGGACTTGCCAGGACAAAACTCTTTCCACCTAAAAAGATTTCTGTTTTATCGCTCTTAACACCGTACACATGGATATAACAGGTTCCTGTGCTTTTAAACATGGTCAGAGGAAATTCCTTGGACCAGGTTTTAGAAAGTACGCTATGTTCCAGTTCGTACCATTTTAAATCATCCTGGCCATTGGTTTCACTCCATACAGCACAGCGAATGGTTTTCAATGTTCCAGGTGTTTTCAATTCTTCACTGGACAGCGATACCGCTGCCTTTTTCGCATCTTTATCAAGAGATACTTCAATTGGTGCAGTCTTCACGGAAAAATCTACGCTGCTTCCGCCAACAAATTTTTCAAATCCATGATTATCTGAAGCATATGCATGAACTTTATAGATTCCCCAATTATTCTTATGATACTTGGAGATATCCATATTCACATACCATCCGTCATCTTTTTTCTCTGCATTATACCAGTAAAGATCACTCTGGTCAGAAGTACTCCAGGCCGCTACTCTGATTTTTTTAATTCCGGAAGGTGCTGTTACTCCTGAAATTTTAACTACGGCGGTTCCTTCTTCATAAGCCTGCTCCTGCTGCTTTACCGTTCCTGCTGATATTTCCGTTACACGGAACTCCCCACCGGCAACACAGGATTCAGAACCATCTTTCTGCTTACGGTATATATGTACATAATAGGTACCTGGTGATTTGAAATCAGAGATTTTAATGGTCAAACCATACGTATCATCTGTTTTCTTCTCCAATTTTATCCATTTCAGATCGTCCTGCCCGTTATCGTCACTCCAAACTGCAGCCTGCAGGGAATCCCCGTCTTCCATTTCACAATTAGACAGTTCCATTTCATAAACCATTTCCGTTGAATCCTGAAACTCTGCCTTTGTCACTTCAAAGGGAGTTGTTTCTTCTTCGACTTCGGTGTCTTCGGTTTCTGTCTCAGTTTCGGTTTCTGTTTCTTCGTCTTCCACTTCCGTCTCTTCTTTATCGACTTCAGTTTCATCTCCGGAACCACCATCTGCATCTTCTGTGTCTTCATCTTGATTATCGGTTACGTCAGCATCTTCTGTGTCTTCAACTTCTGTATCCAACGTATCAACTGCATATTCCTGCACAGTATCAATGCTTGCTGCAGCAACACCGGATACATTTGACACACATAAACTGGCAGATAATCCGATGACTGCAATCCTTTTGATTACCTTTTTGAAATGCATTTTTCTTCTCCTTTCCTTATATTTTTTCTCAGATTATTTCACTTCATCGATTTTTATGAGAATTGGCTTTTCATTTTCCAGAGAAATATCTGTGTAAACCAGATACAGTCCGCTATTCTCATCTACATCTTCGAATGCAACCTGAGCACTCTTATTGTACCCTTTTTCCACCGGTTCTGCAACTATCTGTTCACTAAAATAATAGGGAGTATAAACTTTTTCCTGATTACCATCTGTAAGCTGAAATCTGACATCTCCGACCATCAATAATTCGTCAGATAAATTATGATATGTATAATCAATCAAAAGAATACTATCCTTCCCTTCTTCGTCTTTCATATAAGAAACGGAATCTATCTTCAATTCATATTTCTTTTCATCCGATGGAACCGGTATCACCTCATTGATTTGATATTCCTGACTATCCGACAGATCCTGTAATTCCGGCAATGAGGTACCCTCGCCAGTCCCCGGTTTCACTTTTGCATTATCTTCTAAGTTTTCCTCTTCTTTATTTGTTTCGCTGGTCACTTTGCTGTTGTCAGGCTTCTCTGTATGATTACAGCCGCCAAACCACAATATTCCGCAACATAGACCAACAACCAGCCACAAACGTTTCAAATACAATCACCTCTATCCTCTTAGTCTCACATATAATTTATACCATATGCTTTTTCTGATTCGGTCCAGACGTCTCATGGAACTTCCATAATCATTCAGTAACTGCTGATACTGTCCCTGGCACCGGGCAAGCTGCACCTCATAATGGTGGCTGATTCCGGCTGTTTTCTGATTCAGCATATATTCAGCCGCACGGCCTGTATCCCCATAAAACCTGTTTTTCTCCAGCATAAAAGCTTCCAGGAAGAGTTCTTTATGCTTACATACTTTGATTTCATCGGGTCTCAGTACCTGAACATATAAGTTCTGATATTCATCACACATTTCTTTCACTGATTTCATATGAATCTGATTCACCTTGGCTTTCTTCGCCTCAACCAGTTCCGGATGATTACACAATTGTTTCACCAGAGTCTCCAGATCATCCGCTACATGATCAGACAGATCAATCACCCAACCACCGTCATGCTTCTGGAATCGCTCTGTCAATGCACCGATCGATGTACAGATTGCCGGTATGCCTGCCAGCCATGCTTCAGACAAAGTATAGCAAAATGTCTCCGGCCAGGTGGGAAGAATACACAAAATATCGATTTGATACTCACTGAGAATCCGATACGTATCTTTTCTATCATAGGCACCAAGCTTCGTCAGATTACTTTGTTCAAGATGTTCCAGATCAGAATCGTTCATTCCGCCAATAATGTACCAGTTAACACCTGACTTTACTTTTTGTATCAACTGATATGCCAACTGACTGCCCTTCTCAGGAACCAGACCTCCCAGAAAAGCCACATTCCACTGAGCCTTTTCCTGTTGCTTTTTATTAGATACTCCGTTGGTCACGTTAGTGTCAAGATAAAACTTTCCTTCTGATTCCATAACCATCTGAATCTGAAGTTTCCCCGGTGCCAGATTCAGCCCCAGAACATTTGCCTCAAATCCGGATTTGACATATTTCTGATTTTCAAACTGGTCAGCCACATCATGACGTTCCATTTGATTGCAGAGTACATACACCTGCTGATTCTGTGAATCTTTGATGGATAAGTATGTTTTTACCTCTTTACAATCAACATCCTTGAGGAATGCCCAGCCTCTGATGATAAAATTTTCATCCAATATCTGATCAAAATGAGATACGATATTGGACACCGGAATCAACTGATCCTCCGGCAGTTCTGTACATGCAAATTCGGTTTTATCCAGTCCGTGTTCAATAACCATATACTTTTGCACATTGTCAGGATAATAAATGCCGAAAATACGTTTTGCTTCCACGGACGGAAAGATTACTTTCTCAGCACCTTCCAGAGCTTCTGCAGTTACTGTTCTCCACTTTTTAATAAAATTCACATGCGAAGCAATCTGCCGTTTCTTATTCAGACATTCTGCACACAGAGCTTCCTCCCTGCGAGTATCGCATATTGTTCCCTGGCAATTATTCAGCTTAATTACCGGACAGATGTAATAATAATCATGTACTGTCATCATATAAGGAACATTCAACTCTTTTGCAATTTCAAAAATATCAAAAGAAAGACCATATACATGATGTACATGAATCAGCGAAATAGCGAATCCTTCGATAATCTGTCTCAGAATTTTTTTCACTTTCATGTCGTGAATCTGTGGATACGCGTCAGCCGCTCCGATATGGAATTTGAAAGACAACATTTTTTCCTCATCATACATTGTCAGACGCAAATACTCAAGATCTCTGGCCGCCACAAAAACATTGTATTTCTTTTTCAGATCTTCAACCAGATCTTTTACATGAAATTGTGTTCCTCCGATGTGATCACTGGCATCTTCACGAAAATCAGATTGTACCATAAGAAGAATATTTGTTTTTCCATTCATAACTCCATTCCAGATTTCAATATTATCTCTGATATATTGATCTGGATTGTTCATACAGTATAAATGATTTTTCCTCATCTGATAAGGATACCAGTCATCCAGTATTTTAGTATGCTTTTCTATCAGAGCTTTTTTATCCTCATTAACAAAAGAAACTGTTCCTTTATGATAAATCAGGGTATCATCACACAATACGTGCTTATATCCAAGAAGACCTGCACGATTACAGAAATCATTTTCTTCACCATAACCGCGTTCAAAGGTTTTCCCGTCAAACAGACCCACCTGTTCAATCACTTCACGCTTAATATGCATACAGAATCCTACTGCTACCGTAATCTCCGGATATTTCTTCATACTGCATTTTTCGATAATCTCCGCATAACTGTCTACAGTTCTTCCCTCCGGAATATCATTATCCTGACAGATAATCGGCACAGAACAAAGAGTAGCACTGTTAGATAACGGCGTTACCGTTCCGATAGCATCATCTGAATAGGCGCATCTAACGATTTTCTCCACCCAGCCGGAAGTAACAATTGTATCAGAGTTCAGCAAAATTACATCCCTGTCAGAATAACAGATTCCTTTATTCACACTTGCAGAAAAACCTTCATTAACCGGGCTGTCAATCAGAATAATATTTTCATCCTGCTGAGTAACCAGATACTCATAGACATGTTCATCCGGGCTGTGATCGTTTACAATAATCACTCTGTTCTTTTCCAGATCTGTATGCTTTTTTATGCTTTTCATGCACTTTTTTAAATCTTCCAAACCATTATAAACAGGTATAATGATGTCAACATTCCGCATGTTTTATCCTCTCATTCATTTCCATTATTTTTCTCGCCTTTGATTACCCGTTTTACAAAGCTCAGTACTTTCCAGCCTTTGCTGTTATATATTGATTCCAGGATCTCCTTCTGGTGGTTAATCACCTTTTCAAGTTCTCCTTTCTGTTTATCCGCAAGCTGCAGCAAATCATTCCTGTGCTGCAATTCGCCTTGCATCTGTTGAAACTCACTCTGCGTATGCCGAAGTTCACTGACCGTATGCTGAAGCTTTTCTTCCGTTTCCTGCACTTTGGATGTCAATCTTGCATTCATATCACTTTGCGTTTTTACTTCTCTCTTCAGCATCTCACTATTCTGGATGAGCATTTGTTTCTCATCTTCATAGCTATCATGCAGTTGTCTGTACCATGCAGAAAAATCTGTAATAAGGATATCCCCGCGAATAATGATATGCGTATTCAACGACTGTTCTATTACAGCTTCATACATTGGATCATCAGTCAAAAATATATCCCAGCCATCCTTACTGTCATAAGCATTGACCGGCAATAAATTCAGATTACCCTTTTCCAGCCTGCATCTGCATGCATGGCCTTCAATGGGATCAAATCTCAGTTTTCTGATATTTTCAACTCCAGCCAAATCAAAATGTACTTCAAAATGATTATCCCGCAAAAGTACCTCGGCAAATAGCTTATGTTGTTCACTATAACCATCGCCGCAGTCCAGATACAGACCACAGGACAAATACTTCTCTTTTTTATATAAACCAATCAGATAATCCATGGAAGTATAGATCATCGGTTTCCCAAATTTTTCTGTCCCATTGGCTTTTAACCACTGATATACAAAATGAATATTCCATTTCTCAAAAAGACTTTTTTCCTCTTCTCCAATTTCAAAATAGTCAAAAAGTTCTTTCTTGCTGAATACCCCTTTAACAGCTTTTATTTGTTCATGTTTTACCCAGAAATCATTTAAGGAACGCCACAAAATAAATTTCACCGGCATCAGGCAGCCAAAAATCCACTCACAATCAATCACACAGTACCGCCCGTCTGCCAGGTATATATTATCCAGCACCAAATCAAGGTTGCCCCATGAAATTCCCTGTAACTCCTTCTCTGTTTCCAAATCACCGAAAATATTTTTAAATTCTTCACCAGCAGTAAAGATCTGTGTGGAAAATCCTGCAAAATAGGTATCAAAGAAATCTTTTAATGTTTCAAATGCTGCATCTTTTCCTTTTTTCTCCAGTGTTTCAAGCACATGTTCTTCAAGACTTTTCTCTGTCAGGTATTCAAATACAATTTTGTGATCAATGTATTTTCCCGGTAAACAGGTAACCCTTTGCCTGTTGTCCGCTGTCTGACTGTTTTCCAGAATGTTTTGAATATGCTTGTTTGCTTCTTCATCAGCAGCCAGTTTTTCCACCCATTTGTTTCCTTTGTTGTTATGAATAACTGTCATAATGCGATGGTCTTTTCGCCTGTCACAGCTCATCTTCCCATATTCTACATCCGAAAAGCTGCCATCAACAGAAGCTTCTACCAGAAATGAATTGGCAAAGCTTCCAATCACACGCTCTTCTGCCATGGTTCTGGTTAACTGCTGTTCATTGATCCATTCAAATCGATCTGCGTCATAATTGATATATGGTTTTCCATACATTTCTGAAGTCAGCGATGCATCCGTATAAATCTCTTCCGGGAATTTATAGTCTGGATATGGATAATAAAATTTGTACTTTAATCCACATCTTTCTAACATATGTTCCCATTCTGACTTTGAAAAAGTCCGTACAGAAGTGTTGCCGGCATAACTGTTTAAGCCCAGCAGATAATTCTTGGTATGATCCTCCGGCGCTCCAGTGAAATACTTAACTCCCAGCCGGTTCTCAATTGCAATCAACAACCTTCCGGATGCACTCAGACGCTCTTTACAAAGATTCAGAAAATCCAGATACGGTTCTTTCCCCTCAGTAAAGCTCATAGCATATTCAAAAACACCATTCAAAATCACGTAATCAAATTTCTCATCTGAAGGTACATCATTAAGATTTCCTACAATGATCTCAAGATTCGGCTGCTCCTTATTCCTTGTATAATTGATTAAGGAACGTCTCTTCGATAGTTCTACCGACACAACTTTCTTGGCCTTTTTGCATAAGGCATGGGTAATGGCTCCGCATCCCGCTCCAATCTCAAGCACCGTCTGATCAGACTGAATCGGATACCAGTTAATAATATTCTCACGCAAATGAGACAAATGATAAACGATAGGATAAGAAATCTCCTCGTCTTTCAGTTTTTCAATTTCCACATTCTGCTCTACCAGTCCCAGTAATGTATTCTCTATATCCCCATCCGAATATTCATCTGACCCTGTATAATAATCATAATTAATCGTTGCCATATTCTTCCTCTTCTCCAAATCATAGTCATGATTTCTCAATATAATATTAGAACAGTATCACCCAAAAATCAATGACAATTTCTGGAATACTGTTCTAAAAGGGTTCTTTTACTATTTTTCATAAAAATACTGCTTACCGAACATGATATCATACTGTATCATTCGATAGATGTCCAGATCCTGATTATCCTCCACATTACAATACTCCTTATGAATGACAGGATAACTTTCTCTGAGATTATAGATATAATTATAATAACTACTATAAGCAATTCCCGAATCATGCATGATTTGTGCTGCGATCTGATTGGGGGTAATATACTCTGGGAATTCTATATCCATATAATTACTGTAAGCAGACAGGCAAGTACCATATTTCTGATTGATATCCTGAATATAATCCAACGTATCAAAAGCAGAAAGCGGAGGAAGATGATCACCGAATATATAAAGCAAGGTGGGCTCATCACTGTTCTTTACATACCTAACCAAATCTTTAAACATTTGATCTGTTTCCTGCAATGCCGTCGCCTGCTGCTCGATCGCAGCCAGTTCAGACTGGCTTAACACATCAGACTCTGCAGTGACATTGGCAGAATCATAACGATCAGCATCCATATAATGCCCTGCAATTGTCACTGCAAAGGTAAAAACAGGCTCATCATTTTCTTCTATCAATGTTTTTATTTTATCTGCAATGGGCTGATCCTTCAGATACGTACCCGCAACTGTATTTTCCGAATCAAAGATAAATGCGGATTGATCCAGAAAGGTTTGGAATCTCATCATATTGTAGGCATTATCCCTATTGTAAAATGTTTTATCATTGGGATGGATGGCATACGTTTGGTATCCATTTTTATTAAATTCCGCTGCAATCGAAGGAACGTTTTTCCCTTTGGAATTAAAATATGTGGTATAGGGAACAGTTGCTGACGGATAATAGGCTAGACTCAACCCAGTCAATGCTTCATATTCAACTGCGGATGTATATCCACCATATCTTGGCGAAATCAGCGTACCTTTCTTATATTTTCTCAATGTAGGCTCTATTTTCTGGTCAAACGTAACCTCAGGGATGTTCTCTATATCAAACAAAGATTCTGCCATAATTAGAATCACATTCGGATACTTCGCCTTGCTCGCTTTGTCTACTCTGAAGCTCTGCTTTATGTGATCGATAGATTCCTCACCATACCCTTCCGGTTCGCTCATAAAAATTTCTTTCACCTCTGAAAGATTGATCAGATTATAAAACGCCACTCCATCACAGTCCTCATTGGTATACTCATTGACATAGCCCTTATAAAAAATATTTCTATCCATATATTTCTCATGAATCACATCCAGAGAAAAACTTGTCCATACAATCAGGCAACTGACAAATACTATCCAGGACGGAGAAATTCTTATATATGGTATCCATTTTTTCCTAAAAACCATAAGCAAGACTATACCCACTGCCGAAACTGCTGATACACCAACGATCAGTATATAAAATAAAACTGTTCCCAACACGGTTTGAGCCATTCGAATGGCTTCACTCAACTGAATAAAGTCTAAAGGAGTCAACATTGTATCATGAAATTTAATTTTGATGATATTTCCAACCAACACAACCAACCAGATCAGGGCATAAATGGTAATGCCCGTCAACTTGCCTGCCAAGCTTGTCAATGTCCATAACAGTAAAACACCCCATAAAAGATTCATCAAATATACAGGCTGGGTAAACCGGACAATCAGTCGTTGGGCAGCCGCAGCATCAAACCATTCCGCATGGATTAATCCCAGCTTTACATATTCATACAGCAAAAAAGTAATACAGACACAGGCAAAAGATACGACCAGTCTTGTATAATCCACAGAAAATATATTTTTTCCATTCTCCTGTTGGGGAACTGTCGTTCTGATCAGATCATAAAGGGCAATACTTCCCATCCAACAGGATACAACCAAAAAGATATAATCAATTTTCCATGTATAACCTCCTGCTGCCAGACTCCACAAAACAGTTTTGGAACATGTCAAAAATACTGCACTAAACAATAAGGTTACATAATCTGCGATATATCTCTTTTTTCCGCTATAACGCTCATCCCAAAACAAAAATGGAAGTATCCAAAATAGTATAACACTCCCCAGACCAAGCCACTTCTGCAGCATCCACAGGCACAGAAGACTGACACCAAAAGATAAACCGGTTCCATATTTCTGCAATTTCTTATAGTATTCATTCTCATGCAAGAATTTGCATAGATAAATCACACCTATGGGAGTCAGAAGGATGAGTAAAACAGGAATCCAGGAAATTCCCATTTTCCATGTACATTGGTTGATACTTTCAACAAACGAAGATTGAAAATCAAGGTAACACCATGCATTCGCATCAGGGTATTCGACCACCAGCCTCTCTCCTGCCAGACTCACTTTTGCACCCTCCTGATAATCACCTACAGCCTGAGCAATTCCTTTACTGTCCAGCGTACTGATTCTTGATCCATTCACGTTTATATTAAATTCTTTTATATATACTGTCTGACCATTCTTTCTTGTGGGCATCAACCGAAGCTGTTTCACCGGTAATAACGTATGAAAAGAAAATGTTACAGAATGGTTATCAATCAGTTCATATACACTTTGTTCTTCTGAAAATCCATTTCCAGTGTCATAATACAACACTGCCAGCTGATCTGAACTTAGCTTCGACTGGTCATCATATATCATCGTTATTTGTATATTTTTATTAATGATACCAATCACAAACACCACGATCACGAAAAACACGATTGGCAGCAATTTACTTATTTTTTTCATATGTGTATGTTCCACCCGTTCTTTGTAATTCTTACTTTTTACTTACAATTTCCCGCTACAATTTTAGAACAGAAATCGACAAAAATCAATGACAATTTCAGGAATCGTAATATTCCTTCTTATTGCTCCTTTTTTTCATCCATGCTATACTATTGCATATGACGACTAAGAGGTAATTATGAAATACAAAAATAGCCATTCCTATCAATATATATTTTTCCTTCTGTTTCTTTTGCTGGGGATTGGGGGAATGTTTCCCGCAACAGCCATCTACGGAGCAGTAAAGACTTCTGATTTAGAAACCACCCAGTGGAATATGATTATAGAATCTTCCATCATTGATACCAACGGACAACTGCAGTCCATGTGCGCAACGGATCAGTATATTGTATGTTTTGTCAATGGTGATAAAAAAACCACAAAGCCGGATACCCTGATTGCATTTTACCGCAATTCCACCGATGACAACGGGAATCCTGTGGAACCTTATAGCTACGCTTTTCATGTGACGGAACGGGATTATGAGCACGGAAACGGTATGACCTATAACCCCAACACACAGGAAATTGCCATTGCCGGGCTATTTACCAATGAACCTTCGAATGCAGGAGCTGTATTTATTGTGGATGCCAACACATTGCGGTTCAAACGGAAAGTTCAGGTTGGCAACGGCAGCATGAACTATTTCGGAATTGATTATGATCAGGAAAATGACCGGTACATCCTGATGGCTAATCGAATCGCCGATTATTCTTTTATTTTCACAGATAATAACTTTCAGATTACAGATATTCTGAATCTCCGCCTGTCTCACAGCCGCAGTTCTTTTCAGGATTTCTGTGTGACGGGTGATTCTATTATCAGCATCCCATATATGCAGCGTGACGGGTTTATGAATATCGTAGATGTGTATTCCATCTCCCAGCAGGCCAGAGTGGGAAGCTATTATCTGACGCTGCCCGGGCATGACTCCTTCGATGTGGAACCAGAAGGAATCTGTCAGCTGGAACCGGGCCATCTGCTGATGGCTTCCATCGTGAAAGGAACAGCCAATTTCAAGCTTTACGAAACACGCCTTCCCATCGTATACAGCGTCATCACTTCGGCAGAAAACGGTACCATAACAGAAAGTGCACTGGAGCTTCCTGAAGGCAGCTCCCACACCGTATCCTACAACTGCCAGGAAGGGTATCGTCTGGCCGGATTAACGGTAGACGGAGATGCGCAGTCGATCACAGACTACCCTGAATCCTATACATTCGCAAATCTCCATACTGACCACACAATCGGGGCAATTTTTGAAGAAATTCCCCGTTATACTGTAACCACCAGTGCCGAGCACGGTACGATTACGGAAAGTGCAACTGTATATGAAAACGAATCTGTCACCGTCAACTTTACACCGGAGGAACATTATGAGTTATCTTCCCTGACAATAGACGGGGAAGTGATGGATATGAAAGGAGATGAAACCACCTACACATTTACAGAACTGACGGAAAATCATAGGATACATGCAGTTTTCACTATAATCCCCACGTATACCTTACAGATTACCGCCCAGTATGGAACGGTAACAGAAAGTGAGATTACCTTATATCGAGGGGAATCCTATACAACAAAAGTTTCTCCCAACCGCTTCTGCCGGCTTACCAAATGCCTGATTGACGGAAGAGAAGTGCCACTGAAGCATGTATCACAAAATATTACACTCAGTAATATCAAGAGCGACCACACGATCGTTTTGGTTTACGAACGTATCTGGCTGAATATCCTGATTGCCGTCCTGCTCACACTTTTACTGTTTTTCATTTTTCTGTTCCTGCTGCATCTTCGCCGCAAAAAAAAGCGCAGACAGCGAGCGATGGAGCTGCGCCGTATGCGCCGTGAAGCAAGAGAATTTTACAGAGAACTGGATGAGCTGGAAGAAAAACAGTTTCAGCGAACCCAGGATTTCAAATAATCCTGACTGCAGGGACTGCGGTGCGGATTAAATGTCTCATTAAATTTCTCATAATTTGCCTGATAGTTTTCCATAACTTCAGGCAAATTTTTTATAATTTTCAACAATTCCTCCTGGGTTTTCACCACCGGCCCCGGAAGTGTGTGTATATCCAGATAAAAATCCCTCATCTGATTTTTATATGCTTCATAGTCATACATATAGAAAAGTATCGGTCTGTTCAAGTTGGCATAATCAAAAAATACACTGGAATAGTCTGTAATCAGCAGATCTGACACCAGGTAAAGATCATTGACTTCATCCAGACCAGACACATTAATGACAAATCCATCATACGCTCCAAAGTCATACTGTCCACTTATAAAATAATGGGCTCTGAACAAAACTACATACTCCTGCCCCAACATGGTTTTCCACTTCTCAAAATCAGCCTGAAGCCTATAGCGGTATCCTTCCCCCGGAACATGCTGGTTCTCACGCCAGGTTGGTGCATATAAGATCACCTTTTTGTCTGTGGGGATTTTCAGGCGATCCCTGATCAGCTGTATCTCTTCTGACGATGTCTGAAACAGCCTGTCATTCCGCGGATATCCTCTTTCCAGAATGATATTTTCTTTGTTCAGATATTCCAGATGAAATGCTGATATCATCTTTTCTGTATAGAACGGAGAGGGCGACATCATCCTGGTAAATTTCTTTGCCTCACCAAGATAGTTTTCCCGCACTTCCTGCAGACTTCCCTTATTTTCAGCATAAACCTCCAGATCAAATCCCAGCTTTTTCATTGGAGTTCCATGCCAGCACTGAATATATTCCTGTCTTTTTCGCGGAACAACTTCTCTGGGCAGACGGGAATTGGTAATCCAATATGCACTCCTGGCATAGGCCTCATAATACTCTTTTTTGCGGTAAGCCACCACCTGGGTCTGCGGATCATTCTCCTCCATCCATCGATATGATTCCGGATTACGAAAAGCCCATATTTTTTTCCAGGAGGAATAATAAGGATCCTGCAGCATGGCTTCATACATTGCCCTGGGACTGCAAGCATATTTTTTACCCATAAAGGCTTCAAACACTACCGTATGCGGTTCCATCTCTGTCTTATCCACATAATGGTGTCTGTACAGCTTTGTTTTCCACCAGTAAAATACTTTCAGACTGATATCCTTTGTCCAGGGAGTCACACTGCATAGTTTCCCCAGCCATTTCCACACATTCATTGTTTTCGCCATCCCCCAATTCAGGCCATAAATTCATTGTATGCATCCAGAACTTCCCTGGTGTCTCCCTGCATCCGGACTTCACCCTCATGAAGCCACAGCAGACTGGTACATAACTTCTCCAGCGTTTCCGAACTGTGGGATACGATCACCACCGTACGATTTTCATCCATGATCAGTTCTTTCATTTTCCGGTAACTTTTTTTCTTGAACTTCGCATCTCCCACACTGAGCACTTCGTCGATCAGCATAATGTCCGTCTCCAGAACTGCTGTGATGGAAAAGGCCAATTTGGAGTGCATACCGCTGGAATAAGTCTTTACCGGCATATCGATAAATTTTCCCAGACCTGCAAACTCAATGATTTCATCCATTTTATCCCGAACCTGCTGCTCGGAAAATCCCAGAAGCATTCCAGACAAAATAATATTCTCCCGTCCGCTCAGCTGTTTCTGAAAACCTACACCGATGGAAAGCAGGGAAACCGAATCCGATTCCAGCTCGATACTCCCGGAATCCGGTGAGAAAATACCTGCGATTGCACGCAGAAGCGTAGATTTTCCGCTTCCATTTTTACCCACAATACCCAGAATCTCTCCCTTTTTCACTTCAAAGGAAATTCCTTTCAGCGCCTCGTGAACCTCCAGCTTACTCTTACGAAGATGAAAAAAACTCTTGCGAAGAGAAAGAGACTTCACACATTTATACGTAATTTTCAAATCTTTGACTTCGATTGCATTTCCCGGTTTCATCTAAATTACCTTCACATAATTATTTTCATTCTTATAAATTGTTGCGATACCGATAACAGAAAGTGCTGCCCCCACTACAAACCAGAGCAAAATCAGACGTATGTGAGGTGTATGACAATACACCAGAGATTCCCTGCAGGCATCAATCAAAAATCCAATAGGATTTACCCTCAAAAGAAGGGTGGCCACCGCCGCATCCACACGGTCCGTAATCACGTAAAAAATCCCGGACATATAAAATAACACTCGTAGTCCCACATTTGTCAGATTTTTAAGGTCATCCATAAATACACCAAAATGAGCCAGGATCGTACTCACGCCAAAAGTGATCAGAATCAGATCCACCAGAACCGGGAAGACATAAATCACATTCCAGGAAACCGGCACGTGAGACCAGAGCATCATGACAATGACAATGCCAAAAGAAATCATCATCTTGAACAGGTTCTGGCATAACAGAATAATAATCAGAAAATATTTGGGAATATACACTTTCGTAACTACTGCCCGGTTTGCAGCCACAATCCTCACGCTGCCGGAAACAGTTTTGCTGAACAAATTCCACATGGACAGACCTACGAATACAAAAATATGAAAATATTCTTTCTTCTGTCCGAATATTACCATAAAAATAAACCAGTACACCAGCATAAATAAAATCGGATCCAGAATCCACCATAGCCAGCTCAGATGTGAGCTGGCTACTTCGGACTTCAGTCCCGATTTTGCTGCATATTTCGTATAAGGCATATAACGCCGCCAATCTTTGATCAATCGCTTCATGCTTCTCCTCCGGAATTCTCATCATCAGCAGGCTCTTCCTCCGGCTTCTTCGGCAGCATCAGCTCTCTCTCCTGAGCTTTGGAAGTAACCGTAATCTCCGGAAAAACAGTGGCAACAAAACGCGCACTGGCATTCCCATCCTCCAGATGGCTGAACAATTCATTGAATTCTCTGTACTTTACATCATAACAGAAGTTCTCAACACTGTCACGAATCGCATCCGGAAGTTCTTTTTCTTCTGTAATGATTTTGCCCGGAAGCCTGTCGATACCAAAATAGAAACCGCGGATACTGTCCTTATAATCATCCAGATCATACATATAAAACAGCATCGGTTTTTTCAGAATTCCATAATCAAAAAATACACTGGAATAATCGGTAATCAACAAATCCGCAATCAAATACAGGTGGTTGATGTCATCATAGTTAGAAACATTGTAGATAAATCCTTCGAAATTCTGGAAAGAAAAGCTGCTTGCAACCAGATAATGCACGCGGAACAAAATGACATATTCATCACCCAGCTCCCGACGCAGCCGTTCAAAATCCACATTCAGGTCATACGTAAAGCCAACTCCGGCCTCATGCTGGTTATCTCTCCAGGTAGGTGCATACAAAATCACTTTTTTATTTTTCGGAATTCCGATAAACTCCTTGATTTTCCGTATATCATCCGGTTTGTAGTTCAGAAGAAAATCATTTCTCGGATAACCAACTTCCATGACCTTATCTTCCATTCCACTGTCTTTCAAATTCCAGGCTGATGTAAACTTCTCGCTGGCAAATCGGGATGGAGACAAAATATACTTAAATTTCTGAGCGTCCGTGTCATATTTCTTACGGATATCCCCAATAGAATCAATGGCATTCTCGGAAGTCTGCAGGTCATACCCCAGACGTTTCAGCGGAGTTCCATGCCAACACTGTACATACACCTGATTTTCTTTTGGCCATACATGATCCGGTACACGATAATTGGTAATCCAGTACTTGGCATGAGCCAACTTTCTTTCATAGACACGGGCTGTCTGCTTAATCACCTTCGTATTGGGATTCTGCTCCAGGAACTTGTGTTTCTTTGCATTCTTAAATGCCCAAATAAATGTCCAATCCGAAAACTCTTCATGAGAAAGCATATACTCATAGACCGCTTTCGGTGAACATCCATATGTTTTCCCGTTAAATGAATTGAACACAATCGTCTTTTCATCAGGAGTAACACCCTTTGATCTCCACCAATAGTAGAATCGCCGTTTCGCGTACAGTACCTTTTTCCAGGCTTTGCGAAATACGGGATGTTCCTTCCCATACTGACCAATGGCCTTCTTAATCGGTCGTTTGATATGTTTGCGAATCCATTTGCGCTCCATATGGCGCAGCTTACGAGTCAGCTTCATCTTTATTCTCCTGTAACTGGATTATTTCTTTCCAAGATCTTTCTTAATCTGCGTAGTCGAAATCTCCGGTGTTCTCGGCAGATACACTACTTCGCAGTATTCTTTCAGGAAATCGAACTTACCTTCCCAGTCATCTCCAATCACAAAGGTGTCCACCTTAAATTCTTTTACATCCTCTATTTTCTGTTCCCAAGATTCCTCAGGAATCACCAGATCCACATAACGGATAGCTTCCAGAAGACTCTTTCTTTCTTCATATGAAAAATAACATTTTTTCTGTTTTTCATTCCAGTTAAATTCATCTGTGGACAATGCCACAATAAGATAATCTCCCAGCGCTTTTGCACGCTGAAGCAACTTCACATGACCATAATGCAGCAGATCATACGTTCCATACGTAATTACTTTTCTCATCTGTACCTCCCAATCAGAGACTTTACTTCTTCACATATTTTTGCACAGCAGGGTTCCCGAATTTCATTAAAAAATTGATTCACTTCATCTCGCCGCTGTCCATAGCTGTCATGATTATACAACAACTCATATACAGAATTCAAGAACTCCTTGAAAGTTTTCGGTTTAGGACCCGGAGTTACAAGATCATAATCAAAATTCATTCCCCGATTTTTCAGATATTCCTCACTGTCATAAGGTAAAAACAAGACCGGCTTTCCCGTCAGCAGGAAATCGATATAAATACTGGAATAATCTGTAATCAACAAATCAAAGATATTCAGCACCTCCATGATATCATCTGCCCTGTCTTCATTCAGGAAACGAATCCGGTTCCCATCACTGTCCAGTTTCTTCAGCCATCCATATCCAGTATGATCATAGAGATGCAGACGGATACAAATCAGAAGCTGATGTTCCTCCAGAAAATCCAGAAGTGCCTGCAGCCCGTAACTCCCCGAATGTGCAAATTCCGGGAACGGAAACAGCTTTGTCGGTTCATGATCTCGAAATGTAGGGGCATAAAGAATCACTTTACGATATACAGGCAAAACTTCATCTTTTTCATCCGTCTTTCCGTATAATCTCTGTAACACTTCCCGGGAATCCTGTCTGTGAAACATCATATCATTGCGCGGCTGCCCCCACACACGAATCCTCTCCGGCTCTACCATAAAACTTCTGCTCATAACCGGAATCATATTGTGAGATGTGGTCAAAACCGCTTCATAATTATCCGCAAATAAATATTTATAATACGTTCTGGTAACTGTCGACAGATTTTCCTGCTCCATACCAATTTTTTTCAATGGTACCCCATGCCAGAGATTGATGATCACATATTTTTTTCGGAAACCGATACCATAAAGAGGCGGAGCAGTAGAAGTAAACCAGACTTTAGCAGAAAGAATTTGTCGAATCCCCTTAAAAGTGGTACTCTCTATAAAATATTCCTGTCCATACTTTTCACCCAATTCTCGTCTCAGTTTTTCATCATTAATCACAAAATACGGATGAATTTCCGGACAATGATCTCTTACATAAAGAAACAGGTATCTGGAATTGTAATTGAATGTTTTGTTATGAACAGATGAAAAAACCCAACGTTTCAGGGAAGGTTCTCCGCGAAACGTCAGGCGAGCCAGCATAGTTTTCAAAAGATTACTGATCTTTGTCCACATTTTCTTCTCCTGTTTATAATTCCTTCTCACACAATGAAAGAGCGGATGCAATCACTGCATCCATATCGTAATATCGATATTCTCCCAGCCGTCCTCCGAAAATCACACGTTCTTCTGAGTCAGCCAGTTTCATATACTGCTGATATAACGCACTGTTCTTTTCATCATTGACCGGATAATAGGGTTCATCTCCCACATGCCACTCAGAACTGTATTCCCGGCTGATGACAGTCTTTGGCTGCGTTCCGAATTCAAAAAACTTATGCTCAATGATTCTTGTCCAAGGTGTCTCCCGGTCCGTATAATTTACTACCGCATTTCCCTGGAAATTAGGCTTATCCAGCACTTCTGTCTCAAATCGAACAGACCGATATTCCAATGCTCCCAGCTGATACTCAAAATACTCATCAATGGGACCGGTATAAATAATTTTATCCCCCTGACTGCTCCAGTATTCTCTATCTCTAAGATAATCTGTCTGCAGCCGAACGTCTATCCCATCCAGGATATTTTCCACCATTCTGGTATATCCTCCCATGGGAATACCCTGAAAACGTGCATTAAAATAATTATTATCAAAAGTCAGCCGAACCGGCAGACGTTTAATAATAAAAGCCGGAAGCTGATCACAGGGACGCCCCCACTGTTTTTCAGTATAACCTTTGATCAACTTCTCATAAATATCTGTTCCCACCAGACTAATCGCCTGTTCTTCCAGATTCGAGGGTTCAGCTATGCCTGCTTCTTTTTTCTGTTCTTCAATCTTTCTGGCGGCCTCTTCCGGTGTCACCACTCCCCACATTTTATTGAATGTATACATATTAAACGGAAGTGAATACAACTCGCCATGGTAATTAGCCACCGGTGAATTCGTGTACCGGTTAAATTCTGCGAACTGCGTAATATATTCCCATACTTTCTTATCATTTGTATGAAAAATATGAGCTCCATACCTGTGAACCTGAATACCTTCCAATTCTTCTGTATATATATTGCCCCCAACCTGTGGACGCTTATCAATCACAAGAACAGATCTTCCTCTTTTTTTCGCTTCATGAGCAAAAACCGCTCCAAAAAGTCCTGCCCCAACAACCAGATAATCATACTTCATTTTCTATCCTCCCAAAGCAACAACTATCCCATTCTTATCTTCAGGAACGATGGTGAATCACCATTTCCAGACAGGATACCGGATCACTGACAAACGCCTGTATCCCCTGAGTCAGAAATCCTCCATAGCTTTTACTTCTCAGATATGCATAAGCCAGTACCAAATGATGCCGCATGCGTATTTTTCTCACATAAGATTTTTTCATCTGTGGAAAATACTGTTTTTTATATTCATACAGTGCATTCTCTCCATCGATCTTACTTTTACGGCTGGAAAGCCCCGTCGTATGGGTATGAACCATTGCTTTAACTTCACAGACAGGAAGGTAACTGAACCTGCCTCCGCCCGTAAAAGCCTGATTCATCAGATAAAACTCATCACCCACGTTTATGGGAGGAAATCCTCCGATTTGCTCCAGATACTCTCGCCGAAACATCAGGGTATCGGTACCGGTCAAATGATACATCAGATGCTTCGCTAATAAATCTTTTGCATCTTCCTGATTAAAAACATACTCTTCCTGACCAATGATGTTTTCTTTATCTGACAGGTTCTTCTTATGTTTCAGATAATATCGGATTCTCTTCTCCATCAATCTTCCCTGTTCATCATACAACGCCAGATCGGTAATAGAAAAATCTGATTCTGTGCGAAGCATATGACGGATCTGATGTTCGATTTTCTGTGGGGTATATCTGTCATCATCATCCAGAAAAGTAATGTACTCGCCAGATGAAGCTTCAATCCCTTTATTTCTTGACTCGGCAGAACCAAGATTTTGGGGATTCTGAATATAAGTAAGAGGAATTCTGCTGGTTTTATTCCAGTTTTCAACAATACACTCCAGTTTTTTATTCCATTTGCTGCTTGCATTATCATCCACAAGGATAACTTCAAGATTGGGATAATTTTGTTCTTCCACACTGAGCAATGCTCTTTTCAATTCTTCTTCTCTTCGATAAGACACAAGAATAACACTGATTAATGGTTGTCTTTCCTGCTGCCTTTTCTTTTCCTTCATGGTTCCTGTTCCACCTTCTACAACACCGTCATGTTTCAATACAGAAAGTGCCGTTAAAAGAATACATTTAATATCCATCTGGACGCTTTGATTCTCCACATAATATCCATCCAGTGCTGCCTTTTGTTTTTCGCTAATTGTATCTCTTCCATGAATCTGTGCCCAGCCAGTAAGCCCGGGAAGAACATCATTGGCGCCATAACGGTCACGTTCCCGAATCAGATTATACTGATTCCACAATGCTGGCCGCGGCCCCACAAGGCTCATATCCCCCTTCAGAATATTCAAAAGCTGCGGGAACTCATCCAAACTTGTTTTTCTCAAAAATGCCCCAGAACGTGTAATATACTGTTCTGGATTTTTCAAAAGATGGGTTGGCATATCTTTCGGTGTATCTGTCCGCATGGTGCGAAATTTTAAAATTTCAAAATGAGTTTTATGAATTCCCACTCTCTTTTGCCTGAAAAACACCGGCCCCGGTGAATCCAGTTTTATCCATATGGCAATACCTGCCATTACTGGTGCAAGTACAACAACAGCCGGAATGGTAATCAGATAATCTATCATCTTTCTTTTCTTAATACCCATAACACTTTCCACATTCTCCTACTTTTCTTATAATGTTCCAACTCATTCCCAACTTTAACCTATCTTTATTCCAATAATACAACAAAAGAAGATAAAATCCAACATTTTCTTTTCTCCCTGACAAAAAAAAAGAATCCTTGCTGCCGGTGTTACTGTGCACACTAATAATATATGTGATAAATCTGGAATTTATCTTGACATTCTAATAGTTTACAACTAAAATCAAGTCTTAGTGTACTATAATGATTTTTCTTTTACGAAGTAACAGGAGGCTTCTCATGCACAAGAATGATTTTGAGGCCCACTTACAAAAAGGGGAATATGATATGATTTCCCCCTATAAGGTGGACAATGCCATTATAATGGCTGCCGGCTTTGCTTCCAGATTTGCCCCACTTTCTGATATCATACCGAAAGCACTTTTGAAAGTAAAGGGCGAAATTATGATTGAGCGACAGATTCGTCAGCTGATTGAAGCAGGAATTCCGGATATTTATGTTGTTGTAGGTTACAAAAAAGAAATGTTTTATTACCTGAGCGAAAAATATGGAGTTCACATTGTGGAGAATCCGGACTATGAAACCCGGAATAATCATTCCTCCATCTATGCCGTTCGCGAATATCTAGGAAATTCCTACATTTGTTCTGCTGACAATTATTTTATGGAAAATGTCTTTGAGCCTTACATCTATGAACCTTATTACTCAGCCGTATATATCAGCGGACGTACAACAGAGTGTTGTCTGTCTACAAATTTTAACGGACGCATCTCTCATGTAAAGATTGGAGGTTCGGACTCATGGTGTATGATAGGTCATTCCTACTGGGACAGGAATTTTTCCGAGCATTTTATTGAACTGCTGGAGGCTGAATATGATCTTCCTCACACGCAGGATATGTACTGGGAAAACATCTACATCCGGCATCTTGATACCCTGACATTATACATTAAAAAGTATCCGGATGGTATCATCAGAGAATTCAACAACCTGGATGAACTCTGCCTTTTCGACACTTCGTACATCCCATACAGAGATTCTCTGAAACAAAATAGTCCGGATCTTCCTGAAATTCCCAGATTTCTCATTTCCTGACACCTATGGGCACACATAATAACAAACTGCACCTCTACAATCCGGTTTTTTAACCGGATTTTTCATTTGTATACCCCAATTGATTTATATCGACATTTTTATGCTTTTTGTTCGATTATTTCTTTAGAAATTCCATTCTGCAAAGGAGCATATCATGAACAAAGTTGAAGAACTGCCGCTGCGTCTGGGTATCCATCGAACTTACAAAGGTTATCATTATCTGGTAGCTACACTTGAGCTTGCGGCAAAAAACGAATACAACCTGCTTTTTATCTCAAAAAACATTTTTCCGATTGTTGCCAGAAGATATAATACTACCGTCTATTGCGTTGAACGCAATATCCGTACAGTTATTCAAAATTGTTGGAATTCTCCATGCCGCGAAATTCTGCTGGAAATGGCTCCGTATCCGCTGACCAAAACACCTACGGTCAGCGAGTTCATCGACCTGTTGTACTGGGAGCTCAAATCTGATTCACAAAATAGCTAATATGTTTATAACTGTTCAGGTCTTCCGCCTGAACAGTTAACAAATATTTCTTAGCCTAAAACCCCTGTAATAAATATTTCAAGGCCAATAATAATCAAAATCACTCCACCCAGAATAGAAGCTTTGTCAGACAGCTTTGTTCCAAATTTTTTTCCAATGATAAGACCTGCCATACAGATCACAAATGTCACAGTCGCAATAATCAAAGAACAGACCAACGCCATCATCAATCCATATTCTGCTATTGTAAACCCAACCGATAACGCATCAATCGAAGTTGCCACCCCCTGTACCATCAGGACAGCAAATCCAACACCCGTCTGCTCATTTTCTTCATTTTCTTTATTTCCATGTTTTAACCCTTCCATCAGCATATGACCTCCGATAAAAAGCAACAAAGCTAATGCAATCCAGGGGATAAACCTTTCAAATGCATGAAACCACTGTACAATGGAATGCACACATATCCAACCTACCATCGGCATCATTGCCTGAAAAAAAGCAAATATACCGGCAATTTCGCACATTCGATTCGTCTTCATCTCCGGTTCATGCAAGCCGTTCGCCAACGATACCGAAAATGCATCCATTGCCAGACCAACACCGAGCAAAATACTGTTAAAGAAAAAAACTAAACTCCACTCCATCTCTTGTTCTCCTTTAAACCATCTGTCTTTGACATATAAATAGATCATAGCCAACACTTTCCTGACAAAACAAAACCCAGATACAGCCAAAAGCCATACCCGGGTAATAAATCATATAATTCAAGTACTCCTCATGCATAGCTTTACAGTTATACATGAGTCTCGCGAATTAAAACAAGCCAGACCCTGCGGTCAGTATGTTGACTTGCTGCGTCAAGCGCCCGCTACTCCCTCATGGAAATTACAGATTGAGTTTAGCACTACAGGGAAGATTTGTCAATATTTTGTATAGTTTCAGTGTGTGTTCATA
>JBJELT010000118.1:0-1748 GCA_051879295.1 Oliverpabstia sp. | reverse complement strand
CGCGTCATGCTTTGCATGACACGATACATCTGCGCACCTCTGCAATCCGCCGGAGTTTTATCTCCTTTCAAGATAGAATCTCTTCTTTATAAATGCAATATCTCTCTGAGCCGCTGATGGATTCATTTCTTCACGAATAAGATACATATCCTGTCTGTTCTCATGCAGCCAGTGTGCTATTGTTTCATATTGAATCACACCTTCACCAAGGAGCGCAGGACGATAATTCCCTTCTGCATCCAGGGTAAAGTCTTTGATATGCATGGCATCGATATATTTTCCTGTCTGCGCCAGCCATTCTGACCAATAGGATTTCTGATCTGTAGTATCCGGGAACTGCAAAAGATTGGACGCATCGAAAATCATTCTGAGATGTTCTTCATCACCAATCTGTTCCATCACATCCAGCACCACCTCAATACTCTCCAACGGATGCCAATAAACAGGTTCTATAGCAAGTTTGGCATCCAGACGCACAGCTTCTTCCATCACATTTTTGATGCTGTCCATCATGTAAGGACGCCACTTCTCTTTTTCTTCCCGGCTAAGATGAGGATATGCAGTTTCAGTACCAACCATCCTGGCCCCGATCTCCTTGCTGTATGCAAGGCATTTTTTCATCGTTTTTACCGCATAGGCACGGACATCTGGATCAGGATTGCCCAAATCCATATAACATCCGAAAATAGGAATATCTATTCCCTTTTCCTCAAATGCTTTCCGGATTCTCTCCAGGTGATCTGGGGTAATATCTTCATAGCACCCAATTCCTGTGAAAACTTTCGGCAGCACCAGCTGGGCCGCCTGGTAGCCTTCTGCTTTTAAAAACCGTGCCAGTTCTTCTATTTCCATTCTCCCATGATCATGGGCACGAACACCTATTTTCACCTGTATTATTCTCCTATGATTTCCTTTACTGCAGCTGCAATCTTGTCACATTTACAGTTGACATAGAACAGTTCTTTAAATTTTTCACCGCTCAGTGCACCTTTTACCAGATCCTGGTCCAGGTCTTTCAGGATATCTGTCAGATCACGATATGTATGTGTCTTTACCTCATCCAGGATTTTTTTGTTTCTCTGTTCCGGAACGGCACGTTCTCTCGGGTAACCCTGTCCACTTTCTTCTACATACAGTTTTTCGAAAATATACTCCAGATTCAGGGCTCCGCCCCATCCAAATCCTTTTGCAAACGGAATCGCAATGGCATTGCCATCATTAATCTGTGCAAATGTATAAGCATCCAGCGCATCCTCCACATGGCCGCAGATAACGCCCGGGAAAGAGTTGCAGGCAAGCATCGCACCTTCACCGGTGCCACAGCCTGTAATCACATAATCTGCTGCTCCGGAATTCAGGAGAACAGCTGCGAGGATACCAACCTGTACATAGGTCAGCTGACACTCATCTTCTGCTGTATACATTCCATAATTAAATACTTCATGTCCCATCGGTTCCACAACTTTTTTCAGCGCATTGCAAATTACTGCATTTTTTGCTGCCTGACTGTTTTCATTGATTAATGCAATTTTCATTTTCTCATTCTCCTTACATCAGATCTTTCATTGCCACATGATCCATATCGTCAAAATCCTGGTTTTCTCCTACCATGCCCCAGATAAATGTATAGTTTCTGGAGCCGCTTCCTGAATGAATGGACCAGCTGGGTGAAATAACAGCCTGTTCATTGCGTACAACAATATGTCTTGTCTCTGTCGGTTCTCCCATGTAATGCATAACAAAAGCAT
>JBJELT010000117.1:0-41463 GCA_051879295.1 Oliverpabstia sp. | reverse complement strand
TATATGCAAAAAGTGGTGAAGTCCTTGAAAATATAAGGTTTTAAAGAAAAATAGGACTGTAAAACTTTACAGTACCAAAAACACTTGGAGAGAAAGATTATGAAAATACATGGGAATGACCGACAGTTACAACTTACTGAAGGAAATATATTGAAAACCCTGCTTTTGTTTGCACTTCCCATGATTGCAGGAAATCTGCTGCAGCAGGTCTATAATATTGCTGATACAATGATTGTGGGGCGTTATGTGGGAGCAGATGCGCTGGCTGCGGTGGGATCCGCATACACGTTGATGACATTTCTTACGTCGGTAATTATCGGCCTGTGCATGGGGAGCGGGGCTGTTTATTCTATCTTTTTCGGAGCAGGAGAAAGAGACAGGCTTAGAGAGAGCGTCTGGGTGTCATTCTGGATGATTGGTTTAGTTACTATACTGATCACTGTTTTTGTATATTGGAAAGTGGACTGGATTTTGGAAATTTTGCAGGTCCCTGCTGCTGTTTATCTATTGATGCGTTCTTATGTTCGGATTATATTTTCCGGTATTGGTTTTGTATTTCTGTATAATTATTTTTCATCGATTCTCCGTGCAGTTGGCAATTCTTTTGTACCGCTTTATTTCCTGGCAGCAGCTTCCATCATCAATATTGTACTTGATCTCTGGTTTGTGATTGGTATGGGATGGGGAGTAGAAGGCGCTGCCCGTGCTACTGTAATCGCTCAGGGGATAGCAGGGACAGGCGTGATGTTGTACGTGGTCTTTGGCATGTCTCAGGTGCTGCCTGAGAGAAAACACATGGTAATCCGAGCAGAACTGGTTCGCTATATTGGGAATTATTCAGCACTGACCTGTGTACAGCAGTCGGTGATGAACTTTGGCATTCTGATGATACAGGGATTAGTGAACAGTTTTGGCACTGTGATCATGGCGGCATTTGCTGCGGCAGTAAAAATAGATACGTTGGCCTATATGCCTGCACAGGAATTTGGCAATGCATTTTCTATCTTTGTGGCACAGAATCATGGAGCCGGCAAAAAAGAACGGATCCATACTGGATTCAAAAAAGCAGTGGTGGTGTCGGTGGTATTTTGTCTGTTGACTGCGGTGATGGTTTGTGGATTTGCAGAGCTATTGATGAGAATCTTTGTGGACAAAGAGCAGACAGAAATCATACAGGCTGGGATTCATTATCTGCGGATCGAGGGGGCATTTTACTGGGGAATTGGACTGCTGTTTCTGTTGTACGGAATCTACAGAGGAATGGAAAAACCGGGAATCTCACTGATACTGACAATTATTTCACTGGGAACCCGTGTGGTACTGGCATACACTCTGGCACCTAACCCTGCTTTTGGAGTATCCGCCATCTGGTGGGCGATACCTATTGGATGGATGCTGGCAGATGCGGCAGGTGTGTGGGGAGTTAAAAAATTGTATAATGAAAAAAACGATTGTAGGGAAAAATCGTGTAAATGAATCAGGAAAAGAAACTTACGGTATGCTGTATTTTGCAGATATTAAGTCTTTTGAACAGGAATTGCATAGTGAGATGGAGCGGGTGGAATTATTTGATGAGTTGCCAAAGGCATTGACTTATCCGCTGATACAGCCTTTATTAATGGAAGAGTATATCAGGCGGGCGATATGTCCTGTCGATATTTTTTGATTTTCAGATACCTTTTTCGCTTTTGGTAGGCTCAAAATTAAGGAACAATCAATAAAAGTTTACCCAAAATGCCCACAGGTAGGCTACAAATTGAAAAAACAACCATTAGAGCCTGCCAAAGTCGGAGAAAAATAGGCTACAAAATCCAGAAATAACTCAATAAGCCTACTAAAATCAGAAAAAGTAGGCTGCAAAATCCAGAAATAACTTATATGGCTTATAAAAATCGAATAAAGATAGGCTGGAAATCATAATAACAACCATAACAGCCTACCAGAAATGAATAAAGGTAGGATGAGAATCAGAAAATTAATCAATGAAGCCTACAAGAGATGTTTATAATGTAGGATGAAAGCCAATAAAATAATGATTTTAGCCTACCAGGAACAGCTCGGAGTGGAATAACGGCAAGTGAACAGTAACGCTTGTTGAGCTGAATTCAATAAATAAATAGTTATTACTTGACTTTGCTGGAAAGCAATGGTAACATAATTATAAGCAAAAACCGAAACGTTTCGGATTTTAAAAGGAGGATAAGATTATGCCATTGGTTACATCAAAAGAAATGCTTTTGGACGCACAAAAGGGTGGTTATGCTGTAGGAGCTTTTAACGTAGAGAATATGGAGATGGTGAAAGCTGTGATTGCTGCTGCTGAAGAACTGCAGGCACCGGTTATGCTTCAGACTACTCCATCTACGATTAAGTATGGTACAGTGGAGACGTATGCAGCAATCGTAGCAGCAGAGGCAAAGAAAGCTTCTGTACCTGTATGCCTGCATCTGGATCATGGCAGCAGCTATGAACTGGCAGTGCAGTGTATGGAGAATGGTTATACATCTGTCATGATAGACGGATCCAAGGAAAACCTGGAAGGTAATATTGCAGTTTCCGCAAAGGTGGTTGAGGCAGCGAAGCTGAAAGGTATCCCTGTGGAAGCAGAACTGGGAAAAGTGGGCGGTAAAGAAGATGATCTGGAAGCAGAAGCTGATACGAATACAGATCCGGAAGAAGCAGTGGAGTTTGTGGAACGTACAGGTATTGATTCTCTGGCTGTTGCAATCGGAACTGCTCATGGATTTTATGTGGGAACTCCTGTCCTCGATAAAGAACGTCTTTCTGAGATTAGAAAAGTTGTTTCTATTCCATTGGTGCTGCATGGGGCTTCCGGTCTGACGGACGAGGATGTGTCTGACTGCGTAAAGAGAGGAATCTGTAAAGTGAATTTTGCTACAGAACTTCGAAAAGCATATACAGATGCTGTTAAAAAACTGATTGTAGAAGATCCGTCAGTATTCGATCCAAAGGCTTTCGGCAAAGTTGGTATAGCTGCTGTCAAAGAACTGGTTAAAGGACGGATGAAAGTCTGCGGATGTGACGGAAAGGCAAAATAATAGTAACAACTATTCAGTAAAATAGAGGGAGGAAGTTATGGCGGCAACGATAAAAGATATTGCTCAAAAGACCGGACTTGGTCTGGCTACAATTTCTTCTTATTTAAATGGTGGAAACGTTCGCGAAAAAAACAGGATTAAGATTGAGGCGGCAATCGAAGAGCTGCATTATGAAATCAATGAAGTGGCTCGTGGCTTGAAAACGAACCGTACGAAAACCATTGGCGTTGTAATTCCGGAATTGAACAATGTGTTCTGTTCGGAGATTATTACAGAGATGGAAGATGTACTGCGTAGTCATGGTTATGCGACGATGATTTGTGACTGCTGCACAGATAAGCAGTTGGAAGCAGAGGCAGTTGCATTTCTTATGCAGAAACGTGTCGATGGGATAATCAATATGCCCGTGGACACTACGGGTGCACATCTGGAAGCCTTCCGTGCGACCGGAAAACCGGTGGTATTGATTGACCGGAAAATAAAGAATTTGCATTGTGACAGTGTTTTTGTGGATAATCGTACAGCTTCCCGTGAGGCTATTGAACTGTTTATAAAGAATGGACATGATAAAATCGGTATTATTGCCGGACCGGAAGATATTTTTACCGCACAGGAGCGTCTGCTGGGTTATACGGATGCATTGTCAGCTGCCGGAATAAGAAAAAAAGACAGTCTGATTTATCATGGCAATTATACCATACAGTCAGGAGTGGAAGGCGTGGAAAAACTGGTAAAGGATAATCCGGATATGACAGCTGTATTTGCCAGTAACTATGAGATGACCATGGGAGCCGTGATTGGGATTAACGAACTGGGGATTTCCATTCCGGATGATATATCTGTGATTGGATTTGATAATCTTTCATTTGCCCGTGCCTGCAGGCCCAAACTTACTATTGTCACACAACCAACAGAGACGATTGGAACGGAAGTTGCCAGAATTATGCTGGCAAGGCTGGAAAATACGGAACAACATGAAAATTTGAAACTGAAAACAAAGATTGTAGAAGGAAAATCAGTAAAAATGATGGAACCAAAGCGTTGATAAGAGGTGAATCATGAATGAATATTTACTGGGAATTGATATTGGAACAAGTTCCTGTAAAGTGGCACTGTTTGCTAAAGATGGAACAGTAGTGGCCAGTACTACCGGTGATTATGCTGTTTATTATCCCCATCCGGGATGGGCAGAACAGAATCCGGATGAATGGTGGGATGCGGTGTGCGGAGCAGTGAAAGAACTGCTGGAAAACAGTAAGGTGAATCCGGCGGATATCAAAGGTATAGGAATTGACGGTCAGAGCTGGTCAGCCATTGCTATTGACTGGGAAGGAAAAGTTCTGACAAACACCCCTATCTGGATGGATACCAGAGCCAAAGATATCTGCGACAGACTGAATAAGAGTATCGGAGAAAAACGGATTTTTGAAGTATGCGGGAATCCGTTGGAACCTTCCTATACAACCGCAAAGATTCTCTGGTACAAAGAGAATCTCCCGGATGTATATCGAAATATATGGAAGATTTTACAGTCTAACTCTTTTATTACGTATCGGCTGACAGGAGAGATCAGCCAGGATATCTGTCAGGCATATGGGCTGCATTTTTTTAATATGCGAACAGGGCAGTGGGATGCGGATATGTGCAGAGATATGGGAATTCCCATGGAATTTATGCCGGATATCGTTCCCTGTCATCAGGTGGTGGGAACGGTAACGAAGGATGCGGCAGAACAGACCGGACTTTTAGTTGGAACACCGGTTGTTGCCGGAGGGCTGGATGCAGCCTGCGGAACATTAGGTGCCGGAGTGGTTCATCCCGGAGAGACCCAGGAACAGGGCGGTCAGGCCGGAGGAATGAGCATTTGTCTGGATACTTATGCAGCTGATCCAAGATTGATTCTGAGCTGTCATGTGGTTCCGGGACAGTGGCTTCTTCAGGGCGGAACCACCGGAGGCGGCGGAGTCATGCGCTGGCTGGAACGGGAACTGGGACAGTATGAACGGAGCCTGGCAGGAGAAATCGGTAAATCCTCTCTGGTTCAGTTCAATGAACTGGCTGAGAAGGTGGCTCCGGGAAGTGACGGGCTTGTATTCCTTCCTTATATGGCAGGAGAACGTTCACCAATCTGGGATCCGGATGCAAAAGGTGTATATTATGGTCTTGATTTTTCCAAGACAAAAGGTCATATGATTCGTTCTGCCATGGAAGGTGTGGCTTATTCTCTGAAGCATAATCTGGATATTGCGGAAAATACCGGTGCGGTGGTAGAAGAACTTTTGGCTATGGGCGGTTCTGCTAACTCTCTGTTGTGGACACAGATCAAATCTGACATTACAGGGAAACCGATTGCTGTACCGTCATCTGATACAGCTACCACACTGGGTGCAGTTATCCTGGCCGGTGTCGGTGTTGGGGTTTATGAGTCTTTTGAGGATGCGGTGAAGCAGACAGTAAAGATTACAAGAAGACATGTTCCAGACATGGAAAAACATGAATTATATATGAAAAATTATAAGACCTATCTGGCCTTGTATGAGAATCTGAAAGAGCTTATGAAAGAGACAGGAGGAGAAAATAAGTGAAAGCAGGAGTAGTACACGCAAGAGAAGATATTCGATACGAAGAGATTGAAAAGCCGGTACCAAAGGCTGGAGAGGTACTGATCAAGGTAAAATATACAGGAATCTGTGGTTCTGATGTGCCCAGAGTAAATGGAGATGCCTGTCATTTTTTCCCAAATGTTCTTGGACATGAATTTTCAGGAACTATTGAGGCGGTTGGAGCAGGTGTAACCGAACTGAAACCAGGTGACAGAGTTGCTGGTGTACCGCTGATTCCCTGTATGAAGTGTGAGGACTGCCAGAAAGGAAATTATTCTCTCTGCAGACATTACAGCTTTATCGGCTCCAGACAGTATGGAAGTTTTGCTGAATATGTTGTAGTACCGGTAAAAAATGCAGTTAAATTCGAGGATAGTGTATCTTTTGAACAGGGAGCTTTTTTTGAACCGGCTACTGTTGCATTGCACGGATTGAAACGTCTGGACTATAAAGGTGGTAAAAATGTTGCTATCCTTGGTGGCGGCACCATCGGTCTTTTGACCATGCAGTGGGCAAAAATATTTGGTGCGAAGCAGGTTGTGGTATTTGATATTGAACCGGCCAGACTGGAACTGGGGAAACGTCTGGGTGCAACTGCAGGAATCAATACAAAAGAAGAAGACTTTATGGAACAGGCTATGGCCCTGACAGACGGAAAAGGTTTTGATTATATTTATGAGACTGCCGGAAATACGATCACCATGAAAATGGCATTTAAGCTGGCAGCGAATAAGGCACAGGTGTGCTTTATCGGAACTCCCACAAGAGAATTGTCTTTCAGTGTTGATGAATGGGAATGCATGAATCGTAAAGAATTTACGCTGACAGGCTCCTGGATGTCATACAGTGCCCCGTTCCCGGGAGATGAGTGGAAGCTGGCTGCTCATTACTTTAAAACTGGTGAATTGAAATTTGACGAATCATTTATCTTTAAAAAAGTACCGCTGAGCCGGATTGCGGATGCCTTTGAGATGTATAAGACACCCGGAACAGTAAAAGGTAAGATTCTGATTGACAGCGAGAATTAATAGAAACAGGTGAAAGTATGATTTTGACAGTTACCATGAATGCAGCTATTGATAAACGCTATGTAGTGAAGTGTTTTGAAGAGGGACAGGTAAACCGTGTGACCACCTGTACCTATACGCCGGGAGGAAAAGGATTGAATGTATCCAAACCTGCATCTATTGCCGGAGCAGAAGTTGTAGCTACCGGTTTTGTCGGAGGGCATGCAGGGGATTATATTGTAGATTCACTGAAGAACTTCGGGATAAAAAGTGAATTTTACCATATGAATGAGGAAAGCCGCTCCTGTATCAATATATGGAATGAGGAAAAAAGGGAGCAGACAGAATTCCTGGAACCAGGTTTTACCGTATCAGAAGAAGATTTTGACAAATTTATGGAAAAATTTGAGAAATTGATCGTACAGGCGGATGTAGTTGCAATTTCCGGAAGTCTGCCGAAAGGATTGGATGGAACTGCATATCAGCGGATGGTAAAAGCCGTAAAAAACGCGGGAAAGAAAGTAATTCTTGATACCAGCGGTAATTTGCTGGAGATGGGAATCAAGGCAAAACCGACGATGGTCAAACCTAATATTGACGAAATACGCATGCTTACCGGCAGTCACTGTGATACAAGAGAAGAACTGGTGGAAGCGGCACAGAAGATACATCGTGCGGGAATCGAAGTGGTGGTTATCTCCTTAGGAGGTGAGGGATCTGTCCTGGTTTGCGACAATGGTGTATATCGGGCTGTTGTACCGAAAATCGATGCAGTCAACACGGTAGGATGCGGAGATTCCATGATTGCGGGTTTTGCTCTTGGATTTGAAAAAAATCTTCCGATTGAAGAAACTTTGAAATTAGCCAGTGCCATTTCAGCAGCGGCAGCACTTCGGGAAGAAACAGGATTTTTTGTGAAAGAAGATATGGAACGAATATTACCTGATATCAAAATAGAAAAAATGTAAGGGGGAATAATATGAATAATTATATTGATCCAAAAACAGTACCTTCTAAAAAATTAAATAATGGAATGATAATGCCCGTCATTGGTATGGGTACCTTTGGCTCTGATCGTTTTAATGCAGACGAAGTATCGAAAGCCGTAGCCGGAGGAATCCGGTTGGGATACCGCATGTTTGACTGTGCGGCATGTTATGGGAATGAAAAACAGATCGGAGAAGTATTTACAGAAGCTTTTGAAGAAGGCGTTGTAAAGAGAGAAGATTTGTTTATCATGACAAAAGTATGGAATGATATGCATGAACATGTGGAAGAAGCATGCCGGAAAAGTCTGGAAGACTTAAAATGTGGCTATGTTGACTTGTATTATATCCACTGGCCATTTCCGAATTATCATGCACCGGGCTGTGATGTGACATCCAGAAATCCGGATTCAAAACCGTTTTCTGTGGAAAGATTTATGAATACTTATCGCCAGTGTGAAGAACTTGTGGAAAAAGGTTTGATCAAGGCAATTGGTCTGTCTAACATGACGATCCCTAAATTAGAGGCTACACTGCCGCTGATGCGTATCAAACCTGCTGCCTGTGAAATTGAGCTGCATCCATGCTTTCAGCAGCAGGAATTGTTTGATTACCTGGTTGCGCACGATATTCAGCCGGTAGGATATATGCCGCTGGGTTCTCCACGGAGACCAGAGCGTGATATCTGTCCGGAAGATCTTGCTGACATGGAAATGCCGGAGCTTCGTGCAATTGCAGAGGCACACGGTGTGCATCCTGCAACTATCTGTCTGAAATGGGCGGTTCAGAGAGGCCAGATTCCGATTCCTTTCTCAGTAACAGAAAAGAATTACTATAGCAATTTGAAAGCTATGACAGACGGTGACTGGCTGACAGAGGATGAGATGAAAACGATTGCTACGCTGGAGAGCAATAACCGACTAGTAAAAGGACAGGTATTCCTCTGGGAAGGTGCAAAAGACTGGCATGATCTGTGGGATGAAGATGGAGTAATTGTGGCTACTGGTCACGGAGTGAACAGTAACTAATTGTGGAATAATACTTGACATTTTTTTGACCGATTGCTATAATACGGAACATGAATAAAAAGACAAGGGCGTCTTATCTGGAGGATATCTTCAGATAAGTTCGCTCTTTTTTAGATTATTGGAAAGTTTTTTGATTTTGCGTGAGAAAAAAGGAGAACAAATATGGAGAATTACAGCAAAGCGGAAATTTTGCGGATGGTAGAAGATGAAGACGTAGAATTTATTCGCCTGCAGTTTACAGATATGTACGGTGTGCTGAAAAATGTGGCGATACCGTCAAGCCGTCTGTTGAAGGCGATGGAGAATAAATGTGTGATTAATCTTACTTCATTATCCGGTTTTGATCAGGCTGAAGATACGGAAATGTATCTGAAACCGGATCTTTCTACTTTTACAATTTTGCCATGGAGGCCGCAGCAGGGAAAGGTGGCCAGGTTTTTATGTGATGTCTGCCTGGAAGACGGGACAGAATATGAAGCAAGTTCCCGTATGATATTAAAGCGTGTGATTGAAAAAGCTGAAAAAATGGGATATACCTTTCAGGTGAATCCGGAGTGTGAGTTTTTCCTGTTCCACACAGATGACAATGGGCTGCCCACAACCATTTCCCATGAAAAAGCCGGATATCTGGATACGTCCCCGATTGACCTTGGAGAGAATACAAGAAGGGATATTATTCTGACACTGGAAGAGATGGGGTATGAAATTGATTCTTCCCATCATGAAAGTGCACCGGCACAGCATGAGATAGATTTTACTTTTGAAAATGCACTGGAGACTGCTGATAAAATCATGACCTTTAAAGTGGCAGTCCGGACGATTGCAAAGCGTTATGGACTGCATGCGACCTTTATGCCGAAGCCCAGAATGGAAGTAAATGGTTCTGGTATGCATCTGAATATGCGTCTTCTGAAAGACGGGAAAAATATTTTCCGTGATAAGGATGACAATTTCAGCCGTGAGGGAGAAGCATTTATGGCAGGTATCCTGCAGCATATTCAGGGAATGACTGCAATCTTTAATCCATTGGTTAATTCCTACAAACGGTTGGTGCCCGGATTTGAAGCACCATCGGAGGTGACTTGGTCAACTGACCAGAGAGAAGTTTTGATTCGTGTCCGGGAGAGAGCCTGCTGTGGAATGCATATGGAACTTAGGAGTCCGGATTCCAGTTCCAATCCCTATCTGGTATTTGCCCTGTGTCTGGCAGCCGGTCTGGAGGGAATTGAGAAAAATCTGAAAGCACCTGCTGAACTCCGGGAGGATATCAGAAAGCTGACAGGGGAAGAAAAAAGGGAAAGAGGAATTGAGGCTTTGCCGGAAAATCTTGGAGAAGCTTTGAAAGCTATGGAGCAGGATCCGTTGATTAAAGAAACGCTTGGAGAAAAATTTACGAAATCTTATTTAAAAGCAAAAAGAAAAGAATGGAAAGGATATCTGGCACAGATTTCAGAGTGGGAATTGAACCAGTATCTTTATCTGATATAAATGTGATGGGAGCAGCAGATGAGTATTGTCATAGTAGTATTACCAAAGTTGGAAGATGCAAAAAAAGTCAGAAAAATACTCATAAGTCATGGTTTTAGCCAGGTATTTGCCTGTGCAACGGCATCTGCAGCTCTTCAGGAAGCCAGTCAACACAGCCATGGTCTGGTAATCAGTGGTTATCGACTGAAAGATATGTATTATGTGGAACTTGCGGACTGTCTTCCCAGATATTATGAACTGGTTCTTATGGGATCGGCAGCCACAGTGCAGGATGCGGAAGCCGGCATTCTGTCACTGACAACTCCGTTGAAAGTTTATGATCTGGTCAATACGGTGGAAATGGTTCTCCGGCAGATGGAACGGAGAATTAAAAAAGAAAAGAAACCGAAGAAACGATCAGAACAGGAGGATAACTATATTAAGAATGCCAAGCTGCTTCTGATGGAAAGAAATAATCTTACGGAAGAAGAGGCTCACAGGTATATACAAAAATGCAGTATGGATAATGCCACTAACATGGTAGAAACTGCACAGATGATTTTGACACTGTTATTTGAGGAGTAAAGCAGGTATGCACGAGTGTATCTGAATATGAGAAGGAGAATGTGATATGGAATTTGTTACAGGTATTCAGAAAAAAGAAGAAGCAGAACTGGAAGATCTGCTTCAGGCAGAAGAAGGAAGCCGACTGATTCTGGAGGGGGCTGTACACAGTGTCCGTGATATGGGAGAGATTGCATTTATTATTCTCAGAAAACGTGATGGTCTGGTACAGACAGTCTGGGAAAATGGAAAGACCAATCTGGAACTTTCTCAGGTTCGTCAGGGAGATTTTATCCGAACCACAGGCATAGTGAAAAAAGAAGAGAGGGCTCCTCATGGAAAGGAAGTGCGTCTGGAAAGCATTGAGCATTTATCCAGGGTGAACGGACCTTTGCCTCTGGCCATTGACAAGTGGAAATTAAATACTTCTCTGGAAGCAAAATTGGACAGACGTTCTCTTTCCCTCAGAAATGTACGGGAGCGTGCAAAGTTCCGTATTCAGGAAGCGCTGGTGAGGGGGTTCCGTGATTACCTTTACAGCCAGGGATTTACCGAGATTCATACGCCGAAGGTCGGTGCCAAAAGTGCTGAAGGTGGAGCAAATATGTTCAAACTTTCCTATTTTCATCGTCCAGCCGTTCTGCAGCAGAGCCCTCAGTTATATAAGCAGATGATGGTGGGTGTGTTCGACCGTGTGTTTGAAACCGGACCGGTATTTCGTGCGGAGAAGCACAATACCAGAAGACATCTGAATGAATATACCAGTCTGGATTTTGAATTGGGATATATTAAAAGTTTTATGGATATCTGTGAGATGGAAACTGGATTCCTGCAGTATACGATGAAACTTCTGGAACAGGAATATGCAAAAGAACTGATGCTTTTGAATATTACGCTGCCAAATGTGGAGCAAATTCCATATGTGAGATTTGATGAAGCAAAACGCCTTGTTTCTGAGAAATATAATCGCAAAATCCGTAATCCGTTTGATCTGGAACCGGAAGAAGAGGAATTGATCGGACGATATTTTAAAGAGGAATACGACGCGGATTTTGTATTTGTAACCCATTATCCTTCCAAGAAACGTCCCTTTTATGCGATGGATGATCCGGAAGATGAAAGATATACACTGAGTTTTGACCTTCTCTATAATGGACTGGAGATTACTACCGGTGGTCAGCGAATTCACGACTATAAGGAATTGCTGAAGAAAATTGAGAAAAAAGGAATGACTCCGGATGGATTGGAGCAGTACCTGGATGCCTTCAAATTCGGTATGCCTCCTCATGGAGGACTGGGAATTGGTCTGGAACGACTGACCATGCAGCTTCTGGGAGAAGATAATGTAAGAGAGGCCTGCCTGTTCCCGAGAGATATGAGCAGACTGGAACCGTAATGTGAAAGGAGTTTTAGGGATGAGCGGCAGGAAAATTGATGATGCGACCATGGATAATGTGGAAATTCTCGCAAAGCTGGCACTGAGTCCGCAGGAGAGACAGAAAGCCATGGATGAAATGGAAAAAATACTGGATTATGTAGAAAAACTGAATGAACTGGACACAGATGAGGCAGAACCTCTGGTACACATTCTTCCGGAAGTGAATATATTTCGTGAAGATGTTGTGACAAATGGAGATGGCCGTGAGGAATCACTGGCCAATGCACCGCGGAAAAAAGACGGTCAGTATGTGGTGCCGAAGACCGTATAAGGAGGGAAACTTATGGATATGTTGCAGTTATCTGCTCTGGAACTGAGCCAGAAAATCCGGAGCGGTGAAATCAGTGTAAGAGAGGCTGTATCAGGATACAGAGAGCAAATGCAGAAAATGGAACCGCAGGTACATGCATTTCTTTCTGTTGATGACGATAAATTAGAAAAAAGAATACAGGAAGTAGAAGAAGGAATCCAAAGCGGAAGATATCAGGGACCTTTAGCCGGAGTGCCGATTGCTGTGAAAGACAATATTTGCACAAAAGGGCAGAAAACCACCTGTGCTTCCGGAATTCTGGAAAATTTTGTCCCTGCATTTGATGCGGAGGCAGTGAAACGGCTGGAAGAAGCAGGAATGATTGTTTTGGGTAAGACCAATATGGATGAATTTGCCATGGGAAGTACAACGGAGACGTCTGCATTTGGTGTAACCAGAAATCCGTGGAATACGGAGCATGTTCCCGGTGGATCTTCCGGCGGCTCCTGTGTGGCTGTTGCTGCAGGGGAGGCAGTATTGGCCCTGGGTTCTGATACCGGTGGTTCCATCCGCCAGCCGGCGGCCTACTGTGGTGTGACAGGACTGAAACCTACCTACGGAAGAGTTTCCCGTTACGGATTGATCGCTTATGCGTCTTCTCTGGATCAGATCGGTCCGGTAGGACGGAATGTAAAAGACTGCGCTGCTTTATTTGAAGTGATTGCCGGTCATGATGAAAAAGACAGTACCAGTTCCGGACAGCCTCTGGAATCCTGGGAAGAACTGGTGTCCGGTGGAATGGAAGGCATGAAAATCGGTGTCCCGGAAGAGTATTTTGCAGAGGGAACCGACGAAGAAGTAAAAAAAGCACTGACAGATGCTATGGAACTGATGCGTCAGCATGGCGCTCAGGTGGAGTATTTTTCCCTGGGTATGGTGGATTATGTGATTCCCTCGTATTATATCATTGCCTGTGCGGAGGCCAGTTCCAACCTGGAACGGTTTGACGGTGTCAAGTACGGCTATCGAAGTCAGGAAGCCACAGAACTTCATGAAATGTACAAGAAGAGCCGTGCAGAAGGCTTCGGTGAAGAGGTTAAACGAAGAATTCTTCTTGGATCCTTTGTACTGAGTGCAGGCTATTATGATGCTTATTATCTGAAGGCATTGAAAGCAAAAGGAATGATCAAGAAAGCATTTGACGATGCGTTTGCAAAATATGACTGTATACTTGCTCCGGCGGCACCGACGACTGCACCGAAGATTGGTACCAGTCTCAGTGATCCCCTGCAGATGTATCTGAGTGATATCTACACGGTTGCAGTCAATCTGGCAGGTCTTCCGGCAGTAAGTCTTCCCTGTGGAAAAGACGGTCAGGGACTTCCGGTGGGTATGCAGATCATCGGTGATTGTTTCCAGGAAAAGAAAATACTCCGGACCGCGGCAGCTTTTGAAGAACTGCGGGGACCATTTCCAATGGCCTGGGAAAAGGAGGGAATGTGATGGCAAAACAGTATGAAACTGTTATCGGTCTTGAAGTACATGTGGAACTTGCCACAAAAACCAAAATTTTCTGCGGTTGCTCTACCCGATTCGGAGGTGTGCCCAATACCCATACCTGTCCGGTATGTACCGGCATGCCGGGGTCACTTCCCGTGTTAAATAAAAAAGTAGTGGAGTATGCACTTGCACTGGGCATGGCGGCAAACTGTCAGATCAATCAGTATTGCAGGTTTGACAGAAAGAATTATTTCTACCCGGATAACCCACAGAACTATCAGATTTCACAGCTGTATCTGCCCATTTGCCATGATGGCTGGCTGGAAATCCAGACTTCGGGAGGACCGAAGAAAATCCGGATTCACGAGATGCATATGGAGGAAGATGCTGGTAAGTTGATTCATGATGAATGGGAAGATTGCTCTCTGGTGGATTATAACCGAAGCGGTGTCCCGTTGATTGAGATTGTGTCAGAACCGGATATGAGAACTTCGGAAGAAGTCATTGCCTATCTGGAAAAGCTGCGCATGATCTGTCAGTATCTTGGCGTATCTGATTGTAAGCTGCAGGAAGGTTCTATGCGTGCCGATGTTAACCTTTCCGTTCGAGAGGTGGGAAGCACAGAATTCGGAACCAGAACAGAGATGAAAAACCTGAACTCTTTTAAAGCAATTGCACATGCCATTGACGGAGAGAGAGAACGTCAAATCGAGCTTCTGGAAGAAGGTCGTGAGGTGGTTCAGGAGACCCGCCGCTGGGATGACAACAAGGAATCTTCCCATGCCATGCGTTCCAAAGAGGATGCAAAAGATTACCGCTACTTCCCGGATCCTGACCTTCAGCCGATCAGTATTTCCACAGAATGGATGGAACGGATTAAGAGCCGCCAGCCGGAATTTCAGGAAGAAAAATCGGCGAGATATCAGAAAGAATATGAACTGTCTGCCTATGATGCCAATATTTTGACGCAGTCCAAGCATCTGGCGGATATCTTTGAGGAGACCGCAGGACTTTGCGGCAATCCCAAGAAGACAGCCAACTGGCTGATGGGTGAGACGATGCGTCTGATGAAAGAAAAGTCTATGGAACCGGAAGATCTTACTTTTACTCCAAAACATCTGGCAGACTTGATTCTGGCAGTGGAAGATTGTAAAATCAACCAGCAGAATGCGAAAAAAGTGTTTGCCCATATTATGGATGAAGATGTGGAACCTGTTGCCTATATGAAGGAACACGGACTGCTGATGGTATCCGACAGCGGTGCCATTGAAGCCGCTGTGAATGAGGTTCTTGCTGCCAATCCGAAGACCGTGGAGGAGTTCCACAGTGGAAAAGAAAAAGTACTCGGTTTCCTTGTGGGACAGGTCATGAAGAAAATGAAAGGCAAGGCAGACCCTGCCAAAGTAAATGAATTATTACGAGAAAAACTGTGATGAAAGGAACAATCAACCATGCCAAAGTTAAATGAAAACTATCTGCAGCTGAAGGACAGCTATCTTTTCGCAGAGATTGCACACCGCACTGCAGCTTATACAGAAAAAAATCCTGATAAACCTGTTATTCGTCTGGGAATCGGTGATGTAACCCGTCCTCTTTGCGGATGTGCGCTGAAAGCACTTCATGAAGGTGTAGATGCCATGGCATCTACAGATACATTTAAAGGATATGGCCCGGAACAGGGATATGCAGAGACAAGAAATGCCATTGCCGGTTATTATAAACGCAATGGAATTGATGTGGATCCGGCAGCTATTTTCATTTCTGACGGTGCAAAAAGTGATACCGGAAATATTACAGAATTATTTGGCGAAGGAAATGTGATTCTGATTCCGGATCCGGTATATCCGGTGTATGTGGATTCCAACACCATGTTTGGAAATAAAGTAACCTATATTTCCGGCAATGCGGAAAATGATTTCCTTCCGATGCCGGATCACAGTCAACATGTAGATGTGATTTATATCTGTTCTCCGAACAATCCGACTGGAGCATGTTACAGTAAGCAGCAGTTGAAAGAATGGGTAGATTACGCACTGGAAAATGAAGCCGTGATCCTGTTTGATTCTGCCTATGAAGCGTTTATTGCCGATCCGGAACTGCCAAGAAGTATTTATGCCGTTGAAGGTGCAAAGAAATGTGCCATTGAATTTTGCTCTCTGTCAAAGACAGCAGGATTTACAGGAACCCGCTGCGGTTATACCGTAGTTCCGAAAGAACTGGTATTCCAATCATCTACCGGCGTAGAGATGTCGTTAAATGCTATGTGGAACCGCCGCCAGAGCACCAAATACAACGGAACTTCCTATATTGTACAGCATGGGGCAGCAGCAGTATTTTCTGAAGAAGGCATCAGAGAATGCCAGGAAAATCTGGAATACTACAAAAAGAATGCAGCAGTGATCGCTGATACTCTGACCGAACTGGGAATCCGTTTCTACGGCGGCAAACACTCACCATACATCTGGTTTGAGTGCCCAAACGGTATGGACTCCTGGACCTGCTTTGACTATCTGCTGGAAAACATCCAGGTTGTAGGAACACCGGGCGCAGGATTCGGAGAGAACGGTAAAAACTACTTCCGTCTGACTTCCTTTGGAACCTATGAAAATACCGTGGAGGCAATGAGACGGTTTAAAACACTTTTCTAAATCAAGTACGCCTCGGCGTACTTGCTGCGAGGTGCGCGTCATGCTTTGAATGACGCGCACCTCTGTAATAAGATTCCCCGGGGATAATGTAAAAATCCCCGGGGAAATTTTTAAATTGTTTGTATCTCGAATATCTCTGCAGTATTTCCATGTACCTGAAATTTTATTTCCATTCCTGCATAGGGAAATCCGTAGATTCTGTCTTCGTCATGATGATAGGCCGGCCGTGGATCCTGTTCCAGTATACCAATGACTGCGTCCCTGTGTTCTTCTGGTATGACAGCCATCCAGTGATCGGAAATCTTTACAGATAAGACGTCATCTTTATGCTGCTGTGCAAAGCTTCCGGTGGCATCCGGATGACAGTCAGCATAAGGGATATACGGTTTGATATCGTAGATCGGTGTCTTGTCCATCAGATCAGCACCTGAAACATGCAGGACGGCACCCTGAGGCGTATCCCATTCGATGTTGTCCAGATGGACACAGGACAGACCAATGGGATTGGGACGGAAAGGAGAGCGGGTGGCAAATACACCTTTTCGCTCATTGCCGCCGAGACGGGGCGGACGCACGGTTGCCGACCAGGAGGAACGGGCTGACTGGGAAAATTCCCAGATCAGCCAGATATGTGAAAATTCCTCCAGACCCCGCAGTGCTTCCGGATTACGGAATTCCGGTTCAAAGACGATGGTTGATTTCAGCGAAGTCACGATGCCGCTTTGACGAGGAATTCCGAATTTGCTGGGAAAATGGCTGTGAATGTATGCGATGGGACGTATGAAAGTTTCTTTTTGATGCTCCATGTGATTTTTATTCTCCATAATATATTCCTTTCTGTGTGTCGCGAAGCATGTTGCTGGTCGCAGAGTGAACAGTAACCATTGGTTGGGCCTATAGAAAATAAATGTTTAAAATGATCCCATTTTCAAGAAAGATATGGTTAAAATAGTCTTTACTGTAGGAAAAATGGGTCTATATATAAAAAATAATTGCCCAGACCCAGAAATCAACAAATTTCTGGGTCTGGGCGTAAACTTTTTTTGTATAGAGAAAATATAACAGTGATATATGTTATTTTTCCTTGATTTTTTCCTGTAATGGGATTTTTTTAGGTACTTTTATTCCATAGACCCAATAAAACAAGTATCATATCCGTTTGATTGGATGGAAAATGAAAAACCCGTGCAGAATCTTATGCGCTCTGACGATTTTTCTTACAAATAACAGCCAGGATAACAAGTTCAACTGCAAGTCCTACGATCAGGGCAGCCCATCCGTTTCCAGTAATACCACCCACCAGATAACCTGCCAGACAGCAGGCAGCAACGGTCATTGCATAAGGAATCTGTGTGGAAACATGACTAATATGATTACACTGTGCTCCTGCAGATGCCAGAATCGTAGTATCGGAAATCGGAGAAATATGATCTCCGCATACAGCTCCTGCCAGTACAGCAGCCACATTCATTGCCAGCAGAGAAACATTTCCTGTGCCGACAACAGCAACAACGATCGGAATCATGATACCGAAAGTACCCCAGGAGGTGCCGGTTGCGAATGCCAGTCCCAGTGCAACAGAGAAAAACAGTGCCGGAAGCAGAACTCCGATCAAAGCATTTCCTGCTACTGCATTACCAACGAAATCGCCCAGTGCCAGGTAATCAGCAGAACAGATACCGGACAATGTCCATGCCAGACACAAAATCATAATAGCCGGTGTCATGGCCTTAAATCCCTGTACAAAGCTGTCACAAAATTCCTTAAAAGTAATAATTTTTCTCAGAAGATAGAAGAAAAATACAAATACCAGTGTGAAGAAAGAGCCGAGTACCAGACTCAGAGAAGAATCACAGTTGGCAAATGCTTCTGCAATACCGGCACCTTCAAGAATACCTCCTGTATACAACATGGCACTGATGCAAAGAATAATCAGGCAGGCAATCGGAAGAATCAGATCTTTTACTTTACCTTTACCGGTGATAGCGATGTCTTCTTCCCCGGCAGTCAGTTCTTCCTTGCCGTTGCGAATGGATGCATCGTATTTGGCCATAGCTCCGAAATCTGTATTAGTAGCTGTCAGAACTACCATAAACAACAGGGTCAGCAGTGCGTACAAATTGAACGGGATTGTCCGTAAAAACAGAGAAAATCCGTCAATACCGCAGTCTTCCGGAAGAGATGAACCAACAGCTGCTGCCCAGCTGGAAATCGGTGCGATGATACATACCGGTGCTGCTGTGGCATCAATAATGTAAGCAAGTTTCGCACGGCTGATTTTGTGTTTGTCTGTAACAGGGCGCATAACAGTTCCTACTGTCAAACAGTTAAAATAGTCATCTACAAAAATCAGAATGCCCAAAAACATAGTAGAGAATAAAGCACCTTTCTTTGTGGTGATTCTTCTGGAGGCCCATTCTCCATAAGATTTGGAAGCACCTGATTTTGTGATCAGAGCAACAAGAATTCCCAGAAATACAAGGAAAATCAGAATGTTGACATTATCTCCGATTTTCCAGTTCATTACACTTACAACAGTTTCTACTGCATGCAGAATATGGAATTTTGTGAAAAGCAGTGCGCCGGACAAAATTCCGATGAGAAGTGAAAGATACACTTCTTTTGTCCAAAGAGCCAGAGCAATGGCTACAATGGGAGGCACTAAGGCCCAGATTGTTCCTGACATATAAAATCCCTCCTCTTTTGTCAGTTATTAAATTTTTATAAAATGACATTGTTAAATTATATCACGAGTATGTCGGTGGTGTAAATAAGATTTGACTTGTAATACAGCAAAAAATTTGTATAATTAAGGGAAGGAGGTAGTAAGCATGAAAAAATTGCAAAGAATTATGGCTATTGCCGGAGTCGTTCTTTTAGTCGGCATGTATGCGGCGACACTGATTTTTGCTCTTTCGGGCAGTCCGGAGTCGGATGGCTTGTTTAAAGCATCCATAGCGTGTACGATTATCGTACCGGTTTTTCTGTATGCCAATATGCTGGTATACAAAGTATTGAAAAGCCGTGGAGACACAAAAAAGCAAATGGCAGAAGAGGATAAGAACAATGATTAAAAATATAATATTTGATGTAGGGAAAGTGTTGGTAGAATATGATCCGGACGGTCTTATGCGCCGGCTGGGTTTTGATGAAGAGACACTTCAGGCTGTCAATCAGGCAGTATTTCTGAATGAATTATGGAATGAATCTGACCGGGGAGCGCTTAGTCCGGAAGAATTACTGGAGGCATTTATTGCCAATAATCCTGCTTATGAAAAAGAAATCCGTCAGGTGAGAGATCATGTGGGCGATACGATCTCTCTTATGCCGTATGCGGTAGACTGGGTGAAAGGATTAAAGGAGAGAGGATATCACCTGTATGTCCTTTCTAATTATGCGGAGTATACCTATGAAAAAACTTCCCACAAGATGGAGTTTCTTCCCTATATGGATGGTGTGGTATTTTCCTATCGCTGCAAGCTGATTAAGCCGGAGAAAGAAATCTATGAATATATCTGTGAAACATACGGTCTGAAGCCGGAAGAGAGTGTATTTGTGGATGACAGGGAAGATAACGTGGAGGCAGCCCGAAACATGGGAATGCATGGTATTGTATTTGAGAACTATGCACAGGGTTCCGAAACTCTTGAGCAGCTCTTAATTTAAGAATATATTTAGATTCTATTTCTTGTTTTTTTGGAAAAAATGGATTAACATGAATAGAAAAATCCTTTAACCACTACAAACAAATTGAGAAGAAAGACAGGAGAAAAAGATGAATCGATGGCGTGATAAGATTTACAGGTTTATGCAGGGAAGATACGGAATGGATGAATTGGGCAGATTTATGTCCTATGCACTTCTTGTCTGTATCCTGTTAAATGTTTTCCTGCACAGTGAAATTGTGAATTTTCTGATTCTGGCAGGACTGATTTTCAGTTATTATCGAATGATGTCCCGGGACTATTCCCACAGATACGAAGAAAATCAGAAGTTCTTAAAATTGAAATACCGGTTTGTCAGCTGGAAAAATCAGACATTTGGCGGCAGAGGTGCTGACAAAACAGTGAGAATATTCAAATGCCCCACCTGTGGACAGAAAGTACGGGTTCCCAGAGGAAAAGGAAAAATCTCCATACATTGTCCAAAATGTGGAGTTGATTTTATCAAAAGAAGTTAAGAGGGTGCATCAATGTTCGGATATGTGACAACTAATATGGAAGAAATGAAAATCAAGGATTACAGAAAATATCGGGCATTTTACTGTGGTGTCTGTCAGGATTTGAAAGAACATCACGGACAGATTTCACGATTGACCCTGACGTATGATATGACATTTCTGGCGGTGCTTCTGAATGGACTTTATGAAAATGAAATATCAGAGGAGAAGCATCACTGTGCCCCGCATCCTCTGAAGAAGCATCTGTGTTACAGGAACGAGATTACAGCCTATGTGGCGGATATGAATGTATTGCTCAGCTATTACAATCTGCTGGATGACTGGATTGATGAGAAAAAGGCTGTCTCGCTGGCAGGTGCCAGGGCATTACAGAAAGATGTGGCAGAATTAAAAGAAAAGTATCCCCGCCAGGCAGCAGCAATCCGGAAGTATCTGAAAAAACTCAGTGCCTGTGAACAGGAAAAAAGTACTGATCTGGACAGGGCTTCTGGGTATACAGGAGAAATGCTGGAAGAAATTTTTGCCTGGAAGGAAGATCACTGGGAATCTCATATGCGGAGAATGGGATTCTTTCTGGGAAAATTTATTTATCTGATGGATGCTTTTGAAGATGTGGAGAAAGATAAAAAAAGTGGTAATTATAATCCATGGGAAGCTATGTCAGAGGAAAATGATTTTCAGCAGCGCGCAGGTGAGATTCTGATGCTGACGGCTGCAGAGTGTTCCAGGGAATTTGAAAAACTGCCGATATTGGAATATGTGGATATTTTGCGAAATATACTATATTCTGGTATTTGGGTAAGATATCATAAAGTTGTCTCACGGAAAGAAAAGAATCATACAGCTGAGATAAAATGATGAGGAGAAAAAATAATGTTGGATCCATACAGTGTCCTTGGGGTGTCCCGCGATGCCAGCATGGACGAGATTAAAAAAGCATATCGGTCGTTGAGCCGCAAGTATCATCCGGATGCCAATATCAACAATCCAAACAAGGATCAGGCAGAAGAAAAGTTTAAACAGGTGCAGCAGGCATATGATCAGATTGTAAAGGAGAGGGAGCAGCGGGCGTCCGGCAATTATGGAGGTTTTGGCGGATATGGCACATCCGGTGGATATCAGGCTCAGGATGACACCCAGTCTGTGGAAATGCGTGCGGCTGCCAATTATATCAATGCGATGCATTACCGGGAAGCTCTGAATGTGCTGAACCGGATGCAAGAGAGAAATGGGCAGTGGTATTATTATCATGCGGCTGCCAGTGCAGGGGTCGGTGATACAGCCAATGCTCTTGAAGATGCACGGCGTGCCATGGAGATGGAGCCGGATAATATACAGTATCAAAGATTATATCAGCAGCTCCAGTCCGGCGGTCAGTGGTATCAGGATACCGGAAGGGGCTATGGCTATGAACCGCAGACAAGTGGTATGGGCAGCTGCTGCTGCCAGTGTCTTCTGATGAATATGTGCTGCCCGGGATGCTGCTGCATTCCGTGCTGACACGGTGGTCAGGCAAAGTCTGAATCCAGGGTTCAAAGACAGAGTAATATAATGAATGTGAGGAAGAAAATGATGCAGGAAAGAGAAAAATTGAAATCCCGTCTGGGATTTATTCTGATTTCAGCGGGTTGTGCCATTGGAATCGGAAATGTCTGGAAGTTCCCGTATATGGCAGGGAAGGGCGGCGGAGGAGCCTTTGTTCTGTTTTATATTTTGTTTTTAGTGATACTGGGGCTTCCGATTATGACAATGGAGTTTGCGGTTGGCCGTGCCAGTCAGAAAAGTCCGGTGAAAGCATACCAGGCGCTGGAAAAGCCCGGTCAGAAATGGCACATTCACGGATATATTACGCTGATTGGCTGTTATCTGCTGATGATGTTTTATACGACGGTGGCAGGATGGATGCTCCATTATTTTTATCTGACAGCTACCGGAAAGTTTGTGGGGATGAACACAGAAGAAGTTACCGGTGTATTTTCAGAGATGCTGGGTCAGCCGCTGGTGATGGCATTCTGGATGATCCTGGTGGTAGTGGTCGGTATTCTTGTTTGTTCTCTGGGGCTTCAGGATGGTCTTGAGAGAATCACAAAAATCATGATGATTGCTTTGCTGGCTATTATGGTTGTTCTGGCAGTCAATAGTTTTACGATGGACGGGGCAAAAGAAGGTCTGAGTTTTTATCTGGTCCCGGATTGGGGACGAATGAAAGAAGTCGGCGTAACCAGTACTATTGTAGGTGCAATGAATCAGGCATTTTTCACACTGAGTCTTGGTATCGGAGCAATGGCAATCTTCGGCAGTTATATTGGTAAAGAAAGAACGCTGCTTGGAGAATCCATTAATATTGCATTGTTAGATACCTTTGTGGCAATTACTTCCGGATTGATTATTTTCCCGGCATGTTTTACGTTTGGTGTGGATCAGACTTCTGGTCCCAGCCTGATTTTCATGACACTGCCGAATATTTTTAATCATATCTCAATGGGACGTCTATGGGGAAGTCTGTTTTTCATATTCATGGCATTTGCGGCATTTTCCACCGTATTTGCCGTATTTGAAAATATCATCTCCTGTGGTATGGAACTGACCGGATGGAACAGGAAAAAGTCAAGCTATGTAAATCTGGTGCTGATCATCCTGCTTTCCCTGCCGTGCGTTCTGGGGTATAATGTGTGGGCCTGGGATGGCTTTGCAGTGTTCGGTGGGGCAGTACTTGACCTGGAAGATTTCCTGGTAAGTAATATCTTGCTGCCGCTTGGCTCTCTTGTATACCTTCTGTTTTGCGTGACCAGATACGGCTGGGGATGGAAGAACTTCAAAAAAGAAGCCAATGAAGGAAAAGGTGCCAAAATACAGGATTGGATGCGGGTATATCTGACCTACATTCTGCCGGTGATTGTACTGTTTATTTTCGGTTTTGGTATCTATGATAAATTCTTTGCGTAAGCTTAAAAAGGATCCTGCTTTGCAGGATTTTTCGCTTGCGAAAAAACCCCGCAGCAGTTTCATACTGCTGCGGGGCTATAAAGGGGAGGATAAGTATTTCTCTTATCTTTCGTTATTCAGACCGGAGGGGGATCCGGTCTTTTATTTTCTTTTGCGCCAGTGAGGAGCGCCATCCATGTGTCGTTTCCCCACCGGCTAATTATAGTATTACACAAAAAAAGAAGTTTATACAGCAAAAATGTTTTTTTGTAATTCGGTTGGAAAGGGACGGAAACTTCCTATCATTTTTTCAGAAGCAGGCCGTTCCTCCTCAGCTAGCCGCTAACTGCGACTATATTGACGCTCAGGAGAGCCTTCGCGCCAAAGTCTCCGTAAGCGTCGGACGCCTTAGTGTGTGTAGCAACCTGCCAGTGGCCGGTTGCGGAGCTCTTCGGACTCACTTTCCCCAATGCTTCTGAAAAAATGATAGGAAGTTTCCTGTTCTGTTCCAAAATAACAAAATGCGTGGGGGAGGGTTGTATGTTGTACATTTACATAAAATAGTATCATTACTGTAAAAGTTCCATCCACCCTCTTTCCGGGCGCATTTTGTTTCGTTTGGAATGAAACAGGAGAATCTCTGGTATTTTTCAGAAGCATTGGGGAAAGCGAGTCCGAAAATATGCACTTAGCAAGACTTTGGCGCGAAGGCTTTCCTGAGCGTCAATTAGTCGCGCTTAGTGCAGAGTTGAGGAGGAGCGGCCTGCTTCTTAAAAATACCAGAGATTCTCCGTCCCTTTCCATAATGAATTACAAAAAAGTATGCTTTTTTTGTGAGAGACTGTTCAGAGGAAATTTGCCCCTACATCATTAATATCTTATCTCTAAATAATAAAAATGATTTCTTATCTTTTTTATTTCTTGAACACAACCACTTAGCAGTTGGTTTTTTTCTTGTAAATTATCTCCAATCTGTAAATTCCAATCTTTAACAATATCATTGTATGAAATTATGATATATTCATCTAATCCGAACCACTCATTACTTCCCCTGAAGGAAACAGTCTGAGAGTCTATCAATTCGATTTGTTGAATATCCGTATACTTTTCAAATATAGTACACTCATTTCTGAGAGAAACATCAGAATAATTATTTTCCAGAATATCTTGAGCATATTCCATGTATTTATTACTAAATATTTCTGCACGCTGTAAATATCCCCACTTAGGAATAAAAAAACTGATGATAAATAATAAGGACAGTATAACAATCCAATCCTTATTAAAGTTAGATTTTTTGAATTTTATGCTAAGATATATAATGCAGACTAATCCAACAACACAAAGTATTTTTTGAATCTGCGTGTTAAAATCCCAGACATTTTGAATTAATTCAAATACAATTATTAGACATGGTATCATATATAATAACTTGATATGTTTATGTAAGCATTCCTTTTTTAAATATAATATATATGAAATTATGAATACTAAATAAAACAAATTAATTAGAAAAATTATAGACCAATTGATAAGATTTCCTCCTTCCTATCCTCATCGTAAACTCAAAACACCCGTTATCTCTTCTTAAAAAATCATTTCTCATAGAAAACACATCGTAAACATGATACAATATAATAGATGGAAAATAAAGTCCTTCTTTGTGAATAATTCAGGGTGAGGAGAAATTATGAGATTTTTTAAAAAAGTACAGATACATTTCTTTTTGACATTTTTTCTATTCTTATTTATTGGCTGTGGAGAAACAAGCATTCATTTGCAAAATGATTCTTATTTTTTATGTGGTACAGAAACTAACTATGATGCGGGAATAGAAATTTTTAATGCTCATGGGGAAAACATTTTACAATTGTCTGAAGCATGTATCGAACAATGTATTCTATCTGATGGTACATTACTAAATCGAAGTGCAGGGGTATTGCCACTGGATTCTGTTGTATTTATTAAAATTAAGCAGAAGACGGACAAAGTTAAAACCGGAGTGTGGGGAATAAAAGAAGAGGATTGGTTGATTACACCAATGGATGGTTATCTTGCCGCTTATACCCAAGATGGGAAAATGACACAGTTTGTATTGAACGATATTTATTATGGAATAGATTTTAAGCCGATAGAAAGTGAAACTCCTGGTATTTACGAATTTTCAGACGGAATAGAATTAACTAATACTTTGAGTGAAAACGGTAATTATTACATAAGCACTGTCAATGGTGACTGTTATCTGGATGGTAATACATTTTATGAAAAAAATCGCTATTCTGGAATATTATTAACGAAAGAAAATAGTATTTCTATTCAACAATGTATATTGAAGCAATATATGATTGTACAATATGATTACACAGAATCAACAGACGACACCGATATTGCAATAACCGGAAAAACATATTTATGTGATCTGAACGGAGTGATACAACATCCGGAATGGGATTATGACAACGTAACTTATGTTTTTGATCAGTTTAATTACATAGATACTCAATATCTTGTGTTTAGTAATAGTAAGAACTTGCCTTTCCATTTCCTGGACACAAAACAGAATCAAGAGGTGATTTTTCCTGATGGATACGGCAATCCATTATATGCAGGAAATGGATTTTTTATATTGGAAAACGGTGAACAGTGTACAATCTATGATGCTGTTGATAAAAAAGTAGGAACTACCTTTACTGTACAGCCGGGAGCATCTGAATTTGTTTTAGGGACAGATACTTATATTATTCAAAATTTCGAAGAAAGTATTGTTGTTATTGATGGAATTCAGCAGGAACTCGTTGTGGAGGATATAAACGACATACCTGTCACTATCCATAGCACATACCCTGTTGTTCAATATAAAACTTTCTCTGGAGATGTTTTTTCTTATATTCTTGATGCAAAAGGCCATCTTGTACTCAAAACCAGGCAAAATGTTATCTATGCGGATGAATCCTATTATCTTGTATTAAGTGATAATAAATACAAAATATTGAGTTGCAAATAAAAATGTTACTATTAAAATGATTTACTACTTTCCTTTAGGCTAATATCTTGTGGTTGCCGGAAATTCGGTATATAATCAGGTCAGATTTAATGGGGAGTTGGAAAGAAGAAAGGGGAGTTTGTTATGCCAACAACGTTTACGCATGATGTATTTGGAAAGGATGTATGGAAATTACTGCCGAAGCAGTTAAAGGGGATCATCCGTGAGAATGAAGAAATTTACAGAATCGGGCTTCATGGTCCGGATATTTTCTTTTATTATCATCCGTTTATGAAAAATAAAACGAACCAGATTGGTCATCGGATGCATAAAGAAAATGCTTCTGAATTTTTCAATCGGGCGATTAAGACATTTCGGAAAGAACCATCGGAGCCGCTGGCGGCATATCTGTTGGGCTTTGCGTGTCATTTTGTGTTGGACAGTACCTGTCATGGGTATGTGGGAAAATTTGAACGGGAGACGGGAACTACTCATGCAGAAATCGAAACGGAGCTGGATCGTTATTTTATGATACGGGAGAAGAAAAAGTTGTATGATTATCTTCCCACAGGGGTGCTGAATCCCAGTGAGGAAAACTGTCAGGTGATTCAGAAAGTATTTCCACAAACCAGTGTGAAGCGGATTCAGCAATGTATTGGCTGGCAGAAATGGTATGATAAAATGTTGACCTGCAAGCGTCCCATTCGTGAAAGAATTATTTTTGGGGGAATGAAACTGCTGGGATGTTATCGGTCGATGAAGGGTCAGGTGATGAGCCGTACACCAAATCCGGTTTGTGAAGAGTCTACACGGGAACTGGTGAGACTATATCAGGAAGCACTCAAAGAAGCACCAGGTGTGCTGGAGAATCTATATGAGTGTTTGTATGGGGATGGAAAACTGTCGCAGAGGTTTGAGAGGAACTATAATTAAACACTTTGAGTAAAGCAGGAGTGTATTCAGCGTCCGCTTTTGGTGTTGAATGGTATCCGATTTGTTTCAAATTCAAGTACGCCTCGGCGTATTTGATGCGAGATGTGCGTCATGCTTCGCATGACACGCAACTCTGCAGTCCGCCGGAGGTTTTATTTGCTTTCAAGATAAAAACGAAATAAAAAGTAAGTGACCCGGTCACTTCTGCCAGAATATGACAAAATACAAAAATGCATATTGTAATACTGCATATGATATATTATAATATATTTGTATTAACACTTACTTAGGATAAAACTCATATATTATTTTGCATTTATGAGTAAACTGATTAGCCTGTTCAGAATGATTTCTGAACAGGCTGTATTATCTTAAGAAGGTGGTGTATGATAATGGGAGAGAAAGATGCAATTACAAAAGATTATATGAATGATCCTTACATATTTGCGGATGCATTCAACTATTTCCTATATGATGGAAGACAAGTGATTAAGCCAGAACAATTACATCCGTTGGATACCACAGTGATCGGTGTTCCGTATGGTGTAGATGATGCCGGGGTTCCCGTACAGAAATATCGGGATGGAATGAAGATTTTTTCGGGAATGACGGATGATAAGGCGGTGTATCTTCTTCTCGGTGTGGAATTGCAGTCGGAAGTTCATTATGCGATGCCAGTGAAAGATATGGTATATGATGCCCTTCAATATGCTGCACAGGTGGAGGAAGCGGCAAAATCACATCGGAATGAAAGGAAAAACATTTCGCCGGAAGTCAGAAAAAGTAAAAAGAAACCAAATAGTGGAGAGTATTTATCAGGATTTTACAGAGAAGACAGATTGCTGCCTGTTATTACTCTGGTAGTATATTTTGGAGCCGACCATTGGGATGGACCGGTCTGTCTGCATGAGATGCTGAAAATTACAGATAAAAAGATGCTGTGTTTCATCCCGGACTATAAAATTAATTTGATTACTCCGGAGGGATTGGAAGAAAATCAGCTTGATCAGTTTCATACAAGTCTGAGAGAAGTCCTGAAGTTCATAAAGTATTCAAAAGATAAGGAAAAACTCTATCATATGGTGGAAAATGATCCCAAATTTCATAGGATAGAGCAAAACGCAGGGAGAGTGATTAATGTGATAACAGGAGCAGAAATAGAGATGGATGAAAGTGAGGAATATGTGGATATGTGTCAGGCAATTCGGGATATAAGAGAAGAAGCGAAACAAGAGGGAAAACAAAGAGAAAAAGAAGATATTATTCTTCGGATGTTAAGAAGAGGAACCTTCACGTATGAAGAAATTGCGGAGTTGGTTGGAGTTTCTGTGGATAAAGTAAAGGCAATGGGAACACAATTAGAGAATTGAGTAACAGAACGGAATTAGGTATGTCCGGAATTGCAAGTCTAAGATAGCTGATTAGTAGGTGAGTTATGGCGTCAGAAGTTTTTCTGCCGTCTGCTTTTTATCATGGAAGGCTGGAAAATCAAAGAGCAGGACAGAGAACTGTTCCCTGTCCTATCTACTTTATTGCAAACGGTACAAAAGCCGTATCCGTGTTCTGGTTTTGTTTTCGATATTCCTGCGGTGACATTTTGTAGGTCGCCCTGAAAATCCGTGAAAAATGATCTGCGGAATTATACCCGATTCTCTCTGCAATCTCACCAATCTTCAGATTGGTATTCAGAAGGTAGTCAGTAGCGTCTGCCAGCCGTAGTCGTTTTATCAGTTCTGTAAATGTAAATCCTGTATTCTGTTTAATAAGAGTAGATAAATGTGGTTCGCTGTAATGAAACAGTTCTGCCAGAGACGATAGTGTTAATGTCTGATAATTGTGCTGAATATACTGCAACATCAGTGAAAAATCAGCCCCCATCTGATAGTTATAGAACTGAATGGTCTGGCTGTAGTTACGAAGCAGTGTGGAGAACATCAGATTCGCATAACTGATGCAGCAGGTGTTGCTGTAGATGTCCTGCTTGCTGGATTCAATCAACATATTTCGAATACATTGTTTTAATCGCTGGTTCTGTTTTGTGAAAAACAGAAGATAGTTGGCATGATGATTCCCCTGAAGAATTGTGCGGAAGAAATAGGACAGCACATCCTTTCGAGACATCAGGGAAAAAAATGTAGTATCAAAGGTGCTTTGCCGGATACAGATTGTAAAAACAGTCGAATCATCTTCAATCAGAAAATCATGTCTGGAGGATGGCGCAATGATACAAAGTTCACCTTCATGCATGATTCGTTCTTCTTTTTCAAAGAAAAACTTCCCCTGGCCCTTTGCAACAAAATTCATTTCAAAATAATTATGCATGTGGGGATTTAGGCGGGTATATCGGGGATGCTGGATGACAAATACGTCCCGAAGATTAGGAATCAGATCATTTTCTGATACTTTAAATGTTAGTGGGGCACCATCGTATAATTCCAGTGTCAGTGGAAGGGAATCCACAATTTTGTCAAATTCTTCATCAGTCATGTAACCATAATCTTCTTCTAAATCAGGCAGTGTGATATGTTCATGAAGCAATCCTTTCTTGTACAGGTACTCACTCATCTCCGGGAATTGCATGCGGTTTCCAGTGCGCTTCCAGTAAGCTTTCATATGTGCCTGAAATTCCCCATAAGTCATATAATATGCCATAAAATTCTCCTTTGTACAAATCGGAAAAGTCACACGTTTATTTTCTTATTGTAACAAAATTTGTATGTGGTAACAAGATTAGAATATGAAAAAACGTCGGATTGCAGGAAAAATACTACATGGAATATGTCTGTGGACTGAGGTAAACTGGAAGTGACAAAACATGATGATAAGCATACGAGGAGAAAAACAATGAACAAATTTTCTAGAGAACGTGTCAAAGGTTTTTTACACACCAATGGAAGAAAAATGGTAAATGGAGAAGGAAAAACAGTAGTCCTTCGCGGCTGGGGTGCCGGTAATTGGATGAATCCGGAAGGATTTATGATTGGAGGTGTGCCTTTGTTTGTGGAGAATGCGGATTTCAATGATTTTGCTCTTCCCAGAAGGTTTGAACGGGGCAGAACTATGGAGACAACAGTGAGAGAATTGTGTGGAACATCGTATGCTTCGGATTATTGGAAACGGTGGGCAGAAAGTTACATCGCAGAAGATGATATCCGTCTGATGGCCAAGATGGGTTATAACAGTGTGCGGCTTCCGGTCAGTGCACGCCTGTTTCTGGCGGAGGAGCCTGATATCCAGTGGAAAGAAGATGGCTTCCGGGTATTGGATAAGGTTCTTGACTGGTGTGAGAAATATAGAGTATATGCGATTCTTGATCTTCATGGAGCACCAGGCGGGCAGTCTGCCCTGGCCTGTGATGATGGTCTGGACAATCGTCCCCATATGTTTACAGAGCCGGAAAGCAGAGAAAGGACTATTCTTTTGTGGGAGGAATTTGCCCGCCGATATGCGGATCGCTGGATTATCGGAGGTTATGATCTGATCAACGAACCTTTGTCAGGACCTGACTGTGCATATCTGATTCCTCAGCTGGCAGAATTTTATGATGAACTGATTCCAAGGATCCGCAGATATGATAAAAATCATATGCTGGCACTGGAAGGTGCCGTATTTTCCATGGATATGGATATTTTTGATCATGATTACGATCCGGAATGCCATAACTGGTGTATACACACACATTTTTACGGATTTTCTCCGGAAGTGAGGGAATTGTATCGTTTTCTGGATTCCGGTCTCCGGTGTGATGTTCCTATTTGGATTGGGGAGGGAGGAAGTGCCCCTGTAGACAACAGTATTTTCTATGAAATAGCGGCAGTATATGATATCGGGTATGCACTCTGGACATGGAAATCTGCGGAAGATCCGGAAGGAGAGGGTTCGGGAACCGTTCGTTATCCGCTTCCTCAGGGATGGGAACCGGTCAGACAGTATATATTAAATGGAGGGCCTCGTCCGTCTTATCGCGAATCCCAGAAAGTATTTGATGAAATGATAGAGAATATCCGGCTGGAACATTGCAAGATTTCCTGGCAAAATAACTGTTACAATCTCCGCCAGCCGGGAATCACACTTCCGGCTGTAGGATTTGACCAGGGCAGCGGAAAAGGAAATGGATGGAAGTTTGGTAATCCTTTTGGCTATAGAACAGAGGAAGGAATGAAGCTGGTATTGAGACCTGGTGTGAAACCACCTAAAAGAGTGGTAGTACCCACCAGAGAACAGATTCGTCCTTCAAACCCGCTGACTGACCTTTGCCTGGAACTTCGGGAAGGAGAAGAAGTTACTTATACCATCCGTGATGTAAAAGAGACCTGCCGGATAAAGGCCGCAGTGCGGAATATGCAGAAAACAAACAGCACGCTTCAGGTAACGATGGAAAACCTGCAGGGAGAACGGGAAAAACATACTGTGATCATTACGGAAGGGGATACAAAAACATATGAGCTGGGCATCATATGCACCGGCTGTGAGTGGAAAATAAAGATTTGTCTGCAGCAGGGAAATGTGCAGGTGGATGAAATTATATTTCAGAACTGACGGTGAGGGGATTGGGGTATATAGAGAATAAATGTTATGAAAAACCCTCTTTCCTTAGAGCATCCTATAAAACGATTATAAATAAAGTCTAACAGGGTTTATACAAGAAAAAAGATTTGCCAGTACCCCGAATTTTGGATTTTGTGGGGTACTGGCAGATCTTTTTCCTGTATAGACCCTGTTCCTGCCTAAAATGCATTGAAAAGTAAGTGTGATGTGGAGAAAATGGAACTATCAGCCCCCAAAATCTGTATATGCCCTGTCGTCTGCCAAATTGCACCTGAATACTTCGCATAGTAGGTATACGTGAAAAATGAATGGTAAAAATGCACAAAATATTCAGAAAATAATAACATATAAATAATAATCACAGAAATAATAAAAATAATTTCAAAAACATATTGACAAATCTGGAATAATAGTGTAATATAAACTTAACAAAACAAAAGAGAAACATAAAGAAAGAAAATTTAAGTAAAGGAAGGTACGGACCACCAAGAACTTAAAGTAACACCTCAAAAACAAATCTAAGTAAAGGAAGGTACAGACCGCCGAAAACGTAAAGTAATACCTCATAATTTAAGAAAGGAAGGTTATCCAATGATAGAACCTACAAATTAACAGTGAGTATCGAAAAGTAAATATTCGGTACTCACTTTTTTCTGCTATTTTATTCACTTTTACCTTTTCTCTTGAAAAAAGCACAGGTTTCGTTTATACTATATACGTTATACGATTAAGAATCGAAGGAAGGTACAGTAATAATGGGATTATTAAAACAGTGGAGAGACATTGCTTATTCACAGCAGACAGATAAAGGGAAACTTCAGAAGTTTTGGGCTAATTATTTTATGATTGAAAAAGGTATTTATGAACAGCTTCTGACTAATCCGGATGAAATTGTAAGAGGTACGGTAAAAGAACTGGCAGATAAGTATCAGGTGGATGTCATGACGATGACCGGTTTCCTGGATGGTATCAATGACAGTTTGAAAGTTAAGAATCCAATCGAAGAGATGGAAGAGGATACCGAGGTTAATCTTGGATTTGATAAGGAACTCCTTTATAAAAATATGGTTGATGCGAAAGCAGACTGGCTGTATGAACTGCCGATGTGGGATGAGATTTTCACTCCGGAACAGAAGAAAACACTCTATATGGAGCAGAAGAAATCCGGAACAATCATCAAAGGTTCTAAAGTCGGAAGAAATGATCCCTGTCCATGCGGCAGCGGTAAAAAGTATAAGTTCTGCTGCGGCAGATAAGAGTGACAAGAGGGCGTGTATCGTCCTCTTTTTTAAGGAGTTAAATATGCCAAGTGTATTAATCATTATGGGGATTGTGTTTATTCTCTATTATATCGCCTGTGTATTGTATGCAGGGCTGGGAGCTTCCTTTATCTGGATTTGGCTGGTCGGAGGTCTGGCTCTGGTGGTATTGGGCGGTACGTTGCTTGTCTGCAGGAAACATGGAATCGTTTTGCAGATACCCTTTTCGGCGAAGTGTTTATTTCAGACGGCGATTGCCTGTATGGCTGTGATTTTCCTGATTGGAGAGGGACTGATTTTTTCAGGTATGCTGCAGAAAGGGAGACCGGATCTGGATTATATCATTGTGCTGGGATGTCAGGTGAAGGGCGAACGGCCCAGTAAGGCTTTGAAGGAGAGACTGGACATGGCGAAGGACTATCTGGAAAAGAATCCTGATACGAAAGCGATTTTGTCCGGAGGCATGGGAACGGGAGAGATGATTACGGAAGCGGAATGTATGTACCGTTATCTTGCGAATGCCGGTGTTGACAGCAGGAGGCTGCTTGTGGAAGATACATCCACAACCACTCTGGAAAATCTTCAGAACAGTCAGAACTTTCTGGATCAGGAAACGTGTTCGGTAGGAATCGTCACCAATAATTTTCATGTATATCGAAGTGTGGCGCTTGCCAGAAAGGCTGGGTATCTGAATGTATGCGGGATTGCCGCTCCATCCAGAACAATTCTTCAGCCGCATTATCTGGTGAGAGAGTTTTTCGCACTGATGAAAGAAATTCTTAAGAAGAATGTATAATAAAAAAGTTGACATTATAGTCAACTTTTATTATACTACATGTGTACTATATGAAATAGTACACATAGTGCGGTGTAATATTACGGTTCACTCGTTACTATTCTGCATGGGAAAGGAGGAGTAATTTTGATTGTCATTGATTATCAGGATCGAAGACCGATTTATGAGCAGATTGTCGAGAAGTTTCAGGTGTTGATTTTGAAAGGGGTTCTGGAGCAGGGAGAGCAGATGCCTTCGGTGAGAAAGCTGGCGATGGATCTGGCAATCAATCCGAATACGATTCAGAAAGCCTACAGTATGCTGGAGCAGCAGGGATATATTTATCCGGTGAAGGGACGGGGCAATTTTGTTTCGGATAAGGCGGCGCTGGTTCAGGAAAAGCAGAAGCTGTACTGGAAAGAGTATTGTGATGTGATACACAGAGGAAAAGAAATCGGTATCTCGAAAGATGAATTTGTGACCAGGTTAAATCGGTATTGGGAGGAGGAGTATCATGATTGAGTGTAAGGAAATCAGTAAGTCCTTTGGAGGAATCCGGGCTGTGAACAAACTGAGCGGAACCATCCGGGAAGGAAGTGTATTTGGTCTGGTGGGTACCAATGGGGCAGGAAAGAGTACCTGTCTTCGGATGATGGCTGGAATATTGAAACCGGATGAGGGAAGTATCCTGATTGACGGAGAAGAAGTATTTGAAAATGAAGAGATGAAAAGCAAGGTGTTTTTTATTTCCGATGATCAGTATTATCTGCCCAATGCCACGCCGAAAGATATGATGGAATATTATCGGATATTTTATACCTGTTTTGATGAGAAACGGTTTACAGAACTGATCCAGAAGTTTGGGCTGGAGATGAACCGGAGAATTCATACCTTTTCCAAAGGTATGAAAAAACAGCTGTCGGTGATTCTGGGTATCTGTGCCAATACCAAATATTTATTGTGTGATGAGACCTTTGACGGACTGGACCCGGTGATGCGTCAGGCGGTGAAGAGCATATTTGCTATGGAAATCCTGAATCGGGATTTTACCCCGGTGATTGCTTCTCATAACCTTCGGGAGTTGGAAGATATCTGTGATCATGTGGGGCTATTGCATAAAGGAAATATTCTGGTGTCCCGGGATTTGGAAGATATGAAGATTAATATTCAGAAGGTACAGTGTGTGCTGGATGAGGAAAAACGAAAAGAGCTTTTTCAGGAACTGGATATTATGCAGTCAGAGCAGAGGGGCAGCCTTCTCACATTGACTGTGCGGGGAACCAGGGAAGAAGTTCTGCGGAAAGTGGAAGAAAAGGAGCCTATATTCTATGAAATCCTTCCGCTGACGCTGGAAGAAATATTTATCAGTGAAACGGAGGTGGCCGGTTATGACATCAAGAGTCTCTTGGTATAAAATGGTTACAAATTCAATGAAACGGAGACTGTGGTACGGTGCGATTGTAGCTCTGGCGTTTTTTCTGGCATATCCGCTGAATGCCATGGTGCAGTTTGCAAGCAAATCAGAGATAGAAAACATACAGTATTACAGTGCGGAAGAAATCCAAAATCAGCTGCATTATGTATACATGCGTTTTCAGAGTCTTATGGCCGGAGGTGAGGTGCTTCCTTATATTGCTGTGCTGGGAGTGGCTTTGCTGGGAGCGTGGAGCGGTCTGTACTGGCTGCATTCAAAAAAGAAAATGGATTTGATCGGAAGCCTGCCGGTACGGCGTGAGAAAATATTTCTCGCTGAAAGCATTTCCACTTTGTTGTTGTTCTTTATCCCTTATCTGGTAAATGTACTTCTTGCACTGGTGGTGGGGGCTTCCAAAGAGATTCTGACAGGAACAGCAGTGAGAAATATATTTCTTGGTATGGGAATTCATTTGTTTTTTTATGTGGTGTTATATCTGACGGCAGCGGCTGCCATGCTTCTGACGGGGAAAATGTTGACGGGTATTCTGGGGACACTGGTATTTCTGGCAATCGGACCTGCAATATATGGATTATATTATACCCTGCCGCAGGTTTTCTGGAAGACTTTTATCAGTACAGAAGTTGACTGGATGAATGTATTGCTTGATCTGTCCCCTGCCGCAGGTTTTCTGTCAGTGTACAATCGTATCAGTTATTGGGCTTCGGTAGAAGGGGCAGAGCTGAATATCACTGCTCCCATGGTGACCGTGCTGATTGTTGGAATCGTGATGGGAATTCTTTGCTTCTGGCTGGTTAAAAAACGTCCGTCAGAAGGAGCAGAATCCTCCATGGCATTTCCTGCGACAGAGGGTGTGATTAAAGCAATCATTCTTTACCCGCTGTCACTGGCAGGTGGCTTGTTCTTTCAGGCACTCGGTGATTTCAGAGGAAATGTAACTCCGGGAACCGGCTGGTTTTGGTTCGGAATTGTATTTACTTTATTGATTGGAAGTATTATTATTGAAGTAATATACCATTTTGACAGGAAAATGATATTTGCTCACAAGAAATCTACGATCATCTGCACTTTGGTTGTATTGGCGACAGCTGCGTTTTTCGATTTTGACCTGATTGGCTATGACCGCTGGATACCGGAACAGGAAGAGGTGACCAATGCTATTGTATTCGACTGGATTAGTTATGCGAATGACTATCCGGATGGCAGTAAAAACAGTCAGGAATATCTGGAAAACCGTATGGAAGAACTCAACAGCGACACTGTGCTGGAGATGGTCAGAGAAGCTGTGGAAAACCTGGGACCGGACGGATGGCAGATGGATGCTGGAACAAATGTAACGGCATTGTTCCGGATGAAAGACGGGAAAATAAAAGCGCGAAACTATGTGGTTTCTGAGGAAATGTTTGCTCAAACCCAGAGAGAACTGTATGAACAGAAGCTTTATCGCGAAGCTCTGTATCCTTTGCTTTTGACGGAACCGGAAAACGTAAGAATAAGTGATACTATGTATGAGTGGGGAAGCAATGACATTTCTCTGCAGGGACTTACCGGCGAAGAACAGACCCGCCTGATTGCCATTTATCAGGAGGAGCTGAGCAGTTTGAGTTATGACGAGATTGTGGATGGAAATCTCTATGGTATGTATTTTCGATACAGGGAGAATGAGCACTATATCGGTGGGGATTATCAATTGAATGAGCATTTCGTTAAGACGATAAAATTTCTCACAGAGAAAGGTGTGCTGAAAGAATAATGCATTCCGGTCAGTGGTATAAATAACAGACTGAGGAAAAGACATGAAGAATATATTGCTGATTGCAACCGGAGGAACCATTGCCTCTGTCAGTACCGACCATGGACTGGTACCCGGAACAAGCGGGAAAGAAATCCTTTCTTATGTACCTGAGGCAGAGTCTGTCTGCTATATCGATGTAAAACAAATATTGAATCTGGACAGCACCAATCTTCAGCCGGAGCACTGGCTGAAGATTGTGCGCGGAATTCAGGAAGTATATGATCAGTATGATGGTTTTGTGATCACTCATGGAACCGATACCATGGCTTACACGGCAGCGGCATTATCTTATCTGATTCAGAATTCCGCAAAACCGATTATTATAACAGGGGCACAGAAACCAATCAGTGCCCCTATTACTGATGCGAGGAAAAACCTCATGGACAGCATCCGATTTGCTGTCCGGGACAATGTAAGCGGCGTGTATATTGTATTTGACGGGAAAGCTATTCTGGGGACCAGAGCGAGAAAGGTTCGCTCCAAAAGTTACAGTGCCTTTGAAAGTATCAATTATCCGGTGGCTGCATTTATCGATGACAGGAGAATCCTGCAGTATGTGGAGGAAAATGAAAACCATAGCCCGGTTACCTTTTACCATGAAATTAATCCCAGAGTATTCCTGCTGAAACTGATTCCCGGTATGGAACCGGATATCCTTCGTTATATCGGTGAGCGGTGTGATGCTATCATCATCGAGAGTTATGGGGTGGGCGGAATTCCATTCTATAACAGAAGAAATTTCCTGGAGGAATTGAAACAGCTGACTAAGAGTGGAAAAATCGTGGTGATTGCCACACAGGTAATGCTGGAGGGAAGCGATGCAGAAGTCTATGAGGTTGGCTTTAAAGCTGTCAATCAGTACAACATCCTGCAGGCATATGACATGACCGTGGAAGCGGCGGCAGTGAAACTGATGTGGATACTGGCTCAGACTCACCAGTTCGAAGAAGTAAAAAAACTGTTTTACCATCCGGTCAGCCATGATATAATGAGCGTTAGCGAGTGGGAGTAAGCGAAGCTTATTCATCACGAGCGGCGAATGGCGCCCACCGGAGTAGCCGGTGGGATAATGAGCGTTAGCGAGCGGGAATAATGGAGGTAATATATGAGTTTTGCGATAGTGACCTTGAAAAAAGGGGAAGGGCGTACGCTGAAGGCGGGCGGAGCCTGGATTTATGATAATGAAATCGGAAGTATTACAGGTGATTTTACAGATGGTGATATGGTTTTGGTACATGATTTTGACGGATATCCCATGGGAAGAGGATTTATCAACCGCAATTCCAAGATAAGAATCCGTATGATGACCAGAAATATTCATCAGGAAATTGATGAGGAATTTCTTCGCATGCGTGTGCAAAATGCCTGGGATTACAGGAAGAAAACCGTGGATACTGGAAGCTGTCGGGTGATTTTCGGTGAGGCGGATTTCCTGCCGGGTCTGGTGGTTGACAAGTTTTCTGATGTGCTTGTGGTACAGTCCCTGGCACTGGGAATTGACCGACTGAAAGAAACGATTATTCGTCTTTTGAAAGAAGTACTGGCAGCGGATGGTGTTATAATCCGTGGAGTCTACGAGAGAAGTGATGCCAAAGTCCGGGAACAGGAAGGCATGGAACGTGTGAAAGGATTTCTGGGGGAAGAGTTTGATACGCTGGTGGAGATTGAGGAAAATGGTGTGAAGTACCAGGTCGATGTGAAAGACGGTCAGAAGACCGGATTTTTCCTGGATCAGAAGTATAACCGGCAGTCTATTCACAAATTGTGTAAAGGTGCGAAAGTGCTGGACTGCTTTACACATACTGGTTCCTTCGCTCTGAATGCGGGCATTGCCGGAGCTTCTTCTGTACTTGGGGTGGATGCATCCCAGCTGGGGGTAGACCAGGCTACTGTGAATGCAAAGCTGAATGGTCTGGAAGACAGAGTAAAATTCATCTGTGCGGATGTGTTTGATCTTTTGCCAAAACTGGAAGAACAGGGAGAAAAGTTTGATGTGGTAATCCTGGATCCGCCGGCATTTACCAAATCAAGAAATTCTGTTAAAAACGCAGTAAAGGGCTATAGAGAAATCAATCTGCGGGGAATGAAGCTGGTGAAAGATGGAGGTTATCTTGCTACCTGTTCCTGTTCTCATTTTATGACTTATGAGCTATTTACACAGACCATCGGGCAGGCTGCGAGAAATGTGCACAAGCGGCTCAGACAGGTTGAATTCAGGACACAGGCGCCGGATCATCCGATTTTGTGGGCGGCAGATGAATCTTATTATTTGAAATTCTACATTTTCCAGGTGTGTGACGAGAAATAATTAACTGATAAATAAGGGAAATGGGTTGACATTTCCCTTATTTGATGCTATGTTTTAATTACCTTATATGACTGACGGAAGTGGATGAACCACGGGGAGTATAAGGAGCATGAAGCCGACCGTCTGGGCATGATAAGCTCGGATTGCAGGCTTTTTTCTTTTTTATCAGAGAATGTAGCTGCAAGCAGCTGCGATTGAATAACTATTGTACAATGATACAGGATGCAAAGGAGAGAATTGTTCATGAAGATGATATCACTGGAACAGGAACTGAAAGGGAATGCATACCCGGGAAGAGGTATTGTGATTGGAAAGTCCGCTGATGGAACAAAGGCAGTAGCCGCTTATTTCATCATGGGAAGAAGTGAGAACAGCCGGAATCGTATCTTTGTTGAGGAGGGACAGGGAATCCGTACACAGGCATTTGACCCGTCCAAACTGGTAGATCCCAGTCTTATTATTTATGCACCGGTGCGTGTCCTGGGAAATAAAACGATTGTAACAAACGGTGATCAGACCGATACTATCTATGAAGGCATGGACAGACAGCTGACTTTTGAACAGTCACTGAGAACCCGTGAATTTGAGCCGGATGCTCCGAACTACACACCTCGTATTTCCGGCGTGATGCATATTGAAAATGGAAAATACAGCTATGCCATGTCTATTTTGAAGAGCAACAATGGTAATCCGGATGCCTGCAACCGTTATACATTTGCTTATGAAAATTGCGTGGCAGGAGAGGGTCATTTTATTCACACTTATATGGGTGACGGCAATCCGCTGCCAAGCTTTGAGGGAGAACCAAAGCTGGTATCTATCCCGGATGATATGGATGCGTTTACCGATATGCTGTGGAACAGTCTGAATGAAGACAACAAAGTTTCTCTGTTTGTTCGTTATATCAACATTGCAGACGGAACTTATGAGACAAAGATTATCAATAAAAATAAATAAGAGGAGAATTGTGATGAAAGAATTACTGTTAAAATATGGATGTAACCCAAATCAGAAGCCTTCCAGAATTTTTATGGGAGATGACAGTGAACTGCCGATCAAGGTGCTGTCCGGGAAACCGGGATATATCAATTTCCTGGATGCTTTCAATGGCTGGCAGTTGGTAAGAGATCTGAAAAAAGCTACCGGAATCCCTGCTGCTACTTCTTTTAAGCATGTATCCCCGGCAGGTGCTGCTGTTGGTCTTCCACTGACTGAGACGCTGGCTAAAATCTATTGGGTAGACGATATGGACTGGAAGAATTTCTCGCCGATTGCCTGTGCCTATGCAAGAGCAAGAGGTGCAGATCGCATGTCTTCCTTCGGAGATTTTATCTCACTGTCTGATGTGTGTGATAAAGATACCGCACTTCTGATCAAGAGAGAAGTATCTGATGGAGTCATTGCTCCGGGATATACAGAGGAAGCTCTGGAAATTCTGGCTCAGAAGAAGAAAGGTAATTACAATGTAATCCAGATTGATCCGGATTATGTACCGGCTCCGCTGGAACACAAAGAAGTATTTGGCGTAACTTTTGAACAGGGACGTCAGGAGCTGGCTATCGACGATGAGCTGATTTCCAATATTGTAACAGAAAATAAAGAACTGACCGAAGAAGCAAAGCGTGATCTGAAGATTTCTCTGATCACTCTGAAATACACACAGTCCAATTCCGTATGTTTTGTAAAAGACGGACAGGCAATTGGTGTAGGAGCAGGTCAGCAGTCCCGTGTACACTGTACCCGTCTGGCAGGACAGAAAGCAGACAACTGGT
>JBJELT010000116.1:0-1754 GCA_051879295.1 Oliverpabstia sp. | reverse complement strand
AATATCAGGAAATTCAGGAACTGTATCCACAGGTAGGCATCGCACTGGCAAGGGGAATCCTGGCTTCCAAAAACAAATAATAAAATAAAACCGAAAAAATTTGTAACGAAACTATCCTTTCTCCGTCTAATCTATGTAAAAAGGAGGTGAACAGTTCTGGATTATGAGAAATTGTACAATTCATATTATCTGCAGGTTTACTCATATGTGATGACTATTGTAAAAAATCAGTCTCTTGCGGAGGAAATTACCCAAAATACTTTTTATAAAGCTATGACCGCAAAACACACATACGAAGGCAAGTCCAGCGAATTTACCTGGCTTTGTAGTATTGCTAAAAACCTTGCAATTGATGAATGTAGAAAAAATACTAAATATGCATCTTTTGATGAAGCTAGCTCTGAAGTATCTTTTGATATGGTAGATAATTATGAAGATCAGGACACAGCTCTTCAGATCCATCTCATACTTCATGAACTTCAGGAGCCTTATAAAGAAGTATTCCAGCTTAGGGTATTTGGAGAATTATCATTTTCACAGATTGGAACTATCTTTGGTAAAACAGAGAACTGGGCAAGAGTTACTTATCATAGGGCAAGATTAAAAATCAAAGAAAGGATGGATGAACATGAATAATAATCAAAATCAATGTGATATTGTGCAGGATCTTCTGCCACTTTATTATGACCATGCATGCAGCTTGGCAAGTTGCCAACTGGTAGAACAGCATCTAACTGACTGTCCTAAATGCAGAAATACTTATGAACAGTTAGCGAATAATACCATTAACACAGTTATCAAACAGGAATCAAAAGGAGTTCTTGCCCGTCACGCTCAAAAAGAACGGAATGCCGCGTTTAAAGCCGGCGTTGTTATAGCAGGTATCCTTCTTCTGCCAATCATTATTACCTTTATTGTATCTATGGCAAACGGAGGAGGACTTGGTGTATTTCTTGTGGTCACTGCATCCATGATGCTTGTTGCTGCACTTACTGTAATTCCTTTGATATCTTCACAAAAAAGAATTTTAAAATGTATCCTATGCAGTATTGCCGCTTTATTGCTGATTTTCTTTTTCGTGGATGCCATGAATGGAGGCGGAGAATTCCTATATTGGTCAATCCCTACTTTATTCGGATTATCTGTAGTATTCTTCCCTTTTATAATACGAAATATCACTTTGCCACCTGTTTTATCTGATAAAAAAGCTCTTATTACTATGATATGGGACACGTTATGGCTATATCTTACAATATTCATTGTATGTTACCGCTCAGGAATGGCTGAAATGAAAACAGGAAGCATTGTTGCATTCGTCCTTATGCTAGGTGTATGGCTCATTTTCCTCACAATAAGATATTTACCTGTAAATTCTTTCATCAAAGCCGGAATCAGTACTTTCTTGTGTAGTATATGGATGATTTTTTCCAACGATATCTGTACTTTTCTTATTGAACATAAAAGACAACTTACTATCAGTCACGTCAACTTTTCAAATTGGAGTACAGACATCAGTTTCAATGCAAATGTCTATGTAATAATTTTAATTGCTGGTGGATTAATCAGTGCTTGTCTTATTGGAATCGGTATAATCAAAATGAAAAAAAGGTAATCCTGGAAACAAAGACACTTCGGATGGCATTATCACACATTGTCATACGAAGTGTCTTTTATTACGTCTATATGACTTTTTCCCACTTTTGGGAGAAAGTTCTTTTAATTTCAGCAAATATATATTTGTTTGAATACTCTAT
>JBJELT010000115.1:0-1755 GCA_051879295.1 Oliverpabstia sp. | reverse complement strand
TAATAATTCCATGGATGTATTGGAAGCTGCGTGATGGCATTCATCCATGATTACCATTCCATAAGAACTAATCCGTTCATTAAACTTTCCCCTGCTATACATAGAACCAACCATTGCAACATCTATGATACCTGTTAATGTATTTTTACTGCCGTGCAAAATTCCTATCACACTGTCTCTCTTTTTCTTTCTTCCTGTTTTTGTTTCATATTCCGGTGGTTCTTCTTTTATTTCCAAAAACTTATTCAGTTCATCGACCCACTGATTCAGTAAGTCTTTGCTTTGTAACAGGATAAGCGTATTTACTTTTCGCTCAGCAATAAGATAACTACATACTACCGTCTTACCAAATGCAGTTGCCGCACTCAGAACACCATCCGAATGTGACAGTAATTTTTCTGCCGCCAGCTCCTGCTGCGTTCGCAAATCTCCCTTAAAAGATACTCGGATTGGATGTCCTGTTTCTCTCTGATCAGAAACATCAACAGAAATCCCTGCCTTTTCACATTCTTCTATTAATTTCTCTCTCAGTCCCCTCGGGACCTGTATGTACCCATCTATATCTTTTCCTAAATACACAGCACTAAAATTGTAGTAATTTGAATATCCAAGCCTTTTATTTTTATAAAATTCCGGATTATCAAATGCTGCCAGACTACGAATCTGATTTTGTATTCTTGGCATAAGATTCAAAGTATCAATATAAACTCCATTACCCAATACCATATGCAGCTTGCCCACAACATCAGCTTTAGAAAACTCGCACTTCTTTTTCCATGGTTTCGGTCTGGAGTTTTTATCAATATTAGCAAGCATTCCTCTGGCTTCTGCTAATTCTCCCTGCCATTTTGCCATGTATTGTTCAATATCTTCTATGCCCAGCTTCTCCGTTTTATTAAAAAGAACATCCCATTGATCCGGATATGCATTCCAATTTTCATCTACAAAAGCACTATTTCCATTCTTAAGTGCCTGTCCCTGTAACGGTAATGCAATCAAATTACCTATACTGCTTGTCACATCCTGTGAAGGATACATTCTGTCATAATAATGAAAAGATTTCAGATTAATGGAAGTTGAACCTTTATCCAACAAGAGAAATCCGAAATTTCTTGCCGTTGCCGCTGGTATTGCCTTTTTAAAGAAAATCCATACATGTGCTCCTTTCCCGGAGCGGGATCTCTCAACTAAAGGTCTGATACCATTAAGCTCACACATTTTTCTAAGAGCATCCACTTCTTTATGCCACTCATTATCCGTATTGGCAAAATCGGTAGCTTCCGCTCCTTTTTCATGGTTATCAAAATCAAATACAATAAATCTGCATGTACCATTTGGCAATAGAGGATATACACCGATTACATCTGAACCATCCTCCTTAAATCCCAACAAATGAGCAATTATTTTTTTAACATCCAGCCTTGTCCATTTGGTATTTTCACACTCATCACAAAATACCTTCTCTTTACGTTGCTTAGGGCAAAGCCTGTCATTCCAACGATTATCACATTGGGGAAAATAACCACCGTTCTTACCTCGTCTGGCATATACATCTTCTCTTCCCCAAAACATCGAAAAGAAACGGATTGCCATCTCTTCTGAAATAAACGAAGGATTCACAATACGTTCCCCCTGATCCGGGTCATACTCTTCTGCATTTTCTATTTTTTCTTCGAAAGGATTTACCTCATCATATGGAATACTTGCTTTCTTCAATTTATCTTTTAATAATCTGTTCTCATATTCAAGTATCCT
>JBJELT010000114.1:0-1767 GCA_051879295.1 Oliverpabstia sp. | reverse complement strand
GGTTCTTCCGCATGTTTGCGTATATCACTGGAAATTCACTGTTGGAAATGATATACTATTGGTAGCTTGTTTTATAAGGAGTACTACCATGACAGACGCGACAAATAGTTTATCATTAGCTCAGTTTTATCCTCAGAATTTATTGATTGAATCTGTTCTTGTCGAAGATAAGGAGATTCATATTAAAATGCGCTCTCATACAAAAAGATGTAACTGTCCTAAATGCATGATGGAGTCTTCCAGTCTGCATGCAACGCATCACCGTAAAGTTCAAGATTTACCAATTTACGGAAAAAGAGTAATGCTTGACGTTAACCTTTATGAGTTTAATTGCGTCAATACCGAATGCTCAATAACTTCATTCACGGAAACCTTTGGGAGCTTTTTAAATAATTACAGTTATATGACAGAACGACTGGTTGATTTGATGACAACTTTAGCCCTTGAAACCAGTTGCGAAAGTTGTGCTAGAATTCTTAAATCAATGAGTATTAAAACAAGTGGCGATACCGTGATCCGTACGCTCATTAAGAGATATGAAAACCAGACAGAACCCGAATGCGGTTCTGCTATCGGAATTGACGATTTTGCTTATAAAAAAAGACACACATATGGAACGATTATAGTAGACGAAGAAACGCATAAACCTGTAGCTATTTTAGATGGACGTGATGGAGTTACGCTGAAAGAATGGTTGAAAAAGAATAAACAGGTTAAGACTGTTACAAGAGACAGGGCAAGCGCATATGCAAAGGCTGTAGAAGAAATACTGCCTGATTGTATGCAGATTGCGGACAGATTTCATCTTCATCAGAACCTTATGGATGCTGTTAATAAAATATTGAGTCGTGAAATAGCCTCAACTACAGCTATTACTTCCAAAGAAACTATAAAAGGGAATCTTTCTGAACGGCCGGAAGACGTACCTTGTAAAAAAAATCGAACCCATTGTGGATAAATTTACGGAAGCTGAACAAAAACGTTTACAACTGATTCAGCAGATTCAGAAAATGTACCAAGCTGGAATTAGTATTCGAGAAATAACAAGGAGATTTCAAATCAATAGACGGACAACAAAAAAATATTTAAACGGAGATCCAATGATTCTTTGCCGCACAAACAAGCGGAGCAGTCTCGACCAGCATAAAGATTTTATTATCAAATGTTTAACAGAAGGAAAAACGCAATCTGAAACGGCACGTCTGGTAATGGATTTGGGATGTACTTGTGGAAATGGTAATGTCCGTCAGTATGTACATTCCGTGGTAATGCAATATCAGATAGATGTGAACAAATATGTTTCTTCTTCACATGAAACCGCTCAATCAAAAAAGAAAAAGACAGATTATATTACCAGAAAAGGAATCTTTCAGTATCTATGGCTAAATGGAGATCTAAGTTCGGAACACTATGAATTTTTGTGGAATAAATATAGTATTTTGCAGGAAATTGAAAAATGTATTCGTGAATTCCGTGAAATATTTAGGACGAAAAAAATGCCGTTGTTATATCTGTTTATTGACCGCTACAAGTATTCTTCACTAAAAGAGTTAGCATCTTTTGCAAGTGGATTGGAAAAGGATATTTCAGCTGTTGAAAATGCAGTTGCCAGTGACTTAAGCAATGCTTTTGTGGAAGGAACAAACAGCAAAGTGAAGATGGTAAAACGCACTATGTATGGTCGATGTAGCAAGAAATTATTAGCAGCAAAGCTGATGTACAATCCTGTATAAAAATCAGGATTGTACGTAAATATGCGGAAGAACC
>JBJELT010000113.1:0-8885 GCA_051879295.1 Oliverpabstia sp. | reverse complement strand
AGACCTTATAGCTCATCACTTATATAGTTTTTACAGACTTTTTTTCATACTCTCGCCTACTCAAAATAATTTATATACCTGCCCTTATTATTCGGTCACATAATACTGTGCCTGCACATCCCATAATTTCCTATATAGTCCTTCTATATCCTCCAGAAGTTTTTCATGACTTCCCTGCTGCACTATCATTCCGTTTTCAAATACAAAGATATTCTGGCAGAATCTACAGCTGGACAGTCTATGAGAAACAAATACTGCTGTTTTTTCTTCCACTAACATCTGAAAGTCTTTATAAATCTTGTACTCAGCTACCGGATCCAGGGCTGCAGTAGGTTCATCCAACACTACAACAGGTGCATCTTTATATAATGCCCGACAAATCGCTAATTTCTGAGCTTCTCCTCCTGATAGCTCCTGCCCTTCCTCCCCATAATCATGATACAGCCAGGTATCTATCCCATTTTTCATTTTCTTCACTTTATCTGTCATTTTCAAACGCTCAAAGACATCTGCAATTTCCTCCCTGTTCTCTTTTCCACCCAAAACAATATTTTCTTTCAAAGTAAAAGAAAACATCATGAAATCCTGATATACTGCAGCCATATAAGTCTGAAAAGTTTGCTGATCCATGTTTGTCCGATCCTGCCCATTGATTAAAATTCTTCCACTGGTCGGTGCATACAGCCCCGTCAGGATTTTGATAAAAGTACTCTTACCTGAACCATTTGGACCCACCACTGCAATCTTCTCGCCTTTCCGTATGGTCAGGGAAACATGCTTTAAAATATCTTCCTTTCCTTCAGGATAACGGAAGGAAACATCCTGAAACTCAATCTTCTCCAGACTGGGAATTTCCTCAGTACATATTCTATAAGTTTCAGGAGAGTCTTCCTCCATATCAAATAGCTGAAATACGGACTCCATCCGCACATTCCACAAATTCAGACTTCCCAATGAAAAGGCTATCCCAATCACAGCCGAAGATAATTGCTGAATACTGCCTACAAAAGAAATAACATTTCCCGGAGCTATATAACCTTCTAAAGCATATCTTCCTATTGCCACAAAGGAAATTCCGGCAATCAACAAAGATAAAATACTTCCTGCCATCCCTGATACCTGGGACAACCAGATTTGCTTTCTGGCGTAAGGAGCAAAACTATCCACCATTTTTTCACCTTCCCGTACAATGAGCCGATCCATTCCAAACAACCGAATATCTTTTCCTTTCCGGTAATTCTGTACGACATCCTCATACAGAACAGAAAATAAAGTGTTCACATCCACAATTTTATCCATTAATACGGGCATATGCTGATTTACTGCCCTCTGAATTAACAACATTAAAATCACAGACAATAGTATTCCTGACAGAATACCGCATATGACAATAATAAGTTGTCTGACCGCTATAATTTCTTTCACATTGGATATTATCCATACGAAAATCCCTATTGCTATCAATACCTGAAATACAGATTTATAGATTTTCTCAAGCTCATCCATATAATTTTTAAAAGCACCAAAATTTTCATCGTTATATCGGATTCCCTGTCGAATTTTTTCAAAGGCAGCGGTTTCCAAAAACTGATATTTGACATAGAATATCTTTTTTATCTTTTTGACCGCATAAGAATTCAATATTTTGTTCCTTTTATTCTCTGAATGTTTTTTCAAAAATTGCAAAAGCAATTGAACGCCCAGTACAATCATATAGAATTGTATGATACATAACAGAATCTGAACAGGCGATACCTTTTTATATAGAAGATTGACAATAAATGATGGAAGAAGAATATTCAAGTAAGGAATCGCTGCTTCAAGTATACTTTTTACTATGGCAATCGGCAGTAATCCCCTATCCAGCCTTTGAATTAAAGCCAGTACTCGCCATTGTTGTTTTTCCCTTTTATGCATTTTTCTTCACCGCCTCTCGATAGTATTGACTCTGCAATCGGAACATCTCAGCATATTTCCCATCTTTTTCCAAAAGGCTTTTATGAGTGCCGTCCTCCACAACTTTTCCATATTCCAACAGAATAATACGATCACAAAAACTGGTACTAGCCAGACGGTGAGAAATAAACAAAGTGGTCTTATCCCGTGAAATATCATAGTATTGCTGGTAAAGCCTACTCTCTGCTATGGGATCCAATGCGGCTGTAGGCTCATCAAGAATTAGAAAACCTGCCTGCTTATATAAAGCTCTTGCAAACACTAATTTCTGTCGCTCTCCTCCAGAAAGTTCAACACCTGATTCATAAATTCGTTTGTCCATCATAGCATGAATATCTGGAAGTTTATCAAAAATCCCAGCTTTTAACAAACACTGTCTGACTCTATCTTCATCCATATGTTCATTTTGGCAAACCGCCACATTTTGACCTACGGAGAAAGGCAAAATCACAATATCTTGAAAAACTGCTGAAATTTTCTGATACAGCACTCCCTTTTCCATTCTGGAAATATCCTCCCCATCAAACAGAATTCTCCCTTTCGTGACAAGATAAAATCCACACAATAATTTTACAAGTGTTGTCTTTCCAGCTCCATTATTTCCTACGAGAGCAATTTTTTCTCCTTTTTTGATGATGAGATTTAAATCTTCAAACAACCATGAGGAACTGCCGGGATACCTGAAATATACATGCTCCAGACCAATTTCAAACGCATCCTGTTTTTCTGTATTTTGAGAAATAGCATTTTCCTGCTCCATATCAAGAAATCTCCTGATTTCTGTCACATCCAGATTTGCATATCGAACCATATCCATTGCTTTCATCAGTTTCCCAATGTATTCAGAAAACTGCAGAATAGATGTCAGATACACAAAAAAATCCGATATGACAATCTGCCCCTTTAAGCAGGACACGGTAATCCAACAGATGGCCGCACTATTTTGCAGGATTTCAATACCCACAAGAGCAACATCCTTCTGAAAGATCTTTCCTACCTGCTTCTTTTGCAATTTTTCTTTTTCCATAATCACACTCTGCAGTTTAGATAGCAGCCATTCCTGACATCCATAGGCACGGATGTCCTTTCCCGCCTGACTCCTTGCTAACTTATCACGGAAATAGTCCTGTTTTTTCTGTATAGGTGCCTGCTGCATCCGAAATTGGAACTCCCGTGAGTCAGCCCATTTTTCCACCAACCCAATTGCCAGACTGCCAACAGTCACCAACAGAAGCAACAAAATATTTAGATTTCCTACCATGCTCCCGAATACCAAAAGTCCCAGTACGTTTACAAAAACCTCATATATTCCATTATGAACCCCATTAACCCCAGTTCTAGGAGATGAAGTTCCCACTAAATCACTTACTTTATCAAGTTCTACCTGCACTTGAGGATCCTCTGCTTTTTGATACGGACATCTCAAAAATACTTTTTCTATGTCTACAAGAAAACGCATCCTATTCATTCCCTGATAATGAGCCATTCCTACAGAAGCCCAATAATTCAAAATCGTAACAAAAACCGTGCATACAGTCAAAAACAGAACAACGCGCAAAAAATATTCAAAATTCCACTGCTTCAGAATGCCATCCAAAACTTTTTTTTGAAACGTAATTCCCAGAAGAGGAATCAACACAAAGGTAGTCCCCTTTAAAATTCCCCAAAAGAAGAACTGACGATCTTTCTTCCATAAATCCGCAAATAGAAACTTTAAATTATTCCATACCGTATAGATTGTTTTTGCTTTCATTATAGGTTCTCCATTTCAAATATACAGCCCCCGATAAATGGAATTTCCATACCATTCCTTATTTGTTATATAACAGTCAAACTGCCTATTATCCAAATCACAGGAGATATATTTTTTATAATATTAAATATTATGTTACACTTTTAATGTATTAATGTCAATATATACATATTTTTTATATTGTAATTGTATAATAAATACATTATAAGTACTATTGTTAATGTGTAATTTCATTATATAATTATTCAATATAATTTTAATGTATTTTTCTTACCTATATATTGAAGTATTTACTTTCTTAGGGTATTATGTAAATTAAGAATAATTTTCGAAACACAACGAACAAGCATTTTATACATAAAATTCAAAGATTCCGAGAAAATAAATCCAGACCAGGAGGAGCATAAAAATGACGCGCCAAAATAATAAGGGGAATTATACCTCAAGAGATATCGATATTTTAAACATTCTATGGGATTCTGATATTGCATTGACAGCTTCCGGAATTGTTGATGCCCGACCTGAACTGCATCTTACGATCAATACAGTTCAGGCAGTCCTGCGCAAACTCCTGCGCGATAACCTGATTCAAATAGATAACATTGTATATAGTGGAACTGTGTTATCACGCAGCTATCGTCCAGCGATAACGCCTGCCGATTTTGTTGCTCTGCAAGTGACTACAGAATTTCAAAAGCTTCACAAAAGTGTTTCCAAAACCGCTCTCGTGGCAGCACTTCTTGAAACAGAAAGTGATTCCCAACGAAAACGGGAAGAAATAAGTCAACTGGAACAAATGCTAGAAGATTATAAGAAAAGGATTTAAGAGATGATAAACTATTCATTTTCTACAGTACTGATGACAATCCTGTTCTGCAATGTAATTGTTGTCATTTTGTATATGGTTTTTCAAAGCAAAAAAATACTCCCAGAATTTGGGTTGAAATTAACAGGATTTTTTCTTTGTTTAGTGATTCTGCGACTATTACTTCCCATTGAAATTCCTGCATTATCCCATAACATTTATTTTCCGTCCGGACTATCCAGAATGATTGCTCTGTTTCGTCAGCCCAGATTTAGAAATTCTACCATTTCCTGGTGGAATCTAATTGAAATCGTTTGGGGATTTGGAATCCTATTTTGTGGAATCCGTTATGGAATTTTGACTTACCATTTAAATCGCTTGATCAAACAAGCAAGCTTGATTCCTGATGAAAACAGTTTATTATTTGAAACATTTCAACGTATCCGCACTGAAAATCCAAAAGCACAGGGAATTTTTCTTCGTACATTTCCACCAGCTAAAATTCCCCTTGTTTATGGACTTTTTAAACCCTGTATCCTATTTCCCAATTCCCTGAATCTTACAGAAGAAGAACTGTACTATATTCTTCTTCATGAATTCCAACATATTCTTCATCGGGATTTGTGGATAAAATTTGGAATACAGATTCTTGTAATCATTTACTGGTGGAATCCTTTTTGCTGGTTATTGAAAAAGCAACTGGACGTATATCTGGAAATGCGTGTAGACCATTCCCTGACTCCAACTCCAACGCAAAAGACAGCATACCTTTCTTGTCTTCTTAAGATAGCCAGGCAAGATACAGGGAATTTGACCAGAGTATACACTGCAACCATCCCTTTCTGCAAAACAAACATCAGCATATTGCAGCAAAGATTTAACATGATTATCAACGAAAAGCAAACCCGCTTCCAAAATATCATTCAAAAAGTTATTGAATTTTTTCTTTTACTGATATTTATTTGTTCATTCCTTTTTATATTTGAAGCTTTTACCACACCAGAAGAAGTGGATGAATTGATGACAATCAGTGAAGAAACTGCTTTTTTTATCGACAACCAAAATGGGACTTATGATTTTTATATTAATAATGAATACATAGAAACAACAGATTCGCTTGAATATTACTCACCTGATATCAAAATTTATTCTTCATTAAAGGAGGTTTTCCATAATGAAAATTAAACAATATTTTATAGCTTTTATTAATCTCTGTGCAGCAAAACGCCTGTCTCCCCATGATTTCATGGAAAAACAGGCGTTTGCCTTTGCCATATTCTATTCTTTATTCTATCACAGCCTGCGAATCTGTAGCAGCTCCTACAATTCTACTTTAACAGCTCCCTGCGGACGGATATGCATTACATATGCAGAACCTGCTCCCAGTGCTTTGTCAATATAAGCGGTAAATCCTTCTGTATATTCTTTTGGCAGGAATGCAGCGATAACACCTGCAAATCCACCTCCATGCACGCGGCACACACCGTGACCGATTTTATCCAGATATAATTTGGTCAGCGCCAGTGCAACGGTAATAGACTGCTCATCCGGTGTTTCATTGCAGTAGCAGTTCTGCAGCCATTTCCAGGAGGAATCTCCGGACTCTTTCACTTTACGCAGGAATGTATCAAAATCTTTTGATTCCAGAGCTTCTACTTCTGCATCCACTCTCTTATTCTCTTCGAAGAAATGGAAGGCACGAAGAACGGCACGGTCACCGGCAAATTTACGGATTGCCTGTACATTTTCAATGACAGCATCTTCATCCACTTGCTCCAGAACTTCTTTTCCAAAATATTCTGCAACTTTCTTCATTTCATTCGGTACTGCTGAGTACTCGGCACTCAGATCTGCATGGCCTTTTCCTGTATTGATGATAACCAGATCATGTCCCATCTCGTCAAAATTACATTTAATCTCACGAATCTTCGGATTGGCTATATCAGCAAAATCAATGGTGATCATACCGCCTACTGCACAGGCCAGCTGATCCAGAAGTCCAGAACCTTTCAGCCAGTATTTGTTTTCAGCATACTGTCCTGCTTTTGCGTATGCTACCACACCAATATTTCCCTGATTAAACAGATGATCAACGATAACACAGACAAGCATCTCAAAGGCGGCAGAAGAACTTACACCTGCACCTCCGATAACATTAGATGTGGTATACGCATCAAATCCCTCTACTTTGTATCCGCTCTTCAGCAGTCCTGCAAAAATTCCTTTCAGAAGCGGCTCTGTTCCGGTTGTTTTTTCTGTCGGCTCCAGATGATCCAGATCAATAACCAGATGCTGATTATAGGTTTCACTGATCAAGGTAACTTTACGTGTTCCATTGGGAGCGGCTGCTGCCACACAGTCCAGATGTACACTTCCTGCCAGAACTTTTCCATGGTTGTGATCGGTATGATTGCCGCCAATTTCTGTTCTTCCCGGTGAGGTGAAAAAATCAAATTCTTTATCGCCAAATGTTTTCACAAATCCCTCCGCAACCATCTCATATCTTGCGGCATTTGCTTCTGCGCGATGTTCTCCATACATCTGACCAAACAGTTTCATCGCATTTTCGCTTTTGACAGCCCCCGCTACATTTGCTAATTTCATAACCCTTCTCCTTTACATATATATTCAGGTATGCTGGACATACCTGTATCTCCTTGACTTCTTTATGATTATCATTATAATGAGAAATATCAGACAGTACAATAACTATTTTTGCATCTTTTATTAATATATTGAGGTTTTCCCATGCAATTACATCTTGACACCAACCAAAAAGAATTAAAGTCACACGGAACCTATGAATTTCCTGTTCATGTCAGCTACGAACAGCTTTCCCGCTATGAACGGAAATCGTTTCTCTGGCACTGGCATAAAGAAATCGAGCTGACGATTGTTCTGCAGGGTGAGATGTTTTACCAGATCAACGACACTATTTATCACCTGCACCAGGGAGACGGACTGTTCTGTAACTCGAATATCCTCCATTCCGGCTCATCCTGCAATGATTCCGACTGTATCTATATTTCCGTCACGTTTCACCCACGCTTTCTTTATGGGTATGAAAACAGTATCTTACAGACTAAATACGTGCAGTCTATCACGGAAAATGCTTCTCTGACCGGTTTTTCTTTTTCTCCGGACATTTCCTGGCAGAAACAAATCCTGGATATTCTTTCTGATATCTGGAATCTGGCTCAGTCTGCCGACTCCTGTCCATCCTATGAATTGCGCCTGCATCTGATGCTGTCGCAGATCTGGCTGATTTTCTGTGAAAATGCTTCCTCCCGTCAGGAGAATATTGATAATGGAAATCTGAAACATATGGACAGGCTGAAAAAAATCCTTTCCTACCTGCAGACACATTATTCAGAAAAAATCACTCTGACAGATATTGCTGCGGATATCAATATCTGTCAGAGTGAATGTTGCCGCTTTTTCAAAAAACATATGAATGAATCTCTTTTTGATTATCTTCTTTCTTACCGTATCGAAAAGAGTCTCCCACTTCTGGCAGAGGGACGGTACTCCGTCACAGAGATTGCCAGCCTGGTGGGGTTTTCCAGTCCATCCTATTACACCAAGGTATTTCGTCAGCAGATGGGCTGCACACCCCGTCAATATCAGAATCGATAATCCATCAGGACTTTATGAGTTCTTCCATCCAGTCCTCCAGCAGTTCCAGGTTGGGATCGGAATGTTCCACTTCCCGGGCATAACTCCATGATGTCTCCAGAAATTCTTCCATCCCGGCCTGCCCGTTTTGCTGCAGCCACTGTGCCATAAAAAATTCTTGAATCCACTGTACGGAAAATACCGCTAGTGCTGTTTTGCTGTAAATCCGGTCATCGTAGACGGCACCACAAAAATACGTATGAATAAAGAACATCAGCAGCTGTTCACCCAGCCGTTCCCATTCCCTTTTATTAGCACTGTCATACCCATATTCATTCTGAAAATCATGGTACTGTTTTATGTATTCGTTATTTCCCCGGTCAAATAGAATATGAAATGTATTATCCAAACGCACGGTCCAGTTCTTATTCAGGTGTTCCATCTGATAAAATACAGAAAATTCCCATCTTTTCCGTTCCGGATCACCTGAATCTGACAAAAGAATTTCTACATTTCCCTCTTTCCACCCGTTTTTACTCCATCCACATCGAAAAATCGATCCTCGTCGATGCACTGCTGCAGCTCCAGCCCGAACTCCTGGATTTTCATCATTCGGATACGGAAATCAATATCACGGTTCTGGATGATACCAAACATTACCTCCCTGGCATCCTCCAGCTGGGTAAACATCAGATAATCAAAATGCTAACTTCCCAGGAATTGTCATACTCAATCTGATTTCTTATATTACCAAAC
>JBJELT010000112.1:0-1775 GCA_051879295.1 Oliverpabstia sp. | reverse complement strand
AAAATTTTTGGAAATCCATAAAAAAGTAGTGCTTTTTGATAATTTTTGATATACTATAATTAACTATGGACGAAAGGAGGACGAATTATGCCAACAGTAAATGTGAATATACAACCGGCGATTATTAGTTGGGCACTTAGCCAGACTAGCGAAGAAAAGTTGGGCACAAAACTTGTAGAAAATATTAAGCATTGGCTTGATGGCACGAAGAGTCCGACTTTTAGTCAGATAGAAGATTTTAGTAAAAAATCTCATATTCCGTTAGGTTATTTCTTTTTACAGACGCCACCAGTTGAGCAGATTAGTTTATTGGAATACAGAACACTTGATAGTATAGAATTGACAAGTCCGAGCCGAAATTTGATAGATACTATTCATGAGATGGAAGCTGTTCAGGAGTGGATGGTTGAGTATCGTAAAGAATGGAATTACGATACTATTAGTGTTGTTGGAAGCTTAAAGGGTATTACGGATATAAGTGTAATCGCAGATACAATTCGTAAGAATCTTGGGCTTAACGTTGAATGGTATAAGGAGTGTGGAAATCCTTCTGAAGCATTCAATAAGGTAAGAGGACTTCTGGAAGAATGCGGAATTGTTGTAATGATGAATGGCATTGTTGGTAAAAATACCCATCGTGCATTGGATGTAAATGAATTTAGAGCATTTGCAATGGTAAATGAATGGGCTCCACTGATATTTATAAATGGTGCTGATTCTGCAGGTGGAAGATTGTTTTCTTTGTTCCATGAAATTGTACATCTTTGGATTGGAGAAAACGATTTGTACAATGACAGAAGATATTCTGCAAACGGAATAAAACCAATTGAAGTTACTTGTAATGCAGTTGCGGGAGAATTAATGGTACCGAAAACAGCGTTTCTTGAAAAATGGAATAACAATACAAATGATGATACACATGAAAAGATTAAGGAACTTGCCAGAATGTTCCGTTGCAGCGGTAGTGTCATTGCTCGCAGAGCTTTAGACAATAAGAAGATTGATCAGAATGTATATAATAAGGTGATAGCAGATGCTATTGAAGCGTACATTCAGGCAAAACAGGAAAAGAGTTCTGGTGGAGATTATTATAGAGTTGCTCGCAGTAAATTGGACGGCGTTTTCGTACGTGCGATATGTGAAAGTGTAAATAGTGGTAGAACTTCTTTTACAGAAGCTTACCGATTAACGAATACTACCAGCAAAACATTTTCTGAAGTTGCAAGCGGACTTGGAGGTGTTTTATGGTAAATTCATCAGAAAAATTCTTGATTGATGCGAATACATTGATGACAGCGTCAAGATTCTTCTACGCTTATGATCTGGTTCCTTCATTCTGGGAAACTTTTGAAGATGAGATAAAAGCTGGTAATATTGTTTTACTTGATATGGTAAAAGCTGAGATTGATAAAGGGGAAGATGAATTAAAGCAGTGGGTATCTGAAAGAGAAGATGATTTTGAAATCTGCAATCATGTTGATCCGGAAATCATCCCTAAATATGCGAAAGTAATGCAATATATTCAGGAATGTGGTTTTTACAATGAAAAAGGATTGAATGATTGGGCCAGAAATGAGGTTGCAGATCCATGGCTTATTGCGGCAGCAGCTAAAGGATATAAGCTGATTACCTTTGAACAGTCCGCAGGTTCATTGAACGTTAAAAATAAAAGCGGACGTGTAAAGATACCAGATGTTGCGAAACATTTTGATGTAGAGGTACATAATTTATACCATATGATGCGTCAACTCAAGATAACAATTTAATAACAGGTA
>JBJELT010000111.1:0-9033 GCA_051879295.1 Oliverpabstia sp. | reverse complement strand
ATCTTGTCGTCGTCTGTACCTCAGCGACAAGATGTATTATATAGCATGTTAAAACAAAATGCAAGTACTTTTTTCATTTTTTTTAAATTTTTTTCAAATTATTTTTCCTACTGCTGAATGAAGCTCTTTTCCACCATTATTACACAGCAAAACCTGGCATCCCGCTCCATCATTTTCTGGCTGATCTGCTTTTCCAGATCTTTCTGTTTTCTTTCATTATAAGAAAACGGAACAACCACATCGAATATCAGATTAATTCTCTTTTCTCCTCGCACAATTCGAAAATCATGAAACTTAATTTCTGAGTCGATTTCTTCCAGAACATTCTGTAATGTTTCTTTTACGGAAAGTACTCTCTCATCTCTTATTTCCACCGGATCCATATGAATTACCAAAAAAATTCCCATCTTTTTTGAAACTTCCCGCTCAATGCAGTCAATGATTTCATGGGAAACTTCAATATCCACATCTCTGGGAACTTCCGCATGAATCGAAGCCATACTACGGTTAGGTCCATAGTTATGAATAATCAGATCATGTGTTCCTACAATCCCCTCATAGCTTTCCACCTCTTCTCGAAGACGATTTGCCAGCTCCGGATCTGGTGCCTGACCGATCAGTGGCTCCAGCGTATCTTTCGCAATACCAACACCTGCCCACATAACCACCAACGATACAAGTACGCCGGCAATAGCATCAATATTGTATCCGGTAAAACTACAGACCAGAATAGAAATCACCGTAGCACTGGTAGTAATTACATCACCCATGGAATCTGCAGCTGTTGCAAGCATAACTTTGGAATCAATTCGTTTTCCGAGTTTACGGTTAAATGCAGCCATCCAAAGTTTAACACCGATTGATAACAAAAGGATCAGAAATGGAATCCATTCAAATGTTATATCTTCCGGGTTCTTCAGTTTTCCGATACTGGTTTTTAAAAATGAAAAACCAACCTCGATAACAAGAAATGCAACAACAAGTGCAGCAATATATTCCATCCTGCCATGGCCAAAAGGATGCTCCTCGTCCGCCGGCTTCTCTGCCATCTTTACACCTGCATATCCGATAATTGAAGAAGCGGCGTCTGAAAGATTATTGATTCCATCCGCCATAACGGAAATACTGTGCATCAACGCACCGATTGATATTTTCGCAGCACATAACAAGACATTGCAGAAAATACCCACCATGCTGGATAACACACCATACGATGTGCGTACACTTGTACTTTCTGTATCATCATAATTCTTCACAAATTTTCTTACCAGAAATTCTGTCATCATACTCCTCCTTCCAAATATTCCATTCGTTATATCCTATTCGTTTTTTTGTCCTGCGTCAAGCAGTTTTCTTCTGAATTTACATATGAATATACATTTACTTTGTTTTTTTTTAATGCTATAATGAGGAAAAACTTTTTGGATTTGCCATAAGATGGAGGCGTGTTATGAGAGCGTTAGATTTAACTTTATTAACTGATTTATATGAACTGACCATGATGCAGGGTTATTTTAAAAATCCTACGGATCAGATTGTTGTTTTTGATGCATTTTACAGAAAAAATCCCTGTGACGGCGGATATGCCATTGCAGCCGGTCTGGAACAGATTATTGAATATATCAGAGATCTTCATTTTACTCCTGATGATGTGGATTATCTGCGAAGTCTCAAAATTTTTGATGAAGATTTTCTGGAATACCTGAGAGGTTTTCATTTCACAGGTGATATTTATGCAATACCAGAAGGAACTGTTGTCTTTCCAAGGGAACCGCTTTTGAAAGTAGTCGCTCCGATTCTGGAAGCACAGCTGGTAGAAACAGCGATTCTGAATATTATCAACCACCAGAGTCTGATTGCCACCAAAGCTGCCCGTGTTGTCTATGCGGCACAGGGTGACGGCATTATGGAATTCGGTCTGCGCCGTGCGCAGGGACCTGATGCCGGTATCTACGGAGCACGTGCCGCTGTTATCGCAGGATGCGTGGGAACCTCCAATGTTCTGACCGGAAAAATGTTCAATGTTCCCGTGAAAGGTACACATGCCCACAGCTGGATCATGAGTTTTCCTGATGAATATACTGCATTTAAGACCTATGCAGAAATGTATCCGAATGCCTGCATCCTTTTGGTAGATACCTATGATGTCCTTGATTCAGGTGTTCCCAACGCCATTCGGGTATTCCGTGAAATGAAGGAAAAATACCCGGAATTTAAAAATTACGGTATCCGTATTGACAGCGGCGACCTGGCTTATCTCTCCAAGAAAGCCTATAAAATGTTGGACGAGGCCGGGTTTGGTGATGCCATTATTTCCGCTTCCAGTGATCTGGATGAGTATCTGATCGACAGCCTGAAAGCCCAGGGTGCCAAGATCAATTCCTGGGGTGTGGGAACTAACCTGATCACCTCCAAAGACTGCCCTGCTTTTGGCGGTGTCTATAAGCTGGCAGCCATCAAAGATAAGGGAGATAAGGACTTTATTCCCAAAATCAAGCTTTCTGAAAACACAGAAAAGATTACAAACCCGGGCAACAAAACCATTTATCGTATCTATGATAAAGAAACAGGCAAAATCCGCGCCGATCTGATCTGCCTTGCCGATGAAGTGTTTGACGAAAACGAAGACATGATTATTTTTGATCCTCTGGAGACATGGAAAAAGACCAAAATTAAAGGCGGAAGTTACACCCTTCGTGAACTTCTTGTTCCTGTATTCCAGAAAGGACTCTGCGTATATACCTCTCCTTCTGTCATGGAAATGCAGGCAATCTGTCGTAAAGAGCAGGAAACACTGTGGCCTGAGACACGCCGTCTCGTAAATCCGCACCATGTATACGTTGACCTTTCCGACAAACTTTATAAAGTGAAGTCAGAATTACTGGAAGAAATGAGCATGAAAGCTCTGCAGTAATCCTCTGATACACGGATTTCTCCGCGCTTTGCGCTCTTGCATCATAATAATTCTCCCTCTGCCATCATATGATATGTCAGAGGAGGATTATTATGGATTTTTATACTGTTATTCCCAGTACATCCGAACTGGACCGTTCAATACTTGTCAACAAATCCCACCGTCTGGAATCGTCCTTTATCCCTCCCTGCCTGACAGAACCAAATATTTTGTTTGATGCACCTTCCGGCGATCCACGAAGACTACTTTCTCTCCCGGCTGCACGTGCATCTGAAAAATTATTTGCAGCAGGCAGGGAACAGGGTATTTTTCTTTATGGAATTTCCGGTTACCGTTCCTATGACAGACAAAAGGTATTGTATGAAACCCGTCTGAATCAAAAAGAAAAATCTTATGTAGATTTATATCTTGCCCCTCCCGGGGCCAGTGAACATCAGACCGGGCTGGCACTGGACGTGTCCTGTCCTTCTGTGGGTTTGCAGCTGGAGGATTGCTTTGCTTCCACGACCGAGGGGAAATGGCTTGCTTCTCATGCTCCTTTATACGGCTTTATCATCAGATATCCAAAAAACAAAGAACTTATAACCGGTTATGAATGGGAACCATGGCATATTCGCTATGTAGGCAAATCCCTGGCACTATATCTTTCTCTGACCGGGCTTACACTGGAAGAATACCACGAACATCAGAGTTCCTGTGATTAACTCTGCTGCATACCCAAAAGGAAACAGAACCTGCTTCAAGAATTTCCCATTCATACTTGAAGCAGGAAACCTTTATTCTTCCATCTGTTTTCCCAGAAAACCTGCAGCTGTCATTACCAGCTTCAGTTCCATATTCCCCAATTTGGCATTGGGTTCTTTACTCAACACAATCACACTGCCAATAGCATCACCTTCGCAGATAATCGGTGCTACTGCCTGAGCTGTGATTCCACCTTTATCTTCCGTTGTCAGAGATATAAAATTTTTATCTCCTCTGGAGGCAACAACCGTTTCCCTTTCACTGATTACTTTTTCCAACTGTTCACTGATGTTCTTCTGCAGAAAATCTTTTTTGGGTCCCCCGGACACCGCAATCACCTGATCCCTGTCTGTGATACATACCATCATATCCAGAGACTGGGCCATAGCTTCTGCATACTTTCCTGCCAATGCTGCCAGTTCACTCATATATGAGTATTTTTTCAAAATAATCCCGCCGTCACGTTCCGTAAAGATTTCCATAGGTTCCCCTTCCCGAATCCGCAGCGTACGGCGAATCTCTTTGGGAATAACAACCCGACCCAAGTCATCGATTCTTCTGACTATTCCTGTAGCTTTCATAAAAAAATCCTCCATTTACTGTACCTTTTAACTGAACTTTCCGTTTCTGGAAATAGTATCTGTAAATGGAGGGATTTTATACCTTTTATTCTATCAATTCATGTTTTTTAAGTCTGGCTCTGATACCGAACGATTCCTTTGTCTGTTAAATTCTGCCCAGTCAAATGCTTTGTCATCTGCATCGTCCGACATACTGACAATTGCTCCCGGGTGGGTATCCCGAAACGTATGAATCGCATCCAGGAATCTCTCTCCATACTTTTCCAGTTTGCTTGAACCTACACCGGACACATTTAAAAAACTTTCCCTGTCTGTTGGAAGTTTTACACACATGTCTATCAGAGTTTTGTCACTAAAAATAATATACGGCGGTAAACTCTCTTCCCTTGCAATTTCCAACCGCAGTTTTCTGAGCATCTCAAACAAATCATATCCTGATGAGGTAAGTAAATCGGTACTTCGTTTACGCACAGTCTTGTTTTTGTCGGGTTTTTTCTCTTCAAATGTCCGCATAACAACTCGTGTATTTTCATCTCTCAGCGAAGAAATATCACCCATCATTAACACACTGTACTTTCCCTCTGTCTGACGCAAATATCCCTCCGCGATCATCTGACTGATCAGTGCCCGGAGTTCTGCCTCACTGTGTCCTTTGAGGACTCCATAAGTTTTATAATTGACAGTTCCAAGTTCTCTTAATCTCGCTCTATTAGCTCCCATCAATGTTCCAAGAACAATGACTAAACCATATCTTCCCCTCGTCTCCGCCACACAGTTGATAATCTGCTTAGCCTCTGCCGTCATGTCGACTTCTTTGTATTGCCGATGACAATTGCCGCAATGATCGCACGGTCCGGAAGTCTTTTCCCCGAAATATGATAAGATATAATTTCTGAGACATCCGGTCGTGCTGCAATATCCTTCCATGACCTGTAACCGTTTATAATCTCTCTGCTGTACGAGCACAGCGTCCTCGTCACTCAGTCCTGAGAAATCCTTTTTTTCAAGCAAAAATTTGTTTATTACCACATCCTGTGCAGAAAACAGAAGAATACACTGCGACGGCTCACCATCACGGCCGGCACGTCCTGCTTCCTGATAATAGTTTTCCATACTCTGCGGCATATTATAATGGATAACATATCTCACATTGGATTTATCAATTCCCATTCCAAAGGCATTCGTTGCCACAATCACAGGGGCTCTGTCATAGATAAAATCATCCTGGCTTTTTTTTCTGCTCTCCGTATTCATACCTGCATGATACTTTGTTACCGGAACTCTTCTCTTAAAAAGTAATTCAAAAAGATTATCCACATTTTTTCTCGTGGAGCAATAGATAATGCCACTGTCCGAAGGATGCTTTTCTACATAATCAATAACAAAATCATCTTTTTTCTTCATATGTTCAACACTGTAATACAGATTCTGTCTGTCAAATCCCGTAACGACCACATGGGGATTTACCAGACTTAAAATGCAGAGAATGTCTTCCTTTACCTCCTCCGTAGCCGTCGCAGTAAATGCACTTACAATCGGCCTTTTCGGAAGCTTTTTTATAAACTCCACGATTTTCAAATAACTCGGTCTGAAATCCTGCCCCCACTGGGAAATACAGTGGGCCTCATCTACCGTCACCATAGAAATATCCACCTGACTGACAAAATCAAGAAACTCATAACTCTCCAGTCGTTCCGGTGCCACATAAATAATTTTATAAACTCCCTTCGCCGCCAGACTCAAAGCTTTACTAATCTGACTATCTGTCAGCGAGGAATTAATAAATGCGGCATGAATTCCTGCCTCATTCAACGCCTTCACCTGATCCTGCATCAGGGAAATCAGCGGCGATATCACCAGCGTGATTCCAGGCAGCAGCAATGCCGGAACCTGATAGCAGATGGATTTACCTGCTCCCGTGGGCATAATCGCCAATACATCACTACCGGATACAATTGTATCTATAATATCCTCCTGACCCTCACGAAAAGAGTCATATCCAAAATAAACCTTTAAGGTTTCCCTTGCGTTCATAAACTTCCATCCTATTTTTTATATGCTTCAATTGCACAAGTATGCTTCTTACTCTTCGGATCGTAATTTATTCCAACCAAAAGCATTTTTCCGCCATAGTCTTTTAGTGCCTGTGGATAATCCTTATTCTTGATTTGACCAATTGCACCTTCATCCGTCTTATTCCATTTTAGTTCGATCAATATCAATGGCATTGTCGATGCTTTCTTCGGAAAAAACACTACATCAGCATATCCATGTCCTGATGGAAGCTCATCAATCCGGAGAAACTCATCCACACAACTAATGTAAGCAAATCGAATGACACTTCGAAGTGCCTGTTCGTTATTATAAAACGTTGGTGCAGTACCCGCCTTATGTGCTTCTTCAATTGCAGCCGCAACTGCATCCTCATCCATATTCAATGTTGCTTCTAAAAGATGCTCTGAATTGTAAATGAGTTTTGCAATCTCTGTATGCTTTCCGGTAGTTACTGCACGAACAAATTCCTCACGCACTTCTTCATTCGGTATGCGGACGGACTTTGTTTCAGCATCATATGCAAGATATCCAAGGTGAACCAATAGAGTAAGAACATCATCCTTGCTTTTTATGGTCGTCATATCGTTCTGGAAAATTCCGGAATCGATTCTAATGCACGCACCGCCCAGCATCTGGGTAATTGCCTGTTTTAACCCATCTTCATTCATGTCAATATAAAACTGCAGGGACGCATAAGTTTCTGTCTGTGTCCAGTAACTTCCGAATTCCTCATTCTTGATTGCCTCCATAACCGAATTCGGACTGTAGACAGATTTTATACGGCTAAATGAATATCCGTCATACCATCTTTCCATTTTTTCGAAATCCATACCAGACTGCTCACACAGATTTTTCACTTCTATTTCTGTAAAACCAACATATTCCGTAAGTTTCTTCGGTGCAAGCATCGTATACTCGTTAAAATCAGTCATTGCCGACTGGGTACCATACTTTTTAATTGGCAAAATTCCGGTCATATACGCTGCTTCAATCATCTTGTCTGTTTTTCCGCTATTTTTAAACAAACCTCGAAGCAGTCTGATATATGCCTCCTGCTGTACCGTATCATCCTTCTTCTCCCGAAACAAAGCGTCCCATTCATCTATAATAAAAATAAACTTATGTCCGGTTCTTTCCACTATGCTGTAAAGCATATTGGGAAGATCTTCTTCTCGCTTCACATCTGGATAAGCAGCAGCAAGCTCGTCAATTACCTTACTTTCCAAATTGGTCACCACATTCTGCATATCGCCTTTGATGAATGCAGCTGAAGTAAATTCAGTAATATCCAAAAAAATCACATCATATTTATTCAAATACTTAGTAAAAAAAGGATCTCTTGATATTTCCAATCCCTCAAAAAGAGTCCTTGAATCACAGCTCTTATCGTAGTAAGCACATAACATTTTTGCAGCAAATGATTTACCAAAACGACGAGGTCTGCTCACACACGTCAATTTATCTGTTGTCCCCAAAGTGCTGTTAATAAACGATATCATTCCCGTCTTATCAACATAACGTCCCTTTCGTACTGCTTCAAACCCGGCATTTCCAATATTCAAATATTTGCCCATGCTCTCCACATACTCCTTTCCGAAGCCATATCCTATCCAGCCATCCGCTGTCATATACTACTCAATGTGATGCCAGGCATCACTGCCTACTATGGTGTAATCTTAGCATACGCCACTATGTTAATCAAGCAACCAGAAAAATGTCCTGGACACTCATCTAAGTTCTGTTAAATAAGAAGACAACGCATATCTGTCTTTTTGGTATTTCAACGGCGACACACCATAATATTTCTTAAAAAGCTTTGAAAATCGCGTACTATCCGGAATTCCTGCTTTCTCTCCCGCCTCACTGACTTTATAATTCATACGCAGATAACATCCTGCCTGGTTCATACGTACCTGATTGATATAGGTTGTTATCGTACATCCCATATGTTTCTTAAAAACATGCTGCAGATTCCTGACTGATGTATTGCAGGATTCTGCCAATATATCCATAGAGATTTTCTCTGTGTAATGTACGGCAATATAGCTGATGGCATCATCAACAATATGGTTATAGCTGGCACTCGCTGGCTGCGGATAAACAAACTGCGACAAAACAGAAAGACTTTCAAACAGAAATCCCAGCAAATTATAACGGATACCCAAAGTGTTCTTTGTAACTTTCTTCTGATAGTTATTGATAAATTCCATATAATAGATGAAATGACTCTGATTCTCCGCCCAAATGCCATGTTTCTCTTTAAAATTCCAGAGAATCCTTTCTTCAAAGGTATCCGGCACCCAGTCAACAGGTGTCTGGATATCAAAAGTCATATAGTACAAAGAAAGCGCTGACCTTTTTCCTGCTTTTTTATCTGGAGTTGCCTGAATTTCATGCGGAACATCAGGACAGGCCAGAATCAAATCATTTTTCTTAATTGAATATTTATCATTTTCATGAAAAAAAGTACCTGTTCCGGACAGTACAAACGCCAACTCATATGTGTGATGACTATGAAGTCCATTAGTAGGAACCGCTTGCGTATAATCACAAAATCCCCCGGGCGTAAACGCAATCAATGCACGGCCAAACTCAAATATCATCTTATAAGACATAACAAACTCCCACTCAATATTGATATTTTCCTCATTATAAAATCAATTGCACAATATGTCAATTTTATTGCGTAAAAAACCATTCAATTCATCATATAAAAATGTATACTTTTTTGTAATTCGT
>JBJELT010000110.1:0-1823 GCA_051879295.1 Oliverpabstia sp. | reverse complement strand
TAAAAACATTCGAAATCCGCCCTATTCGGGCTACTTTCTCATGTTTTTGCGGGTCTCAAAGTCATGTTTTTTCATGCAAGCATGAAAAACATGACCTTTTGACCCTTGTATCATATTATACCAAAATTTCAGGAAAATTAAAAGAGTTTTCTTAGTTTTTACTGAACTCTTCCAGTTTTAAGTTCTTATTCCTGTCCAGTGTCATTCCTACACTCCATGAATTGACAAACAGCAGCAGCGGATTGCCGCGCATATCTTTCACTTTCTTCATATCGGAAGTTCCTGTCAGTTTTGTCACATCCACTTCTTCCTTATTGGCAATCCAGCGGATATGTTCATACGGCAGATTTTCCAGACGAATCTCCACATTATATTCGTTTTCCAGACGATACTTCAGAACGTCAAACTGAAGGACACCGACAACGCCTACAATAATTTCTTCCATACCTCCCATATATTCCTGGAAAATCTGGATGGCACCTTCCTGGGCTATCTGATTCACACCCTTAACAAACTGTTTTCTCTTCATACTGTCCAGAAGCCGCACCCGGGCAAAATGCTCCGGAGCAAAGGTAGGAATTCCTTCATAGGCAAACTTCTTGCCGGGAATGCAAACGGTGTCACCGATGGAGAAAATACCCGGGTCAAATACACCGATAATATCTCCTGCATAAGCTTCTTCTACGATATGACGATCCTGAGCCATCATCTGCTGCGGCTGAGACAAACGCATCTTTTTATCTCCCTGTACATGGTAGACTTCCATTCCGGCATCAAATTTTCCGGAACAGATACGCATAAATGCAATTCTGTCTCTGTGAGCCTTATTCATGTTTGCCTGAATCTTGAACACGAATGCTGAAAAATCCTCTTTCATGGGGTCAATCACACCGCAGTCCGCCGTTCGCGGCAGAGGAGATGTGGTCATCTTCAGGAAATGCTGCAGGAATGTCTCCACACCAAAGTTGGTCAGTGCCGATCCGAAAAATACCGGGGACAGTTTTCCGCAGCTGACTTCATTCATGTCAAATTCCGCACTGGCTCCGTCCAGAAGCTCGATTTCCTCCAGAAGCTGTTCTCTCTGATCTTCTGTCATAATCTCACTCATCCGGCTATCATCATCCACATCCACTTCTTCAATGACACCCTCTTTAGTTCCCTTCATGGTGTCTGAGAATGTCAGCACCTTGCGGGTATTCCGGTCGTATACACCACGGAAAGCTTTACCTGAACCAATCGGCCAGTTGACGGGACAGGTAGGAATTCCCAGTTCTTTTTCAATATCATCAAGCAGTTCAAAAGTATCATTGGCATCCCTGTCCAGCTTATTGATAAATGTAAAAATCGGAATATGGCGCATCGCACAAACTTTAAATAATTTTCTTGTCTGGGCTTCCACACCTTTGGATGCATCAATAACCATAACCGCAGAATCTGCCGCCATCAGTGTACGGTAGGTATCCTCCGAGAAATCCTGATGTCCCGGCGTATCCAGAATGTTAATACAGTATCCGTCATAATTGAACTGCAGTACAGAGGAAGTAACTGAAATACCTCTCTCTTTTTCTATTTCCATCCAGTCAGAAACCGCATGACGGGCGGTTGCCTTACCCTTAACACTGCCGGCCAGATTGATCGCACCGCCGTAAAGCAGAAACTTTTCTGTCAGCGTTGTCTTACCGGCATCCGGGTGGGATATAATAGCAAATGTACGTCGTTTCTTTATTTCATTGGTAAAATCAGCCACGATATAGACCTCCTAATATTTTGTTGGAAAAGGACGGAAACTACTTCTCATTTTTTCAGAAGCAGGCCGTTCCTCC
>JBJELT010000109.1:0-1826 GCA_051879295.1 Oliverpabstia sp. | reverse complement strand
TTTAATTTGATGCGACTGCATCGTCACCGGCAATAAGAAAATGCCGCTCAACACCTTACTTATATCATAACCTCCTCAAAACAGACCGGAACCATCCATGTTTTCTCTCCCTTTTCTTTTCTCGTCAGGCGCCCTATATATATTGTACAAAGTATTATTTACACTTCATCCCCTTTTAAAAAAAGAACCCCATACCATTCTCAGTATAGAGTTCCGTACTATTATTGTGATATTAGTTTTAAAAATCTCTTATCATTCATCTGCTCATTTGTAACATACTCACCATCACAGAACAATGCATATGTTGTAATCGGTGTTGGTGCATTCTGAGCTTCTTCTCTGCTCTTTATATGAACCGCCTTGAATTTGATATCTTTCTCTTTTGCAAGATTCTCTAAAACAGGGACATACTTTGCATTATAAGGACACTGATAGGTGTAGAAAAGAACATACCCTTTTTCATCGATATGCGGATGCCTGGCATTTTCCATAAACTTTGGTGGCTCTGCTTCTTTTTCAAATGGCAGATACCAGAGCTGTACTCCATTGTCTGCTTCATCACAGGGTTCAAATCCTTTATATTTCAAGAACTTAGGATCTGAAAGAAATGGTTTCTTTTTCGCACACGATAAAATGCAAAGTCCTTTCTTTCCTTTCTGTTTACTATCTTCAATACTATAATTCAGCAGTTCGCTTGCATATCCATGTCCCTTGAAAGAACCCGCAACCCACAAACAATCAATATACATATATTCCTCTGCATCTATTGGATTCCATGCATACTCTGCAGGAATGTACTCGATAAAACACTTCCCTCTCTCCTTACTTTTTAAGAAAACCAAGCCTTCATCAAAACGCTGTTCCATCCAGGATTTTTTCGACGAAACCTGTATATCCTTATTATTTGTAATTGCGCAACAGATGTGCTCTTTCTCCAAATTTTCTTTTGTAACCTGGATAAATTCCATTTGACATTTCCTCCCTCAATATTCTTCAAGTGTCTATATTCTATTTAGAATGATTTTTTACATATTGGATGCCTGATTACAGTCTTCCATTTCTCAGGAGCAACTTTTCTTGCATCGGACATATATATCTCATGGTGAAGTCTACCATCGCTAAAGTCATTGCGGTATCCATTATCTTCAAGAAATTTATCCATAATTGCAACAGTAGCGGGCTCATCATCAAAAGGTCCGTGGTGCATGATCTGAACGCACAAACCCTCATCAACCATAAAGAATTCGGCTCTGGAACAGTCCATTTTCTTCTTCTCAGATGCAGTCTCCACTGCCCAATTAAACTCCTTCCTTGTCACAAAATCCGGAAGTCTGATCACTGATATCCAATTAAATTCAGCTTTTTTGCTGTAATCACAGCTGTCCACTCCGTCTTGCCACCAAAAACCTTCCAGTGGCGGGACTACATACTCGAAAAATCCTTCAATCTTATAATCTGACTTATAGCTCATTTTCAAAGTATACGCTATCGCATATAATACGCCCACCGCCTGCCTGTATTCGCCTCCTTCTTCGTTCGGATTACCTTTTCCTCTTACAGCTATGTAATTTGCCTTTGGAACAGTCACTATTTCAGGCTTATTCTTTGGCATGTAAAATTCTTTAAATTCTTTCTTGAAATCAAATGCCATTTTCTCTCTGCTCCTCATAATACTTACCCTTGTAAAAATTCTCTGCGCCTGTATTTTTGACTATCATTCGAAAGCATACACATCCGTCTGGACAAACATAGTCCTTCACATTTGGTTCAGTTCCTCCAACAAGTGTTAAATCTCCGCCACTTCTAACAGCCTGCATATCACCGTA
>JBJELT010000108.1:0-9212 GCA_051879295.1 Oliverpabstia sp. | reverse complement strand
TAAGATGAGGAAAACCTCATTTTAACTTGTACTAAATCTTGACATAGGACCAATTCAGGTAAGATTTTCTGGTGGAGAACCCTTAATTATGGGAGATTCTTTTTTTGATATGAGTGAAATAATGTACAAAAAAACAGGCATAAAACCGTATGTTTTGACAAATGGAAAATTGTTGGATGAGTCAGTGATAGAAAAAAGTAAAAAAGCACATATTTCTGCATATTTAGTTTCTATTGAAAACCCGTTCGATCAGTCAGAAGGTGCACCTAAAACGAGAGATATATTGGAAAAAATTAGAACCTTAAATTGTGAAGAGGTAAATGTTATTCCAGCAATTATGATTGTTGCAAATGACTCTTTTAAACATATTTCTAAAATTGCAGATTATGTATATGATGAAATTGGAACATTACCATCTTTTGCAGAATTAACGTATCAGGCATATAAAACGCCTTCCCCTGAAGAAATAGAGGCACTTTATTCAAATATCAAAGAGATTTCAGAAAAGTATTATGGAATAGCACCTATCCGTATATTCCCTTATATATCTCCAGAGTTCTTTGCAAATGGTAGAAAAAATTATTTATCAGAACTGGATATTGATAATTCTATTGATATTATGAATGATAATATTCCAGAAGCAGCAGAAAAACTTTTGGAGAAATTAGAAAAAAGTTATGTCAAAAATCCATGTACAGATGTAAATTGTGAGTGGTTCAAAGATTGTAATATAATAAAGTGGTTGTGGTTATATGAATATCCGGGAACAAGTATAACGAAGGAACAAAAACATAGAGATTTTTGCACTTTGAGAAAAACAGTCAATACAGCTTTGTATGACGGAATAATGAGTAAAGTAAAGAGTAAATCAGCGGGCATAAACGTTTAATGATAGGAGATATATGAAATGAATCTGTTGAAAAAGAATGCTGATTTTAGAAAATTCTTTTGTGCAACGATTGTTTCTAATATAGGAGATTATGTTGACGACATTGTTTTTGTGCAATTGGTATATTTAATAACAAAGTCTACATTATTCACTAGTTATGTTTTTGCTATTAAAATGGTCTTTGTATTTTTCAGTATTTTTATGGCAACATTAGCAGATCGACTGAACAAAAAAAAGCTGATGGTTTTCAGTTATATTATGCAAGCGTGCGTATTGATTATAGTTACAATAATGTATAAGTCGAATCGCATAAACTTCCTGGTTCTACTTTTAACGGTAACTATGCAGGCTCTATTCAGTTCTATACTAGTTCCAACCCAGAATGCAGTGCTTTCCTGTATTGTTAAATCCGAAGATGTTGTCGATGCACGAGCATTAATAAATGTAGTTCAACAATTTGTGCAGATTATTGCTTATGGTACATCAGCTACGTTGATTTCATTTATAGGAATAGAAGGTGCATTGGGTGTTGATATTATTACATTTTTGGTTGCTGTGATTTTTTATATGTTCATAAGAGTGGAAGATGTTAGTATACCTTTTAAGGACTTTGGAGATTATAAAAATGAATTAAAGCAGGGATTTCATTTTGTAAAAACATCACGTATTATATTAGGAGTAATGATTTGTTCATTGATGGGGAATTTTCTGACGGCACCAGTGGATTCTCTAATACCGGTATATTTAATGCAGAATATTCAGGCAAAAAGTACATATTCTATTTTTATGTGCATTTTAACTACGGCAGGTGCATTTTGCGGAATCATTCTTCCCAAAATACGAGATAAATTTTTAAATGAAACAATTTTTGCGTTTGGCTTTGGTATAGGAGCTGTTGGAATAGGATTATTATTTTTTCAAGAATATATTGTCGTATTAGTTGCAGCTATGTTTATAGGGAGTTCCTATACCATAGTTTCTGTATTAAATGCATCTATTTTACAGTTATGTACACCTAAAAACATGATTGCGAGGACAGTCAGTATTTTTAAGTGTATGACGTTTATGGCGGGACCGATAGGAACAATATTAGGTGGTGTGTTAGGTGAAATTTTTAGTCTGAACCAAATATTTCTGGGAATTGCATTTTTTATGCTTGTACTGGCTGTTATGTGTAAAACACTATTGAACCAATAACTTTAGTATCATAAATACAAATCAATAGTTGAAGATTTTACGGATAATGTTTATAATAATGGCAGTTATGAATATAGAAATAGGAAGGACATACAAATGTTAAAACAGGTTTCAATTTATACAGAGAACAGAAAAGGAGGTCTGCAGGCTCTGACCGGTATTCTCCAGAGGGAAAATATTAATATCCTTGGTTCTGTAACCAATGACAGTGCAGAATATGGAATTATCCGTATGGTAGTGTCCGATCCGGAAAAAACCGTAGAAGTATTTACAAAAGAAGGATATATCTGCAAGCTGACAAACGTGCTTGGGGTGGAAGTAGAAGATAAGGTGGGAAATCTGAATTCACTTCTGCTGATGCTGAAAGAAAGCAATATTAATGTGAATTACATCTACCTTTCTTTTAACCGTGATTCCGGTAAGCCGATTATGGTATTCCATACAGAGGATATCTTTGAGGTAGAAGAATGCCTGCGTTTGAAAGGATTTGTGACTATTTAAAATTGTCAAGAAAAAATACTTGACACATGCGTCTTCCTGGTGTATGATAGCCAAGGTGATGGAAATGGATAAGCTTGCGAGACAGGCATTGCTCTTTGATTTTTACGGGGAGCTGCTGACAGAGCATCAGAGAAGTATATATGAAGAAGTTGTCCTGAATGATTATTCGTTAAGTGAAGTTGCACAGGATCAGGGGATTAGCCGTCAGGGTGTTCATGATATGGTGAAACGAAGTACGAAGATTCTGGAGGGCTACGAGGAAAAGTTACATCTCGTGGAACGCTTTGTATCGATTCGTGAGAAAGTTCATGTGATTCACGGGCTGACACAGAATTATGATGGAAAAGAACTGAGCGTTCTGATGGAACAGATCGGTTCCTTATCCAACAGCATTTTAGAGGAGTTATAGTAGATGGCATTTGAAAGTTTAACAGAAAAACTGCAGAATGTATTCAAGAACCTGAGAAGCAAAGGTCGTCTGACAGAGGCAGATGTAAAGTCTGCACTGAAAGAAGTAAAGATGGCTCTCCTGGAAGCTGATGTCAGTTTCAAGGTGGTAAAACAGTTTGTCAAATCTGTGCAGGAGAGGGCCATTGGTCAGGATGTGATGAATGGATTGAATCCGGGCCAGATGGTCATAAAGATTGTAAATGACGAACTGGTTTCGCTGATGGGCAGCGAGACCACAGAGATTGCACTCCGTCCGGCAGGAGAGGTTACTGTTATTATGATGGCTGGTCTTCAGGGTGCAGGTAAGACAACCACCACAGCAAAGATTGCAGGAAAGTTGAAGTCAAAAGGAAGAAAACCGTTGCTGGCAGCCTGTGACGTTTATCGTCCTGCAGCTATTACACAGCTGCAGATCAACGGTGAGAAGCAGGGTGTTGAAGTGTTCTCCATGGGAGATAAGCAAAAACCTGTAGATATTGCCAAAGCAGCTATTGAACATGCAAAAAGTCATGGATATAATGTAGTGATTCTGGATACTGCAGGACGTCTTCATGTAGATGAAAGCATGATGCAGGAACTGATTGAAATCAAGGAAAAGGTTCAGGTGGATCAGACGATTCTGGTGGTTGATGCCATGACCGGTCAGGATGCGGTGAATGTTTCCGAGACATTTAATCAGAAAGTAGGTATTGACGGTGTGATTCTGACCAAGATGGATGGTGATACCCGAGGCGGTGCAGCACTTTCCATTAAGGCAATCAGCGGAAAACCGATTCTCTATGTCGGTATGGGTGAAAAACTGTCAGACCTTGAACAGTTTTATCCGGAGCGAATGGCTTCCCGTATCCTTGGTATGGGTGATGTGATGAGTCTGATCGAAAAAGCTCAGCAGAGTATCGATGAGGCGAAAGCCAAAGAGATGGAACAAAAAATCAAAAAAGCCACGTTTGGTTTTGATGATTACCTGGAGAGTATGAACCAGATGAAAAATATGGGCGGTATCTCCAGTGTTCTGAATATGCTTCCGGGACTTGGCACGAAAGCCAAAGATATCGAGGGAATGATTGATGAGAAGGATATGGCAAGAAAAGAAGCTATTATTCTTTCTATGACTCCGAAAGAGAGAGCGAATCCTGATCTGCTCAACCCATCCAGAAAGAAAAGAATTGCAAAGGGCGCCGGTGTAGAACTTGCGGAAGTAAACCGTATGGTGAAGCAGTTTGAGCAGACCCGAAAGATGATGAAACAGATGCCCGGCATGATGGGCGGTAAAATCGGCAAAAGAGGAGGATTTAAACTTCCCTTTTAAATAAACAGACTGATATTTCAAGGAGGTGAAAGAAATGGCAGTAAAAATCAGATTGAGAAGAATGGGTCAGAAAAAGGCACCTTTCTATAGAATCGTTGTAGCAGATTCCAAATCCCCGAGAGATGGAAGATTCATCGAGGAAATCGGAACATATGATCCGACTCGTGATCCGAGTGTTTACAGTGTAAACGAAGAAGCAGCTAAAAAATGGCTGGCTAACGGAGCACAGCCTACAGAAGTAGTAAACAAAATCTTCAAACTGGCTGGTATCGAAAAATAATACGAATTGATCCGACTGCGATATCGTTTTTGCCTGGTGCAATCTTCCATTTGGAAGATTGACCTGACAAATTCGTGGAGGTGCGTAATGAAAGATTTGGTAGAAGTAATTGCAAAATCCCTCGTAGACCATCCGGAAGAAGTGGTTGTAACACAGACAGAAGAGAGCAATGCGATTTTAGTGGAATTGAAGGTGGCACCTTCCGATATGGGTAAGGTGATTGGTCGTCAGGGCCGTATCGCAAAAGCTATCCGCACAGTCGTGAAAGCTGCTTCCTCTAAATGCGATAAGAAGGTTGTAGTTGAAATTCTGCAATAGATAAAAATTATGAGGATATAGCCATTGGCTATGTCCTTTTTCTGTCTTATAGAAATGGACCTGCTCACCTAAAAGGAGGTAGATGAAATGGAACAATTGCTGCAGGTGGGAGTGATTTCAAGTACCCATGGTGTCCGTGGGGAAGTAAAAGTATTCCCGACAACAGATGATGCTAATCGATTTAAAAAGTTGAAAAAAGTAATTCTGGATACAGGTCTGGAAAAGAAAGAACTGGAGATTCAGGGAGTCAAATTCTTTAAACAGTTTGTAATTCTGAAGTTTAAAGGAATTGATAATATCAATGATATTGAAAAATATAAAGGGAAAAGTCTGTATGTTACCAGAGAGAATGCAGTGAAATTAAAAAAAGATGAATATTTTATTGCTGATCTGATTGATATGCAGGTGGTTTTGGAAGATGGTACCTTACTTGGAATACTGACAGATGTTATGAAAACAGGTGCCAATGATGTCTACTGTGTAGAAAGTGAGAAATATGGAGAAGTTTTACTTCCTGCGATTGGCGAATGTATTCTTGATGTAGATGTGGAAGGCAGAAAGATGACAGTACATCTGATGCCGGGTCTGATTGATGAGGATGGAGAGAAATAAACATGCATTATCATGTATTAACATTATTTCCGGAAATGATAACCGGGGGTCTGGGAACCAGCATTATTGGCAGAGCCATGGAGCAGGGAATCATAGAACTGACGGCAACCAATATCCGGGATTATTCGACTAACAAACACATGAAAGTTGATGACTATCCTTATGGCGGCGGTGCAGGCATGGTAATGCAGGCAGAGCCGGTGTATGGTGCTTATTGTGATGTAGTAAAAAAAATAGGTTATAAACCCAGAGTGATTTATCTGACCCCTCAGGGAAAAGTATTTAATCAGTCTATGGTGGAAGAACTGGCAAAAGAAAAGGATCTCGTGTTTCTCTGCGGTCACTATGAAGGAATTGACGAAAGAGTTCTTGAGGAAATCGTTACCGATTATGTTTCTATTGGAGATTATGTTCTGACAGGAGGAGAACTGCCTTCTATGGTGATGATTGACGCTATTTCACGTTTTGTGCCTGGAGTGCTGAGCAATGAGGAGTCTGCTCAATTTGAATCCTTTCAGGATAATCTGCTGGAATATCCTCAGTACAGTCGTCCGGCAGAGTGGATGGGTAAAAGGGTTCCGGAAGTTCTGCTTTCTGGACATCATGCCAATATAGAAAAATGGCGGAGAGAGCAGTCGATTCAGCGTACACTGGAGAGGCGTCCGGAGCTTCTGGAGGATGCGGTTCTCAGTAAAAAAGAAAAAAACTACCTGGAGAAACTGAAAAAGGAGAAATACAGTCATGAATGTTAATCTTTTGAAAGGATCTATATGGAAGTCGCTGATCATTTTTGCAATTCCTCTGTTGCTTTCACGGATTTTTCAACAGCTTTACAATACTGTAGATGCTATGATTGTTGGAAATTATCTGGGGGAGGTGTCCCTGGCTGCACTGGGCTCCTGTACAGCGATTTATGACCTGATGGTGGGATTTACACTGGGAATCGGCAATGGGCTGGCAATTGTGGCAGCCCGAAGTTATGGTTCTCAAAACAGGGATTTGCTAAAAAAATCGGTAGCAGGATCCCTTGTCATAGGCATTGTGTGTTCGTTGGCTGTATCAGCTTTCGGATTTCTGATGCTTCGGCCATTACTTCGAATCTTGCATACACCGGAAGAAATTATCGAAGAGGCCCATCAGTATATTTCTGTGATTATGGTGTTTGTTATTGTAATGTTTGCCTATAACCTTTGTTCCGGTTTGATGCGTGCCATCGGAAATAGTGTGGTGCCGTTGATTTTCCTTGCGTTTTCCTCTGTGCTGAATATCGTGCTGGACTTTCTGTTTATTACCAGATTTCAAATGGGGGTCAGAGGTGCTGCCTGGGCGACTGTAATTTCGCAGGGCTTATCCGTCATATTGTGTTTGATTTACATGCTCAGAAAAACCAGAGAACTGATACCGGAATACCACCATTTTCATATAGAAATAGTGCTTTACAAAGAACTGATGGGACAGGGCTTTTCCATGGGGTTCATGAGCTGTCTGGTATCACTTGGTTCCGTGATTCTGCAGTCTGGAATCAATGGACTTGGTTATCTGATTATTGCTGCACATACCACTGCCAGAAAAGTATATATGATTTTCAATATGTTTTTTGCATCGATGGCCATGGCAATCTCCACCTTTGTTTCTCAAAACAGGGGAGCAGATCAAAGGGAGAGAATTTGCCGTGCGATGAAAATTGCATACATATATAATGTGATTATGGCTGCAGCAATCTCGGTGTTTTTATGGTTATTTGCCGGAAAGCTTGTTCACTTTATCTCAGGATCAGATGATGTGGTAGTTCTGGAGAATGGGACAAGATTTCTTTTGGTCGTAGGTCCTTTTTATGCAATCCTCGGGGTGCTCAGTGAAACCCGTTTTGCGCTCCAGGGACTGGGGGAAAAAATACTTCCGATTTTTTCCAGTGTGATTGAATTGATCGGCAAAATTCTATTTGCTGCATTTTTAATTCCAAGGTTCGGTTACACAGCGGTTATTTTCTGTGAGCCGGTAATTTGGTGTGCTATGGCACTTCAGCTTGTAATTGCATTCTGGACTCATCCTTATATCAGGATAAAACAGAAATCATAAAAGGTTTCCAACATATTATGCCTTCCTTTCTCATACAGTATTAACAGTACAGAGAGGGAGGGGTAATATGTATGGAGCCTTTTTCAGTTTATAAAGATATACAGGCAAGAACGAGCGGGCAGTTTCTTCTGGGAGTTGTTGGTCCGGTGCGTACGGGTAAATCAACATTTATCCGCCGATTTATGGAGATCCTTGCACTGCCGGCAATGGAAGAGTCTGTGCGGCGGGAGGTACAGGATCAGCTTCCCGTGTCCGGTTCGGGAAAAACGGTGACGACAGTAGAACCCAAATTTATACCGAGGGAAGCCGTGGAAGTAATGTTGGGAAATGAAATACCGGTTAAACTGCGTCTGATTGACTGTGTGGGCTATATGGTTCCAGAGGCAGCCGGTGACAGGGAAAATGATAAGGAACGTATGGTGAAAACTCCCTGGTTTGCAGAGGAAATTCCCTTTCATCAGGCAGCAGAGATTGGAACCAGAAAAGTCATACAGGAACATTCTACCATCGGACTTGTTATCACCTGTGATGGCTCTTTTGGGGAAATACCAAGGAATAATTTCGTGGAAAGTGAAGAACGGACAGTGCGGGAACTGAAAAAACAGGGAAAACCATTTCTGATTTTGGTCAATTCCCAAAAACCGTTTAAAGAAGAAACACTCCGACTGACCCGTCAGCTGCAGGAAAAATATCAGACGGCAGCACTGAGCGTCAACTGTGAGCAGCTTCGAAAAGAAGATATTCTTCGGATTCTGGAACAGATTTTGTATGAATTCCCTGTCAGACAGATTGCCTACTACATACCAAAATGGGTAGAACTTCTTGATAAGGAGCATTATCTGAAAGCAGATCTGCTTCAGAAAATACGAGATCGTATGAATCAGTGGCACACGATACGGGATATGAAAAATGAAAATCTGCAGGTTGACAGTATGTACGTAAAAAGTACTAGACTGGAGGAGATTGACCTGGCAACCGGTGTGATAAAGGTGCGGATGGAGATGCAGGAACCGTATTATTATCAGATGATGAGTGAGATGACCGGTGTAGAAATTGACGGGGAGTATCAGTTAATCCACACGTTGAGAGAACTGGGTAGAATAAAGGATGAATATATGAAAGTGAAGAATGCCATAGAGTCGGTAAGGGGCAGTGGTTACGGGGTAGTGGTACCGGAACGGTCGGAAATCAGGCTGGAAGAACCGGCGGTTATCCGGCAGGGAAATAAATACGGTGTAAAAATAAAGTCGGCAAGCCCATCGATTCATATGATCAAAGCCAATATCGAAACGGAGATTGCACCGATCGTGGGAACAGAGGAGCAAGCCAACGACTTGATTGCATTTATCCGGGAAAACGAAAAAACACCGGACGGTATCTGGAAGACCAACATTTTCGGAAAAACAGTGGAACAGCTTGTGGAGGATGGCATCCGAACCAAAATTGCCCAGATCAGCGAAGAAAGTCAGGTAAAATTGCAGGATACCATGCAGAAAATAGTCAATGACAGCAAAGGTGGGTTGGTGTGTATTATTATTTAATAGTGAAAGCGTTTGATTGCTGTCAGTGATTGACAT
>JBJELT010000107.1:0-1836 GCA_051879295.1 Oliverpabstia sp. | reverse complement strand
TATCAGGATTATTTCGTTATATTTAATGAAGGCACCAGGGATAACAGAATTGAAATGTCTGTATTTGATATAGCGGATGAATCAGAAGAAAAATGCGTATATTGGAATGGTTATGGACAACCCATAGATTTGAAGGATGATGATTCCATAAAGAATTGCAATCAATATTATTATGATATGGAAAGTAATTCATGGATTCTATTTCTGGCAGATTACTGGAGAATAACAGACTCTGCAAACAATATTATCAGCAGCAATATTGATGTCTGTGATTCTGACGGTTATAGAGTTTCGAGTCGTATTACATCAGAGGTGAATGAAAATTATATTGATTATTCTTATTATGAGACTGATCAATATGATGAGAGTGAGGGTGGTATACATACCTATGGCTATTATGTAGATGATTGTACATGGAAAGAAGCTTTTGCAAAAGCGAAACAAAGTGGTGGCTATCTGGTAAGAATTAATAGTCAGGAAGAGTATAAGTATATCTTGGAAGAGATATCTGATTACGGTTATGATGAAATACATTTTCGAATCGGTGGAAGGCGAGAGCCGGGCAGTAAGGAGTATTACTGGGTTGATGAAAATAATAAGCTGTATGGAAGCCAGATAAATTCATCGGAATATTGGGCGTATGATGAATGGATGAAAGGGGAGCCTAGTTTTAAGGATGGAGATATTGAAGAGGATTGTTTAGATTTTTATTATTACTCTGGTGAAGGCCGATGGGTATGGAATGATGTGCCAAATGATATTATTTCTGTTGCACCTTATTATGCCGGGAAAATAGGATATATTGTGGAATATGAATAAAAGATTTAGAGAAAAAAGGAAACAAAAACAGAGCATGACAGTTATTTTCCTATGCCTTTTTGTTTTAAGTATACTCATTGTCTGCTTAATTTTTGTTCATGCACAGAATCATGATAGTAATTCAAACATAACAACAAGAAATGTCAAAACTGTTAAATCGAATGGTGAAGAAATTCGGAATGATGAAGAGATTCCAATGGTGGAAGAAAATCAGAATAATGAAGAGATTCAAAATGCCGAAGAAACTCAAGACATCGAAAACTCAGATCTGACAGTTGATGATGATTTGGAGCAGCGTGCGAAGGAAATATTGGAGCAGCGTGCGAAGGAAATTTTATTGACACTTTCTCTGGAAGAAAAAATTGCACAGCTATTTATCGTACTTCCAGAGCAATTGATTGGAAATGTAGATCGTGTTACGGCTGCTGGTGACGTTACCAGAGAAGCAATCAATAAGCGACCTGTTGGTGGAATTATTTATCTCAGTTCAAATCTGATTTCTCCACAACAGACGAAAACGATGACGGATAATGTTCAACAATATAGCATGGAACGCTTAAATGTACCGATGTTCTTGTGTGTCGATGAGGAAGGTGGTCAGGTTACACGCCTTGCAGGGAAAGAGGGATTTAATCTTCCGATTTTCGATAATATGAGTGTGATCGGCAGTCAGGGTATTACTGACAAAGCACGTGAGATAGGTGAAAGCATCGGACAATATTTATATGATCTGGGATTTAATACAGATTTTGCACCAGTAGCTGATGTACTTTCGAATCCCCAAAATCAGGTAGTGCGGTATAGGTCTTTTGGAGATGATCCAGAGATTGTCAAAGAAATGACTAATGCGGTAAGCCGTGGATTAGCATCGCAAAAAATTTTATCTGCATATAAGCATTTCCCGGGACATGGAGATACAACGGAAGATACTCATCAAGGGTATGCGTATTCAAATAAAACCAAAGAAGAGTTATATCAATGTGAGTTGATTCCGTTTATCAATGGTATTGAAAACGA
>JBJELT010000106.1:0-9365 GCA_051879295.1 Oliverpabstia sp. | reverse complement strand
ATGTGTTCCCATGCCGAACAGATACTGATCATATTCTGTTACTTCAAATACTTCGCTCTTTATCACATTTTCCTGTTTTGCTTTCACTGCCCGTTTTACCTGTTTTGCCATATCTGTACCCACTCCTTTATATCCCAGACATTTTTCTTTTGCTACTTTTTCGTTACATCTCTTCTGTCCATACGGAAGCTGCGTCTTGTCAGATTTCGGATTTTTTCCGACAGCTCCGCTGTCAACTGTCCCTCTTCCAATCTCCATTTCCAGTTGCATCCCAGCGTGGACGGATGATTCATTCTTGCTTCATTTCCCAGACCCAGATAATCCTGCATGGGAATCATACATACATTTGCCGTGCTCATCATGGCCAGACGGATCATGTCCCAGTGTATCTCTTGTTCCGGTGTATCAGCATTATCCATATATTCATTCAGAAACTCTCTCTGATCTTCAGGAAGTTCCTGATACCAGGAAACCACCGTATCATTATCATGTGTACCCGTGTACACCACACAGTTTTTATCATATTCGTGAGGCAGATATCCTGTCTCCTTATCCGGTTCAAAAGCGAACTCCAGAACTTTCATATTGGGATATCCGCTGTCTCTGACAAGCTGTTCCACAGACGGGGTCATAAGCCCCAGATCTTCCGCAATCACTTCCCGTCTTCCCAGATTTCTCTCCAGAGTTCTGAACAGATCCATTCCCGGTCCATTTTCCCAATGACCGTCCATTGCCGTCTCCGCTCCATATGGGATGGAATAATACTCATCAAATCCACGGAAATGATCGATTCGTACTACATCATACAATTTATAACAATGGGCCATCCGTCTGGTCCACCAGTCATATCCTGTATTTTTATGATAATCCCAGCGATACAGAGGATTTCCCCATAACTGCCCTGTCGCAGAAAATGCGTCCGGCGGACACCCGGCAACCGCAGAGGGCAGATGATCTGATCCGAACTGGAAAAGCTGCGGGCTGGCCCATGCATCGGCACTGTCAAATGCTACATAAATCGGCAGATCTCCGACGATAAGAATCCCATTTTTGTTGGCATATTCTTTTAACTTTACCCACTGCTCCATGAATTTGAACTGCAGGAATTTGTAAAATTCAATTTCATAATAATATTTTTCACGATAATAATCCAGCGCAAATCCCCATCTCAGACGGATATCTTCTGCCCATTCATTCCACGGAATTCCGCCGAAACAATTTTTCACTGCCATGAATAAAGCGTAATCATCCAGCCAGCAAGCATTTTCCCGGACAAATTCCTGAAACTTCGGATTCTTATATATTTCACTTCTCTCATACGCTTTTCGAAGCAGAGGAAAACGTTCCTGATAAATTTTTCCATAGTCAACACTTTCGGGATCATCACCAAAGTCACATGCATCACATTCTTCTTTGGTCAATACCCCCTCCTCAATCAGAGTTTCCAAATCAATGAAATATGGGTTCCCCGCAAATGTAGAAAACGACTGATAAGGAGAATCTCCATAACCTGTATGTCCGAGTGGAAGAATCTGCCAGTATGACTGTCCGGATTCTTTCAGATAATCCACAAACCTATATGCTTCTTTTGAAAATGTTCCTATCCCGTATCTTGACGGAATACTGGAAATAGAAAGTAAAATTCCACTTGCTCTTTTCATATCATCATATCCCTTTCGTATATTGAAAAGGGATACTGCAGCATTGTACTGCAATATCCCAAACACATTCCTAGCCTTTTACAGCTCCCGACATACCATCTACATAATATCTCTGAAGATACATAAACAAAGCAGCAATCGGTATAGAAATCAGTACAGCGCCTGCTGCGAAACAAGTATACCAGCTGTCAATATACTCTTTTTCCAACATTTTCCACAAACCAATCGCAACTGTATAATAGTCAGCATTTGCACGGCAGATAACTTTTGCAAAAATAAAGTCTACCCACGGTCCTATGAAAGATGTCAGAACCGTGTAAACAATCACCGGTTTACTCAACGGCAATGTCATCTTCGTAAAAATCTGCCAACGGGTACATCCGTCAATAAGCGCCGCCTCATCAATTGCCAGCGGAATTGTATCAAAAAATCCTTTTGCGATCTGAAAGCCCAGCCCGGCACCACCCGAATAACAGAGGATCAGTGCCAGACGAATGAGGCCTCCCTCTGAGAGTCCTAATGCCTTCAGGATAAAATACACAGCCACCATTGACATAAAGCCCGGAAACAGACCAAGTATCATGGCCATATTCATGTATGGTTTCCGCATCTTGAAACGAAGCCTTGACAGGCAGTAAGATACGGACAATACATAAAATGTAGACAGGATACAGGAACAGATTGCAATAAACAATGTGTTGCCAAACATTTTCGGGAAATTCAACAATGTAGTATCTGTGAACAGACGAACATAATTTGCAATGGTATATCCCTGAGGAAGAAACGTGGATACATAGGATCCTTTTTCCGCCCTGAAGCTGGTCAGAATTACCCACGCGATTGGGAACACCCATATTGCTGCCAGCACTGCCAGAATTACATGAACAATTGTATTATTTATTAACCGCGTACGTTTTGCGGATCTTTCCTTTTTTACTGCCATCTCTAGAATCCCCCCTCTTCCTTATAGGATTTGCTGTTGTGATATGTGAGCAGCGAACCAATAGCCAAAATAATAAATGTCAGAATACCAATAACGGCACCAATATTATAGTATTGCTTATCTATTGTCAGTTTATAAAGCCATGTAACCAGCAAATCAGTGCTGCCTGCTGTGGAAGCCAGATTCGTCACCGGGTCTCCTCCCGAAAGCAGATAAATAATATTGAAGTTATTTACGTTACCGGTAAATGTAGCAATCAGGTACGGGGTAGTAATGTACAGCATATACGGCAGAGTAATTTTCGTAAAAATCTGAACAGCGTTTGCTCCGTCAACTTTTGCAGCTTCATATAACTCATTCGGGATATTCTGCAAAACACCTGTAAGCTGAAGCAGCGTGTAAGGAACACCTACCCAGATATTAATTACAATAACGGTAACCCTTGCCCAAAGAGGATCTGTAAAAAAAGGAAGCGAACTGTCAGCCCCTATCCATCCCAGATTTCGAAGCAGAACATTTACCGCACCGTTTGGCTGAAGCATGGTTCTCATAATCAGCAAAGATACAAATGACGGAACCGCACATGACAGCACAAAACAAAAACGCCAGAATCCCTTTGCTTTTGTATCTTTTCTGTTGATTATAATGGCAAGGATCATACCAAAGATATAGTTTGTAAATGTAGCAAAAAACGCCCAGATAATTGTCCATGCAAGTACGGACCAGAATGTACTTCCCAGAATACTGCTGGAATCAAAAAGAGTACGGAAATTCTCCAATCCTACCCAGTCAAAAAGAACCAGATGATTATCAATTTTACTGTAATTGGTAAATGCCATGCAGATCATAAAAATCAGCGGCAATACAGTCAGTCCGAAAATGAATGTCAATGACGGGGTCATTAACAATTTTTGTATATTCTCGTGGAAAAGTGATTTCAAATCCTCTTTAAATGTTTTAATATGTTTTCCAGCCTTGTCAAGACATTCTGCCTGATACGCACTTTTCACAGTTTCTCTCCAGATATAAACCATAAAAAGGGTCAGAATAACCGTCGCCACACCGTAAAGCAATATCAATACGGAATTATCTCCCGATGTATATTCATAAATCTGCAATGTTTCGTTCCAGATTTCTTCCTGCTGTACAGAACCGAGTGACGGAAGCATTGCGATACAATGAAATCCGTTGGTTATCATAAATGCAAGATATGCAACTTCCGCAGCCAGAAACAACAACCCTTTCAGAGCCTGTTTATGCAGTATATTTCCCAGGCCCATAATCAACATGGACAGTTTTGTTTCCATACCTCCCTCTTTCACTGCTGCTGTCACTGTGTAGGGAGTAGGAAACTCGTTTACTCTTTTCTTAAAAAATCCCATAATCTTTCCCTCTTCTATCTTGTCTTTAGATTCCATTACTGTTCATCGCATCATTCATTGCCTGTGTCTGTTCCTTCGAATTCTCATGGGTGACAGACTTGTTCCGGATTCCCTTACCCATATTCTCAACAGGAGTCCAGCAATTGCCCATGGCACTTACAAACGGCTGAAGAATGGAAGTATTATCAAACGTATCGTTCTGTGCTGTCACCAGCATATCCGAAGCAATACTTTCATCCTGCAAAAGTTCCGTATTACAAGGCACTACGTTTCTCAGTTCATAATGAAGTTTTTGAGCTTCTGCTGAAGCGAGATAAACTGCCAGCTGAATGGATGCAACCATATGATCCGATGTGGCATTGACACCAATTGCTTTTGATCCGGCGTATGCCATCATCTGTTTTTCTTCTCCGTTCAGCGTGTATGTCGGAAGGGATGTCACGCCCATATTATCCCCCAGAATCTCCTTAATGCTCATTGCATCCCATGAACCGGTAAATATCGCATTGATACTTCCATCACGCAATCCCGCCATTCCGGAACCATCAGCATCTACGACAAAATTAGGATTGTCAATCAGATCAATGAGGTAGTCTGTTACTTCTTCCGCCTTTTCACCTGCAAAATCAACTCCGGCTTCTTCCACAGTACCGTCTTCAAACAGCGTACATCCATTTCCTATATAGAATGACGGAAGATACCACGAGTTCGTAAACGGAAAAGAAACAACTCCCTTTTCCAGCATAGTATCAAGATTCTTCACGTCCTCCTCCGAAAAAACACTCTTGTCATAATACATAAACCAGGTATTCGTAGTAAACGGTATTCCGTAGAGATACCCGTCCTGTCTTACAGAGTCTGTAACCGTAACAGAATTTGTCTCCATAATCTGTTCTTCATAAATTCCGCCGATTTTAGCCACTGCTTTGGCATCCGTCAATACAGTAAGATTGTCATTGGCAAACATAAAAACATCTGCACTGGCTTCCGGATCCTGTGCCACCGTACCAGCTGCCGTCGCCTCATCAGCCACACCGTATACAAACTGAATGTCATATTCCGGATGCTGCTCATCAAATGCTTCACAGCATGTCTGAAGCCACTCACCACTGTCTTTTGACTGATCTCCGGATGGAGCCCACACCATCAGTCGTATGCTCTCAACCTCTCCTTCCTGCGGCACCGACTGGGCGGTTTCACCACAGCCGCTTGCCATGGTCAGCCCCATTATGCCGGTCAACAAAATTGCTAGCTTTTTTCTCATGTTTCTTCCATTCCTCTCTTTCTTTATGAGTTTCCTTTAGTTTCCTTGTGTCTATAGATTTTACTATTTTTTTATACAATATCAAGTATATTTTTATATTTAATATATTATTTTCACATTTTATACAGTTTATTTCATATATTTTTGTGTATTATGCACATTTCCATTTCTTGTGCCCATTTAAAACTTTAGGAAACTTTTTTCATCAAAGAAAAATAAATTGCTTTTTATATTTTGTTCCTATATAATAGTTTCTGTATTCAACATGTTGCTGTTCAGTACCTTCACAGTGGCTACTAAATACAGTCACTTCAAAACTAACTATTAAGAGAGAGAATTCCATGATAAGAATGCAGGATATCGCTGACAAGCTGGGAATTTCCAAAGGCACTGTTTCAAAAGCACTCAACGGCACAGCCAATATCAGCGAAGAATTACAGAAAAAAATCTTAGAGACCGCAGTAGAAATGGGATACACAAAAAAACTCCGGCGTCAAAAGGATGAGGAACAAAAGCTATGCATCCTGATTGATAATACAGAGTACAAAGCACCTCATCAGTTTGGTTATGACATCATACTGGGTTTCAGACAGCTTGCGGAACCGGCCGGTTACACGGTAGATGTCATACAGGTAAACGACAAACTACAAAAAAGCATAACCTATGATGCCTTTATGATTCAAAATAACTACAAGGGCTCCTTTGTAATTGGTTTCAGCCTCAGCACACCATGGATGAAGGATTTTCATATCAGCCGGATTCCTGCTGTTTTGTATGATAACTATATCCCTGCCAACCCTTCAGTTGCCTATGTAGGAATTGACAATACGGAAGGAATGGCACTTGCCGTTTCACATCTGAAAGAACTTGGTCATAAAAATATCGGTTACCTGAGTGCCGCTCTTGGCTCCCACATCATGCAGGTAAGACATAAAGCTTTTTTTCAGGCACTCCGGCAGTCAGGTCTGAACGCCGATTATACACGTGCCCGAAATGCCTACCTTATTACAGAATGTGTGGAAAGGCACCTTCCCAAACTGTTAGATATGGGGGTAACTGCTATCATTTGCAGCCATGACCAACTTGCTCATGCGGCAATATGCCAGTGCCAACAGCTTGGATATCACATTCCGGAGGAACTGAGTATTATAGGTTTTGACGATCTTCCATTCTGTGCCTATACCTCTCCGCCAATGACCACAGTCCGCCAAAACAGAATACAGATCGGAAAAAGTGCATATTGTGCATTGGAAAGTCTGCTCAATCATGTTTCCATCGGTACACTTCTGCTTCACGCCCAATTAATTGTAAGAGAATCAACATCCACAGTAAAAACGAAACACCCTATGTAAAACGGAGAGGATGTTCCCGAAAACATCCTCCCTCACAAAATCTCAAATCAATCAGCAGAGTTTCCAGATATCTCTGTTGTATTCCGCAATCGTTCTGTCAGAACCTCAAACAGAGAATCCGAAAAAGGTCGTTTTGATATACAATTGGAATCAAAAATAGGGCTCTTTGGCATTTCCTGTTGCGAGGTGTACGTCATGCTTTGTATGACGTACACCTCTGCAATCCGCCGAAGACTTTTTTAAAGCTCCATCCGCACTACAATATCATCCCATGCTTCCTCATCGATTTCTTCATCACGGAACAATTTCTTTTTGTCATCATCTGTTATTTTCCGGATAACCTTACAGGGATTGCCGGCAGCGATACACCAGTCCGGAATATCCTTTGTTACCACACTTCCGGCGCCAATCACTACATTGCTTCCAATATGTACCCCGGGACATACCACCGTGTTTCCCCCGATCCACACATTATCACCAATCGTTATTTCTTTCCCGTATTCATAGGCAGAATTACGGCTGACCGGATGAACCGGATGACCTGCGGTATAGATTGCTACATTAGGAGCCAGCTGGCAATTATCACCAATCCTGATTTTAGCCACATCAAGAAGCGTACAGTTATAATTAGCAAAAAAGTTTTTGCCCACCTCGATATGTTTTCCATAATCACAGTAAAACGGAGGATTAATAAAAGCCCCCTCCGACTTACCCAGAAGTTCCTTTACAACCTTGCTGATTCCATCGAAATCAGAACGATCCATAAAATTCAACTTCTGCAAAATCTTCCTGCAGACCAACTGCTCCTCAAAAATACTCTCATCTGAAATATAAGCCAAACCTGCATCTCTACGTTCTATATTATTCATACCATAACCTCCTATTTTAGTTTCTATAATTATTTTCTTATATGATAACTCATAATATTATTTTAAGCAAGCAACACACATTCCTGCCCCACGCATTTTATTTCGTTTGGAATAAAACAGGAGAATCTCTGGAAGTTTTCAGAAGCATTGGGGAAAGTGAGTCCGAAAATATGCACTTAGCAAGACTTTGGCGCGAAGGCTTTCCTGAGCGTCAATTTAGTCGCGCTTAGTGCAGAGTTGAGGAGGAACGGCCTGCTTCTGAAAACTTCCAGAGATTCTCCGTCCCCTTTCCAAAAGAATTACAAAAAGTCTATTTCTCTCCTAGTGCCACTTTCAGCACCCCGCAGTGCATCACCTTATTCGCCGCTGTCAAAACCACACAGATCACGACAGCCGATAATATACTCCGGCAAAAATATGGCAGGCTTCCCGTAGGCAGTTGGGATATACCCAGTTTCATATACAGCCCGTCAAGCAGCGGAATCAGTATCGTCTGATGCCATGCATAGTACAGAATGGAGTTTTCTCCCAGGTAGCATGCCGGTTTCACTGCAAATCGATTGGCGAATAGAAGCATCATCAGAATTCCGGCAAAAGCCCCCATATAGGTAACCGTTGCAATCCCATAATGATTATAGAACATTTCCAGATGATCTCCCGCAAATGTCTGATTCAATATCATACTGAGAATCACAATCAAAAACGCTCCCATTCCAAGTAATATCTTATATTTTGCAGGGAAAATGTACTTTTCCGGTATTTGTTTTTTCCGGCACATATATCCTGCATAGAAAAATGGCAGTGCTGTCAGACACACATCCACATTCCAGTACAGAGCATCTCCGCCCAGAGCATAATACACCAGCCCCACAACCGCAAGAATAACTGTAACTGCAGCCAATACCTTTTCATTCTTCACAAAGGTTACCAGACCATAGAATAAAATATTCAGCCAGAACAGACAGGCAATATACCATAAAGTCCATAATCGCCTCTGTTCCAGCAGCGCAATCAATTCCTGCCTGGCCAGCAAAACAGAAAAGAATTGAAAACGTCTCTGTAAAAAAACATCAAAAATCAGCATGGGAATCCCCAGACAGAAGTATGGCACAAGAATTCTTCTGATCTTCCCTTTCACAAACTGCCCGAATGTCTCCTTCCTGCTGAAAACATAGCCTGACAAAAAGAAAAACAATGGCATGTGAAACGTATAAATAATCCCTCTGAGAAACGAATAATCCACATGTGCAAATATCACCAATAATATCCCATAACCTCTGGCTGCATCCAGCCAACGTATTCTACTTTCTTCTTCCATAACCCCCCTGATTGTACTGTGTACGACTCACCATGTTAACCTTTTCATCTATTGTACCATAGCAGTTACCGTTTACACAATAACTATCCCGTGTGAACAGTAACCTCAGAAGGAACAGTATCACAACGAACGGGTCTGCCGACCAAATCGACAGACCCGTTACTACTATTTATCAGAATTTGAACACCAGTACCCCATATCCTTTCAGCGGATGTGCAATCGAATATGCTTTTCCATCTGCCTCAATTTTTTCTGGTTTTAACTTGATTTCCTGGTTTTCTTCATAGTTTTCCCATGTGGAATCCAGAATCAGAGTATGCTGTTTTCTTTTCAATACTCCCACTCGATAATCTTCTCTCTCCACCGGGGTAAAATTACACACAAACAGAAGATTGTCTTTTCCATCCTTGCTGTGTCTTACAAAGCTAAAGATGCTGCGGTCTGCATCATCCACGCTGATCCATTCGAATCCCTTTTCCTCGGTGTCCAGTTCATACAGACACGGATGATTTCTGTAAAGACTGATCAGAGCTTTCATATAATCATGAACCTGTTTATGTCCCGGATCCTTCATCA
>JBJELT010000105.1:0-1878 GCA_051879295.1 Oliverpabstia sp. | reverse complement strand
GTCATCTTGCCATCTTCCTTTTATTCTGACAGCATCCAGAACCATTGATTTCCACGTTTTACAGAATCAATCTCCAGTTCCAGTTTTGCATTTCGCAGTGTTTTCTTCTTAATCCCACGCCTTTCAGCTTCTTCTTCAATCTTTTTCTGAGCTATACCACCGTTAGCCAATATCTCCAGCAAGAACTCTTTCGCTTTCCGGCTTTTTTGCCCTCTGCTGTCACCACTGAGCAGATCATCTGCGCTGATGTCATATTCCCCGATCCATTCAAAACCCGTCTCCTTATCCAGACGGAATGCTATGGACTTCCCTTCTGGTGCAAGGGAACTTTTCACGTGGCATACCACACGGATTTCCGGTTCATCCTTAATTCTCCCAACAATCAGCACACTTCTGGCTGCCGCCTGAAAATCTATAGAACCTAAGCCACGATAGGAAGACTTTCCGTTGCTGTTTTTATTCATATGCCCGATCAGAATGATTGCACAGTGATATTTCTCTGCAAGCACCGCTACACGTTTCATCAACGGACGTATTTCATTTGCCCGGTGCATATCCACCTCTGCACCAAGAAAGCCTTGTATCGGGTCTAAAACCACCAGACGGGCTTTTGTCTGCATAATAGCTTCCTCCAGCCGGATATCCAGCATAGTAAGTGGCTGCTCCCGGTCATCAATGACCAGCACTCTGGAACAGTCAGCACCAGCCGCCAGAAGCCTCGGCTTAATCGTATCGCCCAGTCCATCCTCTGCAGTCTGATAAATGACATTCACAGGCTCAATAGAACTTTCCGATAATTTCACATCAGAATCAGCCGCTATTTCTGCTCCACTCTTTTCCTCGGTTGCCTGTTCTTGCTCCGGCAGAATCTTTTCTCCTCTGGTCAATTTTGCAATGATCTGAAGCACCATAGTTGTCTTGCCTTCACCGGGATCTCCCTGAATAATCGTTACCTTCCCAAAAGGGATAAACGGGTAAAACAGCCATTCAATCTGCTCTACCTCCACCGTTTCCATATTGATCAGCTTCAGATCCGGCTCCATCCTTTTTGTTTCTGTTTTCTTTGTCTCTACCTTGTTCGTTTCCATCATTCCTCCTTATTTTCCCGTTGAAAGGAAGCGGGGATTTTGATAGAATACCCATAGATAGTTTTTGGAGAGTATTCTACCAAATCCCTGCCTTTAGGTGTTTGCCGACACTTAAAGGCTTTTTCTATTCTTCCTTCATGCCATCCATCGTGATTGTGATCAGCCGGATCACCTCCAGTAAATCCTCCGGCACATTATCACCCTTTTTCAAACGTTTCAGCTCATTAAGAACCTTTGCAAGCTCATTCTTCAACGCTTTATACACTCTCGGATTTCCTGTCACTACAACCTCTTTTTCCTGCAATCTTCGGATAATATAATCCTGTTTGGTCAGACCGGACAATCTGACTGCTGTTTCCAGAAGTTCATCCTCCTCCGGTGATACCCGAAACGCTACCGTTTTATTTCTCCACCGCCCCTGTTTATCCAGACATTTAGCTGACATACGCAAGTCCTCCTTCCCTATCATTTGATTCTTCATTCATATTTTCTGCATCCAACTGATCTGCCATATTCTGCTGTACAGACGGAAACAAATGTGCATACCGGTAAGTAATTTTTTCCGCTGAATGACCAACCCTTTTCCCGATTGCCAGTGCCGTGTAACCCATGTTAATCAGCAAAGAGACATGGCTGTGCCGAAGATCATGCACACGAATTTTTTTCACACCGCTTGCTTTACATCCTCTTTCCATTTCATGGTTCAGATAATACTTTGTTACCGGGAAAATACGGTCATCCGGCTGCAGGCTGTAATATAACTTCAGACAATCCTGCATTTCGTCACATA
>JBJELT010000104.1:0-9522 GCA_051879295.1 Oliverpabstia sp. | reverse complement strand
GTATTGGGGATGCGATAAAGTGCTGTTGATGGTGATGAGAATTTGCAGCTCAACAAACAGGAGCTGGAGAAATTTACTGCCAGCTTTATTCAGAGACTGCCAAAATATATGCAGGAAACATTGGAATACGGACAAAGTGCCGCCTGATTGCTATTTTGTGGGTTAAAGTATTGATTTTTCAAGATGCGAAGCTCATTTTTTATGTGGGAAGTTTGGGTAACTAATAAATGGGATAAAATTCTTAACTAAACGACATTGGGTCTGTTCCCTGTCCAGAATATAGCAATGCAGATCACGAGAATCAGGGAAAATAAAAGCGTTTTCTGCTTTTTCATATGAAACAAGCTCCTTTAGATTGATTATTGACTATTATAATGAAAAGAAAAATAAGATGCAAGTACGCCGGGGCGTACTTGAAGGATATGACAGAACAATTATACAAAAAATGGAAAAGATTAGCATATGTCGAATATAATCGTAGTATGTTACAATGTAAAAAAGAAGTGAAGAGAGCAGAAAAATGAAAAAAATGCATTTATTGATAAAGCCTGTATCTGGAAATTGTAATATGCGCTGTGCATATTGTTTTTATGCGGATGAAGCCAAAAACAGAGAAATGGCATCGTATGGAAAAATGACATATGATACTATGAAATGTGTAATACAGAAAGCATTGGAAGTATCAGAGGAAGAATGTGGTTTTACTTTTCAGGGAGGAGAACCAACTTTAGCAGGTATTGAATATTTCAGGATGTTTGTAAAAACGGTGCAGGAATTAAATTCAAGAAATATAACAATACAATATAATCTTCAAACGAATGGATATGAACTTGATGAGGAATGGTATCCGTTTTTAAAAGATAATGATTTTCTCGTAGGAATATCTTTGGATGGAACCCAGAGAATTCATGACAGATGGAGAGTGGATGTTCAGGGTCAAGGTACATACCCAAAAGTATGTCAGACAATTGATAAAATGCGTCTATATCAAATACGTTTTAACATTTTGTCTGTAGTAACAGGAACTTCAGCGAAACATGCAGCAGAGATTTATCGTTATTTTAAAGAAAATGGTATGGGATATCAGCAATACATCGAGTGTCTGGATCCTTTAGGAGAAGCCCCTGGAAAATATGGTTTTTCTCTAACTCCACAGAGATATGAGTATTTTTTAAAGAGTCTGTTTGACTGTTGGTATAATGATATGAAACAGGGAAATTACGTGTATAATCGATATTTCATGAATCTGTTGGTCATACTCAGCGGTGGGCAACCGGAAAGCTGTAATATGCGAGGAAGCTGTGGATTGCAATGGGTGATAGAAGCAGATGGCAGTGTATATCCTTGTGATTTTTATGTTTTGGATAATTGGAAGTTAGGAAATCTCAAAGAAAATTCGTGGGAAGAAATCAATAATAGAAGAAAAGAACTTCTTTTTGTGGATTTTTCAAGAAAAATACCGGAAGAATGTGGAAAATGTGAATGGTTTTATTTATGCAGAAACGGTTGCAGAAGAAATTGCATAGATACACCGGAAGGGAACAGAGGTAAAAATTATTATTGTGACGCATATCGTAACTTTTTTATGTATGCGGTTCCCAGACTTCAGGAGTTGATTTGATTATGAAAATAAGAAGAAAGCCAATGAGATTACAGCATAGAATACTGGTAACGAATATGTGCTTTTTTGTGCTGCCATGTCTCATTTTATGTGTCTGTATTATTTCTCTGATCAATACCGAAAGTAACAGGCGATTAAACCAATCCAGAATTGTAATACTCAATCAAATCAATACCAGTATGGAGAATTATCTCAACAGTATTGTAATGTATTCAGAAAGCATTATGGGGGATTATGAAATCAATCGTCTGATATCAAAAGAAAACTTTCAAAATGAATATGAGAGGGTAACTACAACTAGAGCGATAACGGAATTTTTACAGCAGAATAAGTATCCCGGCAGCAATAAGAAATGTGACTTGAAAATTCTGGGAGAAAACGGATGTAATTATTCTATATCAGAAAATGTCAGTCAGGTTAAAACAAAGTATCCGGATTTGGAAAAACTGAAACAGGAAGAATGGTTTGAGATACTGGACGGAAAAAGTAAGATTCGCTATATTCCAACGCATCAAAGTGAAGAATTCCAGTCGTTGAATGAGGGGAGCGCTGTAAGAGCCATCCGATTGATCAAAAATTTCAACAGTGGGCGTTACGTAGGGATTCTTGATGTAAATATTACACATGAAGATATACAAGGCATATTTGAGGGTGGAATTGAACAGGACAATCAGGAAGTAATGCTGATGGATGATGCGGGAGTGATTATTACTTCAACAAATCAGGAAATGATCGGCAAAAAAATAACATCAGAAAGTTATATATATAAAATTGTCAAATATAATCATGGATATTTTCAGGCAAAGGTAAATGGTATGCAGTCACAGGTGTATTTTGTGACCAATCCATCTACGGGATGGAAGATAATCATGTATGAGAACAGGCATGGAATGGCATGGAGTACAATCAAAGGTTATGTATGGGTTATCCTTGCTTTGATTGCATTCTTTATTCTTGAGATTGTAATGTCTATATTTGATTCACGTTATATCAGTCGGCCTGTGAGGAAACTAAAGCGTGATATGCGAAATGTTTATAAAGGCGATCTCAGTGTTCGTACAGAAGTGGAAAATCTGGATGAGTTTGGGGAACTCAGTCAACAGTTCAACATGATGATTGAAAAAATTGAACAATTGATTGAACAGCTGAAAGAAAAGGATGAAGAAAAACGAGTATTGGAATTACAGGCTCTTCAGGCACAAATCAATCCGCATTTCTTATATAATACATTGGCGTCAATCCGTTTTCAGATTGAAATGGGAATGGAAGAAAAAGCGGAGGAATCACTGATAGCCTTGGTAAAACTGTTGAAAAGAACATTTTCAGATTATAGAAAGCTGATTCCGATAGGAGAAGAACTGCAGGCATTGAAGAACTATCTTGTTTTGATGGAAAATCGTTATCAGAATACGTTTGAATGGAAAATAGAAGTAGATGAAGAGGTTATGGAGTGTCTGATTCCGCGGATTTCCATACAGCCACTTGTAGAAAATTCAATTTCTCATGGCTTTAGCGAAAAAGAAGGAATGGGACATATTATGATTGTGGGAAAACGAAAGGATGATACAATCGTAATTCGTGTGTTAGACGACGGTGAGGGAGCTAATGTAGAAAAAATAAGGCAAATTCTGGATGAACCTTCAGGCAATAAACGAAAAGAACAGGTAAGTAGTATCGGACTGAAAAACGTTCAGGAAAGACTTCAGTTATTCTTTGGGGAGAAATATGGCTTGAAAGTTATACAAATGGATAATGGAGGGCTATGTATAGAAGTATGTTTACCGGTGCAGAAGCAAATGGAAGAAGAGAGAACGAAAATACCAAAGGAAAGTGTGTGATATGATAAAAATAATTATTGTTGATGATGAAAGTATTACCAGACAGTGGATAAAGAAGAAAATTGAAAAGATGGATTCGGATTATCTGTTGGTTGGGGAATTTACCAATGGTCGTCAGGCACTTGAATATTGCAGGAATCATGACGTTGATGTTATTTTTACTGATATCTGTATGTCGAATATGGATGGAATAGAACTTCTGAAAAACATACAGGAACTGGGGAAAAATCCATATACGGTTATTTTAAGTGCATATGATGAATTTCAATACGCAAGACAGGCATTAAAGCTTGGAGTACATGATTTTATCTTGAAGCCGGAAATTACGGGGGAGGGAATTAAGAAAATTCTTGAAGAAGCACGAAAGTATCTTTATGAAAGAAAAAGTAACAGTCAGAATAAGGAGCAGCCAGATGAAATATTGCAATATATTATTGAGGCAGCAGATGGGATTCCGGAAGAAAAACTACGTTTGATTATCAATGATAATCATATCAAATTGGCTGAACATAATCTGGTTGTATGGAATATATATTTTGAAAAACCTGAGGTAGTGGAAAAAGTACGAGAAATAATTGAACTATTTATGGAAGAGAAGTTGCTTAATGGTTACTGCTTTCCGAATTCTATGCAGGAATATACTGTTATATATAATCATAGAAATGATTTGATACGTAAGGAAGTTGCGGAAGAATTGTGTAAGATTTTACGAATTCACATGGGAGAAAAGCTCTTTATAGGAATCAGCTGCAAAAAAAATGGTTTTTCAAAAGTCAGGGAACTGTATAGACAGGCATTACAAGCCAGAGAAAATCGTGTGTTTTTTAATGTTTGGGGGTGTATGGAATATGATAAATTGAAGGTTAGCCCGGATAATAATCTGGAAGAACTGTATTGCAATTATGATATGAAAGAAATTATTCAGTTGATTGAACAGGAAAAGTATGATGAGGCAGACGAAAAGACGGAATCCTTGCTGGAAAGGTTGAAATCAGCAGATTTTCTCCCGCCTCAGTATGTAAAGACAATTAGTAATGAAATTCTTACAACGTATATACACAGATTATGGAGATATACCTTGGATACGGAGGAACAGAGGAGTGTGGGCGTAATTGGTCTGCAATTGGGTGAAAACTGTGAGAAATATCAGGAATTGTATCGAAAAGTAGATGAAGCACAGAAATGCCTTTCTCTGCTGTTAAGAAAAAAGAGGGAAACTAACTGTTATTCTCAGCCAATACAGGAAGTTATGAATTATGTAGAAGCCCATTATTTTGAAAAAATATTAATGGAAAATATTGCGGAAAAAGTTCATTTGAGTCGAACTTATATTTCCGTCTTGTTCAAAAAAGAGACAGGAGAGAAATTCAGTGATTATCTGCAGAGAATTCGGCTGGAAAATTCATGTGTCCTTTTAAAAAATACAAAATTGTCTATGCAGGAGATTGCAGAAAAAACAGGTTTTTTTGATTCTGCACATTTTAGCAGGGCGTTTAAAGAACATTATAAGTGTTCACCGATTGAGTACAGAAAACAAAATAATACAAAAAAAAACTAGTTATTTACAATTTTTTACATAGGAAGTGAAATAATAATTAATTGTTTTGAATATTAAAAACGAAGTGCAAAGATATGAAAAACGGAAGTATGTTTTTGACACTTCGTTTTTCTTATAATAAAACCATCAAATAAAGGAGGACGTGGCTATGAAAAGAAAAATAGCAATGTTATGTGCGGCAGTGATGGGATTGACATCAGTTTTTGGCATGGCGGGCTGTGGAGACAATGGAAACGAAGAACTGATATCAGGAGATATGGCTGCAGAAGAGACAGACGATAGTGTGGAAACGAGTGGAGAAAAAGTAAAACTTGTCTTTTTGCGTGTTGGTACCGAGCCTGAGAGAAAAGCATATTGGGAAAAAATGGTAGAAGGTTTTGAAAAAGAAAATCCGAATATTGATATTGAGTATCAGGAAGCACCTGCAGGTGATGATTTTGAAACAAAACTAAATACAGGATTTGCTTCGGGAACGGCGCCGGATATTATTAATTTTACATTGGCATCAATGGGAACCCGTGTTCCGCTGGGCCAGTATGCGTCATTAGATGAGTATATGGAGGACTGGGAAGGGAAAGATGACTTTATGGAAAGTGCTCTTTCTCTCGGTAATATCAGCGGAACTCAGTATGGTATTCCGGTTATTGCGGATCCGCGTATTCTGATTTATAACAAGGAAATGTTTGAAATGGCAGGGCTGGATCCGGAATCACCGCCTACCACATGGGAAGAACTTAAAGAAGCTCAGCTGGCACTGATCAAAAAAGATGGAAATACTGTTGTTCAGACTGGTTTGGGAATTCCAACATCAGGTACCAATACACAGCACTGGTTTTCCATTTTTATGGAACAGAATGGTGTGAAAAATCTGGTCGATGAAGATGATGATACGATTCTCTGTAATACTCCAGAAGCCATTGAGGCCGCAGAATTTATGAAGGAGCTGGTCGATCAAGGAATTATTTTCTGGAATGCGGATAATGCGGATGAGAATCCTTTTGCAAGCGGAAAAGCAGCAATGACATTTGCAAATGATACCAACTTTGCCAATTGGAATACAGGTGATCTGGAAGGAAAGATTGCAATGGCTGATCCGATTTCCGGAATAAAACAGGCAACATTTTGTGGTATGCAGTTTATGTTCATGAGTGGGGAAACTGAGTATAAAGACGAGGTATGGAAATTTATCGAATATGTTTCTTCAGCGGAGAATATGTGGACAAGGTATGAAGATCTGGGAGCAGCAGTATTAAGAGAATCTTTGAAAGACAAATATATCGAGGAAGATCCGGAAAAACATGAAGCAATTTATAACTCTATCGCATGTGGTACAGGATCACCAAAGGTTGCCTATGCGAACTCAGTATACAATATCATTGGACAGGCAATGGAAGAAATTATGTATGATGTGAAAACGCCGGAAGAAGCATTGAATAATGCAGCGGATAAGATACAGGAAGAGATAGACAATCAATAATTTCACTGGCGGGATGCATAGCATACATCTCGTCATTTTAAATCTTTTTCATATAAGAAGGAGGGTAAAAGTGAATCGGACAAAGATAAGAAAAAAGAAAAAATATGATAATTGTGCGTATGCTATGATCTTTCCGGCATATTTTGTGTTTACCGTATTTATTTTGATCCCAATTGGTATGGTACTGTATTATAGTGTGACAAATTATAATCTATATACAAGCCCAAATTTTGTAGGATTGAAAAATTATATTAATTTATTTAAGGATGAAGACTTTTTTATTGCGGTAAAGAATACTCTTTTTTACAGTGTATTTACGCTGTTTCCGCAATTGGCTATAGGTTTGTTTGTTGCGGTTATCCTGTATCGGAAATCCAGACTGATTCCTGTGTTCAGAACTGCATTTTATCTGCCGAATGTTATGTCGATGGTTTGTATGTCTATGGTATGGTTATGGATTTATGACCCTACATTTGGTTTACTTAATTCAATTTTGAAAGTATTTGGTGCTTCAACAAAACAGTGGCTGCAGGATCCCAATATGGCAATGCCCTGTGTAATACTAATGGGTATATGGAAGAATTGTGGATATTCTATGGTTATTTATCTTTCGGGTTTGACATCTATTCCAGATTCTTTGTATGAGGCAGCATCACTTGATGGAGCGAATTCTTTGAAAAAATTCACAAGAATTACATGGCCAATGCTTCGCCCTACCACTTTCTTTTTGCTGGTAACAGGTATCGTAAACAGTTTTGCGGTTTTTGAGCAGATCAATATTATGACAAGTGGAGGACCATTAAATCGTACAACTACAATTGTTCATCAGATTTATCGAAGAGCTTTTTTGGAATTTAAGATGGGATACGGCAGTGCCATGTCTGTAGTATTGCTTCTGTTTTCTATTATCGTTACGGCTCTGGTATTTAAATTTGGAAGCGGCGGACAGGATGTTGATGTATCATAGGGAGGGTAAAATGAAAAAAAGAAAGATTTATCATATTATATGGGGAGTGCTTATGACTCTTGCTTCACTGATTATGTTGACTCCAATCCTGATGATGGTTATGACATCCTTTAAGACAATGGATGAAATCAGATCAGCAACATTCAGTTTCTTGCCGGAAAAGTTTTCTTTGGACAACTATATTATGGCTATGTCAAATGGTAATTGGTTGATTTATTTTAGGAATTCCATTTGTATCACGCTGGCAGCTGTTTTATTTTCCTTATTGTTTAACTCCATTGCAGGATACGCATTTGCGAGGCTTAAGTTTAAGGGAGCAGGTGTTATGTTTGGGCTTTTGATGGTTGGTCTTATGATGCCGGCACAGGTGACAATGCTTCCCACTTTTTTGATTATGGCCAGATTTCCGTTAGCGGGAGGTAATAATATTTGGGGTATGGGAGGAAACGGTTTGATTAATACCTTTGCAGGACTTATTATTCCGTTGGTTTCCGGATCCTATGGTGTGTTTTTGTGCAAACAGTTTTATGAAAATTTCCCACGTTCTTTGGATGAAGCTGCTGAAATTGATGGAGCGAATAAATGGAAAACATATTTTTCAATATATTTGCCAAACTCAAAAGCAATTTTGGCAACGTTGGGATTGATGAAGAGTGTTTCTGTGTGGAATGATTATCTGTGGCCATTGGTAATGACGAATTCAGATAGTCATAAAACGGTGCAGCTTGCACTGACGATGTTTAAAACAGATACAACCATTCAATGGAACCAATTGATGGCTGCTTCTGCAATGGTTGTATTACCCATGGTGATTTTGTTCTTATGTTGTCAGAAATATTTTGTTCAGGGAATAGTAACTTCAGGATTGAAATAAGGAGAAAAAATGAGTAGACCGAATATATTGTTTTATTTTACGGATCAACAAAGAGCTGATACTTTGGGATGTTATGGGCAGGAGTTGGATATCAGTCCCAATCTGGATCAAATTGCAAAGGAAGGTGTATTATTTGAAGAAGCTTACACTGCTCAACCTGTGTGTGGACCTTGCAGGGCATTGTTTCAAACCGGACGATATCCGACGGAATTAAATTGTTATAGAAATTCACAGGCACTGCCGTTAAACGTCAAAACAGTTGCTGATTACTTTAATGAAGCGGGTTATGAAACTGCATATGTGGGAAAATGGCATTTGGCAAGTCAGCTACCATCGATTGATTATGAAACAAAGGCGATTCCACCGGAAAGAAGAGGGGGTTATAAAGGGTTCTGGCGTGCGGCAGATATTTTGGAGTTCACTTCACATGGATATGACGGATATGTTTTTGATGAAAACATGCAAAAGTGTGAATTTAAAGGTTATCGTGCAGACTGTATCACCGATTTTGCGCTTGAATATCTGGAACAGTATACGGGAGAAAAACCATTTTTTATGACCATTTCTCATATTGAGCCACATCATCAGAATGATCATGAGTGCTATGAAGGTCCAAACGGTTCCAAGGAGCGTTTTAAAAATTATAAGCTGCCGGGAGATTTGGAGGCACTAGAAGGAGATTATCGAGAAATGTATCCAGATTATCTGGGATGTTGTAAGAGTTTGGATGATAATCTCGGACGTGTTGTGAAAAAACTCAAAGAAAAAGGGTTATATGAAAATACGGTTATTATTTACGCATCAGATCATGGATCACATTTTAAAACAAGAAACCGTGATGAGCATATGAAAGGCGGTGACGATTATAAAAGATCCTGCCATTCAGCCTGTCTGAAAGTTCCATTGGTAATCAGTGGCCCTGGATTCCGGGGAGGGAAGAGGGTGCAGGAGTTGGTAAGTACAAGCAGTCTTCCAAAAAGTATTTTAGCAATGGCAGGTATAGATGTGGGAAATACCATGATTGGTGAAAATCTGAAAAATGTAGCGGATGGAAAAACAGAAGGTAGAATAAATCGTATTTTTGCGCAGATCAGTGAAAGCCGGACAGGAAGATGCATCCGTACGGAAGATTATTTATACAGCGTGTATGCTCCTGATTCAGATGGATGGAGTGAGGGAAGCAGTGA
>JBJELT010000103.1:38784-44053 GCA_051879295.1 Oliverpabstia sp. | reverse complement strand
AAGACCTTATAGCTCATCACTTATATAGTTTTTACAGACTTTTTTTCATACTCTCATTTTTTAAGAAATCATCAAAAACGCCATCTTCCATTATTGCCCCGGCATCTTCTGTGCCTGCATCTTCTCCTGAACATTTCGTTAAACAACAAAACACCAATCAGATCCCGGAGGCCATCCCCGTCTCTTCTCACTGTCATCTCCACTTCGCCCTGATCTCCGTTATTTTGCTGTTCTTCCAAAGATGCCCTTTCTTCCTCTTCACGTACTTCATTTTCAATCTTTCTGCAAAGATGTTCCATCATAAACTTATCTGGATATTCATCAAACATCATACTTCCATCGTATTCCATCCTGTCACATTCTCTCTCCACTTTTTCCTGTATCCGAGCTGCTTTGCGGGAATAATAAGATTTCATCAGCTGCATATCTCTTTCCTGTTCCCGCTCCTGCTCCATCGGAAACCAGAAAGGATATGTCATATAGAAAGGAAACGGCTGCTCATACTGCATACATCCACCTCGCGGGCATGTTTTCTTAATACTATATGCAAAAGGCGGAAAATATGTTATTTTATAAGTGTTCAAAACCACAAAATGCAGGCACAGCGGGCTGCGCTGTGCCCTTACCAATGCATCATACTTGAAAGGACATGTGTATAATGAAAATCAAAAGAGAACAATGTCTTACGCTTCTGATTGACGACCAGATAAAACTTCTTCCGGCAATTTATGAATCTGCTTTGCTTCTTCAGAATACAAAAATTCTCCTGCAGGGACTGCGGATTCTGGAGGTTCCGATTCAGATCACTCAGCAATATACCAAAGGGCTGGGCATGTCCGATCCTTCCATCTTCCGCTATGCCGAAATCACCGATTATCTGGAAAAGCGAACCTTCAGCTGCTGGGGCGAGGAAGAAATCCGAAGAACCATTCAGGAATCCGGCTGCCGCCAGATTATCCTGGCAGGCATCGAAACCCATATCTGTGTTCTACAGACTGCCCTTGACCTTCTCCAGAACGGTTATGAAGTCATCCTTGTAGAAGACTGCGTATCTTCACGAAAACTTTCCGATAAACAGACTGCTATCCAGCGAATGATACAGGAAGGAGTCATCGTGACCTCATATGAATCGCTGTTGTTTGAACTGATGGAGACCTCGTGCTATCCAAGATTCAAAGAAATATCAGCGCTGGTCAAATAAATGGAGTTGTTTTGTTGGAAAAGGGACGGAAACTTCTTATCCTTTTTTTCAGAAGCAGGCCGCTCCTCCTCAGCTAGCCGCTAACTACGACTAAATCCTTGCTCAGGAGAGCCTGAGCAAGGAAGTCTTCGTAAGCGTCGGATCTTCGGACTCACTTTTCCCAATGCTTCTGAAAAAAAGGATAAGAAGTTTCCTGTTCTATTCCAAAAAACACTGTAGGCTAGAAGAAAATACATGTCAAACTAAAATAGAATATATTCCTTGAGTTCACAGTTATCAAGAATGTATTTTCCAAAGGTATCGATTGGCATGTCTTCAAAGTAGGAGTTTACTACCCGGCTGACAGCTCCGTGACATACCAAAAGAATGGTTTCTCCCGGATATTTGGTGGGAATCTCATCAAGAAGGCTGTATACCCGGTGTGCTACATCCAGTACAGACTCACCGCCTGGAAAACGGGCGGTGATATTTCTTTTTTGCTCCTGAAATACCGGATCATCCCGCCGCATGCCTTCCATCTCACCAAAACTATGCTCAATAATCCGCTCCTCAATTTCCATAGGAACCTGAATATACGTATTTGCCAGCTGAGCTGTCATCCGGGCACGCTGCAGCGGGGAAACCAACATCCGGGTGATTCCTTTTCCTTTCACTTTCTCCGCCAGTTCCATAGCCTGCTGGCGCCCCTTTTCTGTCAGTTCCACATCTGGTCTTCCACATACTTTATTTAACACATTCCAGGTAGTTTCTCCATGACGTGCAATATATAAACGCATAATAATTACAACCTCTTTCCTCTGTAAATATGTTTTTTGTAATACATTTTCTATCTATTATTTATTTCCATTTTTTGCTTTGTAGTTTTCTCCCCACGTCCACATGGAATCTAAGACAGGCTTTAAACTATACCCCAGCTCAGTCAGCGTATACTCCACACGGGGTGGCACCTCAGCATAGACCTTGCGGCTTAACAGACCACTTTCCTCCATACCCCTAAGCTGGGCGGTCAGCACTTTCTGAGACACACTGCCGATGGACTTTTTTAACTCCCCAAAGCGTTTAGTTCCAGGCATCAGGTCTCGCAGAATCAAAACCTTCCACTTGTCACCGATCAGCATGAGGGTGGTTTCCACCGGGCAGGCAGGTAAATCTTTTTCTGGCGTTGCTTCGATTGTTTTGATGTCTTCCATTGTATATCCTCCAATAGTTTCCTTCTGGTAACTACAGCACAATATTGTGCTTACTTTACGAATTGGCTCTACGGCGTTATTATAATTCCAGCGAAAGGAAAAAGCAACCTTTCCAAAACAAAAATACGTTCTGGAGGTAATTATCATGAAAAAAGTCGTTGAATTTTTACAGGAAAACCCTGTCCAGTATCTCTCTACCGTTGGCCGTGATGGTAAGGCAAAGTGCCGTCCCTTCATGTTCTGCTTCGAGCAGGACGGAAAGCTCTGGTTCTGCACCAACAACACCAAAGATGTCTACAAGGATATGCAGGCCAATCCCTATGTGGAGGTGTCTGTCTCCAGTCCCAGCTACGCCTGGATTCGTCTGCATGGCAAGGTGGTGTTTGAGAACAACATGGCAGTTAAGGAAGGCTGCATGAACAACCCCATTGTCAAAGGTCAGTACCAGACTGCCGACAACCCCATCTTTGAGGTGTTCTATCTGGAAGATCCTCACGGCGTGATTGCGGACTTCTCAGGCAATCCGCCTTACGAATTCTAAGAAGAACCTCTAAGTAACAATCATTGTGAAACGGGGGTAATGCCATGAATCAGGAAGAACGAAGAAGATATTTAATTGAGGAATTGCTTCGGGAGCGGCCCTCCTGCCGCCGTCAGGAGATCCCGGCGGACGCTGACCGCCAAAAGGTGCTTCTGCGGGCACTTGTGAATGTCCGTCAGCCAAGAACTGTCAGCCAGAGGTTTCTTAAAGTGCAGGACGCCTATCTGCAAGGAGAATTGGCGATGAAGAAGATCACCCGACTGTCCGATCTGTACCCGGTTCAGAATGGAATTTATCTTTGGTGCGGAGACATAACCACGCTGGAATGCGGCGCCATCGTCAACGCGGCCAACAGCGGTATGACCGGATGCTACCACCCCTGCCACAATTGCATTGACAACTGCATCCATACCTATGCCGGAGTGCAGCTCCGTTTGAAGTGTGCCGATATTATGAAACAGCAGGGTTATGAAGAACCCACCGGGCAGGCCAAGATCACATCTGCCTACAACCTTCCCTGTGATTATGTAATCCACACGGTAGGTCCCATCGTGCAGGGAAAACTAACTCAGCAGCACTGTGAACTGCTGGAATCCTGCTACCGTTCATGTCTCAAGTTAGCGGACGAAAACAATGTTGGCAGTATTGCATTCTGCTGTATCTCTACGGGCGTATTCATGTTTCCGAATGATAAAGCGGCAGAGATTGCTGTTCGGACGGTGCAGGAGTATAAGAGGAAAACCGGAAGTAAGATTGAGGTGATATTCAATGTTTTCAAAGAACAGGACGAAAGAATTTACAGAAAGCTGCTCCAGGCAGATTGAGAAGCTGAAACAGACATTGGAAACGGCAGATGCTGTCTTGATCGGCGCTGGTGCGGGGCTGTCTGCCTCCGCAGGACTAACTTATAGCGGAGAGCGTTTTGAACGCTATTTTTCAGATTTTCATCAGAGATACGGAATCACCGATATGTACTCCGGCGGGTTTTATCCTTATAGTACGCTGGAAGAATACTGGGCATGGTGGAGCCGCCATATTTTCTATAATCGCTATGTGGATGCGCCTATTCCGGTTTATCAGGAACTACTGGATTTAGTGAAGGACAAAAACTATTTTGTGCTGACCACCAATGTGGATCATCAATTTCCAAAGGCAGGATTTGATAAAAAGAAACTGTTCTACACGCAGGGAGATTACGGTCTCTGGCAATGTTCCAGAGCCTGCCACAACAAGACTTATGACAATGAGGATACAGTTCGGCAGATGATAGACGAACAGCAGGACATGAAAATTCCATCCGAGATGATTCCCCGGTGCCCTGTGTGCGGTACACCTATGAACATGAACCTCCGGTGCGATGATACTTTTGTCCAAGATGAGGGCTGGTACGCCGCCAAAAACCGGTATGCAGATTTTGTACGGCAGCACGAGCATGGGAAGGTACTGTATCTGGAGCTGGGCGTTGGAAATAATACACCCGGCATTATTAAATATCCATTTTGGCAAATGACTTTGCAAAATCCAATGCAATTTATGCCTGCATCAATCTTGAAAATAATTTTATTATTCCAGAAATAAGGAATCAGTCCATTATGATAAAAATAGATATTGCTTTAGCAATACATAATCTTTAATGGGACAGGGGATAGTTCTATGTCCACCGCAATTCCTGCAAAACCGGACACAGAACTGTCCCCTGTCCTACACAACCTCATATGCAATATATTCATGATCAAATTCATAACCTAGTTTTTCTGCCAAATGAACTGAATTCATATTTTGTGCATCCCAGCTGGGATATAATCCTTCATCTAAGCAATTTAATATAAGCGCTGCACAGGCTATTGTTGCCAGGTGTTTTCGCCTTTCGGGTTCAACGGTATCAACCTCAATTTCTATTCCTTCATTATATCGTGTATAAGAAGACGCACCTGATACTATCGTACCATTCTTCGTAATGACCATGCCCCTGCCAATTTGCAAATACTTTTCTTTACTTCCAAATGCAGAAACAAAATCTTCCGTTGCCGGATTCTCAAAACATTGCTCATAAATACCTGCATCAATCTTTTTTAATTCATATCCATCAGGAAGTTTTTTAATTTCTTCCCGTAACATTTCTACATCAAATGTTGTATCCTTTTTTATTGCATATCTGGTAACTCTTTTTGATGAAGGATAGCATTCCTCAATTAATGCAGCCCATTTTTCATTTTGCGGTACCATAATCACAAAACCATCTGGTTTATTGAAAACTAACTCCCTATTAGGTTCTCCAGCATAGAATCCAAAACAACCTACAAATGCGAAAGCTGATTTCGGCTGTTCCAAATCGGT
>JBJELT010000103.1:0-38684 GCA_051879295.1 Oliverpabstia sp. | reverse complement strand
TTATCTATTTCATAGCCACAAATTTTGCATCCTCTTTTTTGAAATAGTCATCCATGTTACTGCTAAGTCCGCTTGCTTTTCATGCTTGTTCAAATGTAATATCTTTTATATTACTTATGAAGACAAACGTGCTGTCTTTGTCCGCATTATTCATCCTCCCGGTAACTTCTAATCTGTATTGATAAGTATAATCATCTGTTTTCCAAGTGCCGTTGCTCATTTCATAATACTTTACCATAGTTACCAATTCATCATTCTCAAAAGCGAGTTCCGAGTCAGTCACCTCATAAGTCTTAACCACTGATGGTTCTTTTTGAGAACATCCAAACAGACTAAGTAACATGAGTGTTATCAAAGTTATTCTAATTATTTTTTTCATAGATTCTATACCTCCGACTTCCGATTACTACAACTCCAAAAATTGAAAGTTAATTATTTCCTTTTAATTTCATAACTTATCCAACAAGTGCAAGTCACTATAACTAGGCAAAGCAGAAATCCGGTAAATCCAATTGCTCTAACAGCAAAATCACCTCCTAAAAATGGAAGGAAGTTGAACATGGCACCAACATACCATAATAAGAAGTAACCAATGACAATAAAAATTGCAGTTCGCAACATATGTTTTTTCAATTTATTCTACCTCCTTAACTATCGATTTATCTGCAGGAATCATACATTACTCTACATAGTTTATAGTATCACACAATTTAATCGATGAAAACAGGGTAACAAATCAATTCTATAATTTCACCTTCTCCAGTCCCGTTTTCTTCACGAAGCTGGACTGTCATTTGAAATCGTAATATTTCATCTTCATCGTAGACACAGTATGTAACTTTCGCTTTGTGGTCTTTTGAAGCATTTTCATTATCAAGTATCTCACCATCTTCATCATATATTTTAATATTATCATTCTTCCAGTAATCTGGAATCCAATAAACAAGGTGTTCATCTAAAAAAACAGTATCTAATCCATATCCCATATCATCAACTACGGTCTTACAATAATATCCTTTTTCAGCAGTCGTATACAACTCATATCCCAATCCTAACGGTGTTTCTTTTTTTTCAAGAGGAAATACTGCCTGTTCAACTAAATCAATTTCGTTTATTCCCGAGTCTTCCTGTGCATATACTTTAACAGGATATAACATTCCCTTTTCCGGATATCTCATTACTTGCGATACAGCAATGCCTGCTATAAGTAATAATGTAACTATGCCACATCTTATTTTTAAGCTTCTTTTCCTTCGAAAAGCCTCCTTTCGTCCCTCCTGTATGATACGTGTTTTCACTTCTTCACTTAACACAAGTTTCTTTGAAGTTTCTCTGCTTTCCATTATTTTTCTCCTTCCAGTTGGATATTTAATTTTTCACGGCTTCTTTGCAGCCGTTTCTTTACTGCTGCTTCTGAAATTTGTAATATAACAGATATTTCCTTTACAGAATACCCCTCTATTGCATATAGGATTAGTGTCGATCTTAGTTTAATTGGTAACTTCCCGATTTCCCTTATTACCTCTCTCTCACCAAAATCATGACTTTGTATTTCACCTTCCAAGATACTACTTTGTGGATGTCTATTTCTAAATCTAATCTGATTTTTGCAGATATTGATACAAACACGCATAAGCCATGCTTTTTCATGTTCCTTATCTATAAAATGAGGTTTTTTCATCAGAAGACGCACATATGTTTCCTGAACTGCATCTTCAGCATCCTGAACATTTGCCAACATAAACAGGGCTATTCGATAAAGGTGATCCATATAATTTTTAAATAAAATTTCTATCTCCATTAGTATTTACCTCTCTATATAATACACACCACACCGCTGTTGTTGGTGACATTTCATAAAAGTTTTATTAGACAGTCCTGTGTCTTAAAGGAATAATAAGAAAAACGAGAAGCATCCGCTTCTCGTTTTTCTTATTATTCCTTTACAGTCAAACGCACCAACGCTCTCTGCAGTTTTGCCTCCGCAATCTTATACATATCTGGTGTCAGGCGAGCTTACGAAAATCTTACGGACTGTGTGGATAATACTGCTGCAGAGGATAAAGCAGCCTATAGCGTACATTGAAATTGGCAATCATTTCGTAAGATCACTTGACACCTAATAGTCGCAACACATCTGAATCACGTAGTCTGTCTCTCCAGTTCAGAAATCTTTCTCATAAGTTCCTCTATCTTTGACTCCTTTTGCTGGAGCTCTTCTTTTCTCTGCTGAAGTTCTTCATTTTTCTGCTGAAGTTCTTTATCTTTCTGCTCAAGTTTTTCGTCTTTCTGTTGAAGTTCTTCACCTTTCTGCTGAAGTTCATTGCCCATCCGGTTGATCTCATTCTGCATTTCATCAATCATATAGTGTACGGTATTTCGGTCCAGTTCCTGTAATTCTTTTGAAAACATCTCCATCACCCTTTCCACATTTAGGCACATCTCATAAATCTGTCTGTACATGGCTTCAAATTCCGGATATGCTTCAATAACCCTGATGATCCATTCCGGCTCATCCATACATAAAAATGCAAGCCATGCATCCAATTTGCTGCTTATATTTTTATTCTGTATGTTGGCATTGAAAATGTCAAGGGGAATAAACAAAAAGTTTTGCAGAAGTTCCAGCTTTATTCCGCTGTCAGATGTCTGCTTAAATCGATGAACATATGTATCTGGAAACTCGTGGAATTCTCTCTGACTGGTTTCGAAAAAGACGATGGTATAGACTGGTTTGATATTTTGAAAGCTGAATTTCTTTTTTGGATTCTTATTTTCTCCACGTACCCGCTTATACTGCCTCAGAAGTAGGTCTGAGGAATAGCAGGCACTGCGCTGCCCGGGAAATGCATAGCCGATTTTCTGGATTTCAATATTTGTTATGCTATGGTCTTCCAGTTCCACAACAATATCCATAATCACCAGGCTTGTCTCATCAGCAATACGGGTACTGTCGTTTGGAAGAACATTCAGCACCCTGACACTCTGCCCGATCAGCAGTGAGAGCAATTCGCTCAGCCTTCCCGGTGTATATTCGGGATTCATGATTTCTTTGAAAAATGAATCATACAGTATCTTAACACCTTTGACTCCAGTACAGAAATCCAGAAATTCCTCCTGGTATTCATACTTCCAGTTTCTAAATGTTTTGTTTAACTCCGGCTTGCTTTCTATCTCGGCAAGCAGTTCTTCTCTTGTGCGTATCAGTGGAAAATACTCCCTTAGTTTGTTATCCATGATTTTCCTCCTCCCACAGAATTCGATTTAAAACACAGTCTTGTTGATAAGTGTCTATGAAAGAAGATTAGCACATTTCACTGTGTATGCATAGCCCGATTTGTTCGTCAAATTCCAACATGTAAAGGCAAAATGTGATACCAGACACAATAGACAGCACAAAGAAACTCCCTGCTATTTCAAGACAAGCAAGGAGTTTCATGTTGAAACTTAACATACATTCAAGTACGCCTCGGCGTACTTGCTGCGAGGTGCGCGTCATGCTTTGCATGACACGATACATCTGCGCACCTCTGCAATCCGCCGGAGGCTTTATCTTGGAAGGAGATTGGACTCCCACCAAGACTCAATTGTTACAACGCACCACTTATAGAGGTGGGAGTCTTATCTCCTTTCAAGATAAATCAGCAGGATACCACACTCGCCAATTTCAGTGTAACACTATATATTGCTTCGTCCTCTGCAGCAGCATTATCCACACAGTCCGTAAGATTTTCGTAAAGTCGCCTGACACCGGATATCTCGTTTATGCTGTCACTACACATTTACCTGTTATGGCTATTTTTCGAATATTCTCAATCGTTTCACAATCTCCTCCGGTTCAGGCAACATCACTTTCATCTCTTCCGGCAAGGTATTTCGCAACTGGTATGTAGCCACTCCAATCGGAGCATTAATATTTTTCAAGGCATATTCTACATAAGTTTTATCCTTACTCTGGCAAATAATAATACCTATCGATGGGTTTTCGTCTGGTAATTTGACTTGCGCATCCAGTACAGTCAAATATAGCTGCATCTTTCCAGCATATTCCGCCTCAAACTCACTTATCTTCAGTTCTATGGCTATCAGACTTCTCAATCTTCTATGAAACAGCAATAAATCAATATACAAATCTCTGTTTCCAGCCATCAGATCCATCCATATCTTTTCACCATCTGAATGTAAAATTCCCGTTGCAGATCATCCTTACACTTTTCCAGAATGATGATGTTATTGCTCTAGCTAATTTCTCGCACCAGTGGTGCGAGTTTTATAATTCAACCCCGTTCCCATCCTGAAAATAATATATTTTTTCTTTCTTATACCCATATTTTGAACCAGGAATCTTATCGTAATGATAACTGATGCAAAGATATTTTCTTCCAAATAATGAACGCTCTTCCACTATTATCGTAGCAGCTCATAAGGTTATGAAGTCCAAGATTGATGAAAAGATACCTGTCAGTGTCTGAAAAACAGGATTTTTCTGAAAAAGACAGGTGTCACTGATCCCATATTGAGAAAGAATATGCTCCCTAAACCTTTTCGGAAGAGAAAGTCTCGCGATATCTGTACCAGATTCATGCCTGATCGTATTCTGCATGTAGGTTAAGTGCTTAAATCCTAACTTGATTGTCGGTGCTTTCTAAACTTTGGGCATGTTGTCAACTTTTGCTCCGGTTTGATGTCTGTGCGGGGTCTATACAGATTTTTTATATCGAAAGTTCCATTTTCTTCCTTATACATTTACTCTTAAGAACATTTTAGAGCGTTTTAAACTAAAAAAAGGGTCTATATAAGAAAAACATCTTCCAAGACCCCGAAAAATGAAATGAACAGGGTCTAGGAAGACTCTTTTCTTGTATAGACCCTGTTTTCCTCTATTTGTTATTACTGTTCAGGAGTTTTCTGAGAAAAAGGAGATTTTTACAACCATTATTTTCTATAGACCCCGCGCAAGCCTCTCACCAGATCAAAGGTTGACGACATAATGGGACAGTTCTCTGTCCCACTACAATTTCTAAAAACCGGACACAAGACTGTCCCCTGTCCTAAAGGAATAATAAGAAAAAGAGAAGCATCCGCTTCTCTTTTTCTTATTATTCCTTTACACCCAAACGCACCAACGCTCTCTGAAGTTTTGCCTCAGCAATCTTATATTCCTTATCCGTCAGACCGCCCTTCGCCAGCATTTTTTCTGCACGTTCTTTGGCGGCACTGGCTCTTTCGGCATCAATATCTTCTTTCCACTCCCAGGTGGTAGCAAGTACATCGCATTCACCGTTGATCACCGACAGCATCCCACCGATACAGGCTGCCTCTCTTCTGGTTCCATCTTCCAGAACGATATGTGCTTCACCCATACCAAGTGCGGTACAGAAATTACAATGTCCAGCAAGGACTGCCAGATCACCACTGATACTGCGGCAAACCACACGTTCCACTTCACCTTTGAACAAAAGTCCGTCCGGTGTTCCGATTCGTAATGGGAAGGTTCTCATAGACAACCTCCTTTACATTTTTTTCGCTTTTTCGAAAACTTCATCAATGGTTCCCGAGAACAGGAAACAACTCTCCGGAATATCATCACATTCACCATCAAGAATCATCCGGAATCCTCGCAGTGTTTCTTTCAACGGTACATACTGACCCGGCATACCGGTAAACTGTTCTGCTACAGAGAAGCTCTGAGACAGGAATCTCTGTACTTTACGGGCACGGTTAACGGTTCTTTTATCTTCTTCTGACAATTCATCCATACCCATGATGGCAATGATATCCTGCAGTTCTTTATAACGCTGCAGCACTCTCTGCACTGCACGGGCAACCTCGTAATGTTCTGTTCCAACAACTTCCGGTGAGAGGATACGGCTGGTGGAATCCAGCGGGTCTACTGCCGGATAAATACCCTGACTGGAAATCTCACGGGACAATACCGTTGTAGCATCCAGATGGGTAAAGGTAGTTGCCGGAGCAGGGTCTGTCAGGTCATCCGCAGGTACATATACTGCCTGTACGGATGTGATAGAACCCTTCCTGGTAGATGTGATTCGCTCCTGAAGAGCACCCATCTCTGTTGCCAGTGTAGGCTGATAACCTACCGCTGACGGCATACGGCCCAGAAGAGCGGAAACCTCAGAACCAGCCTGGGTAAAACGGAAAATGTTATCAATGAACAGCAGCACATCCTGATTCTTAACATCACGGAAATATTCTGCCATAGTCAGTCCGGAAAGTCCTACACGCATACGGGCTCCCGGCGGCTCATTCATCTGACCGTAAACCAGAGCAGTCTTATCAATAACCCCACTCTCTTTCATTTCATTGTAAAGGTCGTTACCCTCACGGGTACGCTCTCCAACACCTGTAAATACGGAAAGTCCACCATGTGCCGTAGCAACATTATGAATCAATTCCATGATCAATACTGTTTTTCCAACACCGGCTCCACCGAACAGACCAATTTTACCACCCTTCGCATAAGGACAGATCAGGTCAACAACCTTAATACCGGTTTCAAGAATTTCTGTAGCCGGCATCTGCTCTTCATAATCCGGTGCCGGACGATGAATCGGCCAATATTCTTTTGCTTCCGGAGCCGGAAGATTATCTACCGGATCACCCAACAGGTTAAATACACGTCCCAGACATTCCTCACCAACCGGAACCGCAATCGGTTTCCCTGTATCCACAGCTTTGGTGCCGCGGACCAGACCATCGGTGGAATTCATAGCGATACAGCGAACGATATTATCACCTACCTGCTGTGCCACTTCGGCCGTCAGCTTTACGCCGTTATTATCAATCTCTATCGCATTCAGAAGTGCCGGCAGCTCATCATGTCCGAAACGGATATCCAGAACAGGACCGATGACCTGCACCACTTCTCCTACATGTTTATCACTCATTCCTATGAATCTCCTCTAAATTCAAAACTTGCTCGCACAATCAGATGCCTTCCGCACCTCCAACAATTTCAGTAATTTCCTGCGTTATGCTTGCCTGACGGGCGCGATTATAATACAGATTCAGTTTTTCTATCATCTCTTCCGCATTGCTGGTGGCTGCCTCCATAGCCATTCTTCTGGCTGCCAGTTCACTGGCAAGGCTCTCACATACGCCGCCATATATAAGTCCTGCAAGATACTCCGGTACAATTGCCTCGAAGACCTCCATACTGTCCGGTTCATACAAAATCTGTCTGCGCGGTCTGTCCTTCGGACGTGTTTCGCTGACCAGATCCATCAGCGGAAGCATGGAAAATACCTCCGGCTGTTGAGACAGCATAGAAACAAAAGTAGTGTAACACAGTTCAATATGTCCAAAATGCCCTTTTTTAAACTCTGCACACAGCAGATGAGCAATTTCAAAACAGTCTGACACTGAAATGTCTGCAACCTCGGCAAAAGCTTCTGTCAGGCAGGGAATCTTCTTTCTCTGAAAATATTCCACTGCCTTCTTGCCAATGGGCAGCACCACAAAGTCTTTTCCGGCACTTTCCTTTTCCAGACATTTAAACAAGTTTGTATTATACCCGCCTGCCAGTCCCCTGTCTCCGGCGATCACCACATAACAGCTTCTGTTGCTGGAAGCTTCCTTCGCATAAACAGAAGAAAAATCAATATTTTCATCTGCAATATCCTGCAGCGTACTATATAATTCCCTGAAATACGGGCGGCAGGTCTCTGCACGCTCTTTTGCTTTACGCAGTTTGGAGGATGCCACAAGTTCCATCGCCTTGGTAATCTGCATGGTACTCTGTACACTTTTTATCCGCAGCTTTACCGACTTCATGTTTGCAGCCATATAATTCCCTCCTAATTACTTACTTTGTTGGTCTTGTATTCAGAAATTCTTCTGTATACTCATCCAGCACGGTTCTCAGCTTTTCTTCTGTCTCGGTCTCAAGCTTTCCGGTCTCACGGATCGTCTGCATAACAGCAGCACCTTCAGCATTCGTATCCAGATGTGTAAACAGCCCTGACTCATATGCTCTCACGTCTTCCACATCTACTTTAGCCAGAACGCCTTTGGTAACTGCATACAGAATCGCTACCTGTTTTTCTACCGGAACCGGTGCGTTCTGGTTCTGCTTCAGAACCTCCACAATACGTGCACCCTGTTCCAAACGTGATTTCGTATCAGCATCCAGATCGGAACCGAACTGCGCAAAACTCTGCAGCTCACGATACTGAGAATAGATCAGTTTCAAAGAGCCGGCAACCTTCTTCATTGCTTTAATCTGAGCGTTACCGCCTACTCGTGATACAGAAATACCCGGGTTAACTGCCGGCATAATACCGGAATGGAACAACTCAGTCTCCAGGAATATCTGACCATCTGTAATAGAAATTACGTTGGTCGGAATATAGGCAGATACATCGCCCGCCTGTGTCTCAATAATCGGCAGTGCGGTTAAAGAACCGCCGCCATGGGCATCGTCCAGTTTTGCCGCACGCTCCAGCAATCTGGAATGCAGATAAAATACATCTCCAGGATATGCCTCACGTCCCGGCGGACGGCGAATCAACAGAGAAAGTGCACGATAGGCTACTGCATGCTTACTCAGATCATCATAAATAATCAACACATGCCGGCCTTTGTTCATAAAATATTCGCCCATTGCACAGCCGGAATACGGTGCGATATACTGCAGCGGGCTTGCCTCGGAAGCGGTGGCAGCGACCACGATCGTGTAGTCCATCGCTCCGTTTTTCGTAAGATTTTCTACCAGATTGGCAACGGTGGAACGTTTCTGTCCGATTGCAACATAAATACAGATAACGCCATTTCCTTTCTGGTTAATAATAGTGTCTACCGCCAGTGTAGTCTTACCTGTCTGACGGTCTCCGATGATCAGTTCTCGCTGACCTCTTCCAATCGGAACCATGGAATCAATTGCCTTGATTCCTGTCTGTAATGGTTCAAATACAGATTTTCTTTCGCATATTCCGGGAGCCGGACTTTCAATTGCACGATACTCTTCTGTCACAATCGGGCCTGCTCCGTCAATCGGCTGTCCCAGGGCATTCACAACACGACCAATCATAGCTTCTCCTACCGGAACAGAAACAACTTTTCCGGTACGTTTCACGGTCTGCCCTTCACCAATATTTTCATCGGAACCAAATAATACGATGGATACGCTGTTTTCTTCCAGGTTCTGTGCCATACCGAAGCTTCCGTCTTCAAATTCCAGCAATTCCCCTGCCATACAGTTCACAAGGCCGCTGGCTCTGGCAATACCGTCACCAACCATCAGAACTGTACCTGTCTCATTCTGCTGAATCCTGTTCTCATAATATTTGATCTGGCTGCGAATGACCTTAGATATTTCTTCAGGTTTTAATTGCATGATTCATTCCCATCCTTTAAACAATTATTTCATTCAATTTTCTGGAAACATCCGACAGACGGCCCTGTACCGTACCATCCAGCTGTTTTCCTTCCAGTTCCACACGCAGACCTGCCAGCACTTCCGGATCCACCTTCACTTTCAGTTCAATATCTTTTCCACTGATTTTCTTCAGTTTTTCCTTCAGTGCAGCTTTCTGTTTGTCATCCAGCGGCACCGCACTGGTAACAACAGCTTCCGCAATGTTATGATCCGCATAATATCGCCGTGTAAACTCTTCACAGCAGCCTGCATATTCCCTGAGAATATTGCGCTCACACAGCAGTTTCAAAAAATTCACCAAATATCTTTCTGCCCGGGCACCAAACGCATCTTCCAGCAGCTGATTTCTTTCTTCTTTGGGAATCGCAGGATTTGTCAATAATTTTACATAATCCGGATTCTCTCGAAATAATTCCCGAATCATCTGCATCTGCTCCAGAATAATGCCCGCAAGCTGTTCCTCAGCAGCAAGTTCATACATGCTGCCGCCATATAATCTGGCAGTCTGCGTCATGATGCCTCACCTACATTCGATATAAATTCGTCAATCAGTTTCCTGTGGTCTTCTTCACAAATCTCGCGTTCAATGACCTTTCCGGCAATTTCCATAGCCATTCCGCCAATCTCACCTTTAATTTCATTAACCGCTTTTCTCTTCTCCTGCGCGATATCATTTTCAGCTTTTGCCTTAATGGCTGCTGCCTGGGAGGCAGCTTCTTTCAGCATCGCCTCACTCTGCACCGCCGCAGTTTTCTGTGCGGATATCAGAATATCATTCGCTTTATTCTTTGCTTCCAGCATATTCTGTTCATACTCCGCTTTTATGGCATCAGCTTCATTCTTTGCTTTCACCGCATCCTGAATCTGGGCATCTGCCATCTGCCTGCGTTTCTCCAGCATCTCGTTGATCGGTTTAAAAAGAAAACGCTTGATGAGATAAACCTGAATGAACAGGTTACAGATCTGCGCTATGAAGGTCCACGGCACAATTCCAACCAAATCCTGTACCTGCATGTTTGTAACCTCCTGTATTTTTCAGGTACGCCATCGGCGCACTTACAGCATTCAATCTTACCGTCTGCTATCAGCTCAGGAAGTTCATGAACATACCAGGTGCAACGAAAATCAGAAGCAGACCGGTTACAAAACCATAGATACCGGTTGTCTCGGCAATAGCACAACCAAGAAGCATCGTAGAAGTTACTTCACCTTTACATTCCGGCTGACGGCCGATTGCTTCCAGTGCTTTGGCAACAGCATTACCTTCACCAATACCAGGGCCGATACCTGCAATCAGTGAACATCCAGCTCCAATTGCACAACCTGCCAGCGCGATACCTTTTGCGAGTAATTGAAATTCCATAGTATAATCCTCCTGTAAATAAATCTTTTATTATTTGCTTAAGTTGGGGAATGCCAATACATTCCGTGTGTTCTGTGTACTGCCTGATTATTCCTCTGCCGCATTGGCAATATACATAACAGTCAGCATACAGAAAATAAATGCCTGCATGACTCCTGAGAACCAGTCAAAGTAGACAGACGTTATGGCCGGAACACCTACATCCAGAATCGGTATTTTTGCCAGTACGTCTCCGATTATACCCGGCAGCAGTCCTAAAAGTTTGGAACTTGCCAGTGCCAGTGCTCCATAAATCAGGGCATTAATTACAACACCCGACAAAATGTTACCAAAATGACGGCATGCCATACTGACCGGAGTCGCAAGTTCTGACAAAATATTAAATGGAGTCATAACAGCAATCGGCGTTGTAAATCCTTTCAGATATCCGCCAAATCCATTGGTCTTGATCTTCTGTGATGTTATCATAATAAATACAACAACTGCCCACGCAGCCTCTGTGGACAAATCTGCGGTAGGACTTCGAAGACCAATCAGACTGATCAGATTTGATACCACACTGGTAGCAAACAAAGCTGCCACAAATGGTATCATATGGCGGAACTTTTCGCCCATATTTCCTAGGACAAAACTGTTCGCCTTCTCTACAATCAGCTCAGCCACTGCTTGTCGCTTCGAGATATTCTCCACTTTCAGATCGTGCGTCAGCCAAATACACAGCCCCGTAATCAAAAGCATTACAAGCCAGCTGATCACCAGTGTCTCACTGATCTGCAGTTTTCCCAGCACAGGCACATCAATCGGCAAATCAAAAAAGACCTTTGCCCCTGAAATGTCTATTTCCATCTGTGTTTCCACCTCCTATCCGGCTTTATTTTATCAAAATGAACCATTATATATGGTTCTATGTGATCACTTGTTTTTACTTAAGATGCCCATTATTTTAATTCCGATACTTGGAAACAACAAGGGAAGTACTCCTGCCACTGCCCAAAAACATGGAGCGGCGATTGCTGCGATCACCCACAGCATCTGCAGAAGCATCCTCTGAGAATAACTGGACTTCATCCTGTTGCGGGCCATTCCTTCATCCTGTGTGGAAGCAACCTTCTGAACGGTTAGCCCCATCAGAAAAAAGTTCAGCACTGCAATGAGACCGCCTCCGATCCCTGCCAGAATCACGGTGTAATCGAAAGGCACTTTTTCCGGAATGATCATGTGAAGAATTCCACAAATCACCCACATCAAAACCACACCAATTCCCGTACTGACAGCCACTTTTTTCGTCTCTTTTTTCACAGCAGGCTGCACATTCTCCATAAAACTGCTCATAATATTCCTCCGGTTATATATTATTAACTATGTCGATTAAAAGAAATCTTATTCTTCTTTTTCTCTTTTTTATCTTTCTTAATAACAGTCAGATAAAGTTTATATGCCACCATAGCTGAGCCGCCCATTCCGAAAAAAAATCCAGGAATATATACCCATGCTCCCACACCCAGGCGACTGCTGAGCCACCAGCACAAACCCAGGCATAAAAGAAGCGGAGTAATCAGCGACAGTCCGAACTGGGTCAGAGCAGTAAGATTCCTGAGTATATCAGTCCAGTACTTCATAAATGTCATCCTCTCAAAAACACAAATTCATACAAACAAATTCTAACACGTTTAATTCCATTTCACAATATTTTTGTGCAAACCTTTCAAGTTTTTTCTTTGTCATTATATAACTTTTATAAATTTTTAACATTTATGTCATTTTTTTAACAATATTGGGTATAAATGGTATCATTCTATTCTAAACGGAATAAATTACGCCCGGAAAGTACGTATGTTTTACATTTCATACTTCCCGGGCGCATATCATTCATTTTAATCAAGCAGTACATCCTCCATAATCAGTCCAGGATGACTCAAGCAAAAACAGGATGTTACTCATATAAATATCTGCTATTTTCTTCCAGATCCAGGTTGCTCTGATCAATCCACTGGAAGCCGGCATCTATAAATGCATCATTTTCCATATCCAGTGCTGCTCTGACACCGGCGACTACCGTAGCATATCCCATGCCGTAAGGATTCTGGCACACCACACCTGCCTCTGTTCCTTTTCTTATGGCATCTTCCTGTATACTTCCCAGATCAAACCCGACCACCTGAATGTTCCTCTCTTCATAATCCTTCAGCACTTCCAGAGCTGCTTTTCCCATCACTTCATTGGTACAGAAATATCCTTTCAGTTCCGGATATTGTTCCAACGTTCCTCTCATCTGATCCTGCACTGTGGGCTCATCTTCTTTGGACGGCTCATAGTTAATCTCTACAATCGTAACATCGGGATGATTGTTTTTAATCTCATCTTCAAATCCCCGGACACGTTCCTGACTGGTTTCACCCAGCTGCAAATGAGAAAGTACCGCCACTTCTCCCTGATCGCCAACAGCCTCACACAAATGTCTGGCTGCTTCCGCTCCTGCTGCATAATTATCTGTTGCACATACAGAATATACAAGATCACTGCTGGCAACTCCGGAATCAAGAACAATGACTGGAATGCCATTCTCCTGGGCAGATTCCAGCTGAGCCGCACAGGAGTCCATATCTATGGCTGCAAGGCAAAGTACTGCAGGGTTCTCCGCAAGAACAGCATCCAGAATATTCACCTGTTCATCGACACCCACTTCACTTTTCGGTCCCTCAAAGGTACAGCGAATCATATCATCTTCCGTATAGCCCAACGTCTGATTCAAATCATTAATTGCCTGATCCACACCCTTTTTCACAGCTTTCCAATAGCCTGTCTCTGTATTCTTCACAACAAAGGCAATACGGGTACCTTCTTCCAGAATCAATCCATCCACAGATGTATAATCCGCCACCAGTTCCTCCTCTTCCGGAAGTTCAATCTCCAGTTTTTCCTCTTCTGTATCTGACTCGGCCTCCGGTGTCGGTGAAGCCGCTGTCTCTTCTTTCTCCTGTTCCACAATTGGCTCTGTCTTCGGATTCTCGTTGCTTTCACCACCGCATCCCATCAGCAAAATACCTGCCATCATCCAGGCCACCGCTTTTAACCATCTAAACTTCATCACATATTCCTCTTGCCAGACAATCTTTCCATTAGTTCCAAACATGCCTTTATTATACATGAATCAAAAAATTAGTCTATAGATGATTCTTAAGATTTTTGCGGCTTTTTTATGTCTTTTTTATTTAATATTTCCATGGCCGCCACACGAACAATCAACACAGTTGCCGGTCCCAGCAAGAATCCTGCAAAACCATATACGAAAAATCCAATATAAACCGAAGCCAGCATCAAAGCCGGATGCATCCCAATTTCTTTACCAAGCATTCTGGGTTCCAGAAACTGGCGAAGCAGATCGGCTGCAAAATAGAGCAGCAGATATCCCAGAGCCAGCAAATATTTTCCCCTTATCAACCACAACAAAGCCCATGGAATCAAAATCATTCCTGCACCAATTAATGGAAGTGCATCCAATGCTCCCACAACAATCCCGGCAATTATAAAATAGGGATTTCCCAGAATCCAGAACCCTGCCATGCAGACCAGAATAATAATTCCCATCAGATAAACCTGTGCTTTCAGATAACGCCCCCCTGCCTGTAAAACATGATTTCCAATTGATGCCAGTATTCCTGTGATATGTCCCTGCCTGATTTTACTTCTAAATTCATCCATATCTTTAATCAGAAATGTGCCAAATATAATCGTTACCAGCACACCTCCGAAGAAAACAGTCACTCCACGCACAACTGTCACCAGGTATTCCACACAAATGCCGCCAAACTTATTCTGGATTTCTTCCTGCATTCGCCCCATCTGGTACAGAAGGAAATTTCTCGTATCATCAGCCTGTATCCCCAGATATTTTTCTACCATCAGACAGCAGGAACACATCAGTTCTTCTGCACAAGTTCTCCATAATCCTATATTTTGTAATAATAATTTACCTTGTGCTGCGGCGAGAATCATCAATTTCCATATGCTCCATCCAAGTATCACTACAAATATTCCTATCAGGCATCCACCACCTATTCCACGGCGGATATACAAATGTTTTTCCATCCACTTGGCTGCCGGCAAAACAGCAGATGCCAGACACCATCCCAATAAAAAAGGAACCGCCGGCGGCAGCAGATATCTCATCCCTGCATACGTCACCAGTCCGATTCCTGTATAAGTCAAAATTTTCTTCCAGTCCACCGCCGTCACCACTCTTTCTATGAATTCGATTTATCTTATCCATAGTATCTGTTCTACAATATTTAATATGCTGACAGATTCTTGAAAACGGCACCTTCCGGTTCTATCTCAAATTGTAATTTTTTTCCTGTTCGGGGATGGGAGAATACCAGACGATAAGCACATAATCCAATAGCACTTCCCTTTTCTTCTTCTTTTATTTTTTCATTATACTTTCCATCGCCCCAAAGCGGCATCCCGTGATGTGCCATCTGTACCCGGATCTGATGATGGCGTCCGGTCTGTAATGTTACCTCTGCCAAACCGACTGTGCCTGTATATTTTATCACCCGATATGTCAACACCGCTCTCTTTGCCTGTGGTGTTCCTTCCTTTACTACACTGGAAGTATTTGTCCTTCCGTTTTTCAACAGAACATCTTCCATTCTACCTTCCATAGTCTCCGGCTCTCCGTTAAAAACAGCCAGATACTGTTTCTTCATTTTTCCATTTTGATGCTGCCGGTTCAGTTCCGCTGCTGCACGAGGATTTTTCCCAAACACAAGAACACCTTCCACCGGCTGATCCAGACGCTGTACAACCCCCACAAAACCGCCCTTCAGATAATTTTTCAATGCACTTTCCATATCCATCTGTCCGACTCTTGCACTCTGCACTGCCATCCCCGCATGCTTACGGCAAACCAGAATATCCTGATCTTCATACAAAATATCACTTTTCTTCAATTCCATCACTGTAATCTCCTCGTATCTATTCCTAGTATCATCCACGGTAATTAACGCACTGTTTCGCTGAGAATGTTTTTTCGAGAGTGCAATCGTAAAAACGTAGGCGTAGCGGGCTACGCTGAGGCTTTTACGATTGTGCTATCGGGAAAACAGGCCAGCGAAACATGCTGTTAATTACCGTGAATGATACTAGTATAATTATGTGCACATGAAAACGCAAGACCGTAACAAAACTGAACAACCGCTATATCGAATCATGGGATATAACGGTTGTTCTAATGTTCTTCTTTATTCAATTTTTATTCCTCTTCTTTTTCTTTACTTATTCTATTTTGCTAAGTTAAAATGGTTCTTTTTCAGATATCTTATAAAGATTTTATCAACAGTTCCTTATTCAGTTATCTATATGAATTATTTTATTATTTTTTTCTTCCCTGCTCGTAAGATTTATTTTCCTTACTTAGAAATGTTATATCTATATTTAATGATAATAGGAAGTTTCAAAATTTATTATTCCCGGCTATAAATCTATCAAGATATTCTTTTCTACTTTCATTTCCTATATAGACGTTCGATTCCTGGACTTTTATGGTTCTCTTTTCAAATACATCTGTTCTCATGTAGCAGATACATCTTACTTTTTACCTTTTTTCTTTGTTCGGGTTATTATTATTCTATATAGTTACATTCAATAGATTTTATATCTTTTTAAAAAATGTTTCTTTACACATCTTTTAAAATCTTACTATTATTTTTGTGGTATTATATTCAATATAAGGATTAGCTTTATATTACCTTTCATCTATTCTTTTCATATCTATGTATGATCTTTTTCTTTTCATCATTCATGGAAGGTCTTTCTTGCGGGGAATGCTTTATCATACCACTCTTATATTGATTGTTTAAAATAACTATTTCACTGGAATCTTCCTCCTTTTTTTGATTTATGTTCTTACTTTTACATCCCATCAAGAATACTGATTTTTGAATATGATTTAAATACTTATTTGTTTTTGATTTCTTTTTATGTTCGAATAAGATTTTACGTTCCGATCTAATCTTACCACCCAAACTTTCTGGAAATCCGACTCAACTAATTATTTAATTGTTATTCAGGTAAATTCAATTTCTTTTCTGGTTTCTTCCATTCTTCTTATAATGATTTCTCGTCTCTATTATAGAAAATGGGGTGTTGATGTTTTGTAGTAAGTGTTTTGTTTTTTGTTGAGTTTATAATACCAGATGAATCGGTATTTGTCAACACTATTTTGTAATTATTTTTATATTTTTTTATAATACATTTTGAATCTCTATTATATCTGTTTATTTATTATCATTTTTCATAATTGTATATTCAATTATGAAAATTAGGGACGTTTCTTTTGCCACGAGGAGCGCCCTAATGGCCGTGACAAAAGACACTCCTCATGACAAAAGAAACGTCCCTAATCCGAACAGTCAGCACTGAGCTGTCAATGGGTGTTCCTTCATAAGGATAAGAAATTGGTTCATGCAGATTATAATCATAATGTTTGGGAAAAATACAAAACCTTATCTTATTAAAGGCACTGTTTTTCAATGTCTCCAGTGTCTTCTCCTGCAATTTTTCATCCTGCAGTTCCCACACATAACAGGTGGTCCCCAGCGAATAGTGCGGTGTTCCGTCTTCATAAGCAAAATGATAAGTATTGCAGACTCGAACAGGCCCGTGATTTTCCCCCGTGGCTTCCGTCACCTGAAAGGTTCCCTCATATATCTGAGTACTGAAACTTCCGAATATACGATACGTGTAAGTCCCCGTAAAAGAAGGCATAAACCGAACTTTGTAAATACCATTTCCATCATAGAATCCATCCACCGTCAGAGACTCCTGCGGATGAGAAAACATACCTTTGATATCATAATCTGTAAACGGATTGCCCTCCATATAGCCTTCACAGGAAATCTCCTGCATATCCTATTTTTCTAATACATCTTTTTTCATCTGAACCATAATAATACCTGCCTCCTGATGCCAATCTCAATTCTAATATTACCATTGTATTGTCAACTTTACTGAATTGCAATACGAGATTAAGCGAAATGCAACTTAATTTGCTTAACAAAATAAGAGTGACCCGAGGAAGTCACATCCCCTGGTCACTCTCAATAACTTATTCTTTCAGGAATATTTCTACTACAGTATCAATTTCATCCGGCAACGGATAGCAGTCCATTGCAAAACGTGAAGAATCAAAGAAGAAAAATGCATTTTCTGAGTACTCTTTCAGATTCCAGAAGAATGTTTCTTTGATTTCTGAATTATCGCTAACCAGACGCATTTTCTCAACTTTTCCTGCCATGTTTTCCAGGCAGATGGCACCGGCCTGTTCTTCCATAACGTGAGCATACAGTTTGTTTCCGTTTCTGGTGAACCTTCCCCATTCCGGTTTTGGAAGTTCAGCATAACCGCAGCCGTAGATACTTCTGTGGTTTTTCTTCATCCAGTGTCCTACTTCCTGAAGGATTTTTACAGACTCTTCAGGAATATTTCCTTTGGCATCCGGTCCCACATTCAGAAGCAGGTTACCACCTTTACTTACACACTCTACCAGCATATGGATAACCATCTTGGCTGTTTTGTAATGGTGGTCAGCAGAAGCATAGCCCCAATGATTATTCAGTGTGATACATGCCTCCCACGGAATTGCATTGCCGCCTTCATCACGAAGTCCTGCCGGAGGAATCATCTGTTCCGGTGAAGCAAAGTCACCGGAATACGGTGTCGGGTTCAGGGTACGGATAGAACCTGCGTCCTCGGCACTTCCTTCCAGGCGGTTGTCGATGATTACCCACGGCTGAATAGAACGAACCATCTCGATCAATTTATCCGCTTTCCAGGTATCACATTTCATATTATCATAGGAGAAGTCGAACCACATCAAATCCAGTTTTCCATAGTTTGTCAAAAGTTCTTTGATCTGTCCGAACATATATTCCAGATAACGGTCAAAATTTCTGTTTTCATTCGAACATTCCGGATGATTTCTCATCGGATGAAACTTATCTCCGTAATGCGGATAATCCGGATGACGCCAGTCAATCACGGAAAAATACAAGCCTACCTTGATGCCTTCGGCACGGAATGCATCAAGAAATTCCTGTACCAGATCGCGCTTACAGGGAGCATTGGTTGATTTGAAGTCTGTCAGCTTGGAATCATACAGGCAGAATCCATCATGATGCTTTGCTGTGAGAACCGCATATTTCATGCCTGCTTCCTTTGCCAGTTTGGCCCATTCTCTCGGATTATAGTCTTCAGCATAAAACTCATCCATAAAAGGCTCATATTCTTCTTTGGTCAATTCTTCGTTACTACGCAGCCACTCACCTCTTGCCGGTATGGAATACAATCCCCAGTGAATAAACATTCCAAAGCGAGCGTCTCTGTACCATTCTGTCCTTTTGGTTCTCTCTTCTACAACTTTATTCATGTTCAAAAAACCTCCGCTTATTTCCTATTAGTCGTTTCGATTGCTGTACTGCAGCAGTTTTAAAATCATATCCGCTGTTCCTACATTGTAGCCGGCCACCCCATAAATACCGGTCATTGTTTCATCTACAATTACGATCAGCGGCAATTTTCCCGGTTCCAGATACATTCTTCTGGCAACCGCAGACATATCCGCACCAAAATCATCAAGCAAGAACTGTACATTTGACACACCTGACAAAGTTCTCTGCAAAGTAGGATTTCGCTTAACCCCCGTATCACGAATCACAAAATACAGATTCGCCTGCAGGTTGGCAAATGCATCTCTGCGCTGATAGATTTCATTTAGAATATGTTCTGTAGGTTCCTGGCTTTCCTCCAGCCAGATGAACAGTCCTTTTTTCTCACGTACCAGTTCACTCATTCTGCAGACTGTTCCATCCTCTTTTCTGAGTGCAAAATCAGTAATATCATTATCTTCCAGCATATCAGACAGCTGCGCTTCCATCTGTTCCAGATGAATGGAACGCTTTTCACCGTCTGCCAGTGTAAATACCAGCTTTTTGGCAAAAATGTTTCCATTGGGCAAACGGTTTGCGGTAAGAATCCGATAAGTTCCCGGGAACAATGATATTTCCCCTGTAATCACCTCTCCGGACTCGTCACAAAGCTGCAGAGTCTGGTAGCCTCCTTCTGCAAACCTTGCAATTGTCCAGTTCTGGAAGTAAGTCCAGGTAATATTCTCATCCTCTTCAATGATGACAGCAGAAGTTCTTTCTGCTGATTTGTCCTCCCGTTTTTCCAGTGTGATAAACTGTTCTCCATTCCACACTTCCAACATCTGATCAGCCGGATTCAGCCGGGACGGTATACCCAGAGTACGAAGAATCTGCACACTGATAACTCTTCTGGTCAGAAGACTTCCATAGCCGCTGGTCAGAGCACCTCTGGCAGAAGTTATCAGATTTTCATACTGAAGGTTTCCATCCTCCTTCACACGATCATTGACCAGTGTCCATGCTGTTTCCGGATTTTTACGGATCTCTGCTTTTTCTTCTTCTGAGAAATAGGAACGGATAAATGGACGGAAGGATACCATCATTTCATTATCTACCCGTGGACACAGTACATAAGGCACCAGAATTTCTTCCGGATAAGTATCCAGATATTCTGCAGCTTCCAGACAGGTTTCCTGCAAAAGTTCAGCAGTGATATCCACATAATCTTTTTCTCTCAGACTGTTGAGAATCGCCATCTTCCAGCTTTCCGGCCATTTTCCTTCTGTATCTGCTGTCATAAAGCCTGCAATTTCCGCCTGATTGCCTTTAGACTGTTTCATAATTTCCACACAGCGTTCACGGTCACTGTCTGTCAATCCTTCCACCGCCTGTTCGGCAAGCTTTTCATCAAAGAAATTTTTCTCTTTTTCCAGGCGCTGTGCCGTTACGGCCGCAAACTTCTCTCTTCCCAGCTGAATTTCTTCCTCTGACTGAACGCAGCGATTGATCGGTGCATCTTTCGGTGCATATACTGTCAGCTCTTCCCATACATTTTCCTGCTCCTGAAGTTCTCCAAGCACAATGGTACACTGCCGGGTTTCACGTACATCCACCAGATCTTCCCCATAAGCTCCGTCTTTACTGGCTGTCACATGAATACTTCCCAGTCCGGTTACCAGACGTACCTTTCCTTCTGCATCGGCAGGAACCACTGCCACATTGCCAAACATGGAATAATTTAATACTTCAAAATTGACTTTTACGCCTGCTGCCGGACGGTTTTCACGATCAACCACACTTACCTCCAGCACAGCAGTATGTGCATACCTTCCCAGCTGATTCAACACATGAGACATTCCCTTTTTGCCTACAATGTCATCCTCCGGTTCTACCGGCAGAAGCCAGCGGGAATGCACCATCATGGCTCTTGAAGAAGCATTGGTGAACCACCCCTTGTTCAGTACTTCCTCCGGCTCACATGCACCCAGAAACTTCCATTCTCCGTCACACCAGGCTTCCACCCAGGCGTGATTGTCATCACAGTGAGACCACAGTGGAACATACACCTGACGTGCCGGAATACCCACGCTTCGCAGCACTGATACCAGGAATGTAGATTCTTCTCCGCATCTGCCGTAAGCGGAACGATACACACTGGAAGCACTGGCAGTTCTTCCGTCGGTCGTACGGTAAGTAGCCTGAGAAGCACACCAGTAGTTCACTTCCAGAATCGCATCCAGCATACTTTTTCCCTGAATCCGATCTTTTAACTGCTCATAGAAAAATGCTCTGTGATCTGTGATATTTTCATTGTTAACCCGATGATGCAGCACATAGCCGGCAAACAGTTTCTCCGGAATTTTCCCTGCGAACGGTCCCTTCTCCCACAAATACACCCCATGTTTTGCGTAGGAGAGGAAAAGTTCAGGCGGATAGTCCGCACTGTCGCTTACCGGCATGGAAGTGTACAGACATTTGAGCCCCCATGCCTCCTGCTCTGTACACTCCTCCAATACCCGGCAAATCTCCTGCTGTCTTTCCCCAAGATGTGTCATCTGCCTGTCAAAAGCCTGTTGTATTTCCTGTAAAAACTGTTCTGTAAACATACCTTCTCCTTTATTCTGTTACTCAATCCCTTTCAGGACTTTAACAGCTCTTTTTACATTTTCTTCTGAAGTCTGCCAGATATCATACTCGCTCAGTGAAGGAAGCCCCATACTAACTTCTTTTTTCCGATACCGCATCGGACTGTCCAGTGTCACCTTACCGGACATATGATAACTGGTTCCTCCGGTGACGGGACGCAGCTTTTTGATCACTTCACTGCCAACGCCGCCGCCTGCCATAATATCAATTCTTCCCTGAGCTTCTTCGATCAGACGTCGAATCAGTTCCCTTCCTTCCCAGCAGGACTGCTGCTGACCGGAAGTGAGAATCGTATTGACACCCAGTGCAATCGCCTCTTCCATAGTACGGAAAGGATCTCTGCACATATCAAAAGCCCTGTGCAACGTAACATCCATGCCATCTGCTTCCTGTATCAACATTTCCATTGCAGAAATATCCAAATCTCCATCTGCATTCAGCACACCAATCACCACTGCCTGGGCTTTTTCTTCACGAAACATGCGGATCTCTTCCCGCATAATTTCTATCTCATAGGAACTGTAACAAAAATCTCCGAACCGGGGACGGATCAGGGCATGTATCCGTACATCTGATTCTTTACGAATCTGATGATACAACGGAATTCCCGGTGTTGTCCCCCCAATAGGAAGATTTCCGCACAGCTCCAGGCGGCTTGCGCCGCCTTTTACTGCGTTCAGTGCAGACTCCACACTGTCCACACAACATTCCAGAATATAATTTTTCATAGCATCATCCTTTTACCGCACCAATCATAACACCTTTAACCAGATGTTTCTGAATCAACGGATACAACATCAGAACCGGAAGTGTTGCCACAACCATGGTAGAATATTTCAGAAGTTCTGACATACCCTGCAATTTGGATACTGCAGATGCATCGGTAACCTGTGTCATATCTACTTTACCCATAATCAGGATTTCTTTCATAACGATGGTCAGAGGCTGCAGTTCGTCTTTGTACAGGAACAGCATCGCATTGAAGTAATCGTTCCATTTTGCAACACCATAGTACAGAGTCAATACTGCCAGAATCGGTTTACTCAGCGGTACGATAACTTTCATCATGTACTTAAACGGTGTACATCCATCCATCTGTGATGCCTCATACAACTCGTCCGGAATGGAGTTTACGATGTAAGTACGGCAAATGATCATGTTGTAGGTAGACATTGCTGTCGGGATGATCATTGCCAGTCTGGTATTCAGCAGTCCCAGTTTATTGACCAGGATATAAGTAGGAACCATACCACCGCTGAAATACATGGTGAATACGAAGAACAGAGAAATAAATCCTCTGGCTTTAAACTCTTTTCTGGACAATGGGTACGCACATAACATTGTCATAACCAGATTCAAAAGTGTACCTACAACCAGATAAAAAACAGAGTTCATAAAACCTGTCAAAATTTTTCCATTCTTAAATACTGCCTCATATCCTCTCAGGGTAGGATTTACCGGGAGCAGCAGAACATCTCCGCGGATAACCGCCTGTGGATCAGAAAAAGATGCAGACACAACGAAGATCAGCGGATAAGCAATTACAATTAACACAAGAGTCAGAATTGTATAGTTAAATATTGTAAAAATCTTGTCCGGCATACTCATATAACGAAATTTAGCTGTTTTCATGCTCTCTCCTCCTTTACCACAGACTGGTGTCTGACATCCGTCTGCTCAGCTGGTTAACAAGAACCAGAAGTCCGAAGGACACCAGAGACTGGAACAGACCTGCCGCTGTTGAAAAACCAAAGTTTGCATTAACCACACCGACTTTGTAGACGAAGGTGGAGATGACTTCTGATACAGAAGCATTCAGAGAGTTCTGCATCAGGAAAATCTTATCCATACCGATATTTACCACATTTGCACAGCTGAAGATCAACTGAATGATAATGGTAGGCATAATAGTAGGAATGTCTACATGAAGAATTCTCTGGAGTCTGGTAGCTCCATCCATGGTAGCTGCCTCGTGGAACTCAGGACTTACACCTGCCAGAGCTGCCACATAAATAATTGATGAATAACCGGCTGTCTGCCATACACCACTCCATACATACAGATGCCGGAATAATTTCGGATCACCAAAGAAATTGACTGCGTCAATTCCCAGCTTTCCAAGCAACACATTGATAATACCTGTTCTCATATCCATCATCTGTACCATCATACCAACCATGATAACCACAGAAATGAAGTATGGTGCATAAGTAACCAGCTGAACAGTCTTTTTAAACTTGATGTTGCGAACTTCATTGATACCGATTGCCAGAAGAATCGGAATCGGGAAATTTACAAGAAATGTATAAACACCAAGGATGATGGTATTCTTGATAACAAGAACACTGTTGGTGGAGGTCAGGAACTGTTTAAAATATTTCAGACCAACCCAGTCACTTCCAAGAATGCCTCGACGGATACTGTAATCCTTGAAGGCGATGATAATTCCACCCATGGGAATGTATGCAAACACGAATGCATAGATTACCGGCAAAGCTATGATAAGCCAGAACTGCCAGTTGGAAGATTTAATTTTGTTTTTCTTATTGGCGGGTACTGCTCTCCCTTTTGCCATACGAGTCCCTCCTTGCTTATATGGCTGCCCGCCAGACGACGGACAGCCATTCTTTTTACCCCATATATGTTCTGTGGATAATTCTTAAGAGTTCATTCTGTCATAAGCAGTCTGGTAAACATTCAGCAGTGTTTCCAGTCCGGCTTTGTTCAGAGAATCAACATAAGAATCCCAGTCAGCATCTACATCCTTTGCTCCTGTCATGAACGCTACAGATGTTTCACTAATCAGTTTTTCAACTTCTACTGCGATAGTAGAAACTTCTGTACTTTCTTCATCAGTTACTTTCAGTTCATTCAGGTTTACGATGTTCTGTGTTGCACCGTATGGCTCATACAGTTCTTTACTTGCATCAAAGAGCAGTCTTTCAAGTCCTTCCGGAGCGTATGGATCTACGTCAGCATCAACAGCCTGACCCAGACGATAATCTTCCGGAGCAACACGGATACCAACATCCTGCCAGTCATGATTCTGAGCTTCTGGAGAATATGTATTCAGAACTTCATATTTTGCCGGCTGACCATCCAGACCAACTTTTCCTTCCGGATTCAATTTCCAGTCAGTTCCCTCATCAGCACCATACTGAGAGCAAAGGTCACCTGTCTCACCGTAGAAGAAGTCTACCCAACGAAGAGCTGCTTCTACATTTTCACAGTTATCAGTAATACAGAAAGCACCTGAATCTACACCATAGTTCGGCATCGTCCATGCAATTCTTGTTCCATCCGGTCCTGCGATCGGAGCCATAGCTTCATAATGTCTGTACAGTTCGTTGTTAGATACAGAATCGATACAGTCAGAGATTGTACCTGCCGGGAAGAACAGTACAGGCTCGTCTGCCTGGTTAACCAGGGTCTTCATCTGTTCACTTGTCTGTGTGAAGTCACCATCATAGATTGCACCCATCTCATACAGTTCGTTCATGAACTTCAGAGCTTCTTTGTACTGATCACTTGCTGCAACACAAGTTACTTTATTGGTATCAGAATCCAGAGCAACCATATCTCTTACACTGAAAGTAGAGGATTTGGTAGGAATGAAGGTGTACGCCTGCATCAGCCAATCCTGCATACGGGTGAACCATCCTGTTTCAGCACCAGCTACAGCGATTCCGTCTGGTTTCATTTCCAGGAACTTCTTACATACATCGATAAATTCATCGGTAGTAGTAGGAATTTCACAGCCCATCTGCTCCAGATAGTAGGTATTTACCCACATTTTTCTTGCGTATTTACAATGGAAACAGTCATTTACATTAACCAGAGAGTATATCTGTCCATCTGTCTCACGGGTTACACCGATGTCATAACCGTATTTATCCATCATAGCCAGGTAGTTAGGAACATTTTCTTCTGTCAGATAGTCATCCAGAGGAATCAGAATCTGCTCTTTAACACCGTATTTTGCGATGTTTGGTCCTACACCGAAAATAACATCCGGATAATCATCGGACTGGAACAACATGTTCAGTTTTTCTTCCCAGTCATCACGACCACCTGTGATGAATTCAAAATGAATACCTGTTTTTTCTTCCATGAACTTGGTGAAGTCGTTGGTAGCGAAATCTTCAACGTTCGGCATACTCATGGTGAACAGGCTCATATCCAGGGTACCGTCTTTTACGATCGGGTAAGTACCTGCCGGGTTCAGAGTATCAGAAGAAGCATCAGCAGAATCTCCTGCCGGAGCTTCTGTCTTAGTATCAGATGATGATCCTTCTGATGTAGCTCCACCTTCATCTTTTTTGCCGCCGCATCCTGCGAGCATACCAACTGTCATCATTGCAGCCATGCCCAGTGCCATTGCTTGTGTTAACTTTCTTCTCATATGTTACCTCCTTCGTTTTGTTGCCGAAATCCAGATTGTGTACATTTTTGTCATGCAGAAAGCCGGCGCGCCTCAGACCTTCTGTTGATTTTGCACACCAATCATTTCGTTTCTGGCTTTATTTTATACATTTTTGCATGTATTTTCAAGGAACAACTTTGTTTTTACCAGACATTTTTTCAAATTTAACACTTTCTTCCTAATTTTTTAGTGATTTCAGTGCATCTTCTGGTAATCGCTGGGAGTTACCCCCACCACTCGTTTGAACGCACGGCGGAACGAATAATCACTTCCATATCCGACTGCCGTCGCCACATCCTGTACTGCCTGGCCATCCTTCAGTTTCTCCTGAGCATACCGCATACGCAGCACTTCCAGATAAGAACTGAAACTGACACCATACATTTTTTTAAAGTCACGGTACAATTTTTTCTCCGGCATCTGCAGCCAGTCTGCCACAACTGCCAGATTAAAGTCCGGACTGGAATATTCCTGTTCTATCTTCTTTTCAATTTCCTGTTTCAGCTCTTCTGTGGCCTGATCTTCATCCTGTACACGTTTTTGTGCGAAATAATCCCAGACTTCAAAAATTGTCTGCTCCATCTCTTCCACATTCCGTACTCTATGGATCTTTTTCAGGAATTCCTTCACAGCATCTTCCGGCTCTCCTTCCATACAGCGGAGAAGTACGCAGCGAACCACTTCCAGATTATGCATCACAGGACGGGGACCACCGCCCAGAACCCTGAGATGGTTTTCTTTAATCTGAAGCATCAACTGCTCCAGCTGTTCTCTGCTTCCACTGCGAACCGCCTTTTCCAGCTGCATCTCCACTTCCACTGGAAATGTGACATGCTGGTGATGCGGAAGATCTGACAAAATCAACGGCATACGCAGTTTATAATATTTAGCATAATCACAGATACGGCATACATGCTCATATTCCTCTGCAATTGCCAGCGGAGTATCCGCTTTTTCACCGATTCCTGTATGAATGTTCAGCGGAATCTGACTATATAATGCATAATTAATTTTTTCAAACAGCCCTTTTAAATCTTTACTTGCAGCATCATCGTCCACATTAATAAACAAAATATACTGCAGAGGATCTATATTTAACATCTGATAAGAATAAGGCAAATAAAGATTTAATGTCTCCAGGATACACTCTTCCAGAACATCCAGAGGCATATGGAGTTCCTGCTTCAGAGGATGTTCCAGATCCATGACTGCCAGATAACAGGGTAAATCTACCGGGAATTCAATTCCGGCACCCTGGATTTCTTTCTCCAGCTCTTCCTGGGAATCATAACTGCCAAACAGGAGTTTCCTTAAAATTCCCTCCCGAACCCATTGTTTTTGTTTATCCACCGTAATCTGAAGATCTTCTGCATGAGTCAGAACGTTGCCAAACTTAGCCCAGATACTTGATTTTCCAGAAGGATAATCTGCCCGTTCCGGATACTTCTGGGAGTACTTCAGATAGCGGGCCACCACCGGGCGGCTATTGTTCCAGTACCAGAGACAGATCGCCACTCCAATAAAAAGCGAAACAATACACAAGGCTAAAATTGCAGAACGAATCCAACCGATCTTGGCAAGAAGAATCTTCTGTGGTATGACTGTGACAAGCCTCCATCCATTATTTGTGGAATAACTGGTCACTGCCATATCTTCTATTTCCAGACCTTTTTTCTCCAGGTACGTCATCCAGTCTATTCCGTTCTTCGGAAGTTTTTCTTCTTTTTCTGACACAATCCGGTTATCCAGTCTGTCATACTGGCAGAGAATATCATCCTCCGCATCAGTCAGGAAGGCAATTCCCCCATCATTTCCCAGGGCACTTCGGAGCAGTTCCTGAATCTGACTGTTATCCATCTCAATCAGAATCATTCCTTCACCGGCATCTATATTGCCAAAGTAAAAATCCTGCAGAACCAGAAAACTTCCGCTCCCATCCTTATTGCGGTCAAACATGATGCCATCCGGCCCCATATCATAAAAACTGTCGAGTACATTCTGGTATTGATCCACCGTTTTTATGATGTCAAGTGTAGATATTCCCCTCTCATTGCTGGGAAGTACCTGTGGCAGCTGCATGATATAAGCATCATCCCTGGGAAGAATATATATATTTTTTATAAACCAGTTCATTATCCTATAATCCGGAAAAGAATTGGCCATCTCATAAGCACGAAAAAAACTGTCTCCGGAAGAGGCCAGTGTCCTCTTCTCCATATATTTTTTCAGTTCACTGCTGCTGCTGATATATTTCGCAACATTTACAACCTGTTCCATCTCATTATTGAGAGAAATAACCGCTTCTCTGGAGAAGCTCTGTGATTTTTCCTGCTGAATATTCAAAAGTGCTTCCTGCATATTGATATATATGATAATAATCGCCACTGCAGGTGCCAGAATAATCGCCAGATAAGAAAATAACAGACGAATGGATACCGTCTCCTGTTTTCTGTTAAAATATTTCCGCATGTACAATCTCTTTTCTTTCCTGTCTTGCAATCTTCCCATAAGTGTAGTAGGGTATTCTTATCAAATGATAAGGAGCATTCTCATGTTTTTCAGACACAAACAAACTTTGCCCGAACTCAAACTGTATCATGACAACAAGATCATCTACCAGGGATATCTCAAGGACGTTCCCCTGAAGGAATCCGTCATTCTTGCTAAAAGCGTTGAATTCTTTGATGACCCGGAACCCTGTCATATTCATCGCAGCGCTGTCCGCACCCGCCTGACCGCTGAGATTCAAAAAGAATTCTCTCAGACCGGTGTCTTGAGTCAGCCCGGTCCGCTTCTTCTGTCTTACACAGACTTTGATACGATCGATCAATGTGTCTTAGCGGATGAGGAAATACAGAAGAAATCCAAAAAATAACGCTGCATTGAACAGTTTAATTGCTCCCAGATGACGGAGCATAAAATCCGAAACATGTTCTGTATTCCTTGTTCTCTGTATCAGAATAATCATGCAGAGAGCAGGAACAGACATTGCTGTCACATACACCAGGAACGCCAGCCAGACACCGCTTGCCTGATCTTTCAGCAGATAGGTGATCGCCGCCATATAAATCTGCCCTGTACAGAAAAATTCACCCAGGGAGATGGCAGCCCCCAGTACCAGAATCAAAACCGGCCAGAGCATTCCGCTTTTCCCTGCAAAATATTTAATCATCTTATGATTCATCCGCCGCATCCCCACCGGAAGCTGCGTCCGAATCTTTCCATAATCCTGTCTGAATACCCGAATGGCATCTGTCAGATACAACACCCCTGCAATTCCAAACAGAATAGCCAATACCACATCTACAACTCTTCCCACACGATCCAGCATATGCTGGGAAATCTGTGAAGCGGTTGTATAAATCACCAGTCCGATGGCAAAATATGTGACATACTTTCCTGTTAGATATAAAACTCCACTTTTCCACACAGAACGCTTTTCACTGATAATCAACGAAAGCAACATAAGCAGCATGGAAATCGAGCAGGGATTCAATCCAGCCAGAAGTCCTGCTCCAGCCAGCGTCAAAATATTTACACTTCTAGAATTCTCCTCCTGGTCATTCTGGTCTTTTGCTGTCTTTTCCGCAGACTGTATCATCTGCAGTAATTGTTGATTCACGGTGTGTGCGTCTGCTGCTTCCACCGCCTGTTCTTCACCAAAAGAAACAATTTTCTCCGAATCGGTTCTGCACACATTTCCAACAAAAACTGCCGGTACTTCCTGTAATTTTTCCTCCACATCAAAAGTCCGGAACAACACTTTCAGAAGATCCAGGCAATTATCTTCAATAATATTATACTCCAGAACCTGGATATCTTCATCATTCTGTGACAGCCATTCTTTGACTTCATTGCAGGCATCGCAGGAATTCGTTGTAAATACGATCCACACCGGTGCATCCGCCTGCCCAACTCTGTCTTCCAATTCTGAAAGTTGTTTCAGCAAAACGTCACGTTCATTCTTATCTTGTGAAACATCTTTCGCCTGAGTATCTTCTTTCTCTATGTTATTCTCTTCTAAAAAGGCTGTTCCTTCCTCTTCCAGTTTTAAAAGAAGTACCTCTATTTCTTCATAACCACTAACCCACTGGTTTCCTGCCACCAGAACCGGAAGGTTCGTCCCCTGAGGAATTCCCAGTCTGTTTCTCTCTTCCTCATACCGTTCTTTACAGGAATCCAGAAAGACATTATAAGTAAATGTCTCAATCTGCAGCTTTTCCCTGGTCTCCCCGGAAACACACTGCTGCAGCAACTTAAAAAAGTCCGCATCACCCTGACAGGTCGCGCACACATTTTCGTAATAAAAACAAAGCTCCACTGGTTCTGCAGCATACACCGTTACTTTTTTGGAAATATATGGAAGGAAAAAGACGCAAATCGACAGAAGTTTCAATAAAAACATAATCCTTCTGTAGCCACTCTGTTCCGTCCTTCTCATACCCTGCATACCACTTTCCTGAACCTATTCTTATCGGAACCATCCCGCCATACTCTCCCGTCAGCATCACGGGGTTATCCGAAAAACTTAAAGAAACACGAATTTTGTTTCATTATAGCATTTTTATGCGTTAATGCAAATACTTTTTCACAAACAGTTTCTATTTTCAGATAATTGTTTTTGTATTTTTGAAAAAAAACAAAGAGGATAACCGAAGAACGGGTACGTAGTCATCTTTATGTAGGCTATGATGATTGTTTCTGAAATTTCTAGCCCACTTTTTACCGCTGGTTCTTTCTGAACTTTAGGTATGCCATCAATTTTGATCTGGGGAGATTCCTGTGCAGGGTCTATAGAAAATAATGGTTGTAAAAGTCTCCATTTTCTCAGCAAACACCTAAATAGTAATAATAGATAAAGGAAAACAGGGTCTATATAAGAAAAAAGTCTTTCAAGACCCTGCTTAGTTCACTTTTCGGGGTCTTGGAAGACTTTTTTCTTATATAGACCCCTTTCTCAGGTTAAAACGCCCTATAAAACTCTAAAAAGTAAGTATATGAGGAAGAAAATGGAACTTTTGATATAAAAAATCTGTATAGACCCTGCACAGGCATCTCAGCAGATCAAAAGTTGACGACATACCCAAAGTTGAGAAAGAACCCTATCTTTTACGGTAGGCTACTTAAATTAATTCAAGAACTTTCAGCCTATATTTTAGAAGGAAACCGACAGTTCAGGTGAAAAAGGGACGGGGGAACCGTAAAACGGTCACCCCCGTGATGTGCTAGCAGGTAGCACCACCCTGCACGTTTTTACTTAATATTGTTTTTTTATCGATGCTGCCGCTGATCAGTTTTTCGTTGACGTAATCAAATCCCAGACGGTTTACGGTATCGGCAAATCGTTCTCCGGAGATTCCTTCATCGCGGAAGAGGAGGATTGCTTTTTCTACTACATCCATGACTTCTTCTTCGCTGGTGAATATTTTGGTCAGAGGGGTTCCGTGAGCAACTTTCTTGCCCCAACGGCCTCCGATATAGATTTTGTAGCCGTTCTGATATTCTTCCAGAGCACCGAACGGACATTTACCCTTGCAGCGTCCGCAGTTGTTACATTCTTTGGAATCAATCTGAATCTTGCCGTCCACAACCTGAGCAATCTTAATCGGGCAGTTTTTCTCTACCTGGCAGTTTTTACATCCACGGCATTTTGCATGATTGACCATCGGCATTCTCTGTCCGATGATTCCCAGATCATTCAGGTCCGGTTTTACACAGTTATTAGGACATCCTCCTACTGCAATTTTGAATTTGTGAGGCAGGGTTACACCATGATAACCCAGATAGAACCGCTCATGTATTTTCTCACTGAGGTCGAAAGTATCAATCAAACCATACTGGCAGGTTGTACCTTTACAGGAAACCACCGGACGCACCAGGCTTCCAGTACCACCTGTTAACAGACCGTATTCGTTCAGGAAATCAATCAGAGATTCAATGTTATCATATGGAACCCCCTGAATCTCCATGGTCAGACGGGAAGTCATGGTCACTTCTCCGCTGCCAAATTTCTCAGCTGCTTCCGCGATCGCACGATGTTCTGCGACAGTAATGCGTCCATTTCGGGTAATTACACGAACATTGAAGACATCATCATACCGTTTGTCCTGCAGACATCCCAGACCTTTCACACGTTTGATTTCCGCTGCGCTCAGTTTGCCTTCTGTGTGGGGTACTTTTACATTATTAACAAACACGCCGCCTTCCAGAACACGGGTATTGGTATAGCCATAAGCTTTCAGGCGATTCTGAAGGAAATATCCTCTCTTGCCTTTTGTACATACCAGCAAAAGTTTTTCATCTCTCTCCAGACCTTCCACTGGCCCGGTAACCTTCGTCAAATCAATCCACTCAGCTCCCGGAATGGATGGTGCCGGCTGCACATCCAATACTTTATAGCCTTTTGCTGCTCCTTCCGCATATTCTGCAGGGGTAAAACTTTCCAGTTCACCGGACAGTTTATTTTCCAGAATACAGCATGTCTGGGCAAATGGATGAATTGCTGTAGAAAATGGCGGTGCGTAAGAGAAATCCAGAGTATCAAAGTCTTCCACCTTTGCTCCCAGAGCCAGGCCCGTAACCGCAATATCTACCATTTTATCCACAGAACCTGCACCAACTACCTGAATACCCAGAATCTTATGACTTTCTTTATCTGCGATCATTTTTGTGACAAAACTGGAAGCTTCCGGATAGTAATGAGCTTTATCATCGCACACTGCCGTTACAGATACAGGAGTAAATCCAGCATCTTTTGCCTGTGCTTCTGTCAAACCGCTGCGTCCTGCATTCAAATCATCTGCCAGCTTCACAACACCGGTTCCCAGACAGCCACCGTAAGGAGCATCATTTCCCGTCAGATTCTTAGCCAGACATCGACCGGTAATATTAGCCGTAGATCCCATGGCAGACCACTGACCTTTGCCGGTGATTCGATTAAATACCTGAGCACAGTCTCCCACCGCATAGATGTCAGGAAGATTTGTTCTCTGATATTCATCTACCAGTATCGTACCTCGATTCATTTCCAGACCGGAATCAGCCAGAAATCCGGTGGCAGGACGAATACCAATAGCCATCACTACCAGATCACCTTCAAAGGAACCCACATTCGTACGGATACCTGTAGCTTTTTCTTCTCCCAGAACAGATTCCAAAGCCGCGCCGAGAATTACACGCATCCCCTTTGCCTGCAATTTCCGGCGAATAAAATCTGCCATATCTGCATCAAAAAGATTCGGCATTACCTGATCAGCCATATCTGCTACTGTCACTTTCAATCCTTTTTTCATCAGATTTTCAGCAACTTCCAGACCGATAAAACCGGCACCTGCCACAACTGCACTGCGGCAATGATTTTCATCTATGTAAGAGCGAAGCCCAATCGCATCGTCAGGAGTGCGCATGGCAAATACACCCGGCAGTTTCGTTCCCGGAACATCCGGCACGAACGGAACTGCTCCGGCAGCAATCACCAGTTCATCGTAAGAAACCACTTCACCATTTGCAAAACGAACAGTTTTAGCTGCTGCATCCACACCAACAGCTTCCATCTCCGTGCGAACCTGCGCACCTGTCAGAGCCGCAAATTTCTGTGGTGTATTCACAATCAGGTCATCACGGGACTCGATATCTCCTCCTACATAATATGGCAGTCCACAGCCAGCGTAAGAAATATCTTTGCTTTTCGTATAAATACAAACTTCAGCTGTACGGTCCTGACGCAAAATCTTAGCAGCAGTCTTTGTTCCTGCGGCAACGCCGCCAATTATAACACATTTCATATGCCACACACTCCTTATCATTGGTATTTGTCTTCTGGTAGTATTTACCTTTTTCATTGATTATAAGACAGCTTTATGATAAAATCAATTTATGATTATTTATCATATGATAATATATATTTATCGAGGTATGTTATGCTTGACCACCGAATCGAAACCTTTATGGCAGTATGTGAGCAGATGAATTATCGCAAGGCAGCAGAACTGCTGCACATCACCCAACCGGCCGTAACGCAACATATTCAATTTCTGGAAAATGAATATGGCTGCCGTTTCTTTATCTATGAAAACAGAAAGCTCATTAAGACAGCGGAGGCTATTCTGCTGGAAGATCATATCCGTGCCATTCGCCAGCGAGAATCCATTTTGCGGCAAAAACTACAGCATCAGGACATCCGAGAACTGAAGATTGGCGCAACTAAAACCATCGGCGATTATGTAATTACCGAACACATTCATCGTTATCTGGCTCAGCCAGATACTGCACTGACGTTAATTGTAGACAATACCGAACACCTTCTGCATCTGCTGGAAAAAAATGAACTGGATTACGCAATTGTGGAGGGATATTTTGATAAGAAACGATTTGACAGTCAGCTGTATCGAAAGGAGCCTTTCGTAGGAATCTGCAGAAAAAACCATCCCTTCGCAGGGCGGGAAGTCAGCATTGATGAACTGCTTTCGGAGACAATCATTCATCGGGAGGAGGGTTCCGGTACCCGCGCTATTCTGGAAGAAAAGCTGACCGGTTACAATGAATCCCTGATGGGATTTCGCCGCCATATCTGTATTTCCAGTTTCCGACTGATTCTGGATCTGGTAAAATCCGGATATGGGGTTTCATTCGTATATGACATTCTAGCTAAAAGCGATCCGGATATCGCCAGCTTTACCATTCAGGGAGAACCGGTTATCCGGGAATTCAATATCGTTTATTTGAAATACGCAGAGGTGCAGGAAAAGATTGCATGGTTTATAGGAGGTGACTAGGGGACGGGTTCATAGACACTATTTGTGTCTATGAACCCGTCCCCTAGTCACCCCCAGCTCGCTGGTAGCCATCCCGCCTTTACCCTTCTCCCCTGTTGGATTTTCCGCATTGATTGCCCTGCTCTTTCTGTGCTTTGCCAAAGGTAAAGTACCAAGGCTTCCTGTTAAATCGTACATATTAAATCCCTCCTGAACATGATATCTCATCTATTCATCTTCCATAAAATCTTTCATTCTTATTACCAGATTTTCAAAAATTCCTGATACTACACCATCATCAAAAGAATATTCTCCGGTTCCAAATGGATTTGCAAAGTTTAGTACTGTAATTTTCTCTTCTGCCGGATCTACGATCCAATATTCCCGCACACCTGCTTTCTGGTACATGATCATCTTTGTAATATAATCATATCGAGAATTGCTGGCAGAAGTAATCTCGATCACCCAATCCGGTGCACCGGAACACCCCTTCTCAGTCAATCGTTCTTTCTGGCAAATCACAGAAATATCCGGCTGTACAATACAACTGTCATCACCAAATAAACGAACCTCAAACGGTGCCGTGTAGACCTGACACTTCCCATGATTTTCTCTGATATAACTATGTATCACATAAAGCAGATTGGTAACCAGATACTGATGAAAACGATTAGATGCCGCCTGCATATATAGCTTTCCGTTCAGAAGTTCCGCATGCACTCCTTCAGACAGCCGCTCCATATCTCTTTCCCCATACTGCCTTGTCCTGTACTGATATGGTACAGGGTTTTCCTGAATCATCATAGGTTCCTCTCTCACTGCATCATAGGTAAATGGAAGTTTCTCTTTTACATTCAATACTTCTTCAATGGCAAGCAGTGTAGCATAACGGGGATTCTGTGTCGCACCAGAAAAAATCTTGTTCACAGTACTCACAGGAATTCCTGATAGCTCAGCAATCTCCTGATTTGTGAGTTTTGCTTTCTCTTTCATCTTCTTTAATTCTTCAATATTCATAAAATTTCTCCTCACAACTCCGCCATAACAAATACAATCTGCCGATTCACTCTTGAATTCCATTCTCTTTTTCCATAAACGGATATTAATAGTTGTTTACGCAAATTATAATACCATAGTTTTCCATTTTTGGCAATAGAAAATTTGTATTAGTGATATCTTTCCATTTTTGGATACTTCAATAAAAATGATGCCTCCATCCAAAGATTCAATGCTCTGATATCTTTGAATGGAGGCATAGGTGGAACACACACTATCTTCCGGCTTCTTTATCCAGTTTTACATTTCTGAAGTACAGAATCATATCGATGGTGATTTCTGTGATATTCAGGAAATAGAATGCCCAGGCCAGCATAAAAATCCAGCCTCTCTCCGGATTCTGGTTGTACTGCAGGAATTTGTTGATGATTCCGAATACATAACCGATCCAGATAAACACTTCAAAGAACAGACTCTTTCCTTTTGCAGTTCTGGAAACCCAGGATTTGCGGATGGAAATCGGCCAGGAAAGTCCGAAGCACAGAATCATCAATGCTTCCAGAAGGTTGCAGATCATTTCAATATCCATAATAATTTACTCCTCTTTTATCTTCCGTTATTATTTATGCTGCTTCAGATAAGCAGCTCTTCCCTCTTCATAGAGGTTATTTCCTTCGCTGTCGATGATGACAACCAGAGGCATATCCTCCACATACAGTTTTCTCAGAGCCTCTGCCCCAAGATCTTCGTATGCGATCAATTCTGCCTTTTTAATACATTTTGCCAGCAGGGCTCCCGCTCCGCCAATAGCGCCAAAGTAAACACCACTGTATTTTTTCATGGCATCAATAACTTCCGGAAGACGAGCTCCTTTTCCGATCATTCCCCTTGCACCTACAGACATCATGGTCGGCGCATAAGCGTCCATACGTCCACTGGTGGTCGGTCCTGCGGAACCGATTACCTGTCCCGGTTTTGCAGGAGTCGGTCCTACATAATAAATAGTAGCATCTGTGGGATCAAAAGGAAGTTTTTCTCCTCTTGCCAGAGCCTCACACATCCTCTTATGACCGGCATCGCGGGATGTATAAATAGTTCCGGTCAGATACACGGTATCTCCTGCATGAAGGGTTTTAGCCAGTTCTTCTGTCAGTGGCAATGTAATATGTTTTTCCATTTAAATCACCTCCGTTTTATGACGGGTCACATGGCAGTTGATATTGATTGCACATGGCATACCTGCAATATGAGTCGGTAATGTTTCAATATTCAGACCAATGGCTGTGGTTTTTCCGCCAAAGCCCTGGGGGCCGATACCCAACTGATTGATTTTCTCCAGCATTTCATTTTCCAGATCTGCATAAAACGGATCCGGGTTGGAAGAATCGATCGGTCTCATCAGCGCTTTCTTTGCCAACAGCGCTGCCTTATCGAACGTTCCGCCGATACCAACACCCACTACCATCGGAGGGCATGGATTCGGTCCGGCTGTTTCTACTGTTTCAATGATGAAATCTTTGATTCCCTGCAGACCTGCAGACGGTTTGAACATGCGGATAGCACTCATATTTTCACTTCCAAAACCTTTTGGTCCGACAGTAATTTTAATATTCTCACCCGGTACGATTTCCGTGTAAATCATTGCCGGTGTGTTGTCTCCGGTATTGCCGCGGCGAACCGGATCCTTTACTACAGATTTTCTCAGGTATCCTTTGTCATAACCACGACGGACACCTTCATTGACTGCATCTGTCAGATTACCACCCACCATATGTACATCCTGACCGATTTCAAGGAATACACATGCCATACCGGTATCCTGACAGATCGGTACGCATTCTTTATCTGCAATCTCAAAGTTCTCAATAATGTTGTCCAGAATTCCTTTTGCGATTTCTCCGTCTTCACATGCACGGCAGTTTCTAATCGCACACTTCACATCTTCCGGAAGATGTTCATTAGCAGCGATGCACAGTTTTTCTACCACATCCGCGATCTGACTTACTTCTATCTCACGCATCTGAAAAATTCTCCTTTCTTTATTCCATAAAAATCTATAAACTCATGGAATTATTCTATCACAAAACTCCAAAATATACTACGTTATAATTTTAATTCACTCAGTTACCAACCTGTGCTTTTGTTACCGTTCACTCCGCGACCAGTAACACGCTTCGCGATGCACAGAAATGATGCATTCTGCATCATTTCGCGCCGTATGTCTCGGGATTTTCGTGCTGTAAGCACGAAAACACCTCGCGGGATAGTGTCGTGTGAACAGTAACTGTGCTTTTGTACATTCCGCCCAAGAAATTATGTGCAAGGTCCAGAGCACAGCCCCGGTGTCAGCACTTCTTTGTCCGGACCATCGAAAAGGCGCCGGTCCTTAGAGGGCAGGCGGACTGCATTTGTCCGCATGGCCTCTTAGTACCGCTGCAGCCTTTTCTGAGCGAAAGCGTGTCCCGACAAAGAAGTGCTGACACCGGGGCGTCCCTCTGACACCCCAAAACATATTTCTCTTAACTTTTATCTCTCGTGACGGGCATATTTTGGCAGCAACAATGGAGAAACATTGCCTGTCTCTACACCTGCATCCTTAAGTTCCTCTGCATATGCACGAATGTGATCCAGATTCATCTCTCCAAGTTCAACAGATTTGCATTTTGCAGCAGCTTTTTTA
>JBJELT010000102.1:0-1914 GCA_051879295.1 Oliverpabstia sp. | reverse complement strand
TAGAGCGGTCTCGGAAACTCTGTAGACAATTGATACAATTCAGAGTAGGTCGATGAATCCGGATGGTTTGTACGAACATGTTTGGAAATAGTGATAACCACAACAGGTGCTTCATATGAAAAGGGCATGCTTATAAGACCTTCCGTATTTGAAAGGTCTGAGCTGGTTGTATGATAAAGAACAGATTGGTCAGGCCGCTACTACAAGCTTCTGCTTATAACGGGCATCCAGATGAAGACATATACCAATCATGCTTGTCATGAAAGAATAATGCTCCTTCCTGTGGATCTTTAACCGGTGCAGGCCATAATCATTCAATATCCGGTTATTGATTCGCTCGGCTGCAGTACGTTGGCTGTAAATTTTCTTGTAGGCATCCGTTCCGCGCGGCACATCTGTATAAAGCCGGATGTCCCATTCTGGCCTGGTCTTTATGACACGACCATATTTGGAAGAAGAACAGTTATGTGCACATTTGGAGGCATGGTCTTTCCCATAAGGACATCTCCACATAAGGCATCCTCTGGATTTGTCATAACCGTTAGGGAGCATACACTTTCCAGCGGAACAGACAGGAACCCCATATTGGTTGACTGTAATGTTATCGTGGATGGTCCGGGGATGGCCACATTTATCATTGAGGTCAATAAAAGCCCGTATTTTTCTGTCTTTGAGTAACGTATAGGTAGACAGGTTGTCCATAGCGGAGTCCAGGCACATATTCTGTATGGAAAGAGCTGGCATATGTTTTTCCATCTCATGGAAAGCAACAAGAAAGTTGACAGAATCATGACGTCTGGCACTGGTAAAGCGCAATAACAGTGGAACTTCTGAGTGGAGATTGCTGTTATAGCAGCATAACTGAAAAAGAGTGTATCCATAGTAGTATTCATTAAGGTCACTGTCCCATCCCCAGGAAGCATCCGGGTCAGAAAAATGGCGTGGTGCGGCCAGGAAATCCTCCTCGGAAGGAAAGGAATCCCGTGGGAGAAGATGATGTCCCCTGGGAGATGCATGAGTATGTACGGCAGTGCCATCGCCGGAAACTGTGAGGTGTTCAGAAGGGATGACACCGCACTGAATGGAAGGAAGAACAGCAACAAAATAAAAGAGCTGCTGCAGTCGTTCTTCAAAGTTAAACAGGATATCCTTGCCATTCATGATGCGATCAACAAGCTTTTGAGTGATCAAAGGTTTACTTTCAGAAGCTTTCTGTCCCTTACCTTTTGGTTTTTTGGGTTTTTTACTGTTCCAGGAAGCAGGGAGAAGTTTGTTCCGGCGGTAACGGTCAGTTTCAGGGGCAGTCCAGAGACGATCCATGAAATCGAAATAAGAGCCAAGAGGATGCAGTGAGTGGGTATGGCATCCGATAAGTGCGGCAAGAACTCTGTCATTCTTGAGACGTGAGACCCACCGGGTGAGGGAAGGGGATGCAAGCCCCATGGAAACAAGAAGAAAGAACAGTATAAAAGAGCGTAGGATCTGGGGCTGGTTCAAGGCCGGTCTTCCGGTGTTTGAATAAAAAGGCTGCAAAAAGAGCATGGCAGCATCGGTATCCAGGAGACGAAGTTTCTGCCATGGGATCAAAAGTTCAGAATGGAGCCGGACTCTTTCAGAAGAGTCAAAGGATGCTTTCTGGTTGTTGAGAAAGCATAGATATTCATGATTGGATTGCCACTGCTTGATCATAGTGCGGTACCTCCTTGTAATAAAGATGGATGGGAATACTACTTAATTACAAGGGTGCATTTATTGACCCGGTTTGGGTCAACAAATGCACCGCACAATTCAAAGAAAAAGTCAATAGTTTTTTGAAAATTTATTTAAATTTTTTTCCCTGATTGGGAGGAAAGTAAAAAAACAGATATAAAAAAAGAGCGGAAATTCAGGCGTTTTGAGTTTCCGAGACCGCTC
>JBJELT010000101.1:0-1934 GCA_051879295.1 Oliverpabstia sp. | reverse complement strand
TCAGGCAAGCCGCATATCGGCAACACCTATGAGGTGGTACTGGCAGACAGTATTGCCCGTTTCAAAAGACAGCAGGGATATGATGTATTTTTCCAGACTGGTACAGATGAGCACGGTCAGAAAATTGAGATTAAGGCCCAGGAAGCAGGCATCACTCCCAAGGAGTATGTGGATAAGGTGGCAGGGGAGATTAAGAATATCTGGGATCTCATGAATACTTCTTATGATAAGTTTATCCGTACTACAGATGCAGATCATGAGAAACAGGTACAGAAGATTTTTAAAAAGTTGTATGATCAGGGAGATATTTATAAAGGTCATTATGAGGGTATGTACTGTACTCCCTGTGAATCTTTCTTTACAGAATCTCAGTTGGTAGACGGAAAATGTCCGGACTGCGGACGTCCCTGTACACCGGCAAAAGAAGAAGCTTATTTCTTCAGAATGAGCAAATATGCGCAGAGACTGATTGACCATATTAATACTCATCCGGAATTCATTCAGCCGGTATCCAGGAAGAACGAGATGATGAACAATTTCCTTCTTCCGGGACTTCAGGATTTGTGTGTTTCCCGTACCTCTTTTAAATGGGGTATTCCGGTAGATTTTGATCCAAAACATGTAGTTTATGTATGGCTGGATGCACTGACCAACTATATCACAGGTATCGGATATGACTGCGATGGTGGCAGTACCGAACAGTTTAAGAAGGACTGGCCGGCAGATCTGCACCTGATCGGAAAAGATATTATTCGTTTCCATACCATTTACTGGCCGATTTTCCTGATGGCACTGGATCTTCCGCTGCCGAAGCAGGTATTCGGACATCCGTGGCTGCTGCAGGGTGACGGCAAAATGAGCAAATCCAAAGGAAATGTGCTGTATGCGGATGATCTGGTGAATTTCTTTGGCGTAGATGCAGTACGTTACTTTGTGCTTCACGAGATGCCGTTTGACAATGACGGTGTGATTACCTGGGAACTGATGGTAGAGCGCCTGAACTCTGATCTGGCAAATACCCTGGGAAATTTGGTAAATCGTACCATTTCCATGTCCAACAAATATTTTGGCGGCGTAGTTACCAGAACAGGTGTAACAGAAGAAGTGGATACAGACCTGAAAGCAGTCGTGACAGCCACCAGAGATAAAGTGGCAGCCAAGATGGAAGATCTGCGTGTGGCAGATGCCATGACAGAGATTTTCAATCTGTTCAAACGCTGCAACAAATATATTGATGAAACGATGCCGTGGGCACTGGCAAAGGATGAAGCTAAAAAGGACCGACTGGCAGAAGTAATGTACAATCTGGTAGAAAGTATTTCCATCGGTGCAGCTCTTCTGGAATCTTTTATGCCGGAAACCACCGGAAAAATACTGGCTCAGCTGAATGCAGAGAAGAGAGAGTATGAAACCCTGAATCAGTTTGGTCTGTATCCGTCCGGAAATAAAGTGACAGACAAACCGGAAATCCTGTTCCAGCGTCTGAAAGTGGAAGAAGTTCTGGAAAAAGTAGAAGCTATGAGAGCAGAACAGGCTGCCGCTTCAGGTGAGGCAGCGGCTGAAGAAAAAGAAGAGGAGAAACCGGAAGAATCCGTGATCGATATCGAGCCAAAAGCAGAAATCACATTCGATGATTTTGAAAAAATGCAGTTCCAGGTAGGAGAAATCATTGCCTGCGAGGAAGTAAAAAAATCAAAAAAACTGCTGTGCTCTCAGGTGAAGATCGGAAGCCAGGTAAAACAGATCGTATCCGGAATCAAAGCCCATTATTCCGCAGAAGAAATGGTAGGAAAGAAAGTTATGGTTCTGGTAAATCTGAAACCGGCCAAACTGGCAGGAATCCTGTCTGAAGGAATGATTCTGTGTGCGGAAGATGAAAACGGTGAACTCTCCCTGATGGTACCTGAAAGAAAAATGCCTGCAGGTGCAGAAAT
>JBJELT010000100.1:0-9869 GCA_051879295.1 Oliverpabstia sp. | reverse complement strand
GATTCATGGACTGGGATATCCGGTTTCAATTGAAGGTGCTACAAAATATTGGAGAGAGGATTTACTTGTTCAGAGAAGGTTGTATCCTGAAATAACAGCAAGTACGGTAATTGCATGGAGAAGGAATATTCCATATTCGTTGGCAATGAAAAAATTTATTGAAGAAATACATGCTTTTAAGGCATAGAAAATAATTTAATATAGGTATTAGACATAATTAGATATGAGGAATATAATCAATGTGTAAGGTATGATATATACTTTACACATTTTTTATTGGAATTAGATAAGGAGGAATACTTATGGGAAAGAAATTAGTTGCCTATTTTAGTGCCAGTGGAACAACAAGGAAAATAGCAGAGATGATTGCACAAGCAGCAGAAGCTGATTTATTTGAGATCATGCCGAAACAACCATATTCAAAGGCAGATTTAAACTGGATGGATAAAAAGTCCAGAAGCAGTGTAGAGATGAGTGATAAGAAATTCAGACCGGAGATCATAGAACCAGATTTCTTAATTAACAAGTATGATGAGATTATCTTAGGGTTTCCAATCTGGTGGTATGTTGCCCCTACAATCATTAACACATTTTTGGAAAGCTATGATTTAACGGGCAAAAAGATTGTATTGTTTGCAACTTCCGGTGGAAGTGGATTCGGAAATACGGTAAGTGAACTTAAGGAATCTGCGCCTAACGCAGTGATGGTGGAAGGTAAAGTGTTCAATAAGACCACTAAACAGGAAATTTCAGAGTGGGTAAAACGTATTTCATAAGGAAGGTGGATGAAATGAAAAGAATTGTACAAACAGCAGGAAAAAATGCTCTGAAAGAATTTGCGCCGGAATTTGCACACTATAATGATGATATTCTTTTTGGTGAGAATTGGAATAATCAGGATATTGATCTGAAGACCAGAAGTATCATAACTGTGGTTGCATTAATGTCTTCCGGGATTACGGATTCGTCTATAATATATCATTTACAAAATGCAAAGGAACACGGTGTGACACAAAAGGAAATTGCAGCAATTATTACTCATGTAGCATTCTATGCAGGCTTGCCAAAAGGTTGGGCGGTTTTTAATCTTGCAAAGGAAGTCTGGCAGCCAAAGGAAGGGGATTTGCCACATGAAGATGAAGGTATGAGAGCACATGCAAAATCTATGGTATTTCCTATCGGACAGCCAAATGATGCATTTGCAAATTATTTTGTTGGACAAAGCTACCTTGCTCCAATATCCATAGATCAGGTTGGTATTTTCAACGTGACATTTGAACCCGGATGCAGAAATAACTGGCATATTCATCACGCAAAGAGCGGTGGCGGACAGATTTTAATATGTGTAGCTGGACGAGGATATTATCAGGAAGAAAGCAAGGAAGCGGTAGAAATGAACCCGGGTGATTGCATTAACATTCCTGCAGAAGTGAAGCACTGGCATGGGGCCGCTCCAGATGAATGGTTTTCACATCTGGCAATTGAAGTGCCGGGTGTGGATTGCACGAATGAGTGGTGTGAGGCAGTGTCAGAAAGTGAGTACGTCGTGTAAAAATAAGGAGAGGATGATGGAATACGGTAAACTTGGGAATACAGATATAGAAGTATCAAAATTGTGTGTGGGCTGCATGAGTTTTGGAAAAGCAGGAACCATGCATGACTGGACATTGGATGAAGCTGAGAGTGAGAAGATTATAAAACATGCACTTGATTTGGGATATAATTTTTTTGATACGGCAAATGGATATTCCGCGGGAACAAGTGAGGAATACCTGGGAAGAGCATTGAAGAAAAATATAGCGAGAGACCAGGTTGTAATTGCATCTAAAGTTTATTTTAATGAAGGTCGGTTATCAAGGAAGGCAATCATGAGGGAAATAGACGGAACCTTGGCACGTCTTGGAACGGATTACCTTGATTTATACATGATTCATAGATTTGACTATGATACGCCGATAGAAGAAACCATGGAAGCATTGCATGAACTTGTAAAATCGGGAAAGGTCCGGGCGCTTGGTGCATCCGCCATGTATGGGTATCAGTTCCACAATATGCAGATAGCCGCAAAAGAAAATGAATGGACACCGTTTTCGGCAATGGAGAATCATTATAATCTGCTTTACAGAGAGGATGAGAGAGAACTGATACCGATTTGTAAGCAGATGAATGTTTCCCTGATGCCGTACAGCCCTCTTGCAGCCGGACATCTGGCAAGAACGAAATGGAATTCAGATTCTCTCCGTGGAAAGACAGATCGGGTTGTCATGGGAAAATATGATAAGACAGAAACAGAGGATATGAAGGTTGTAAAGCGTGTGGCGGAACTTGCAGAAAAGTACAGCTGCAAAATGTCCCAGATAGCCATTGCATGGCAGTGGGCAAAGGGGATTTTATCGCCGATTATTGGGGCGACTAGAACGCAGTATCTGGATGCCGCAGCCAGAGCATTTGAAGTAAAATTAACAGCCAAAGATCTTGCTTATCTGGAAGAACCATATGTTCCGCATAAGATAGTTGGTGCAATAGATAGAAATCCGGAGCAGGGTGTTATTTTGTTGGATGAAAAGAAATAATGAAGAACAAGGTATAACCATATGAAGAAATATTTATCTGTTATTCTGGGAATTATTCTCGTAACTTGTCTGGTTGCATGTGGTAGTTCTGGAAAGGATATAGTAAACGATAATAATCAAGAGGTAATTAGTAATCAAGAAGTATCTAATACTGAGGAACAAGAGATATCAGCTGAAAACCAACAGACAGAGAAGGATGTAAATCCCGAGCAAGAAAAGGTTGCTGTAGTGTATTTTTCTGGAACAGGAAACACGAGAAAAGCCGCAAATTCAATTGCAAGAGAAGTTGACGCCGATATTTTTGAAATTATTCCGGAGGATATGTATACTTCGGATGATTTAAACTATAACGATGATAATTGCAGGGCAAATCAGGAAATGAATGATGATTCGGCAAGACCTGTTATTAGTAATGATTTGAGTGCTGTATCAGAATATGATGTTATCTATCTTGGGTATCCCATTTGGTGGGGGACCGCTCCTCGAATTATACAGACATTTATAGAAGACTATGACATCAGTGGGGCAACGGTCTATATGTTTTGTACTTCTGGAGGCAGCGGGATTGAAAATAATATATCGGATTTGCAGCAACTCTATCCGAATGTAAATATTGCTGATGGAAAAAGATTAAATGATGCGATCGAGAAGGATATCAGAGAATGGGTAAAAAATCACCATAGAGAAGATGATTTTGTATAAACAAAATTCCGGTTGGCTATTTGATGCTTGACAAGTGAATTATAATAAGAAGAAAGAGATATTGACTTTGATGCGTTGATATCTCTTTTTTCGTGAAAGAAAAGACTACTCTGCATCTTGCTATAAAATAAAGAGTAGCCTAATGGAGGGGGTGCATCTCCTGTATTTAGGGGGTGCAACCGTTGGATTGTATCAAAATGGTGGTTACGATGAACAGCGAAAAAAGATGGCACAGGTCATTTCAGAGATTATCCAGGAGAAAGTCGTTTACAAGAGGGTTCCCACCTGTGCTTATCAGATTGGCTCCTTCACCATCAGCAAGGACGGTGTTCTGAGTTGGCCGGAGGACACCGATGCAAAAACGGTCAAGGGTGTAGTTACCGGATTGCAGATGATGGGCTTCACCGCTGAGACTGGTGGACGAGGCTACACTTGCCAACCTTGACAGAATAATCGAGGGCAAGGGGAATTTGATACGGAAAGCCATCAGAGCGGACAGCCTTGCCTATGAACACCGATGTTGCTGAATACGAGGCAAGAAGTGCGAAACGGATCTGCAAAATGTTCCTGTAGTTGATGAAAGTATGGAACAAGCAGCACAGAACGGTGGACAGTATACTGGTTCTGCGCCGGTATCAGCACCAATGGTGCGAGTATGTGATTGTGGAGCTAAAAATCCATTACAGGCAAGGCGTTGCTCTGCTTGCGGTGAAGATATTTCGATGATCATTCCTTCGCCGGATACTGAGTCTACTTCAGATAATACTTCTGCTGGACAACAATACCTGTTATCATCTTTGGATGGATCATTTGCTTACGAAATCAAAGAAGGTAGCACTATTATCGGCAGAGAAAATGAAATGGGGGAATACCTTTCTTCTAAACTATATGTCAGTAGAAAACATGCTGAATTGATTTTGGATACGGCTGCGTCTACTCTTATAATCAAGAATTGTAATAACACGAATTATACATTCGTGAACAATAATATGATTTCCGGAGGCATGTCCGTGGAGTTAAAAGATGGTGATGAAGTTGGTTTGGGTGGCAACGAGCAGAATGGATCTCGTCAGATGGAGGCGGCATATTTCCTTGTGAGGATCGGAACATGTATGTAGCAAGAATCCTGTATCCCGTCAATGTATTAGGGCCCGGCAAGCGAATCGGGATTTGGTTTAACGGATGTAATCACCATTGTCTCGGTTGTAGCAATCCAGAATTGTGGGAGCCGCAGGAACGATATAAAACAACATTAGAAACAATAATGCAGTTGATTAGCCATGTCTGTGTAGCGCATCCGGTTGATGGATTTACACTTACTGGGGGTGATCCTTTTATAAAAGATTATTGTCATCGACAATCAGCTTGCTGGAAAATATCGTCACTACCTTACAACTGCACAAAATGAAATACAAAATTTTACCGCGCTTGACGGTGTTATATCCGTTGGTATCCATAAGCCAGGGTATGAAAATCAAGTAGATACTCTACTAAGAGGGAAAGGATTGGAAAATATATGAGCGATTATTTGCCGAAATGGCATCGTGAACTTGATATTTTCAATAAGATTAAGCCTGTAATTATACCGGAAGCAATCTGATTGCGTTGTGTAAGTCGTGCCATTCACAGATCCATGCGGAGCGTGGAGATCGGTGGCATAATCATTGATGAGTACATACCCCAGGGGGAGTGAAAAGCTCTATAGACGTGTCCACTATAGAACGGCGGGTGGGTGCTGCGTGTAAAATCGCGAAATTCAATAGGGGGAGTAAATAATCTGATTTAGAACATAATAGATAGTATGTAGTTGATATGGTGACTTTTAAGTGAAAAAATAAAAATAAAGTCAAGAAAACGTTGACTATGTAATGCGTTCTGCATATAATAATAGTGTGAAATGGAGTATTTCATATTTTTTATTTGGAGGTACTTGTGATGGTAAACGTGAATGAGATTATCAGTAACAATATTATGAATATTATGAAGCAGAACGACAAGAAACAGGTGGACCTTGCTGGCTATCTCGGTGTATCTAAGCAGGTTACCAGTAAGATGCTTAGCGGGGCCAGAATGATTAATGCGATTGAACTGCAAAAAATTGCAGAGTTTCTGAATGTTTCGATAGAAAGTCTGGTAAAGGTTCCACAGGTGATTCCGGAGACCAATACTGTAAAGGCATTTATGGGAAAGGTTGAATCTCAGGAAGCCAAAGATGGACTTGCTATTGCGGATGAGATTGCGAATCTGATTTGCTTTTACGCTCCTACACACGAGAATGCAATAGAAATGATGCAGCCATGGGAGGCATAAGCCTATGTGTAAAGTTTTAGACAACAGTCTATATATAAAGGACCGTAAAAGGTATATAAAAATAAGTGAATGTGTGACAAGTTTTAATTCTCTCTATAATAAGAATAATATCATTCAGGATGATGTTTTTAACGTTTTAGAAAATTATGTAACTCGTCATGGCATGCCATTTGAATTGCTTAGATATCCAATCGGAGATGCTGAGTTGTGCGCATGTACCTTTATCAGACAAGGACGGATGTTTGTAATGATTAACTCTGCAATTCCTTTGTCGAAACAAATATTTGCGGCTGCGCATGAGTTGTATCATATTTATTGCTATTTTGAAGAGAAGGATTTTGCATTATTGCAGTCAGGATCCATTCTTGAATCAGATGTAATTGATGATGAAGCAAAAGACCTGGAAGATATGCAGGCAAATGCTTTTGCTGCGCTTTTACTGGCCCCTAAAGATCGCCTTGAAGAGCAGTCAGTTGTTTATAATCTATCATATAAAAATGTTTCAGTTCAGGTTGTACTTAAGATAATGGATATTTTTGCTATTCCATATAAGGCAGCAGTACTCAGACTTTTTGAGGAAGATAAGATTGATATAAAAACTGCGAAGAAACTTTTGCAGATTAGTAATGATGAAATCAGTAAGCAGATTGAAGTGACCGGGAAAGCCGTAAGATGGCAGGAAATCCCAAGAGACCTTATCAGATTTGGAAGTTTATCAGAAAAAATGTATGAACTCGAACAGTGGGAGAGTGTAAGGGATGAACGTTTAGAGAGTGATAAAACCAGATTGAAGGAAATTGTTAATAAATTAGGAAAACTAGCGAGGTAGTGCCTATGGAGAAAGACAAAAAATATGCCTTGCTGGATACTGATTTTATATACAAATCTCATTAATCCGGATCCTAATCCATGGCTTGAAGAGAAAGTTAAAGCAGGAAGGATTAATCTATATTCTGATCGTGATATTGTGAATGAATTGCGTAAAATATATGGAGAAGCAGCGACTCTTACATATATATCTTTACTCCAGATTAGTTGTGATACTTTTAATGCGGGATTTTTTGAAGAATACTATGGAACATTAGAATATACAGAGAATGTAACAGATATTGATTGTTTTATCACGGCATTAAAAGCTTGTGATGAAAAGATACCTCATCAAAATGGATTGGGAGAAAAGAAGACCTTTGTCCTGGTACAAATGATGGAAATTCTTTATAACAAGCAGGTGTATGTATTCTGCTCAGATGATTTTAAAGCAAGACAAAGTATTGCCGGTTTAACAAAACCAATTAATTGTATAAGTATTTTAGGTATGTTCTATAAGCTGATGAAAATGGGACATGGTAAAACGGAAATGCAAGAATACTATAATTGGCTATCTACATTTTTAAAGAATCAGACGGAGTATAGAGTTTGGTCATTGTCAGGTCATCAGAGAATTAGAGTGCCAATTATGCAAGTGCTTGATGATATTTATGATGGGAAGTTTCAACTGCTGAAAAATGGAGATCTGCAATACATAAAATAATTCAATAAGATGGTTTTTCTATTAGCCTTGAGGAAGTAATTCTTCAAGGCTTTTATTATGCGTGAATTCCGATGGCAGGAAGAAAGCCAAAGCCTACAGCGGTTAAGAAGCTGGAAGGCAATCCAGGAAAAAGAAAACTGAATACAAAAGAGCCAGTTCCGGTAAAGGGCAGCCTACTTGTCCTGGCTTGTTAATGCCAGAAGCAAAGAAGGAATGGGATCGCTTGGCTGAACTGATGAATCAGATCGGTGAGCGTGGAACCAGATCCATTAAGCAGCTCAATGAACTGTTTGCCGGAAATGGCATGATCGGCTTTGTTGCAAAGGAGAGGGTAGATGGCAAGCTGCTCCTTCCGGAAGCGGTGCAGATCATGAAGCTGAAGGCAGCAGAGTAACAGGTGAACGGATTGCAGAAGTGTTAAGCCTAATGGGGTAACGATTGGTTACTCCATCAGAGAATGTGTTGTGAGGTGAGACAGATGTCCTGGATGATCGATGAGGATATGAAGATCGAGATGACAAAAGGAGATACTCCTTCCTTTGCTTTCCAGGCATTCCTGCCGGATGGAACGGAGTATGTGTTTGAGGAAGGGGATTCGGTGGTCTTTGCCGCGAAGAGGAATAAGGCGGATACAGAACCGGCTTTTACGATCGTGGCGGACCTGGAAGAAAAGGCGATCCATTTTTCGGAGGAAGACACGAAGCATCTGGAACTGGGACGGTACATTTGGGAACTGTCGCTGAACAAGGCGAACGGTTACCGGTGTACGTTCATTGCAAATAAAGTTTTGAAGCTGACAGTGGAAGTGGCATGAGATGGAGCAGGTACGAGGTTCGATGGAAGGGAATGCTTGTCTGTCGGGGCAGCTGAGTGGCCATCCACCAACGAATAATTACGAGAAATTATCTCGCAAACCGCAGATCAATGGCGTGGAGCTGTCAGGAGATAAGAGTTTTGAAGAACTGGGAATGGATCAGGTCTTTGCAACGAAGAAGGAACTGGAAGATAGATTTAAGGAACTGGTTGATGGAAACGAAGTGGAGTATTGATGGGAAATGTATTGGTGAGATCTCGTCATCAGCATTCAGTAACTGTGCATGCCTGAGACAGGTCAGGCTGCCGTCCAGGCTGGATAAGATCGAAAGTTCGCTGTTTCAGAACTGCAGTGGATTGGCTGAAATGCGTATTCCCGGAAAAGTGAACTATGTGTTGAGTACGGCATTTGGTTACTGCACAGGCATTGAGGATTATTATTTTTATTTTTTGGTTCTGCCTTCCCTATCCAATAGTAATGTTTTTCTGAGTATGAATGACTCCTGCAGGATCCATGTGCCGAAAGGGTCGCTGGAAGCCTACCAGACGGCGAATCTGTGGAGTGAACTGGCGGACCGTATGGTAGAGATGGAGGAAGGTGAAGTCTATTGATCGTGACGGTAAAGGAAATGAAGGATTATCTGCTCCACAGAAGATGTAGTAAGGTAATCACCCGTAAATTTATTGGGGAATAGAATACCCCTCGGTCTCCCACATGCAAACCAGTATTCTGTCAGAAGTGCAAGATTTCTTTCTGAAAGTATGGTATATCGGTCCATCCGTTTTTTTGTGTTCCTAACATGAATCTGCATGTTGGTGCGGGAAATATCATCGTAATGAAGGTGAATTACTTCGGAGACACGCATTCCCGAAGAATACATGGTGGCAAACATGGCTTTATACTTCAAATCACTGGTGGCATTAAGCAGACGGTCGACTTCTTCCGAAGAAAGAACCGTTGGAAGCTTATGCTCCTGAATCATGCGTGGAACAGTGATGTCATCCCAGAGCATGTGAAGAACATTCCTGTAGAAAAAACGGATGGCTGGATTATAAAGATTCAGGGTGGTGGCTTTCAGCCCTTTATCCTTTTTGGCAAGGAGAAACTCCCTGACATCCTGGCAGGTAAGATCCTCTGGGGTTTTACCCATGTAATTAAGGAAATAGGAAACATAGTTTTTGTAGCAGTCAATAGAACGCTCTTTAAGGTTGCGGATTTTTCCCGCTTCCTCAAGCTGTAGTAAATATTTTTTGTACATAATAAATCCTCCATGTAAATTTAGTAATTCAGGTATCACTGCTTACATGGAGGTGCATTGGAATAATAAAACCGCTTGCTAAAAGAACGGTTAGGTGTTAATCTTTTCATAGGCAGTGGTAATGTCGATCCTGTTTGATTGTTGGTTGTGGTGACTTAACAATACTACTTTTAGGACTTGGTTTCCACTGCTTTTTGATCTAGAGAAAGAAAAACTGCGCCACAGCCTTGGCAGGCCATCGCGCAGCGATTTTGTTCAATCGGAATTTGTGGAGGTAATGTCAATGAAGAAAAAAATAACATTATCATTAAGTTTATTGCTTGTATTTGCTATAATTGGAATTCTTATATTCGTAACATACAGGTCTTCTGAATCGTATAGAAAAGAGCAAGCAGCAGGGAATATAACACAGTGGGATTGCTCAGTATCTTGTGCGGAATCCTCAGACGAGTATGTAATAACTTATTCTGATGTAAAGGTTATATCCCAAACAGGAGCACTGACGATTCAGAATAGAAATGATTTTGATATTGTTGTTCACTTACTAAGCGCGGGAGAGAAGGAAATTGTTTCTGATAACATTCCCGCAGGCGGCAGCTATTCTTTTCTGAAAGTAACCGATAAAGAGGTTCTTTCCAAACTTAGTTGATTTGATAATAATATTCGTTTAAAAGTATTTTA
>JBJELT010000099.1:0-10046 GCA_051879295.1 Oliverpabstia sp. | reverse complement strand
ATAGGACTTGGAACTACTGCGACAATTACATTTACTATTGACAAATATCTTGAACCTGAGCGATTTATTCCGCCGTATGATTCCATTATCCAGGGGAGATTTAATCCGGAAATAGAAATTTTCAGAGGATATTGGCTGATTTCATGGTTTAAGCAGGAATTTGCTGAAAAAGAGATGAAACAGGCAAAGGAACTTGGCATTTCAGCCGAGGAACTTTTGAACAGTCGATTGGAAGAAATACCGGCAGGATGTGAAGGATTGTTGTTTCAGCCGTATTTTACGCCGAATATAACGATGCCAAATGCAAGAGGTGCAGTTATTGGATTCTCAGACCAGCATACACGCATTCATATTTACCGGGCGATTATTGAAGGAATTAACTTTGCATTGATGGATGGAATGAAGTTGATGGAACGAAGAGCCGGACATAAGTTCAGAGAAATATATCTTGGCGGCGGAGGTTCACAAAGCAGAGAAATCTGTCAGATTACTGCAGATATGTTTGGCATACCGACCATCAGGACACAGACATATGAGGTTACCGGTATGGGATGTGCAATGGCGGCGTTTGTTGGTCTGGGAGTATTCCGGAATTATGAGGAAGCTGTGGAATCTATGGTCAGATACAAAGATGTATTTAAGCCTGACATGAAACAACATAGAATATATGAAAGGCTTTACGGAGAAGTGTTTAAAAATATATATGGAAAACCCTCCGGTCTTTATGAGAAGCTTTATGAAATCTACCACAGTGGTGATGTGATGGATTGATAGCAGGAGATGGGAAGAATATGACGCCTGACTTTTCCTTTTTCATTACGTCAAGAAATCGCCATGCTTTGGACAAGTTTTTGCTCGATATATTTTTGATATCTTGTTATGATATCTAGTATATAATTGTTCAGGGAGGTTTATTAAATGAATATGAAAAATGTCAATGACCAGTCTTTTGGTAAGTATGGAAGAGTACTGACTGGCTACAAGATGGATGAGCTTTTGAAAGAGATGCAGAACACACCACTTCCGAATGATGTGGTTTATGTACCTTCTGTATCGGAACTGGAAGCATTGGATGTGAAAAATGCTTTTCAGCAGCGGGCATTTGGCGGTCTGCCGATTCAGATTGGATATTGCAACGGAAATAATACGAAGTTAAATGCAGTTGAGTATCATCGCTCTTCTGAAATTAACGTTGCAGTAACGGATATGATTCTTCTGATCGGTATGCAGCAGGATGTGGCTGATGATTTTACTTATGACACTGCAAATATTGAAGCTTTTTTTGTTCCGGCCGGAACAGCAGTTGAAATGTATGCCACAACCTTGCATTATGCACCATGTACAGCAGAAGAAGGTGGTTTCCGCTGTGTAGTTATTTTACCGGAAGGAACGAATACCGATCTGGATTTCCCGATTGGAAAAGAGGGAGAAGATCGTTTGATCACAGCGAAGAATAAATGGCTGATTGCTCATGAAGATGCCGGAATCGCCGGAGCATTCTGTGGGCTTCACGGAAAAAATATTGATATCACAGAAGAATAAAACGTGATGCGATATCACAAAATAATCCCGTACGAGAATCCGCAAACGATTCTTGTGCGGGATTTTTATCTTGCAAGAAGATAAAGCCTTCGGCGGATTTGAATTCACAAAAACTTCACAAAAATTATTAGCACTCACTATTGACGAGTGCTAAAACATGTGTTATATTACATGTAGAACAAAGGAAGGGAAATAGATAGAGAACAAGATTCCCGGAATTTCCTGAAACATCCCGGTTCCAAAGAAACAAGGTAATAATTTTTATGTGTAAAAAGGAGAGATGACTTATGTTGATGCCTAGTATTTTTGGAGAAAATTTATTTGATGACTTTTTTGATGATTTTGTACGCCCGACAAGAAGAGTGGTACGTTACAACACCCCGTCTACAACTGTGATGAAGACAGATGTGAAAGAGACGGAAGGCAGCTATGAACTGGATATTGATTTGCCTGGATATAAAAAGGAAGATGTGAAAGCTGAACTGAAAGATGGTTATTTGACGATCAATGCTGCAACAAACACCAGTAACGATCAGAAAGATGAGAATGGAAAATACATCAGAAGAGAAAGATATTATGGTAATTGCAGCAGAAGCTTCTATGTAGGAGAAAATATCACGCAGGAAGACATTAAAGCACGGTTCGAGGATGGCATTTTGAAAATTGTCGTTCCGAAAAAAGAAGCCAAACCGGCGGTGGAAGAGAAAAAATATATTTCCATTGAAGGATGATGCATTCCGTCAGGAAGCATTTGAAGCAGGATGGGGAATGCTCGTAAAGAGCATTCCCTTTTTCTAAAGTCAGAACTTGATTGTGAGTTCTGAACATCCTGGCTGAACAGGAGGTGATTATTGTGAAAAGGGATTATTATGATGTGCTGGGTGTGAATAAACATGCCGATGAGAAAGAGATTAAACATGCATACAGGAAACTGGCGAAAAAATATCACCCGGATACCAATGCCGGCAATGCAGAAGCTGAGCAGAAGTTCAAAGAAGTGACGGAAGCTTATAATGTGCTGAGTGATAAAGAAAAACGTCAGTTATATGATCAGTATGGATTTGCTGCATTTGATCCCAACATGGATCCACATATGAATCATAGTTACGGACAGGGAAGCACAGGTAATGGAAGATTTTATAGCCATTTTCGGACCGGAGACTCCGGCGGTTTCCGCCAGGAGTATCATTTTGAAGGCGGAAATAGAGATGATATTTTTGATGATTTCTTCCAGGGTGCATTTTGGAGCGACTTTAATCGGGATAATTTTAACAGAAGTGATTTTAACCGGCAGCAAAAAGGAAGTGATCTGGAAGCAGAGATTACCATCAGTTTTGAGGATGCGGTACATGGCTGTGACCGTGTGATTCATCTGCAGGGTAATACCACCCAGTCACTTCAGGTGCATATTCCTGCAGGTATTGATGAAGGTATGAGTGTACGGCTGAAAGGTAAGGGAAATCCGGGAAGCGGAGGCGGAGCAGCAGGTGATATTTTGCTGAAAGTCCATATAGCAGAAAAACCAGGATATGAGAGAAGGGGGATGGATGTCTATACCACAGCGAATATCCCGTTCACGACGGCGGTGTTTGGCGGTGAGGTGCAGGTGCCGACACTCTACGGCAATGTGGTGTGTAGGATAAAACCGGGAACACAGTCAGGAAGTAAAATTCGTCTGCGCAATAAAGGAATTGTATCGATGAAAGATTCTTCCAGACATGGAGATGAATATGTGACGATACAGATACTGGTTCCGAGAAATCTCAATAGCGTGCAGAAGCAGAAATTGATGGAATATCAGAAGGTTTCGTAAGTGCCAAAACACCTCACTGGGTTACAGTTCAGACAGCCACTATCCCATGTCGTACCGTTCCTGGTAGGCTATAAAATGTATTTCAGCGGTTTTTGGCCTACAATATACTCTGGGAAGTAGGCTGCAAAGTCTGTTTCGCTGTTCTGCAGCCTATCATTTTTGCCATAGAATAGGCTGAAAAACCTGTCTACATGTATTATGGCCTACAATATTTTCTGGAAAATAGGCTACAACGTTTGACTTTTTGGTTTTCCATCCTACTATAATTCTACAAAATAGGCCACAAGGCTTGTTTTGCAATTTGGGAGCCTATTATTTTTGCAGTAAAGTAGGCTGAAAGACCTATTTGGTGCCTCTACAGCCTATTACCTTTAATGGAAAGTAGGCCGCAGAACTTATTTATATGGATTTTGGCCTACCCTGAGAGGTAAAATAGAATAGTCGAAGGCTGAATTGTAACTAATTGGAATTTAAAATAGCGACTGGCTGAACTGTAAACTCACTGGACAGTAATTATTGAATCGTTATGAAAATAGTACTGCGTATGTTGTTAAAAAGTGGTATAATATTATTCCACAGAAGAATAATTAAAGTGAGGCAGAAAAATATGGAATTAAAATCATGGACTTATGAAGAATTTCCTGAGTTTTTAGGGAAAATAGAAGATGCAAAGATAATAAAAACCAGCGGCGAGGAAATAGGAGTGCGTTATCTGCCGGATGTGCTTTATGCAAAAGTGGATGGAACGGAACTTCATCTGCAGATTCTGCAGCCATATACACGCAATCATCCAGTGAAAAAATATCCGTGTATTGTCTGGGTTCAGGGCTCCGCCTGGATGGAACAGGATGTGAAGGGAAATTTACCGATGTATTCCCGGCTGGCAGCCCGTGGTTATGTGGTTGCAATCGTACAATATCGTCATTCAGGTATAGCAGTATTTCCCGCACAGATTCAGGATGCAAAGAATGCCATTCGTTTTATGCGGAAGCATGCAGAAGAATATGGTGTGGATTCTGACAATATTTTGGTGGGCGGTGATTCCTCCGGCGGACATACAGCGGTATTTTGTGGCATTGTGAAGGATAACGATGAACTGGATCATAATCGGTTTCCGGGTATTTCTGCAGAGGTGAAGGGTGTGATCGATTATTATGGGGCAGTCAGCTTGATGTATGAGGACGGATTCCCCTCAACCGTCGATCATCATCTGCCGGACAGTCCGGAAGGGATGCTGATGGGACATGTCAATCTGAGAGAGAATAAAGAACTTTGTCAAAAAGGTTCTGCGGAATGTTATATCACGCCGGAATTACAGATGGCTCCCACCCTGATTCTGCACGGAACAAAAGACCGGACGGTGAATACATACGAAAGTGTACAACTTTATGTAAAAATGAAATCCTGTGGAAAACAAGTGGAATTATATCTGCTTGAAGGAGCCGACCACGGCGGTGCGGAATTCTGGACAGAAGATGTGTGTCAGCTGGTAGATGAATTTGCGCAGGATTGTATGAAAGTAGATTCTATTCGATGAAAGAAAAAAGTTATTGATTGACAGAAAAATTTTCCTGTGATACACCATAAAGTGCGGCAGATTTCACTTCTTTTGGAAAATGTCGACATAATATGATGATATTATCGGGAGGAAAGCAGTATGGGTTCCCTGGCTAAAGGACGTACCCGGGACATGACAACCGGAAATGTATTTCAAAATATTCTGATGTTTGCAATTCCGCTGTTTATCAGTAATTTTTTCCAGCAGTGCTACAATATCTGTGACACGATGATTGCCAGTCACAATCTGGGAGAGCATGCACTGGCGGCTATCGGTTTGACCGGTTCCATCAGCGGGCTGATTATAGGATTTGCCAATGGAATGAATAACGGGTATGGGATTATCATTGCACGTTCATTCGGGGCACAGAATGAGAAGAAAATGAAAGAAGCGGTGGCATGGGCTTTTGTTTTGAATCTGGCACTTTCTGCACTGCTGACTGCTGTGACGCTGTTGTTTACAAAACCTATGCTGCAGTTGATTCAGACCCCGGCAGATATCTTTCCGGAAGCGGAAGTGTATATCCGGGTGGTGCTGAGCGGAATCACCGCCACACTCTTTTATAATATGGAATCAGGTATTCTGCGGGCAGTGGGAAACAGCAGAACACCGCTGTATTTTCTGATCTTTTCCTGCAGTATCAATATATTGATGGATCTGATGTTTGTGCGGGTGCTGCATATTGGGGTAGCCGGAATTGCGCTGGCAACGGTATTTGCACAGGTTATCTGCAGCATCTTATGCATGATACACATTATGCGAAAATATCATTTTCTGATACCGGGGCGCGGAGATTTTGTTTTCCAGCCGGAGCTGATCAGTGAAATGCTGACCACAGGATTTTCGATGGGAATGATGAATTCTATTTTCCAGATTGGCTCTGTCATGCTTCAGGGGGCAATCAATACTTTGGGAACGGATATTATCGCCGCTCACACGGCAGCCCGTCGAGTGGTGATGATTGGAAATATGCCGCTTTCCAGCATTGCCAGTGCCAATGCCACGTTCGTCAGTCAGAACTACGGGGCCCGAAAACCAGAGCGTATCAGGGAAGGAATCAAAAAATCCATTGGACTGGATGTGATCTGGCTGGCTATTTATATTGCAGGTGTGCTGATTTTCTCGGATAAGCTGATCTATGCACTGACCGGAAGCCGCTCTGCAGTAATTCTGGATAATGCCAGAATGAATCTGCGTATTAATATGTTACTGTTTCCGCCGCTGGGTGTGCTCCTGATTCTGCGCACATCCCTGCAGGGGCTGGGACATAGGATTCTGCCGCTGATATCCAGTTCACTGGAACTGATCATAAAAGGTGTGGCGGCATTTATATTTGTACCTTTATGGGGGTACTTTGGAGCATCCATCGCAGAACCTTCCACCTGGTTGATCTGCATGCTGTTTCTGCTGGTATCATTTGTAAAGGTGATGAAAAAAGAAAGTTGATAAGATATCCCCGGGGAAAATGTAAAAATCCCCGGGGATTTTTTATATTATAGGAAAGTCCTTTGACTTTCCTATAATATAAAAAGCCCTCCGGGCAGGATCGCACTGCGGCGGTAAGGAAAATGTTGCTAAAAGCAACCGCCGCAGGCGGAGAATCCTGCAAAGCAGGATTCTTTTTTATAAAAAAACAGTCTTGACAAATCGAGTGGATTCTAATATTATTATGCAATGAAATTAGTTATAACTAATATAGGTTATGCATGAATTACTACTAATAGAGTAAGGAGGATTTAGATATGTGGAAAAGTCCATGCAAGGTATTATGGGTAATGGCAGGATTTTTGTTTTTGGGACTTGGAACGGTTGGGGTGGTATTGCCTGTTTTGCCAACGGTCCCATTTTATTTAGCAACTGTATTTTGCTTTGCAAAGAGTTCAAAGGGACTCCATGACTGGTTTATAGGTACTGGTTTGTATAAAAGACATCTGGAGAGTTTTGTTGAGGAGAAGGCTATGACTATGCAGACAAAATGTTCCATTGTTGGAATGGTAACAGTGGTAATGGCGGTTGGTTTCATTTTGATGAAGAATGTGCTTATAGGAAGAATATGCCTGGCAGTTGTATGGGTGTGCCATATATTGTATTTCTTTTTGAAGGTAAAAACCATGAAAATGGAAGAAGCATAGCAGATATGAGAATAAGAAGAGGATTGTACAACAATGATTAAAAAAAGACTGATTCGTTTATTATCTCATGCAAAAAAATACATATTGTATCAGGTGGTCTGGCAATGGATTTCGCTGCTTTGTCAGGTCATTATGATTTACTCTCTATCCATGCTTTTGGAAAACATATTATATGGAAAATTGTCAGCAAATGATTTTATACGGTATTTATTTGTTGTGTCAGGAGCAATATTTGGACGTTTTTTATGTGACCGTAAGGCATCGTATGCATCCTTTGAAGCAAGTGTAGATGTAAAACGTATTCTGCGGGAAAAAATATACAGGAAGCTTTTACGTCTGGGAGTATCCTATCGTGAAAATGTGTCTACTTCCGAGGTCGTGCAGATGTCAGCGGAAGGTGTGGAACAGTTGGAGATCTATTTTGGAAGGTATCTTCCCCAATTGTTTTATAGTATGCTGGCACCGGTAACATTGTTTATCATACTTTCTTTTATAAACTGGGAATCCAGTCTGGTGCTTTTAATCTGTGTTCCGCTGATTCCCATATCTATTGTTGCGGTACAGAAGTTTGCAAAGAAGCTTTTGAATAAATACTGGGGGATTTATACGGAGCTGGGTGACAGCTTTCTGGAAAATCTTCAGGGACTGACCACCTTGAAAATTTATCAGTCAGATGAAAAAAAGGCGAAGGAGATGGATGAAGAATCCCAACAGTTCCGCAGGATTACGATGAAGGTGCTGACTATGCAGCTCAATTCTACCAGTGTGATGGATATAATCGCATATGGAGGTGCAGCAGTGGGAATGATTGTTGCACTTCAGGAATTCTATGTCGGAAATGTAGGGTTTGGCGGAGCATTAATGATCATTTTGCTTGCATCAGAATTTTTTATACCACTTCGGCTTTTGGGTTCATTTTTTCATATTGCGATGAATGGGATGGCTGCAAGTGATAAGATTTTTGCGTTGCTGGACCTGCCGGAGAAAGAAGTAAAAACGGGAAAGATAACAGCGCATGATGTGGATTTATCTATCAGGAATCTGCATTTTGCTTATGATTCAGAGCGGGAAATCCTGAAAGGAGTTTCTATGGAATTTCCGGCAGGCAGCTTTACTTCCCTGGTTGGAACATCCGGATGCGGGAAGAGTACGATAGCGAGAATCCTCACAGGCAGAAATCCAGGCTATCAGGGAAGTATTTGTATAGATGGACAGGAAGCATCTGAAATATCAGAAGCCAGCCTTATGGAGCACATAACGCTGGTTACGCATAACAGTTATCTTTTCAAAGGAACTGTGGAAGATAATCTTCGTCTTGGAAAACCGGACGCTACACAAAGAGAAATGGAAGAGGCACTTGAGAAAGTGAATTTGCTTGGCTTTTTGAATGAGCAGCAGGGGCTTGCAACGAAGATATCAGAGAAGGGCGGTAATATATCGGGCGGACAATGCCAGAGACTGGCGCTTGCGAGGGCATTGCTGCATGATACGGAGGTATACATTTTTGATGAAGCCACCTCCAACATTGATATGGAAAGCGAAGAAATGATTATGGAAGTGATCCATCAGATTGCGGAGACAAAGACTGTAATCCTGATTTCTCATAGGCTTGCAAATGTTATGGCTTCGGATCGGATTTATATGCTGAAGGATGGCTGTGTGGAGCAGTCGGGCACGCATGCAGAGCTGATGCTGGAAGGAGGAGACTATCGGGAACTGTATCAGTATCAGTATGAACTGGAGCAGTATACGAAGAGGACAATCCATATAGACGGAAAGGTGGTATCTGAATGAAAGAGATGCGGGAAATGCAGGTAAGGAGAAAGGGCTTGACCATTATGTGGCAGCTGATCGGACTGGTAATCCCTTTGCTGCCCGTCATGTTGATTGCTATTATCCTGGGAGTTTTGGGATATTTATGCGCCATATTCCTGACGATTATTGCCGGATACGGATTGGTTCAAGGCAGACTTTTTATCATAGACAATCATGTATTTGTGATGCTGGTAACTATTGCTGTGATGCGAGGAGTACTCCATTATGGAGAACAGTACTGTAATCATTTCATCGCATTCAAGCTTCTCGCACTTATCCGTCATAAGGTATTTGCTACATTGCGAAAGCTCTGCCCAGCAAGGCTGGAGGGGAAAGACAAAGGAAATCTGATCTCAATTATTACATCCGATATTGAGTTACTGGAAGTGTTCTACGCTCATACAATTTCTCCTATCGCGATTGCCATAACTACTTCTCTGATTATGGTTCTGTTTATCGGGCATTATTCCCCCTGGGCAGCTCTTCTGGCATCTGCCGCTTATCTGACAGTCGGTGCGGCTATTCCGCTTATTCATGGACGGAAAGGTTCTGCTGCCGGAATGGAATTTCGTACTTCTTTTGGCGATTTGAATAGTTTTCTTTTGGACTCCCTGCGAGGAGTGGAGGAAACAATCCAGTATAATAACGGAAAAGAGCGTCTGGAGCAGATACAGGAGAGGTCAAATGAGCTTGGCAGACTGCAAAAGAGATTAAATATACTGGAAGCATCTCAGCGTTCCGTGACAAATATGGCGATTCTGGTATTTTCTTTTGGTATGTTGTTTCTCATGACATGGATGCATCTGTCAGGAGTGGTCGACTTTAAAGCAATGCTGATTACTACCATTGCCATGATGGGTTCCTTTGGTCCGGTGGTTGCCCTGTCCAACTTGTCAAATAATCTGAATCAGACACTGGCAAGCGGTGAGAGAGTACTTTCTCTTCTTGAAGAAACGCCGCTGGTTGAGAAAGTGACAGGAGAAGAAGAGATAAATTTTACCGGTGCGGAAGTGAAGAATGTAAACTTCTCCTATGAGGATGAACAAATTCTGGAAGACTATTCCATATCGATTCCGGAAAGGACAATCATCGGGATTCACGGACAAAGCGGTTCCGGAAAATCCACCCTGCTGAAGCTGCTGATGCGATTTTGGGATGTGAAGAGCGGACAGATTGATATTTCGGG
>JBJELT010000098.1:0-2007 GCA_051879295.1 Oliverpabstia sp. | reverse complement strand
GTTTCATACGGATACCAAGGATGCTGCTGACGGAAGAAACATTTTCCTCATTAACGTTGCAGTCCAAGATGCTGTATTCGGTACTTCTGGACCGTATGTCCTTATCTATGAAGAATGGTTGGTTCGATGAAGAAAACAGGGTGTACATCATCTATCAGATATCAGAGATCCAATCAGATTTGGGATTTTCTAAGAGAAAAGCCATGGATTACCTGGCTGAGTTAGAAACATTTGGATTGGTTCAAAAGAAAAAGAGAGGATTTGGACTTCCGAGTATCATCTATGTAAAGAGCTTTCTGATCCAGAAAGATTATTCCAGAAGTATTGAAACAGGAACTTCTATGGGAAAACAGATACTTTCCAGAAGTACGGATTTTCGCACCTCTGATGCTATAAAATGCACCTCAAGAGGTAGCGGTTCCGGCACCTCAGAGGTTATCAAATTGACACCTCTGGAAGTGCAGGAATCAGCACCTCTAAATAATAAGACTAATACAAACCATATTTACCAGAGTGATATTAAATCGAATCATATCTTATCTGCGGATGCCGATGAGATGCGATGCGATCCGGCAGATATCATTAAAGCCTATGAGAAAATCATTAAGGACAACATCGAGTACGATGCATTGCTCCAGGCCAATAGGTTTGATGAGGAACTGGTACAAGGGATTTTCGAACTAATTCTGGAAACAGTGGTAAGTCAGAGCGAGACAATTCTGATTGCCAGTGAAAAATATCCGGCGGCTCTGGTAAAGAGTAAATTCCTGAAGCTGAATTACATGCATATCGATTATGTGATCAGCTGCATGAAGAAGAACACGACGAGAGTCAAAAACATCAAGAAGTATTTACTGGCGACTCTGTTTAATGCACCGACGACCATGGAGGGATACTACAGAGCTGAAGTAAATGCAGATATGCCACAGTTTGCTGGCTGAAAGGAGGATTTATGAGAGTGATATTATTTATCTCAAAACTTATTGGAAGAATTTTACTTATTCCGGTATGGCTGATCCTTGCTTTTATCGGAGTATGTGTCAGCGCAGTCGTGAATCTCTACTGCGTGGCAAAGGGACTTGCCGGTCTGCTTCTTGGAGCAATGCTTGTGTGTACCTTTATCTGGTACCGCACCCAGTTCATGAACTATATCCTTTTGGGAGTTGCTGAATTCATGCTGGTAGGAGTATTGGCTGCAGGAGCATTTATCCTGGCACTTGTAACAGAAGCAAGAGACGGTGTAGGAAGATTTATTATCGGAGGTTGAGAAGATGAGAAAAGAAAAATATATTCAGTTGCCGCCAATTCCGGAAGAACTGGATGGAAATGTTGTTCGTATGATTTGGGAATATACAAAACTTCCAGAGAAGGAACAGCAGTTTGTTTATGAACAGTATAAAGTTTTAAGCGATGATTCCAGTAGTGAAAGTGATTTTAACGCTGTTTTAATTAAGCCTGATCATCCGGAAAAAATAGAGGAATTCGGAAATAATATGAAGGCTGTCATTGCAGAATTATTCCGAGAAGCGGTAGGATTAGCTCAATATGTTTACGAGGAATGTTTTGTAAATGGTAAAGATGTAGAAGAAATTTTGAGTGATGATCCCAGAAAGACGGAAGCTATTATTGCAACGTATATGCTGTTTTTGAATAATGGAAACGGAGATGTAGGGATGCCGTCATAATAATTTAATAACATATAATATTGTCATAGAAGAACTTTGAATTTATAAACAAGAAGACTGCCCACAATTACCGGACAGTCTTTTTGTTATTGGACATGCTGTAGATTTTATTTACGACTGCGAGTACAATATATAGATAGATCAACATAGAGGAAAGAAAAAATGAGGATATTAGTAGATGCGGATGCTTGTCCTGTAGTGTCCATCGTAGAAAAAACAGCAAAGAAATATGAAATTCCGGTTATTCTCTTATGTGATACAAACCATGTTTTATATTCAGATTACAGTGAAGTGATCACAGTGGGAGCCGGTGCCGATGCAG
>JBJELT010000097.1:0-10221 GCA_051879295.1 Oliverpabstia sp. | reverse complement strand
AAAAAGAACGGGTACATGGATGGTTTTTATTCATGTATTCGTTCTTTTTTTGTGCTTTTAGAACTTACATTTTTCTTTCATATAATGATATTTTCCTTAAGTGCGTTGACTTTTGCAAACCAAAAGTTAGAATATTTTTAGAAAAACTTTCTGCCTCGATGGGGCAGAGAATGGAAAAAGTACGTGTGGGGGTAAAATATGTGCGGTATCTGTGGAATGACAGGAGAAATAGTAGAGAAATCTGAGATTCTGAAAAGGATGATGGATAAAATGCATCATCGGGGACCGGATGGAGAGGGAACGTATCAGAGTGAACATGCTGCATTGGGATTTAAGAGATTAAGTATTATAGATCTGGATCATGGGGATCAGCCTATGTACAACGAAGATGACAGTCTGGTTCTGGTATTCAACGGAGAAATTTACAATTATAAGGAGTTAGTAGAAGAACTGACGGCGAAAGGGCATAAGTTCCGGAATCGTTCCGACTCGGAATGTCTGCTCCATGCGTATGAAGAGTATGGAAAAGAGATGGTTCGCCATCTGCGTGGAATGTTTGCTTTTGCCATTTGGGATGAGAAAGAAGAAACATTGTTTGCTGCCAGAGATTTTTTTGGGATTAAGCCGTTTTATTATTTTAAGGGTGAAGATGGAGTTTTTGTTTTTGCATCAGAAATTAAATGCCTTCTGGAACATCCTGAATGCCCGAAGGAAGTCAATGAAAAAGCTTTAGATTATTATCTCAGCTTCCAGTATTCCGTTTTGGAAGAGACTTTTTTCAAAGGTATCTTCAAATTGATGCCTGGTTGTTGTCTTACATGGAGAAATGGGGCGATTCAGATAGAAAGCTATCAGAAAAAAGAATTGCAGCCATCATCCAGAAGCGGAGGAAAGACAAAATTCCAGGAATTGAAAGATGTGCTGGAGGATTCTGTTGCCACTCATCTGAACAGTGATGTTGAGGTGGGCGTGCTGCTTTCGGCGGGCGTTGATTCCAACTATATCCTGTCCAGATCGAGGGTTCGAAAGAGCTTTTCAGTAGGATTTGAGGAGGGAGACGGATCCTACAGTGAACTGGAGGAAATACATAAAGGACAGGAGAAAAGCCGGGGTGTCAATTATCAGAAAGTAATATCAGCTGAAGAATACTGGGAGGTGCTTCCTAAGATCATGTACTATATGGATGAGCCACTGGCAGATCCGTCTGCGGTTGCTCTTTGGTTTGTGGATGAGCTGGCATCCAGACAGCTGAAGGTTGTGCTTTCCGGAGAAGGTGCGGATGAATTATTTGGAGGGTATCGTATCTATCGGGAACCAAATGCATTGGCCCCTTTTCGTATTCTGAGTCCAAAGATGAAGAAAATCACAGCAAAGAAAGTCGGGGACATGAAGGGGGATTTTAAGGGAAAAAATTATATTCTCAGAGGATGCAGCCCCCTGGAGAAAAGGTTTATCGGTAATGCCAGAATATTTACCGCAGATGAGAAAAAGCAGATTCTTCGCTCCGGCAAAGGCAGTGAGCCTGGAATGATAACACGCAGAGTTTACCATGATAACCGCCGTCTGGATGATGTAAGTCGGATGCAGGAAATCGACCTGAACTTCTGGCTTCCCGGAGATATTCTTCTGAAAGCTGACAAAATGAGTATGGCACATTCACTGGAAAGTAGAGTGCCTTATCTGGACAGAGAAGTCTATGAGGCGGCAAGAACCCTTGCGGTGAAAGATAAAGTAAAAGGAAAACAGACAAAAGTATTGTTCCGCAAAGTAGCATCGGGAGAAGTACCGGAAATCACTGCCCGGAAGAAAAAGCTGGGATTTCCCGTTCCTATCCGTGTATGGCTGCGAATGCCGGAATATTATGAGAAAGTCAGGAAGGCCTTTAGCAGTCCGGCGGCCTGTCGTTATTTCCGGATCGCGGAATTGGAGCGGCTGTTGACAGAACACCTGCATGGGGAGAAAGACAACAGCAGGAAAATCTGGACAGTATACATGTTCCTGGTGTGGTATCAGGTATACTTTGGGGAGAAATAATACAGTGCGAAATCAACAGTACCCTTTAAGTAAAGCCATAAATTTCTCTTGTTAGATAGAAAAAAATGGGCTATAATATTTTCATATAAGTACTGCACTGTGATGCGGCACCATAATATTGAAAAGGATAGGACGTGAAGAGAATGAAGAGAATAGGTTTATTGACAAGCGGCGGTGACTGTCAGGCTCTGAATGCTACCATGCGTGGAGTTGTAAAAGGTCTGTCCAACAATCTGGATGAACTGGAAGTTTATGGTTTTATGAATGGATATAAAGGTCTGATTTACGGAGATTACCGTATGCTGACTTCCAAAGATTTTTCCGGTATTCTTACTGTAGGAGGTACGATTCTGGGAACATCCCGTCAGCCGTTTAAGCTGATGAGGACACCGGATGAAAAAGGTCTGGACAAAGTGGAAGCTATGAAGCAGAATTATCATAAGCTGCGTTTGGACTGTCTGGTTATTCTGGGAGGAAACGGAACACAGAAAACCGCTAATCTTCTGAGAGAAGAAGGTCTGAATATTATTCATCTTCCAAAAACAATTGATAATGATATCTGGGGAACAGATATGACATTTGGTTTTTACAGTGCAGTGAATATTGCGACGGAAGCTATTGACTGTATCCATACGACTGCTTCTTCTCACAATCGTGTATTTATCGTGGAAGTTATGGGACATAAGGTAGGATGGCTGACGCTGTATGCAGGTATTGCCAGCGGTGCCGATGTTATCCTGATTCCGGAGATCCCATATGATCTTGATAAAGTGGTGGATGCTATTGAGAAGAGAAGAAAAAGAGGAAGCGGATTTACGATTCTCGCAGTAGCAGAAGGTGCGATTTCGAAAGAAGATGCAAAACTTTCCAAGAAGGAACTGAAGAAAAAACAGGAAGAAGATGCAAAGAAATATCCGTCTGTATCCTATAAGATTGCCAAAGAGATTGAGCAGCGTACCGGTATGGAGATTCGTGTGACTGTTCCGGGACATACACAGCGAGGTGGAAGCCCGTGTCCGTATGACCGTGTACTGTCCACCCGTCTGGGATCTGCAGCAGCAAAACTGATCATGAATGATGAATATGGCTATATGGTTGGTATCGTCAACGGAAAGACCAAGAAAGTGCCGTTGGAAGAATGTGCAGGAAAACTGAAAATGGTTACACCTGATGCACAGGAAATCAAGGATGCCAAGAGAATCGGAATCAGCTTCGGTGACTGATCATAGAGGACTGAACAGGGCGGGACTGTTGTGCCATGGACTGGCACAGCGGCCCCGCATCATATCATAAAGGAGAAGAGCTTCCATGAGCTATACTGCTCTATATCGGAAGTTCCGGCCTGATACATTTGAGGATGTAAAAGGGCAGGAACATATTGTAACAACCCTGAAGAATCAGATTCAGGCAGAACGGATCGGGCACGCATTTTTATTTTGCGGAACCCGTGGAACAGGTAAGACAACAGTGGCCAAGATTCTGGCCCGTGCAGTTAACTGTGAACATCCGGTGAATGGAAGTCCCTGTAACGAATGTGCTGCATGTAAAGCTATACGTTCGGGAACATCCATGAATGTGATAGAGATTGATGCAGCCTCCAACAATGGTGTGGATAATATCCGTGAAATTCGTGAAGAGGTGGCATATCGCCCCACTGAGGGTAAATATAAGGTGTATATTATCGACGAGGTTCATATGCTGTCAACAGGAGCGTTCAACGCTCTTCTGAAGACATTGGAGGAACCTCCGTCTTATGTTATTTTTATTTTGGCTACGACAGAAGCCCACAAGATTCCGGTAACCATTTTATCCCGTTGTCAGAGATATGATTTTCGAAGGATTTCAATTGATACGATTGCCGGAAGACTGCGGGAACTGATGGATAAAGAAGGCGTTCAGGCAGAAGAAAAGGCTCTTCGCTATGTGGCAAAGGCAGCAGACGGTTCTATGCGTGACGCTCTTAGTCTTCTGGATCAGTGTATTGCTTTTTACCTGGGACAGGAGCTGACATATGATAAGGTACTGGAAGTACTTGGAACAGTGGATACAGAAGTGTTCAGCAGATTGCTCCGCCAGGTGCTTGCGGGGAATGTGACAGGATGTATTTACATTCTGGAAGAACTTTTGGTAAATGGTAAAGAACTGACACAATTTGTTGCAGATTTCACCTGGTATATGCGTAATCTTCTTCTGGTGCAGACCTCAGAAAATGCTGAGGAAGTACTGGATGTTTCCTCGGAAAATCTGCAGGTACTGAAGGAAGAAAGCAAAATGGTGAACACGGATACGCTGATGCGATATATTCGTGTATTTTCTGAACTCTCCAATCAACTGCGTTATTCTACGCAGAAACGCGTGATGGTGGAGATTGGATTGATTAAATTATGTAAACCGGCTATGGAGACCGGAATGGATTCTGTGCTGGATCGGATTCGGATACTGGAAGAGAAGATGGAAAAAGGAATTCCCATGATGCCTGTTTCAGGAGATATGGCAGATGCTATGGGGCATGGCGGTCATCCGGGACAGGTAGGAGGAGCTTTCGGGTATGGCAGTGACGGATATGCGGAACCGGAAAAACCGAAGCCGGAGAAAGCAGCTCCGGAGGATTTGCAGAGAATCCGGAATAACTGGAGAAGTATTGTGGGGCAGACAGAAGGTATGTTTAAAATCCTTCTGAGTACTGCAGTTCCCAAATACGACGGCAGCACCGGTGAGAATAAATTATTTGTGGAATTTTCCAATGATCTGGCACAGAACATTGTGATGGATCCCGGAAAAAAGGAATTACTTGAGACGATTATTGCTCAGCAGACAGGAAAATCAGTGGAGGTGGAGTTGATTCTGAAGAAAGAGAATACCCTTCAGAATCTGGCTGAAATTTCCGTTGATGATATATTAAAACAGGCAGTCCACACTGATATTGTGGTAGAAGAAGACATGTCTGATAATGAATGGTAAAAAAGGAGGATACCCTAGTGGCAAAACGCGGTGGTTTTCCAGGCGGAATGGGAATGCCTGGTAATATGAATAATCTGATGAAGCAGGCTCAGAAAATGCAGAAGCAGATGGAAGAGAATCAGAAAGCTCTGGAAGAAAAGGAATTTACGGCGACAGCTGGCGGCGGTGCAGTAGAAGTAACTGTAACCGGTAAAAAAGAAGTGACAAAGGTGAAACTGGCAGAAGAAGTGGTTGATCCGGACGATATTGAGATGCTTGAAGACCTGATCATGGCTGCAACCAATGAAGCACTTCGCAAGATGGAAGCAGAGACACAGGCAGTAATGGCAAAACTGACCGGTGGACTTGGCGGTATGGGCGGAGGTTTCCCGTTCTGATATGGAATACTACAGCAGTTATATCAGCAAACTGATCGAGCAGCTGTCCCGGCTGCCCGGTATCGGTGCCAAATCGGCACAGCGGCTTGCATTTCATATTATCAATATGCCGAAAGAACAGGTGGAACAGCTCGCGGGTGCCATGACCAGTGCCCGTGCCAATGTGCGCTACTGTAAAGAATGCTTTACTCTCACGGATCAGGAAGTTTGTCCCATCTGTGCCAATCAAAAAAGAAACCATAAGCAGATTATGGTGGTGGAAAACACCAGAGACCTGACGGCATATGAAAAAACGGGAAAATATGATGGAGTATATCATGTACTCCACGGTGCCATTTCCCCTATGTTGGGAATCGGTCCCAATGATATCAAGTTAAAAGAGCTGATGCACCGTCTGCAGGATGATGTGGATGAGGTAATTATCGCCACTAATTCCAGCCTGGAAGGTGAGACGACAGCCATGTACATCAGCAAACTGATTAAACCAACCGGAATCAAAGTCAGCCGGATAGCCAGCGGTGTTCCGGTTGGAGGAGATCTGGAATATATTGACGAAGTGACACTTTTGCGTGCTTTGGAAGGCAGAGTGGAACTGTGAAAATCGCCCCGGGGAAAATGTAAAAGTCCCCGGGGCGTACTTGAATTTGACAAAAAACAGTATTATTTTAAGATGAAAAAAAGAACTGTTTTTCGTATACAAGAAAGGAAGCGTGCCCATGGCCTCCAAAAAGAAAGTAACGTCCGTGGATGTGGCGAGAGAAGCCGGTGTTTCTCAGGCCACCGTATCCATGGTGCTGAATAAAAAATATAATGTGACTTTTTCGAAAGAAACTATTCATCAGGTGAGAGAGGCGGCTGATCGTCTGGGATACCAGCTGCCCCGGCAGAAAACTCATCGTTCCGGCAAAATGAGAAAACTGTTGGTTGTATTTTGTCCGACCCTGACGAATCCTTATTATGTGATGCTGCTGCAGGGAATTGAGGCAGTGGCCAATGAATATGGCTACGGTGTCTTTGTATGCAATACCCAGAGAGATTTGAAAATTGAGGAAAATTATCTGCGGATGATGAAAGAAGTACAGCCGCTGGGAATTATCTACGCCTGTAATCCCAGTTTTGGAAAGCAGGTGGAAGAACTGTCGCAGGAAATCCCTGTGGTTGTCATCAGCAACCGGGATGATGAATTTGAAATTGATGCGGTTGCTATTAATAATCTGAAGCCGGGAATTTTGATGGCTCGTCATCTGCTGGAACTGGGGCATAAAGACGTGGCTTTTATTGCACCGCCTCTGACTGCCCGGCAGCATCAGCGACAAAAAAGGGTGGAAGGATTTCTGATGGAATTTGAAAAAGCAGGACTGCGTGACAGGGTGATTGTCCGTTCTTCGGAGGACGCGGCGGATACTGTGATTCCGGGTATTGAGTCGGAGTATCGGATGGGGTATGATCTCACAGTAAGCCTTTTGGCAGAGAATCTGCCCATCACTGCCATTGCTGCATTGAATGATATGATGGCATTTGGAGCCATGGATGCACTTTTAGAACGACAGTATCGGATTCCGGCGGATATGTCTGTGGTAGGATGCGATAATACCCTGTTTTCACGGTTTAAGACAATTGGTCTGACCACTGTGGAACACTTTGTGCCGCAGAAAGGACGGGATGCCTGCGACATTATTTTGAAAAAAATAGAGTCCCAGAGAAAGTATCGGAAGGGAGATGAACCCACTGCTATCTTCCATATTGAATATGAGCCGAAGTTGATTGTCAGGGGGAGCAGCGGATATCCGTCAGAGGGGAGGAAGCGAAAAAATAATAAAAAAAATAAATGAAATATATAAAATTATTAATAATAACTTTTTGAGGGATATGCATGCGATATGTTTGAAAAAGTTGGTTTTCTAAAGTTTTTATCCCGGAAAATCACAGAAATAACAAAAAATAAACCTGATATCTTCAGAATATGTTTTGATTATTTTTGATTGGATATTAATAATATTAAAATATTAATAAATAAAATAATTAATAAAAAGAGAGGGTGCTTGACCGAAAAAAGATTCCTGTTATACTGTAATTACAGAAAAGCAAATGCGTCCTCAAGAACCAGGGGACAGCAAAAACAAATTAAAACCAGGAGGTATTTACAATGAGATTTTTTATTGACACTGCAAAGGTAGAAGACATCAGAAAAGCAAATGATATGGGAATTATCTGTGGAGTAACCACCAATCCTTCTCTGATCGCAAAAGAAGGAAGAGATTTCAAAGAAGTAATCAAAGAGATTACCTCTATCGTTGACGGACCGATCAGTGGAGAAGTAAAAGCTACTACAGTTGATGCAGAAGGCATGATCAAAGAAGGAAGAGAGATTGCTGCTATTCATCCGAACATGGTAGTAAAAATCCCGATGACAGTAGAAGGCCTGAAAGCATGTAAAGCTCTTACAACAGAAGGCATCAAGACGAACGTAACTTTGATCTTCACAGCTAATCAGGCTCTGTTGGCTGCAAGAGCAGGTGCTACTTATGTATCTCCATTCCTGGGAAGACTGGATGATATCTCTGTAAGAGGTGTGGATCTGATTCGTGAAATCGCTGATATCTTTGCTGTTTCCGGAATTGACACACAGATTATTGCTGCAAGCGTAAGAAATCCGATTCATGTAACTGACTGTGCTCTGGCAGGTGCAGATATTGCTACTGTTCCGTACAGTGTTTTGGAACAGATGACCAAACATCCCCTGACAGATGCAGGAATTGCCAAATTCCAGGCTGATTATAAAGCTGTATTTGGGGAATAATAAGTATATCACTTGAATTACATGAAAAAGTATGGCATACTGTTACCGTTTGAGGTTGATAAAGCCGGGTAACAATGTGTTCACTGAGAAAGGAGAACGGAATGAATAAACTGGAGCTTCAGAAAATGGCAAATGAGGTTCGTAAGGGCATCGTGACTGCTGTTCATTCAGCAAAGGCAGGACATCCGGGTGGATCTCTGTCCGCTGCTGATATATTTACATACTTATATTTCGAGGAGATGAATATCGACCCGAAGGATCCGAAGAAAGGTGACAGAGACCGTTTTGTATTGTCCAAAGGACATACAGCACCGGGACTCTACAGCACACTGGCAAACAGAGGATATTTCCCGGTGGAGGATCTGAAAACTCTGCGTCATCTGGGTTCTTATCTGCAGGGACATCCGGATATGAAGCATATCCCGGGTGTAGATATGTCCAGTGGTTCTCTGGGCCAGGGAATTTCTGCCGCTGTTGGTATGGCACTGGCAGGGAAACTGAGCAATGCAGATTACCGTGTATATACGCTGCTGGGTGATGGCGAGATTCAGGAAGGTCAGGTATGGGAAGCTTCCATGATGGCTGGTTTCCGTAAACTGGATAATCTGGTTGTGATCGTGGACAACAACAACCTGCAGATTGACGGAAGTATCGATGAAGTATGCTCTCCTTATCCGATTGATAAAAAATTTGAGGCATTCAATTTCCATGTAATTAACATCGATGGAAATGATTTTGATCAGATTGATGCCGCTTTTAAAGAAGCCCGTGCAACAAAAGGTATGCCTACCGCAATTATCGCTAAGACTGTAAAAGGTAAAGGCGTTTCCTTCATGGAAAATCAGGTAAGCTGGCATGGTGTTGCTCCGAATGATGAACAGTATGCAGTAGCTATGGAAGAACTGGGAAAGGCTGGTGAAGCATTATGTCAGAAGTAAAGAAAATTGCAACAAGAGAAAGTTATGGTAATGCTCTGGTAGAACTTGGTAAAGAGCATGAAGATGTTGTTGTACTGGATGCCGATCTGGCAGCTGCTACAAAAACCGGTACATTTAAAAAAGTTTTCCCGGAACGTCATATCGACTGCGGTATTGCAGAATGTAACATGATCGGTGTGGCTGCAGGACTGGCAGCAGCAGGAAAAGTTCCGTTTGCAAGTTCATTTGCCATGTTTGCTTCCGGACGTGCATTTGAGCAGGTGAGAAACTCTGTGGGATATCCTCATCTGAATGTAAAAATCGGTGCTACCCATGCAGGAATTTCTGTAGGTGAGGATGGAGCAACCCATCAGTGTAATGAAGATATCGCTCTGATGCGCACGATTCCGGGAATGACCGTTATCAATCCTTCTGATGATGTGGAAGCAAGAGCTGCTGTAAAAGCTGCTTATGAAATTGATGGACCGGTTTACCTGCGTTTCGGACGTCTGGCTGTTCCGGTGATCAACGACCGTCCTGATTACAAGTTTGAAGTAGGTAAAGGTGTTGTGCTGAGAGAAGGTAAGGATGTGGCTATCATTGCGACCGGTCTGTGTGTGAACTCTGCACTGGAAGCAGCAGAAAAACTGGCTGCTGATGGTATTGAGGCTAAAGTCATCAATATCCACACCATTAAACCTCTGGATGAAGAACTGATAGTTGCAGCCGCACGTGAAACAGGTAAAGTGGTTACAGTAGAAGAACACTCTGTAATCGGCGGTCTGGGAAGTGCAGTCTGTGATGCACTGTGTGCAAAAGCACCGACACCGGTACTGAAAATCGGCGTGCAGGATGTGTTTGGAGAATCCGGTGCTGCGGTAAAACTTCTGGAAAAATACAAACTGGACGGACAGGGTGTATACGAACAGGTGAAAGAATATCTGGCTTAAGATTTTCTTAAATAAATGTTTTGTGTATATTTCTTTACAGAAGTGGAAAAGCTATTATATAATGATATAGGGAGCGGGGATAGTCCCCGCTCCTTTTTAGTTTGAAAGGAGATCGATCGCATATGGCATCTGTATTACCTGTTCCGCGGCCGCGCATATCACCGGCTGATATTCGTAAAAAA
>JBJELT010000096.1:0-45978 GCA_051879295.1 Oliverpabstia sp. | reverse complement strand
CTGTAAGAATAAGGATAGCCTGAAAACAGGGGAATCAAACTTCTTAAACGGATGCACAAGCATCCCAGAAGCCCCTACTTCTTCAAGTGGGGGTAATTCACTTGATGATTTTTATGAAGTGTGCTAAGATGGGAAAAAGTGCAGCAAACAGTAACGAAGTTGCTTACTGTCTGCGGAGGTAAGGAGAATATTTTACGTGAAGAAGAATAATAAAGTATTTATTATTGGTCATAAGAATCCGGATACGGATTCCATCTGTTCTGCTATTGCTTATGCGGATATCAAAAATAGAACAGAAAAAGGCACCTTTGTAGCAAAACGTGCAGGGCAGATCAATGAGGAGACAGAGTTTGTACTGAAGTATTTCCATAAAGATGCGCCGGGATATCTGCCGGATGTGGGAACGCAGGTCAAAGATATGGAACTGCATGAAACCCCCGGTGCGGAAAAGTCAATGTCAGTAAAGCGTGCATGGAATCTGATGAAAGAGCATAACGCCGTAACATTACCGATCACAACTAAGGATGGTGAATTGGAAGGAATTATTACCACAGGTGATATTGCCATGTCTTATATTGACGCATATGACAATAGTATCCTTGCAAAAGCGAGAACGCAGTACCGCAGTATTGCAGATACATTGGATGGGGAAGTGCTTGTAGGCAATGAGCATGGATATTTTGTAAAAGGAAAGGTATGGATTGGCGGTGCTCATCCGGATACAATGGAAAACTATATTGCAGAAGATGATCTGGTTATTCTCGGAAATCGGGCAGAAGATCACCTCTGTGCGATAGAGGCAAATGTAAGCTGTCTGATCGTATGTCTCAGCGGAAAAGTATCACAGACGATTCAGCGTCTTGCCAGAGAGAGAGATGTAGTAATTATTACCACACCGTATGATACGTTTACGGTGGCCCGGCTGATTCATCAGAGTATCCCAATCAAATATTTGATGAAAAACGATAATCTCATTACATTTCGCAATGATGACTTTACAGACAAAATCAAAGATATTATGACAAAAAACAGATATCGGGCATTTCCGGTGGTAAATACCAGGGGAAAATATATAGGTACTGTTTCACGTCGTAACTTGCTGAATATTCAAAAGAAGAAATTAATATTGGTAGATCATAATGAAAAATCACAGGCTGTAGATAATATAGAAGAAGCTGAAATTGTGGAAATTATTGATCATCACAGAATCGGTTCACTGGAAACTTTTCAGCCGGTAATGTTCCGCAACCAGCCGGTAGGCTGTACGGCAACGATTATGCATCAGATTTACTCGGAAAAAAATCTGGATATTCCACAGGATATTGCAGGTCTTTTATGTGCGGCGATTTTATCAGATACTCTGATGTTCCGTTCTCCAACCTGTACGGAGCAGGATAAGGAGGCAGCTGCAGAGCTGGCAAGAATCGCAAAAATAGATATAGAGACTTTTGCAGGGCAGATGTTCCGTGCAGGAAGTAATCTTTCAAGCAAGACACCGGAAGAAATTTTCTATCAGGATTATAAAAAATTTATTGTGGGAGAACTGATATTTGGTGTGGGTCAGATCAGTTTTATGTCAGAAGAAGAACTTCAGACAGTAAAGGAACGTCTGATGCCGTATGTAGAAAAAGAATGCGGAAACCACGGAGTGACGATGGTATTTTTTATGCTGACAAATATTATCAAAGAATCTACAGAACTAATCTGTTATGGTAAAGGATCAGATAAACTGGTTTATGATGCATTCCAGGTAGAAGTAAAGGATGAATCCTGCCGTCTGGAAGGTGTGGTATCCCGTAAAAAACAGTTGATTCCGCGATTTATGAATGCACTGCAGCAGTAAACAATAGGAATGGAGAAATTATGGCAAAACAACAATGGAAACCGGGCAATATGCTTTATCCCCTTCCTGCAGTTATGGTGACGGTCAGAGATAAAGCGGGCAATGACAATATCATTACGGTAGCCTGGGCGGGAACGGTGTGCACGAATCCGCCCATGGTATCGATTTCCGTGAGACCGGAACGGTACTCCTGCCATATGCTGGAGGAAAGCGGAGAGTTTGTGATCAATCTGACGACAGAAGAATTATGTTATGCTACAGATTACTGCGGTGTCCGCTCAGGAAGAGATGTGGATAAATTTGCTGAGATGAGACTGACTAAAACAGAGGCTTCGGAAGTGAATGCGTCAATGATTGAAGAGTCACCGGTAAATATTGAATGTCGTGTGGAAAAAGTGGAAAAACTGGGGTCACATTATCTGTTTCTGGCCAGAGTTATTGCCGTGCATGCGGATGAATCCTGTATGGATGAAAAAGGTAAATTTGATCTGAATAAAGCTCATCCCATGGTGTATTCTCACGGGGAGTACTATGGACTGGGAAAGAAAATAGGAAGTTTCGGATATAGCGTGAAAAAGAAAAAGCATAAGAAATGAAAGTTATGAGGGAAAAAGTTTCATAAAACTGTGGAAAAGAATAGAAAAAATCCGCAGAATGAAACTTTTTTTCTTATAACTTTCGTCTGAATGCAAATTTTTTCTTGTGTTCACCACTTTACCATGCTATAATATCCCCGTATTCAAAAACGCAATGAGCAAATTCTAAGGAGGAACAAAAAATGTCTTATGTAGATGAGGTATACGAGGCCGTAGTGGCTAAGAACCCAAGTGAGCCGGAGTTCCATCAGGCGGTAAAAGAAGTATTGGATTCTCTTCGCCCTGTAATTGATGCAAATGAGGAAAAATATAGAAAAGAAGCTCTTCTGGAGCGTCTGACTGAGCCGGAAAGAGTAATCTTGTTCCGTGTACCATGGGTAGATGACCAGGGACAGGTTCGTGTAAATAAAGGATATCGTGTACAGTTCAACAGTGCAATCGGACCTTACAAAGGAGGTCTGCGTCTGCATCCATCTGTAAACCTTGGTATTATCAAATTCCTGGGATTCGAACAGATCTTCAAAAATTCTCTGACAGGTCTTCCGATCGGCGGAGGTAAAGGTGGTTCTGATTTTGATCCAAAAGGAAAATCTGACCGTGAGATCATGGCATTCTGCCAGAGCTTTATGACAGAACTGAGCAAACACATCGGTGCTGATACTGACGTACCGGCAGGTGACATCGGAACGGGAGCAAGAGAAATCGGTTATATGTTCGGTCAGTACAAGAGACTGAGAAATGTATATGAAGGCGTTCTGACAGGTAAAGGTCTGACTTTTGGAGGTTCTCTGGCAAGAACAGAAGCTACCGGTTATGGTCTTCTGTATCTGACACAGGAACTGCTGAAAATTAACGGTATTGATATTGCAGGAAAAACAGCAGTTGTATCCGGAGCTGGAAACGTAGCTACTTACGCTATCCAGAAAGCTCAGCAGCTGGGTGTGAAAGTTCTGACCTGCTCTGATTCCACAGGATGGATCTATGATCCGGACGGAATCGATGTAGAAGTTCTGAAAGATATCAAAGAAGTTCGCCGTGCAAGACTGACAGAGTACACCAAAGCCCGTCCAAACGCTGAATATCATGAAGGAAAAGGCGTATGGAGCGTTAAAGCTGATCTGGCTCTGCCATGTGCAACACAGAACGAACTGACTCTGGAAGATGCTAAGATGCTGGTGGCAAACGGCGTAACTGCTGTATGTGAAGGTGCAAACATGCCTACCACACTGGAAGCAACTCAGTATCTGCAGGAGAACAAAGTAATCTTTGCTCCTGGAAAAGCAGCCAATGCAGGTGGTGTTGCTACTTCTGCACTGGAAATGTCCCAGAACAGCGAAAGACTGAGCTGGAGCTTCGAAGAAGTAGACGCAAAACTGAAAAACATCATGATTAATATTACTCATAATATGGATGATGCAGCAAGACGTTACGGATTCGAAGGAAACTACGTAGTAGGTGCAAATATTGCAGGATTCGAAAAAGTTGCCAATGCTATGTTAGCTCAGGGTGTTTGCTAATTAGTAGAAATCTAAGATAAAGATTATATGGAGAAGTCCTGGAAATGTTGAATTTCTGGGGCTTTTCTTTATGTATTAAAATGACAAAAGAATTATGAGCAGATATTGCAGAGCGTTTGTAATATCTGCTTTTTATATGGCTGATAATAATGGTTGATAGGGTGTTTTATTCCGTTATAGCAAGGAAAATTATATAAAAAATACAATAAAGTGAGAAAAAAACAAATTTAAACGTTGATTTTACTAAAAATCTGTATATAATAAAAAGTAGAAATGAAGGTGAGGTAGCAATCATGTTAATTCAATTTAATTTTAAAAATTTCAAATCATTTAGAGATGAGGCTACTTTGGACTTGTCCGCAGCGAAGATGACAGAGTTCTCGGATAGAGTAGTGACTGTTGGTAGTGAGAAGATTTTGCCGGTTGCTGCGATTTATGGAGCGAACGCAAGCGGGAAGTCTAATATATATAATGCATTTGAATATATGTCTGATTATGTTGTTGATTCCTTTAAGTATGGAGACGAAGAGGAAAAGTTTGAGGAATTCAGACCTACTCCGTTCTTGTTCGATTCCATATCTGTTAACGCAGAATCTAGCTTTGAAGTGTATTTCACCTTGCCAGGCGAAAAGTCAGAGAGAACATATAATTATGGTTTCTGCCTTAACAAGGAAGGTGTAACGGAAGAATGGCTCAACTCTAAGGCAAAGACTGCTAGAAAGTACAGTACTGTATTCTATCGTGGAACTTCCGATGAAGAACTGGATTTATCCGGATTTCCAAAGAGCAGTAGGGATAATATTCAGGTTGCACTTGAGAAGCAGGTGCTCATTATCTCTTTGGGAGCAAAGTTAAAGGTTGGTAAGTGTAAAGCAATCAGGGATTGGTTCTTGGCAAATGAATTTGCTGATTTTGGAGATCCTTTCACAAACTTCTTTATGTCCCGCAGATTGCCGAAGGGATTTGTAGAAAACAAGGATGTTCAGCAGAAGGTGGTAGAATATTTGGCATCTTTTGACGAGCATATCAAGGATTTTAGGATTGAAAAGGTTCCTCACGATGGAGAAACAAAAGAGGATACCTACAAAATTAATGCTCTCCATAAAATGGTTGATTCGGATGGAATGGCAGAAATTCCTTTGGGAATGGAGTCTGCCGGAACATTGAAAATGTTTGCATTATATCCGGAATTGCAGGAAGTATTGGAAAAGGGAAGCGTATTCGTTATTGATGAGTTAAATGCCCGCCTTCATCCGTTGCTTGTAAGAAACTTTTTGCTTACATTCTTAAATCCGGAAATCAATACCAATCATGCACAGCTTGTATTTACAACTCATGACACATGGCAGTTGTCTAATCAGTTGTTACGTCGTGATGAAATATGGTTTGTGGAAAAGGATGAAAGAGGTGTTTCTACGCTGTATTCATTGGCTGACTTTGTGGATGAGGATGGTTCCCGTATCCGTAAGGACGAAAGCTATGAGAAGAATTATCTGATAGGAAAGTATGGTGCAATTCCTATCTTAAAGAGTATTGATATATTTAGGGGTGCTCAATGTCCAGCACCGACCGGAGTGGAACGGAGAAATTGAGTATGGCGAAAAAGGATAGAACAGGTAACCGAAAATCGCGAGAGCAGAGAAAACAATTCAAAGTGCCGGAATTAGGTTACTATCTGATTGTTACGGATACAGAAGCTAAGGTGGGCTGGTCTAATCCATGTTTTGAAATATGGATGTATGCCTATTTCGGTGCTATGCCGGCAATACAAGATTCTTGGACTTGCTGCTCAGATTTTGGGCGAGTATATGAGAACAAAACCGGGCAGAAGTATTCCAAAGCTGATGAGCAGATGTACGGAAAACTCTGTAAATCCGGTGACGAAGAAAAGGCAATTCAGATAGCACAGCAGAAGTTGGACCAGTGTATTAGAGAAGGTAAAACAAAACCATCAGAGATGTGCCCTTGTACGACGGTACATGAGCTGGTGGGAGAGATAAGAAAGAAGCAGTAGATGTTCCGGAGTGTATGTTGCTATAGAATGATCAGGATTGGAGGATGAGGGATCGATGTCGTATTATTTGAAAAATTTCGATGAGATACTGATAGAATTTGAAATCGGGAAACCGGGTCTTGAAGAACGAGTAACATCTATTATTTATGTTAATGAGAAGAAAAAAAATCTGTTTCCCGCAGGACTGGAAGTATCTTTGAACGGACTTACAAAATGGATGCAGCATCGCAGTATTCCCAAGAATAGAACTTACGTACATGAAATCCTGGCTGCATACGGTCTGAAGCAGGGGGATTACAAAGGGATTATTGATATATGCAAAGGATTGTCTGTGAATGATAGCTACTGGATTGTAGATTCAGAATTTAAAGGAAATTTTGATGAGTATAATTTATATGAAAATCCTTTTTCAGATATACTGGCTATGGTGGCATATACGGGATATAATACATCGATAAGAGAATTGTCCACATCTCCGGAATTTACAACTGCAGGAATGCTGCCAAAAGCATGGAGAAGGTGTGATGGAGAGATTTATCTGTACAAGGGCGGAACCAAAGGTTTTGCAAATTCTGGAATGGAACCATACAGTGAATATTATGCTTCTCAGATTGCAGAACAGATGGGACTGCATCATGTACCGTATGATCTGGAACAATGGAAAGGAATTCTCGCATCTACCTGCAGGCTGTTTACAAGTAAAGATATATCGTATATCCCAATTGGGACGATTGTCAGAGAAGGGGGCATGGATGCCGTTACAGAATTTTACAGAAATCTGGGGGAAGAGTGCTATGAAGAACTGGCAAGTATGCTGGTATTTGATGCGTTGATATTTAATGAAGACCGGCATTATGGTAATTTTGGGCTTTTGCGTGACAGTCATACCGGTGAAATCATAGGATCCGCTCCGATTTTTGATAATGGATATTCCTTATTTGCCACTGCTATGAAAGATGATCTTGAAAAAATATACCAGTATGCGGAAGCAAGAAGCTACGCTTCCTGTGGGATTACACATGATGAATTAGTCAAAAATTTCTGCGGACGATTACAGCAAAAGCAATTGCGGAGAATGATTAATTTTCGGTTTAAAAGACATGAACGGTATAATCTGCCCGAAGAAAGAATTGATATTCTGGAGAGGTTTATAAAACGAAGAGTAGATGAATTGCTTAAAATGCCGAAGAAGAGGCTGGATAAATAAGCGAAAATAAATAAGCCACTCTTGTCTTAGCCGGACGAGTGACTTATTTATATTCACTGGGAAGCTAACCACTTTGTGGGCGGTTGCTCTTCCATTATTTTATTCCCCGATGAATCGCCCCAGATCCATACTTCTTATTGATTTTCTCCATAGCCCGGTCCAGTTTCATCTGTTTTTCGGTTTCTTTGGGGTCGTAGGAAAACAGATCCATCTGAAAAGGTTCTCCTGTCTCGGTAAGTTTTCCTGCCCTCACACCGAGGAGCCGGATGGGGTTTCCGTTCCATAGTGCATCGAAGAGCTGGCAGGCAGAACGATACAGAACTTTTCCGTCCTGAGTCGGGCCAGCGAGCGGCATTTGCCGTGTGTATTTGTCAAATGTAGCATATTTGATCTCCACACATAGATTGTTAGCTGACTGTCCTGATTTTTTCAGTCTCTGACCAACTTTACAGGAAAGTTGTTGAAGAATTGGATAAGCCTCCTGTGCTGTTATCAGATCTTTTGATAATGTGGTGGAATTGCCGATTCCCTTTGCCTGAGACGGTTCGCTTTCCAGGGGAGAATTGTCGATGCCGTTGGCGTATTCCCACAACATTTTTCCATGACTTTTCAGATGAAGCGATAAAATCTGCGGATCTGTCTGTGCCAGATCTCCAATCGTATTAATCTCCAGTTTTTTCAGGACAGCTACCGAAGAATGACCGGCCATGAACAGGCTGGAAACAGGCAGAGGCCACATTTTTTTCTGAATTTCTTCGGGAAATAAGGTATGCGTTTTGTCAGGCTTTTCAAAATCAGAAGCCATTTTGGCCAGGACTTTATTGCTGGAGATTCCCACATTAACAGTAAAACCAAAATTTTCCCGTATATAATTCCGGATATAAGAGGCCCCTGTCAGACAGTCAGGAAAACGGTCAGCGATACGGCTATAATCCAGATAACATTCATCAATACTGACCTGCTCGATTTCTGTTGTCAGAGAACGCAGAAAATTGATGAATTTTTTACTGCACTGCGAGTAGAGAGTATGATCCGGAGGAACAATAGTAAGAGAAGGACACTTGCGCAATGCACTGGCTACCGGTTCAGCGGTCTGTATATGATAGATTTTTTTTGCGGAAATAGATTTAGCAAGAACAATGCCATGCCGTGTTTCACGGTCCCCTCCGATGATGGACGGAATCGTCCGGATATCGGTGGAATTTGGATTCTCTTTGAGAAGTTTCAGTGCACTCCAGCTTAGATAAGCCGAGTTTACATCAACATGAAAAATAATACGTTCCACAGCAGAGTCTCCTTTCTGGTTATTGTTTGCTTCGTGATCATTATAAAATAAAGTAAAGGAAAGGGCAAGTAACGCAAAAAAACTTGTGCCTGTTCCTCAGATGTGATACTATATCAGAGAAGGGTGAAATACCTAAACAAATTTTGTTAAAGGATATTTATATGAATAATATTGTACTGATTGGTATGCCGGGTGTGGGGAAAAGCACAGTCGGTGTTATTTTAGCAAAAGAACTTGGCTATCAGTTTGTCGATGCAGATTTGCTTATTCAGAAGCAGGAAAAATGCTTATTAAAAGAGATTATTGCCCGGAAAGGTGTTGATGGTTTTATAGCGATTGAGAACCGGGTGAACGCATCTATTCAGGCAGACCAGACGGTAATTTCAACAGGAGGAAGCGTGGTCTATGGGAAAGAGGCCATGGAACATCTGAAAGAAATTGCTACAGTAATTTATCTGAAACTTTCTTATCAGGCTCTTAGAAAAAGACTGGGTAATCTGAAAAACCGGGGAGTGGTTCTTCGAAAAGGCCAGACACTAAAAGACCTATATGAAGAGCGTGTAGTGCTGTATGAGCAATATGCAGATATCATAATTGATGAAGAAAATAAGGGAATTGAAGAAACTTTACAGTGTATTATTGATACATTATAAAATAATCTGAAAATTAGAGGGGCAATATGAACAAAAATAGAAGGAAACTTTAATTTTTATTTACAAAAAGTTTTATTTGGTATAACATAGGGAAGAAAGGGCGGAGCATGTGCCGCAAGGCAGAATGAATAGAACTGATTGTAGTACTCATATTGCAGAGTATAAAGACATAGAGGTGAACTATGGAACAATATATTATCAAAGGTGGAAACCCATTAGTAGGCGAAGTAGAGATCGGTGGAGCTAAGAATGCAGCTCTGGCGATTCTTGCAGCAGCTATTATGACAGATGATACCGTTCGGATCGATAATCTGCCGGATGTTAATGATATCAATGTACTGCTGGAGGCAATTGAAGGGATTGGAGCCAGCGTAGACAGAGAAGACCGCCATACGGTAAAGCTGAATGGTTCGACAATCGGCGATATCAGTGTGGATTATGAATATATTAAAAAAATACGTGCTTCCTATTATCTTTTGGGAGCACTCCTTGGAAAATATAAAAAGGCTGAAGTTCCTCTTCCCGGAGGATGTAATATTGGAAGCCGCCCGATCAATCTGCATTTGAAGGGATTCCGTGCATTGGGTGCATCGGTTAGTATTCGGCATGGAGCTATTGTGGCAGAGGCACCGAATGGATTGAGAGGATGCCATATTTTTATGGATATGGTATCAGTTGGTGCTACGATCAATATTATGATGGCGGCAGCTATGGCAAAGGGGCATACAATCATTGAAAATGCTGCAAAAGAGCCGCATGTAGTAGATACAGCTAATTTTTTGAACAGTATGGGTGCCAATATCAAAGGTGCCGGAACGGATGTGATCCGGATTCGTGGTGTGGAAGAACTGCATGCTACTGATTATTCCATAGTTCCGGATATGATTGAGGCTGGAACGTATATGTTTGCTGCTGCAGCGACCAGAGGAGATATACTGATTAAGAATGTGATTCCCAAGCATCTGGAAGCGATTACGGCAAAGCTGGAAGAAATCGGATGTGAAGTGGAAGAGTTCGATGATGCAGTACGGGTAATTGCAGCTAAGAGACTTCGGAAAACACAGGTAAAGACACTGCCTTATCCCGGTTATCCCACAGATATGCAGCCACAGATTGCAGTGACGCTTGCGCTGGCAAACGGAACCAGTACGGTGACAGAAAGCATTTTTGAAAATCGGTTTAAGTATGCGGACGAGCTGACCCGTATGGGAGCAATTATTCGGGTAGAAGGAAACACTGCCATTATTGATGGGGTGGAAGGATTGACAGGAGCAAGAGTCAGTGCACCAGATCTGAGGGCAGGTGCTGCACTTGTTATTGCCGGTCTGGCTGCAGAAGGCATTACGATTGTAGATGACATTGTGTATATTCAGCGGGGATATGAAGATTTTGAAGGAAAACTTCGCAGTCTGGGTGCTGAGATTGAAAAGGTTACCAGTGAGAAAGAGATTCAGAAGTTCAGACTGAGAATCGGCTGATAACAAAGATATAAAAGAATTAGAAAAATCAGCAGGCAGAAGGATGCTGCGAAAAGCGGCATCCTTATTCTGTTTTGTTTTGACAACGAATAGGCAGTATGATAAACTGAATAAGAATTATGGGGTGGAAGGCGATAAAGAATCGCCGGGATTGTGCTGTGGTTAGGCAGCAGGAAGATACATTTTCAAGACAGAGGTGAGTACAAAGTGGATAAGACAGAATATCGCATGAGATTGGATGAGATCAATAGACTGGTAGAAGCACAGGATTATGAGGGGGCTTTGGCAGTTGCAGACAGCATAGAGTGGAAACGTGTAAAGAGTGTGCGAACACTCTGTATGGTGGCAGATATCTATGAAGTGAACGGGGAGCTGGAAGAAAGTATGAATATACTGAAGCTGGCTTATAAGCGTTCCTCTGTAGGAAAGATGATTTTGTATCGACAGGTGGAACTTGCTCTGAAAATGAAAAAAAATGATGATGCTGTGAATTATTATAATCAGTATCTGGAAATAGCCGGAAACGACACTTCAAAGTATATATTAAAATACAAAATCTATAAAGCTCAGGATGCACCTCTGGATGAGCAGATTGCAATTTTAGAAGAATATAAAGACAGGGAATATACCGAACGCTGGGTATACGAATTGGCCAGATTATATAAGAAGGCGGGAAAACAGAACAAATGTATCGAGAATTGTGATGATTTGATTCTGTGGTTCGGAGAAGGTAAATATGTTGCCAAAGCAATGGAACTTAAAATGTCTTATGTGCCGCTTACTCCAGATCAAAAGGCTAAGTATGACAGATGGAATCAAGAAGAACAGTCGGGAAAATCTGTCACGTCAGCAGCACCGGTTACAGCAACCACAGTGGCAGGAATTTCTGCTGCGGCTATGGAGAGCCTTCAGAAAGCTTCTGTGATTCCAAAGGAACAGGTATCCACAGTTAAAAATAAGGATGGTTTAGCTGAGAATCAGGAGATATTATCCGGAACTTCTTCTTCTGCTATGGAAGAGGCAGCTGCGACGAAAGATCCGGTGATGCCGGTGCATGTTGATACAGCACAGCTGCAGGAAAAACTTGCTAAAAGCTTTCAGGAAGTACTTTCCGGTTTTAATCGGACAAAAGTAGTGAATGCCTTTGAGGCACTGGGTAAAGCCTCTGGATCAGAACTGCCTCCAGAGCCGGAGCAGGAAGAAAATATTGAAGAGTATCAAGTGACAGAATTGGAACCTGAAACTGTGAATGAAACAAAGATTTCTGCGGATAAGGGTTCAGCCATTGAACATCGTACTGAGATTTTTGAAGCCGAGAAACCGGTGAAGGTGAAAGAAGAAAAGCCGGAAGATAAGGAAGTCATAAGTGTACAGGGCATGGATCTTGAGGCTTTATTTGCAGAGACTTCCAGTTTGTTTGCTGAGGCAGTAGAACAATCCGACAAGAGAACAGATTCTGAAATACTGGATGAAAATCCTGAGACGGAAGAAGAGCAGACTCCGACAGAGGAAGAGTCGGAAAATGAGAAGGTACCACAGGTTCAGGAACAGCCGGCATTGTCTGATGATGAAGCGGCGGCTATGGCAGCGTTTGAAGCTTCTTTGATGATCAATGTTGAAAACATAGCAGATTCTGCAAATGAATCGGAACCGGAAGAAATTGTGGTGGAAGAATCTGATACAGAAGAAATTGTGGTGGGAGAATCTGATACACAAGAAATTGTATTGGAAGAATCTGATACAGAAGAATTTGAGCCGGAAACAATTATACTGGAAGAATCTGATTCAGAAGAAATTATACTGGAAGAACCTGATTCACAAGATACCGAAACGGAAAAGAACGTAGACGATTTGTTTGAAGGAATTAGTGAACTGGAAGATATCAAGAAAGAAGATGCAGATGACGAAAATCTTATTCCAGATCTGGATTTATCACTGATCATGGAACTTCAAAAAGGAAAAGAAGAACCTGGTTTTGCAGAGATTGATGCAGAAGCAATCTTCCGTGCAGAAGAAGATTCTCATGAAGAACCGGAAGAAATACATGTTGAAGAAGAAGTCATCGAGACAATTCCTGTGGCAGAACCAGAGACTCCGGAAGAAAAACGGATGCGAATTCTGAATGAAACCCGACCGGAATATCTGACAGATGAGCAAAAACGCCTGTTTTCCTATTTTTCTAAAGTTCCTGGAATGGATGAACAAATTCTGAGTGCTATTAATGGTGTTTTTGAACATGTGAATGAGAAAACATCTCGTCAGGGAAATATTGCCATCATGGGAAGCCATGGTACCGGTAAGACTAGACTCGGTGAAGGACTGGTAAAAGCAATCTGTAAACAGCTGGGACTGCAGGCTGTCAAATATGCAAGTCTGGATGCATCCGATATGAATCGTAAAGATCCGGCTGCAGTAATCAGTAAAATGGCCGGAGGATTTCTTCTGATCGAACGTGCAAGTTTTATGACCGCAGAGACGATCGAAAAACTTTCCAGAGCAATGGATTTCCGTACAGACAGTATGATTCTCCTGATTGAGGATGATAAGGCCAATATGCGAAAGATGCTTGCCGAGTATCCGGAATTTGCCAAAAAGTTTGATACGGTGATATCCATTCCTGTATTTACCAATGATGAACTGGTGACATTTGCACGAACTTATGCAAAAGAAAATGGTTATCGGATCGATGAGCTGGGTGTTCTTGCATTGTATACGTTGATTGGAGATAACCAGAGAGAAGATGAACCGATTACGATTGGCAAAGTAAAAGATATGGTAGACGGGGCAATCCGCCGTGCTGGAAGTGCCCGTCTGGGAAGAAAAATTTCCAAACGACATGCAGATGCAGATGGACGAATTTTTCTTTATGAAAAAGATTTTGACTTATAAAACGATGGGGCATGGCAGCAAACGCTATGCCCTGTTTTTAACAGGAGAGAGAAAGATATGAGTGATGTGAGAAAACCCAGTCTGGGAAATCCTCAGGAAACAATAGCGGTTCTGAATAAATATCAGTTCACATTTCAGAAAAAATTCGGTCAGAACTTTCTGATAGATACTCATGTGCTTGATAAAATTATTCGCGCAGCTAATATTACAAAAGATGATTTTGTATTGGAAATTGGTCCGGGAATCGGAACCATGACTCAGTACCTGGCTGAATCTGCCGGGGAAGTCTGTGCAGTGGAAATTGATAAAAATCTCATACCTATTTTGCAGGATACTCTGAAAGATTATGATAATGTAACGGTTATCAACAATGATATTCTTAAGGTAGATATCAGAAAAATGGCAGATGAAAAAAATCAGGGACGCCCTATCAAAGTTGTAGCAAATCTGCCGTATTATATTACAACTCCTATTATTATGGGGTTGTTTGAAAATCATGTTCCGGTAGAATCAATTACTGTTATGGTGCAGAAAGAGGTTGCAGACCGGATGCAGGTGGGACCGGGAACCAAGGATTATGGGGCATTGTCTCTGGCTGTTCAGTATTATGCGGAGCCGTATATCGTGGCGAATGTTCCCCCTAACTGCTTTATGCCGCGGCCGAAAGTGGGAAGCGCAGTGATTCGTCTGACGCGTCACAGTCAGCCGCCGGTGCAGGTAAACAATGAAAAACTGATGTTTCAAATCATACGTGCATCATTTAATCAGCGAAGAAAAACGCTTGCAAACAGCCTGAAAAATTATGACGGTTTGTCTTTTGAGAAAGAAGTGATAGAACAGGCAATTGCTGCCTGTGGTTTTCCGCCAGCGGTTCGCGGAGAGGCACTTTCTCTGGAAGAGTTTGCGAGATTGTCTAATGTCCTGCAAGAACATTTATAAAACAAAAAGCGTGTTGACCAGAATGAGGAATTCTGATCAACACGCTTTATTTTAAAGGAAGGAGAGTCGATATAAAATCGACATATGAAAAAGAAAAGTTATAAAATAATGCATCAATTATTTTATGATGTTAGTATATCCTGAAAATGTGAGAAAAAAATGAGGAACTTGTGAAGAAAATGTTAATGAATATCGAAAGTTTTATGAATGTAATAGAAGTTTAAGAGACATGAGGGAAAAAGAATGGTATAATGAGTGTCGTGATAAAGGAGGTACTGTATGAAAATAAAAAAAGGAATTGCTGTTTTGATGGCGGTGTTGTCACTGGCAGGGACAGTTACGGGAACAGAAAAAGTTTATGCAGATGAGATAAATGCACCATATCTTGCATTAGGAGCTGATCTGAATGAATCTGAAAAAAGTACGGTATTGAATCTTCTGGGAGTGGATGCTTCACAGTTGGATCAGTATATGGTTGTGACGGTTACGAATGCGGATGAGCATGCGTATCTGGATGCGTATCTGGATGCCAGTGTAATCGGAAGCCGTGCATTGTCGTCAGTTGTGGTTGAGAAGAAAGAAGAAGGAACTGGAATTAAAGTAAAGACAAGTAATATTTCATATTGTACAACGGGTATGTATCAGAACGCACTTGCTACAGCAGGTCTTGAAAATGCTGAAGTGCGTGTTGCCGGACCGTTTAATATTTCCGGAACCGCTGCTCTTGTGGGTGCTATGAAAGCTTACGGAGAAATGACAGGTGAAACCATCAATCCGGAAAATGCAGATGCAGCTACAGAGGAACTGGTAATAACCAGCGAATTGGGCGAATCTCTGGGAGAGCAGGAACAGGCGGAAGCTCTGATTGGTGCAGTAAAAGATATTATTGTGGCGGAAGAAGTGGAAGAACCTGAGAAAATTGAGGCAGTTATTGATGATACGGCAAAGAAAATGAATATTCAGCTTTCAGAGGAAGATAAAGCTAAAATTGCGGGACTTATGGAGAAAATCGGTTCTCTGGATCTGAATGTGGATGCGCTGAAAGAACAGGCGAAGGATCTGTATCAGAAGTTGGAAGATATGGATATTCAGATCAGTGGAGAACAGGTAAAAGGCGTTCTGGCAACAATAATCTCCTGGTTTGAAAAAGCTTTTGATACAATTAAAAGTTGGCTGGGAATGTAAACAACAAAATAGATAAAAAAGTAAGAAAAAACAGCGAAAAATAAAGGAAAATAGACAAAACAAAAAGGAAATATATCACATCGGCGGGGATTATTATACAAAGATAAAGCGATAAAGTATAAAAATATTGTATAAATTAACGATAAGTTCACATGAAGTTCATAATTTGTTCATAATATGCTGATATGATAAATATAGTTCCGAAAGGAATAGCGAAGTTGTGTATTGTAATGGGTTCATTACACATAAAATTTTTTCATAATAATAGCCCGGGTGCCGAAAGGTGCCTGGGCACTCCTCATTTTAGGGGAAAGTTATTGGGGGACGGGTTCATGGACACTTTTCGTGTCCATGAACCCGTCCCCCAGTCACGCTTATTCATTGGGACATTGTTTGATGGCTTCATTCAGCGAGAGCATCTTGTCATCCAGTTCAGCGACGATGTGAGCACAGGATTGAAGCTCTTTGCTGATAAAATCAGGTGCATTTCCCTCGAATTTGTAATAAATCTTATGTTCCAGGCTGGCCCAGAAGTCCTGAGCAATGGTGCGAATCTGTATTTCTACTTTAGTATCTACCACACTATCAGAAAGATAGACCGGGACAGTTACGAGCATATGGTAACTGCGGTATCCACTTGCCTTAGGTTTGACAAGGTAATCTGTCAATTCCAGGACAGTCAGGTCTTTTTGTTTTGCCAGCATATCGGCAATGCGATAAATATCAGAAGTAAAAGAACAGATAATACGAACACCGGCAATATCGTTGATATACTTCAGCATATTTTCAAGCGTAACTTCTCGTCCCTGGCGTTTTAGCTTTTTTACAATACTCCGGGGTTCCTTGATTCTGGATTTTACATGTTCAATAGGATTATACTTATGAACATGTGCAAATTCTTCATTGAGAATATCTATTTTTGTGGAAACCTGCCGAAGGGCAGCGTCATAAAGAAACATCAGGGTTTCCCAGTTTTCGACTTCTTCCATACGGTTGCCTGCAAATTCTAATGGTTCCATTCCTTCACTTCCTAACGTAAACTATTTTTCAATTCCCGGCCGGGCATGTATACCCTGGTCAAAGGGGTGCTTGATTTTCCGGATCTCAGAAACGTAATCGGCAAGATTCATCAGCTCCTGGCTTGGATCCTGACCAGTGAGAATAATTTCAAGATTTTCAGGTTTGCTTTTCAGATAGTCTGTAAGGATGGATTCCGTAAATAACCCTGCACGAATGGTATAGATAAGTTCATCACAAAACAGAATATCATAGTGTTCATCTCGGGCAATTTGGGTAATCAGGTTAAATTGTTGTTCATAATATCGCCTGCGCTGTTCCTTTTCTTCCGGAGTCATCTGAAAACTGAACTTTTCCTGTTCCAGTCCGTCAATAAATGTAATATTAGGGACCTGTTCCAGAATCTTCCTTTCACTTGTTTTGTTATTTTTCATAAACTGATAAATCAAAACCCGATAACCAAAACCTGCGGCACGGGTACACAGTCCCATTCCGGTAGTGGTTTTCCCCTTTCCATTGCCACAGTAAATATGAATATAACCTGTTTCTTTTTTCATCATAAGCTCTCCGTTCTGAATAAGAATAGATGAAAAAGGTGCCGACAGCTATGCTGCACTGGCACCTTTCTATGACATATTTTAATAGTTTTCAACTTTTCTTTCAAAATATGCTCGTGGATGAGCACATACAGGACAAACCTGAGGAGCTTCTTCTCCTTCATGTACATATCCACAGTTACGGCATTTCCATCCAAGAGGGGCATCCCCTTTGAAAGTTTTGTCGTTTTTGTAAGATTCCAGTAACTTGAGATAGCGTTTTTCATGTGCTGCTTCTACTTTTGCAACCCCTTCAAATTTGGCTGCCAGTTCTTCAAATCCTTCTTCACGTGCTTCTCTGGCCATACGTGCATACATATCGGTCCATTCAAAGTTTTCTCCTGCAGCCGCATCTTCCAGATTGGTTTCTACATCATGAATTCCATGAAATTCTTTGAACCACATCTTAGCGTGTTCTTTTTCCTGATCTGCAGTTTCCAGATATAAAGCTGCCAGCTGCTCATATCCTGCTTTCTTTGCAGCGGATGCATAATAAGTATATTTGTTGCGAGCCTGAGATTCTCCGGCAAAAGCTTCCATCAAATTTTGTTCTGTTTTTGTTCCTGCATACTTGGACATAGTAACCCTCCCTATTTATAGAATCACAGGAAAAGTCATGACTTTTCTGTTCTTCCGGATAAATATATTATAGTCTTCTGCCGTGGCAGAGTCAAGAAAAAGAGAGTGAACCGGTTGATCCACTCTCTTTGGTAATTGCGATATCTTAGCCGAAATATCTCTTCAGCAGACCGGCAAAAGCTTTTCCGTGACGAGCTTCGTCTCTTGCCATTTCATGAACAGTGTCATGGATAGCATCAAGGTTAGCTGCTTTTGCACGTTTAGCCAGATCAGTTTTACCAGCGGTAGCACCGTTCTCAGCGTCAACTCTCATCTCCAGATTCTTTTTGGTGCTGTCTGTAACAACTTCACCCAGAAGTTCAGCAAATTTTGCTGCGTGTTCAGCTTCTTCATAAGCAGCTTTTTCCCAGTACAGACCGATTTCCGGATAACCTTCTCTGTGAGCAACTCTAGCCATAGCCAGATACATACCAACTTCTGAACATTCACCTTCGAAGTTTGCTCTCAGATCTTTGATAATGTCTTCCGGTACACCCTGAGCAACACCAACAACGTGCTCAGCTGCCCATGTCATCTCACCAGCCTGCTCGGTGAATTTCTCAGCAGGTGCTTTACAAATCGGGCAAAACTCCGGTGCAGAATCTCCTTCATGAACATAACCACATACGTTACATACAAATTTCTTCATGTTGTAGTCTCCTTTGCTTATATAAATTTTTTTATTTTTAATAATAGTAATTGTTACTGATATTAAAATATCATATTTTGAATGATTTGTCAACGGAATTTCAATTTTTTATTAAACGTTTTTAGGATTTCCTATAGGCTATATGAATATTCAAAAATCATTCATGAGATTCGATAGCCAGACATTCGCTGCAAATACCATAAAAGTTTGTTGTGTGTCCCTCGATTCTGCCACTATAATGCATGGATGCAATCTCTTCGACGTTTTCCGGATAGTGCATTTCCAAATCCTGTACTTTATGGCATCTGGTGCAGACAACATGATCATGGGGTGCGGTGTGAGCATCAAAGTGGTCAGCACCATATCCGGTGGTCAGTTTTACGATTTCGCCCATATCGGCAAGGAGAGACAGATTACGATAAACAGTTCCGAGACTGATATTGGGATACGTTTGACGAAGCGCCTGGTAAACCACATCAGCCGTAGGATGATCTGTTCGTGTCATAAGAAAATCCTTAATGGACTCCCGTTGACGGCTGTACTTTAAAGCTGCCATAATCCCCTCCTTAAATAATAGTAATTATTATTAGTATTATTATAAGAAAAAAATGTCGGATTGTCAATAGTGGAATACACGTTATCATGCCTTTTGATGCAGGCAGTGTTGTTCGGGATTGAATTATGAAAAAATATTTATTATTGTGCTTTTTTACAAAAAAATGTCGAAAAAAAGTATTGAAATATAAAGGGATATTATATTGCTTGAAAGTTCTTTCTGATATATAATATTATGATGAAGGAGAAAAGCACCAAAGGAAAAAGAAAAGAGAAATCTTCATGAAAATAATAAAAAGACCATTATTAAAAAACAGAGAAATGTTTTTCAGAAGTCTGGCACTTCTGTTTCTGGATACCCTGATCGTGATGATCAGCATGGTAGGAGCTCTGTGGATTCGCTTTGATTTTCATCTGCAGGAAGTAGATCCTCTGTTTCTGGAAACAATCTATGATTATATGTTTTTCAATATCGCAGGAACGGTTGTTATTTTCTGGATTCTGCGGCTTTACAGCAGTCTGTGGAGATTTGCCAGTATAGAAGAACTGAAAAATGTCATTGCATCGGTGGTTCTGTCTACCTTGGCTCAGACCGCCGGAATGAAAATTATGGGAATGCCGATTCCCAGAAGTTATCCCTTCCTTTATCTTATGCTTCTTATCTGTCTGACTGTATTAAGCCGATTCTCTTATCGGTTCGGAAGGATAGCACTTCACAATTACGAAAATATGAAAAGCCAGGAACCGGTACGGACCATGATCGTAGGTGCCGGTGCTGCGGGATACATGATCGTACGGGAGATGAAAAACAGCAAACATCTGAACCGTAAAATCCCCTGTATTATCGATGATGATTCTATGAAAGTCGGATCCTATCTGCAGGGAATTCCGATAGTAGGAAAAAAAGAAGACATTCCCCGCTGTGCATCCAAATACAAAATCGAAGAAATAGTCATTGCCATTCCCACACTGACATCGGAAAAACAGAGAGAATTGCTGGAAATCTGTCAGACGACATCCTGTAAAACTCTGATTCTGCCGGGTATCTATCAGCTTGTGAATGAAGAGGTAAGTGTCTCCATGTTGAGAGAAGTGCAGATAGAAGATCTTCTGGGAAGAGAACCGGTAAGCCTGGAAATGGATGAAATCATGGATTATGTGAAAGGCAAAACGGTACTGGTTACCGGGGGCGGCGGATCAATCGGAAGCGAAATCTGCAGGCAGGTGGCTCTTCACAATCCCGGTAAATTACTGATCCTTGATATCTATGAAAACAATGCATACGACATACAAAACGAATTACTCAGAAAACATCCGGAGCTGCAGCTGAAGGTTCTGATCGGCTCCGTTAGAAATAAAAAACGCGTGGACAGTATCTTTGAGATGTATCGTCCGGATCTTGTATATCATGCGGCGGCACATAAACATGTACCGCTGATGGAAGAGAGTCCCAATGAAGCTGTAAAAAACAATGTACTGGGGACGTGGAATGTGGCCCAGGCTGCAGATGCCTTCGGTACTAAAAAAATGGTGCTGATATCCACAGATAAAGCGGTGCGGCCCACCAATATTATGGGAGCATCCAAGCGTCTGTGTGAGCTGATCGTACACAGTTTTGCCCAGAATTCCCATACGGAATATGCGGCAGTCCGATTCGGCAATGTACTGGGAAGCAACGGAAGTGTTATTCCGCTGTTTCGCAGACAGATTGAAGAGGGCGGTCCGGTGACTGTTACTCATCCGGAGATCATTCGTTACTTTATGACCATTCCGGAGGCCGTCAATCTGGTACTTCAATGTGGAGCCCTGGCAAAGGGCGGAGAAATCTTTATTCTGGACATGGGAGAACCGGTAAAGATACTGGATCTGGCAGAAAAAATGATCCGGTTATCCGGCTATACGCCTAATAAAGATATTCAGATAAAATTTACCGGACTGCGGCCGGGAGAAAAATTATATGAAGAATTATTAATCAGTGAAGAAAACCTGAAAAAAACATCTCACGACCGGATATTCGTGGCACAACAGACAGAGGTGAAAAGTCAGATGATTCGTGAAAAAGTGGAACATCTGGTTGAGGAAGCATTTGAAGAGACTTCTGATATCCGGCATCTGGTGCAGGAGCTGGTACCGGAATATACCATTCCGGAGGAGATCGGAGAGGAGTCATCTGAGCAAATGCCGTCCGCGATTGCTTAATGTCCGAAGGGGACACAGCAATGAAAGGGAGAGCGTATGTATCAAAAGGAAAAGAAAAAAGTATTAATTATTACGAATCATTCCTATATGTTGTGGAGATTTCGAAAAGAACTGATTACAGCACTGATGAAAGATCATAAGGTTCTACTCAGTATGCCCTTTGTAGGACATGAAGACGATTTTCGCAGGATGGGAGTGAAGTGCATCGAAACGAAGATTGATCGGAGAGGCATCGATCCCCGGACAGATCTTCGCCTGTTGGCATTCTATGACCGGATACTGCGGCAGGAAAAACCGGACATGGTGATTACATATTCGATCAAACCCAATATCTACGCCGGCATTCTCTGTATGTTACGGAGAATACCATACTATGCCAATGTACAGGGTCTGGGAACGGCATTTCAGAAGAAAGGACTGTCCCAGTTTGTTTCACTGCTTTATAAATTCGCTTTTTTGAGAGTGAGAAAAGTATTCTTTGAGAATGAAAGAAATGCGGAGGAATTCCGCAGAAGACACATCATCAGCAGTAAAAAACAAAAAGTCCTGCATGGTGCAGGCATTAACCTGGAACGTTACAGCTATGAGCCCTATCCTTCCCATGAAACTGTCCATTTCCTGTATCTGGGAAGAATCATGAAGGAAAAGGGTATGGACGAACTGCTGTCAGCGGTGGACCGTCTGCACGAAGAGGGAGAAAACTTCGTGCTGGATATCGTGGGCTTCTTTGAAGATGCCTATGAAGAACAGGTCAGAGAACTGGAAAAGAAAAAAATTGCCGTATTTTATGGATTTCAGGAGAATCCGCAGCCCTACTACGCCATATCAGACTGTGTGGTTCTGCCCAGTTACCACGAAGGCATGAGCAATGTACTTCTGGAAGCGGCAGCCACCGGCCGTCCGGTGATCACCACCAACATCCCGGGGTGCAGAGAAGCAGTGGAACAGGGAAAAACAGGAATCCTGGTGCAGGTAAAAAACAGCGAGAGCCTGTATAAAGGAATGAAAAAATTCCTGCAGCTCACCCCTCAAAAACGAGAAACCATGGGACGACTCGGACGGGAGAAAATGGAAAAAGAATTCCGGAAAGAAGTCGTAGTGGCAGAGACCATGGAGGCTATGGGGCTGTAGGGGAGAAGAAAATGGAAAGAGGAAAGATATGACACTGACGAATTACTGGTGGCTGTTGCTATGGCTTGTAATTGCAGGAGGAATTCTTGCAATAACAGTACCCAGACAGCCGGTACAGATCATGGGAAAAATCGAATATCGGTGGAGTATGACTACGGCATTGATTCTGGCATGTCCGTATGCCATATGGGCAATGAATAGATCGAATTTTGGTGATACGGAAGTATACCGGAAAACATTCCATGATGTTCCAGCATCAATGGGGCAATTAGTGGCTTATTTGTCAGAACATACAAAGGATCAGGGATTTTCAGTCCTTATGTCTTTCTTGAAAACATTGATAGGAAACAACGATAAGTTATTCTTCCTTGTGATTGCAGTGTTTCAGATTTTCTGTGTGGTTTACTTTTTTAGAAAATACTCAACCAATTTTTTGCTGTGTATGTTTATGTTCGTTGCGTCTACGGATTATCTTTCATGGATGTTCAACGGTATGCGGCAGTTTATTGCGGTGTGTATGATACTGCTTTCCTTTGAGCTGATTCTGAAGAAAAAGTATGTACCAGTGATAGGCATCATTCTTCTAGCATCTACAATTCACGGATCTGCGCTGATTATGCTGCCGATTGTTTTCATCGTGCAGGGAAGAGCATGGAATAGACGAACGATGGTCATGCTGGCAGGTATTGTTGCTGCAGTTTTGTTTATTGATCAGTTTACAAATATCATGGACAGTATGCTGGCAGAGACACAGTACAACGATTTGATTACTAATGATATATGGACAAACGATGATGGAACGAATATGCTTAGAGTTTTATTCTATTCTATTCCGGCTATCCTGTCGTTGATCGGCAAGCGTTATGTAGATGAGGCAGACTCTCCGTTGATTAATGTATGTGTCAATTGTGCTGCATGTACCTCATTTCTTTACATACTGTCAGCATTCTCTTCCGGAATCTATATTGGAAGGATTCCTATTTATACAACCCTGTCGGGATATGCGGCAGTACCATGGCTGATTGATCATATGTTTACGAAAGATTCAGCCAAAATTGTAACGTTTGGATTGATATGCGGATTCCTGGCATTTTTCTATTATCAGATGCATGTGGCCTGGGGAATTTTATAAGTGAGGAAAAGAATATGATCAGAGTTTTGCAGGTTGTCACTTATATGGGACGTGGCGGATTGGAAACCATGCTGATGAATTATTATCGACACATGGACCGCGACAAAGTCCAGTTTGATTTTCTGGTTCATCGGGAGTTTGAGGCAGATTATGACAGGGAAATAAGGGATCTAGGTGGAAAAATATACCATGTATCCAGAATGATTCCATGGAGTAGGGCATATCGGCAGGAATTGAAAAGTTTTTTTCAGGAGCATCCGGAATATAAGATCGTTCATGTACACCAGGACTGTTTAAGCTCTGTTGCATTACAATGTGCAAAAGAATGCGGGATACCGGTTCGCATTGCACATTGTCACTCCAGTAGTGCGGTTAGAAACTGGAAATATCCTGTTAAACTCCACTATATGAAGAAAATTCCTCATTATGCGAATTATTTATTTGCCTGTGGCAAACAAGCCGGAGATTGGATGTTTCATAGTAATAAATTTGAGATTGTGAGGAATGCCATTGATGCGGAGAAGTATCAGTATTCATCAAATGTGGCAGTGCAAATTCGTACTGAATTAGGATTGAATAATAATGCTGTTATTGGTCATGTTGGGAACTTTACACCTGCTAAAAATCATGCATTCTTATTAGAAGTGTTTCAGCAAATATTGAAATTGCAGCCCAAAGCGAGACTACTTCTTGTAGGAGGCGGAGATGGATTACACTTGATACAGGAAAAAGCCCGAAATATGGGAATATACGATAGAATTGTGTTTACTGGGGTTCGTTCGGATGTCAATAAACTATTGCAGGCAATGGATGCTTTTGTGTTCCCTTCTTTGTATGAGGGCCTGCCGGTTACGATGATCGAGGCTCAGGCGGCAGGTTTGCCATGTATTATTTCAGATCAGGTATCGAATGAGTGCATTGTTACAAACGGTCTGGTAACAATTCAAGGGCTAAATCAATCACTATCCGAGTGGGCTGCTCATATATTGCAGCAGGCACAGAAACCAAGAAGAAATCATGTTGAGGAGATTCGGGCAGCCGGGTATGACATATTAACAGCAGCAGAGTGGCTGGAAGATTTCTATCTTAGACTGGGAGGAAGTAAATAATGGCGTTTCTCACGGTATTTACCCCGGCATATAACCGGGCTCATACATTACCACGTACGTTTGAAAGCCTGTGCATGCAGGAATGCAAAGATTTCGTCTGGTTGGTTATAGATGATGGATCTACGGATGGTACGGCGGATATTGTAAAAAACTGGCAGGAAAGGGAAAATGGATTTGAAATTCAGTATATTTACAAAGAAAACGGAGGTATGCATACAGCCCATAATACGGCGTATGAAAATATTCATACAGAACTAAATATTTGTATTGATTCAGATGATAAAATGGCCCCTGGAGCTGTTGGCAAAATTAAAAAAATATGGGAAACGGTTCGGGATAAGGGGTATGCCGGTATCATTGCGTTGGATTCTGACTTTATGGGGAATATTATTGGGAAGGGATTCCCGGATGATATGGTTGAAATCACATTAGGGGGCTATTATGCTGCGGGTGGAAAAGGTGATAAAAAACTTATTTATCGTACGGATATCATCAATAGTGTACCCCCTTATCCTGTTTTCCCCGGGGAAAAGTATGTTGGCCTAGTGTATAAGTATACATTAATAGACCAGAAATACAAGCTGTATGTTATGGATGATATTGTTTGTGAAGTAGAGTACCAGGCAGACGGTTCTACCGGAACCATGTGGAAGCAATATTTGAATAATCCAAATGGTTTTGCTTTCCTGCGAAAGGTAGCAATGCAATATCCTACAAGCAAAAAAAGGTTGATTAGAGATTGTATTCACTATTGTTCAAGCAGCCAAATAGCGCAAAATAAGAATTATATTATAGAATCACCAAGAAAAATTCTTACGATTTTTTGCACACCTTTGGGTTGGATTTTAACTTTGCTAATCAGAAAAAAAGGTAAATGAAAAGTGCTGATAGCCTGAAATAGGTGTATTTCAAAAAAATATAGAAAGCAAGTGTTTGGGGTAAATCTATGATACCTAAAAAGATTCATTATTGCTGGTTTGGAAGAAATGAACTTCCATCAAAAGCAAAAAAATGTATAGACAGTTGGAAAAAATATTGTCCTGATTATGAGATTATTGAGTGGAATGAGGATAATTATGACATAAATCAAAATCCATATACTGAATATACATATCAAAATAAAAAGTATGCTTTTTTAAGCGATTATGCCAGATTACAAATTATTTATAATGAGGGTGGAATTTATTTTGATGTGGATGTAGAAGTTATTCGTTCTCTGGATGAATTATTACAATATGGTGCCTTTTTTGGATTTGAAACAGATCAATTTATCAATACAGGTCTGGGATTTGGTGCAGAAAAAGGAAATTGTCTTGTAGAAGCAATGCTTCAAGAATATGATCAACTGCTGGATGGAACAAAAGGTACAATTGGATGTCCGATTCTGAATACTTCAGCCTTGAAAAAACATGGATTAGTATTGAATGGAGAAAAACAAACCATTGAAGATGCAGTGGTATTTCCAGCATCATACTTTAATCCATATGATGATCCTACAGGAAAATTAAATGTAGAAGATATAACATTTTCGATTCACTGGTTTGCGAAGAGTTGGTTAAACAGGCAAGCTGTATTGAGAAGCATAATAACAAAACCGATACACAGAATATTCGGAACTGATCTATTTCATAAGAAAAATAAGAAGTCATGAAACCATATTTGAAATTAATATATAATAAAATTCGCCTGATTAAAATTCACATTTTGAATAGGCCAATAATGAGAACGCAGGGGATTCAGTTGTTTGGATATAATACAAAACTAGTTTTCCATCGAAACAGTTGTATTTTTCTAGATGATCGTATAATAAGTGATGGAAGATGTGTACTTATTGTCGATGAGAATGCAACATTGAAGATTGGAAATCATGTGTATTTTAATGAGGGTATGATGATAAGCTGTAAGGCTGGTGTGGAAATCGGAGAAGGATGTCAATTTGGGCCTAATGTCAAAATATTTGATAATAATCATTGTTTTGATGCTCAGCATGGTGTTTTGCCAGAGCATACGTCTGCAAGTATACACATAGGCAGACATTGTTGGATTGCTGCAAATGTAACAATATTAAAAGGTGCGGAAATTGGTGATAATTGTATCATTGGCGCAGGATGTGTGATAAAACAGAAAATCCCAGCCTATTCTATTGTTACACAATCTAAAAATCTTAATATTAGACAAATTCAGGGTAGAAAATAAGATGAAAAGGAAAGTATTAATTCTAATGCCATCTATGTTTATCGGTGGTGCAGAAAGAAGTTTGTTGGGACTGATGGAGGCATTTGATTATAAAAAATATGAAGTGAATCTTTTTCTTTATCGTCATGAAGGAGAGTTCCTTTCGCTGATTCCTAAAGAAGTTAATATACTTCCAGCTATGAAGCAGTATGCAATTTTTGACGTGCCAATTAAAACTCTGTTTTCAGTAGATAAATTACGTTATGGTTTGCGGAGATTGTTTTCTAAAATAGCCATAAAGGTGCATTGTGTATTTTCCGGGGAACCGCAGGGAGTATGGATGAAAATGCAATATATATCCAAGTACTTGCAAAAATTGTTGCCGGATATACCAGGGGAATATGATGTTGGGATTTCTTTTTTGGGTGTTCCTGATGTGCTAGTAAACAAGGTACATGCAAAAATTAAACTTGCATGGAATCATACAGATTATACAATTTTAGGCCCCAATAAAAAGTATGATAGACAAGTATATGAAAAAATTGATTATATTGTCAGTGTTTCAGAACAGTGTATGAAGCAGTTTTTAAAAGTCTATCCAGAATTACAGAGTAGAGCTGTTGTGATTGAAAATGTACTTAGCACTCAGATGCTTTGGAAACAGTCAATGGAACCGATAAGTGATATGGAAGCAAGAAAAGGAGAAATACGGTTACTTTCCATAGGAAGGTATTCTGAAGCGAAAAATTTTGATAATGTACCACATATCTGCAAAATAATAAGAGATAGTGGATTAAATGTTAAATGGTTTATAATTGGTTATGGTGCGGAAGAAGCTCTTATCCGCCAGAAAATAGCTGAAACAGGCATGGAGCAGTATGTACTATTGCTTGGCAGGAAAAATAATCCATATCCATACATTAAAAAATGCGATCTTTATGTGCAACCATCGCGATATGAAGGAAAGTCTGTTACAGTAAGAGAAGCACAGACTTTGTGTAAACCGGTTGTAATAACAAGATTTGCTACAGCAACAAGCCAATTAGAGGATGGAGTTGATGGTATTATTGTTCCAATTGAAAATGAGGCATGCGCAGAAGGAATCACTAATGTATTAAGGAATACAAGGTTGCTTGAAAATCTAATTAGTAATACCAGACAGAGGGATTATTCTAATCAAAAAGAGATGAGACAATTATACGATTTGTTTGACTCTTTATTATAAAAAGATTGAATTGTTTGAAGGCAGGTAGTTATATAAATGGTAACGGATTCTATAAAAGTGTCTGTAATTGTGCCGGTGTATAAAGTTGAAAAATATTTAGATCGATGTGTTTTAAGCTTGATAAATCAGACATTAGATCAGATAGAAATCATTCTTGTGGATGATGGATCACCGGATCAATGTCCGACATTATGTGATATATATGCAAAAAGATATCCCCAGATTAAGGTGATTCATAAAACTAATGGTGGGTTAAGCAGCGCCAGAAATGCAGGACTTGCTATTGCTTCCGGTGAATTTATCGGATTTGTTGATTCCGATGATGATGTGGAACCGGATATGTATGAAAAAATGTATAATACTGCAAATCAGGAAAATGTTGATTTTGTCATGGCAGACTATTTGCGTATCCGGGAAGATGGTAGACGGTGTCTCAAGACACTGGATATTCCTTCAGGATTATATGATAAAAAACGAATTAGAAAAATAATTTTTCCTCAATTGATTATGCAAGAGTGTGTTGATTATGGTCCGTTGCTTTCTGTATGTCATTGCCTGTATCGTGCAGATTTTCTTCGGAAACATAATCTTTGTTTTGATGAGCAAGTACGTTGGTCTGAGGATAATATTTTCAGTGCAATTATGGGCTATTATTGTGATAGTTTCTATTATATGAAAGGTGAGGGGTTGTATCACTACTATCAGAACCCAGGAACAATTACAACATCTTACCGAAAAGGTGCCTGGCAGGTATATTGCACAATGAATGACCACTTACGTGATTTTTTTGAGGAAGTTAAAGATTATGATTTCAGTCGTCAATTGAAATTGCACATGCTGTATTATGCGTGTAATTGTATTGAAATGGAAATGAATCTGAACAGAAAAGAAGCGATTATTAGTATTCAATCAATTATGAATTCACCGAAACTGATGGAAGTATTTGATGGTTTTAAATTTCCAATAGTATCTGTTAAGTTGAAAATACAGTTGTTTTTAATGAAAATGAGATGGGCAAGAATTCTTTGGATTATCAAGGTTTAGTAAAAAAACTGTAAAATACTCAATTATGTCTTAAGTTGTAAGTGAGGGAGTGTTTTATGCCTGAAGTATCAATCATTATTCCGGTATATAATAAACAGAAATATATTAGCCAGTTGCTTCACCAGATTATGAAACAATCATATCATGATTTTGAATGTATATTAGTTGATGATGGATCAACGGATAATTCCGGCATTATCTGCGACAATTTTGCTCAGAAAGATAAACGGTTTAAGATTATACATCTCCCTAATTGTGGTGTTTCTAATGCGCGCAATATGGGTTTATCCTGTGCCGTTGGTAAATATATTACATTTATCGATGCGGATGATATGATTGCGCCAGTGTACGTTGAAAATCTCTATAGTTGCATTATTAAGAGCAATTCGGATTTGGTAATCAGTGGAGTTGTGAAATTTTGGGCTGATACGGAAAAAGAACAGGCTCTAATTCCGCCTTATACAGGGAAAAGGAAATTAAAGGATTTGTTAGATACATTTGTGGCAATTCAGCAAGATACAGGTATTTATGGGATTTGTGTTGCTAAAATCTTTTCGAAGGATTTGCTGGGAGAAATACGTTTTGATACAAGTTTGTATTTGGCGGAGGATTTTGACTTTTACCTAAAAATTTATTCAAAAACAGATACAATCTATTTTGATAATAAAACCTTTTATTACTATCTTCAGGAAGCAGACAATTCTTCTGTAATGCTGAAAGACAGCCAGATAGATTATCTGGCACAAGTGAAAATTCAACTGAGATTAAAGAAATTTCTGAATGGGGAGAATCAATATTTTGGAAGCAACAGAGCGTTAGTTGAAAGAAATATAAATAATTACTTCTATTATACGCTGCATTATTCAGAAAGAGATGAATTCTATAAACATTTCGATTCTTTAAATGAGATTTATAGGTCAGATGATGTTCGCTTGTCAGGGAAAGGAATTCAACAGAAAATTCTTTTATGGTTATTTGAACACAATAAGAAATATTTAGCAAAGTTCTTAGTGGATTTTTATCATTGTATCAGAGGAATAATACGAAAAGGATGAAAACAAAATGGATAAGATTACAATACATACAGCTACTTACAATAGAGCTTATATTTTAGGAAAAGCATATGACTCACTACGAGCACAAACTTGTAAACAGTTTGAATGGATTATTACAGATGATGGTTCAACGGATGAAACCGAACAGTTGGTAATGCATTGGCAGAAACAAAGAAATGGATTTGATATTATATACAATAAACTGGAACATGTTGGGATTCCAAGAGCATTAAATTCAGGGATTAATCTAGCCCATACAGACTGGTTTATGATGCTTGATTCGGATGACAGTATTGCACCTGATACGGTGGAACTTGTATTGAAATGGTTGGGTGAAATTGAACATGATAAAAATTTTGTTGGCATTGGATATGCAAAGTGTCATCCGGATGGAACCTATATGAAAGATCAAACGCCAATTATTGATTCCAAACTTGGTTATGTTGATGCAACAAACATAGAAAGAAAAAAGTATAATTTGAACATGGATATGGAAGAAGTAACAAGAGTCAGTTTATTAAAAAAATTTCCTTTTCAGTATTGGGTAACAGAAAAATACGCACCGGAACAATTGAACTATAATGAGATTGCATTAGCTGGTTATAAGTATCGTTGGTATGATAAGAAACTTTATTTTTGTGATTATTTGCCGGACGGACAAACCAGAGACAATCGACTGGTGAAGAACAATCCTATGGGGTTTGCAATGATGTACAATCAGAATATGCTAATTGCAGATAATCTGAAAGAAAAATGCTATTGTGCAATACAAATGGTTGCGCTTTCGCTTTATAGCAAGAATCCGTCGTATATTTTTAAGACAAATAATAGATTGATAACATTTTTAGTATTTCCTGCCGGTATTGCTTTGGCAATTAGAAGAAGGAGACAGTTTTCACAGATGGAGTAGGGATTAGAGAGATGTTTTTTTTATATAATCATGGCGGCAGTGCCAACCACGGATGTGAAGCGCTCGTGCGTACCGTGTGTACGTTGCTAGGCAGTGAGGGAAAAGTAAAATTATTATCAGAAGCGCCTCAACAGGATTTTCATTATGATATTCAGAAAGTGGTAGAGATTGAGCCTGCAATAACAGTGTATTCGAAACTTAACGTTAATTTTCTGAAAGCATATCTTCATTTAAAAAGAACGGGAGATTACTTTCCAATGGATGTTCTGCCTTATCTTAAAAGTATAAAGGCTCTGAATCCAGGAGATATAGAGGTGTCAATTGGCGGAGACAATTATTGTTATGAATATTATCCGAAGTTTATCAAATTGCATGAGCTTATCTGTAAGCGAGGCTGCAAGTCAGTTTTATTGGGTTGTTCTTTAGAAGAAGAGTTATTTAATGATCCTGCTTTTGTGGAAGATATGAAACGATATGATTATATCTCCGCAAGAGAATCTCTTACTTATAAATTATTAAATGATGCCGGACTTACGAATATTGGATATGCACCAGACTCTGCGTTCCTTCTTCCTGTTGAAGAATGTCCGTTACCGAAAGGATTTAAGGAAAATAATACTATTGGATTGAACGTAAGTCCATTGGTAATCCGCAAGGAAGGAAAAGCCGGAATTGTATATGCGAATTTTGTATATATGATTCAGTGGATTCTGGAACATACGGACTGTGCAGTAGCGCTGATTCCGCATGTTGTGTGGGAAAGTAATGATGACCGTACTGTGCTGCGTAAATTATATGAGGAGTTCACAGATACAGGAAGAGTAATACTTATTGAAGATTGTAATTGTATGCAGTTAAAAGGGTATATTTCAAGATGCCGGTTCTTTGTAGGTGCAAGAACGCATGCTACGATTGCAGCATATTCTTCGAATGTGCCAACGTTAGTGCTGGGCTATTCAATAAAGTCGAGAGGGATAGCAACAGATTTATTCGGAACAGACGAAAACTATGTGATTCCAGTGCAGAAACTGCAGGAGAAGGAAGATTTAGCAGAGGCATTACAGTGGATTATCAGAAATGAAAATAGTATACATAATGAGATAAAAGGGGTTCTGCCAGGATATATGGAAAGGGCAAAGGATGCATTGAATAATGTGAGGAATCTTTTGCAATAGGGAAAGAGGATGTTATATTATTTTTCTGAATATAGTTATAGAGGGAATCATGCAGGAACGAAGGCTCGTAATGATGTAGAAGAGATTCTTGGACAAATGGGCGCAAAACCTATTAATGCTAATACGTTTGAATTACGTTGTGATGAGAAAGAAGAGCATATTTATTCTAATGTAAAAAATCGATTTGATTTGATGGGGTTATTTTTACATATACGAAAAATTAAAAAGCAAACAGTGTTTATTCAGTATCCTATGTTGGCTTTTGATTTCCAGGAAAAATATTTTAGAGAAATTGCGAAACATAATAAATTAGTTTTATTAATTCACGATTTACATTGTCTGCGCATTCCGAATGAAGAAAAATTAAAAAAGGAGATTTCGGTGTTAAATATTGCCTCTGTGTTGATTGTACATAATCGCTTTATGGCACAGAAAGTGAAATCATTGGGTGTGAACGTTCCTCAAATATATTGTCTGGAAATGTTTGATTATCTATGCTCTGGTTCATTGAATCAAAAGCATTGTGAAAAGAAAAGTATTGCATTTGCTGGTAATCTTGGAAAATCAGAGTTCCTTCCAGAATTGGTTCAGAGCAATCCTCAAATAGAATTCAAATTCTATGGATCCGGATGGAATGATAAATATGATAACATAAATGTAAAATATTGTGGCAGTTTTAAACCTGAGATTATTCCGGGGAAGATAAGTGCAGGTTTTGGATTGGTATGGGATGGAAATAGCATTGTAGATGGAGCAGGACCATTAGGAGAGTATACACGGATTAATAATCCACACAAGTTATCACTTTATCTGGTGGCAGGAATACCAGTAATTGTCTGGAAAAAAGCTGCAGTTGCCGAATTTGTTGAGAAATATAATGTAGGTGTTACAGTGGAGCGGATAGATGATCTTTGTACGGTTCTTGATAACATTTCAGAGCAAAAGTATGCAGATATGAAACAGAATGTTATCAAAATTCGAGAAAAGTTAGTGTGTGGCGATTTCTTAAAAAGTATATTAAGTCAACTATGAAGACATAAGGAGAAGTGTAATATGGCGCCTCTTGTTAGTATTGTAACGCCTTGTTATAATGGTGAATTATATGTAGGACGTTTTATAGAATCTGTTTTAAATCAAACATATCCTAATTTAGAATTGGTTTTGATAAATGATGGATCAACAGATCAGACAGAGCAGGTTGCAAATTCCTATCGGCAAAAACTCAAAGACAGAAGAATACGATTTATTTATCAATATCAAGAGAATGCAGGGCAGGCAGCTGCATTGAATCGAGGACTTAAGTTGTTTTCTGGAGAATATCTAACTTGGCCAGATTCAGATGATGAGATTATGCCTGAATTTATTGAAAAGAAAGTACAATTTCTTCAAAATAATCCTCAATATGTTTATTGCTATGGAAAGGCAATTGAAGTAAAAGAAGAAGAACCAGATAAAATAGTTGCTGTCTATGAAAAAAGGAAGAAAAGTAGAAAGTATGAGTATTTTGAAGATATTCTCTTTGTAAAAGATGTATTTTTTTCTGGTTATTTGGTAAAGACTTCGGCTCTTGATTCCATAATTCCTAATCGTGAAATATATACCGGAGAAGGTGGTCAAAATGCACAAATACTTCTTCCACTAAGTTGGTATTATGGGGAACCAGGGTATGTAGAGGATTCTGTTTATAAATATTATGTGCGAAATAATAGTCATTCTCACAGTCAAAACACAAGTGAAAAGACTATTAAGCAACTGCATGATTATGAGAATATTTTAGTAGCTACATTGAATAAAATTTCTGATAACAAAATTTTCCCATATATTATTAATATAAAAAAATACTATGCCAAGTTGCGATTCGGTAATGCAATAGATACAAAGAAACCTGAATTGATAAGAAGTTATTTTTATGAATTAATAAAAGTAAGAGGAGTAACAATGCGGCATATTGCATTGTACATAAAATATACAAATAAAATCATCCGTAAAATGTTCCGTATTGAGGGATAAACATGTATACATTTATTTATAATCTATATTTTTATTTAAAAAGAAAGCAAAAAAAAAGAAAAGAAAATGCTAAAAAACCGTTGCTAATTACACAAAAAATAATTGATCGGATAGAGTGGTTTTACAATATCTTAGTGCGAGACTGGTATATGAAGCATCCGATAAGGAGAAACGGAATTAATCAGGCAAAAAGAAAAGAAAGTATTATTGTTTCCCTGACTTCTTATCCAAAACGGATAGGAACCGTTTGGCTTACAATAGAAACATTATTGAGGCAGAGTGTGAAACCAGATGAGATAATCCTTTGGCTGGCACAAGAACAGTTCAAAAGTATAGATGTTTTGCCTCGGGAATTGATAGAACTTCAAAAATATGGATTAACGATTCGATTTTGTGATGATTTGCGAAGTCATAAAAAGTATTATTATGTGATGCAAGAGTATCCTGAAGATATTATTATTCTTGTGGATGATGATATGTTCTATCCACGAGATACAATAAAAAAATTAATGCAGATGCATAAAAAATATCCATATGATATTTGTACTATGACTGCACAGGCTATAAAGCCATCATTTGAATCAAAACCTTCTATGTGGAGAAATCCTAAACTGGATGAAAAATTTGAACATTCGGATGAAATTCAGATTTTTACAGGAAGTGGCTCTCTTTACCCACCACATTCTTTGGATGAAGAGGTTTTTAATAAAGAATTGGTTAAAAGCATATGTCCATCAGCGGATGATTTATGGCTAACTTTTATGGCAAATAGAAAAAGAACAAGAATAACGACATGTTTTCCTTGGCGTGCATTTCCGGTTACAATATATGGGACGGCAGAAGGAAGTCTTTGGTATATGAATGCAGAAGAAGGACAAAATGATGTACAATGGGAAGCAATGTTAATGCATTTTTTGAAAGGATAAAAATGGTTCAAAAAATTTTTCAGTATATAAGATTTTTAAAAAAAATAGATATATCTCAATTTTTATATTTAAATTACATTTGCAAATCTGTAATTAGAATAGATCAAAGTAAAATAATACCATATAAAAATGTTGTTTTTGAAATTTCACCTACTGCTAAGATTTATGTCGGTGGAGGTGATATTGAAGTCGGATGTGATTTGTTAAAAAAATCAAAAGAAGAAACAAGAGTAAGGTTAAGAGAATGCTCAACTTGGAATTCTAATGGAGGATGCAAAATATCCTATGGATCAACATTAGAAATCTTAAAAAATGCACTTTTCGATAATAAGTATTTTACTATGAATAGCAATAGTACAATAATTGTGGCAGAAAAGATTAAATTAGGACAAGATGTTATGATCGGGCGTAATGTTGTGATTTATGATAGTGATTATCATCAGATATTGGATGAAGAAGGGAAAGTTACCAATTTACCTGATTCAGTGGTAATTGAAGATCATGTTTGGATTGCAACAAATGTGCTCATTTTAAAAGGTGTGACAATTGGGGAAGGGAGTATAGTTGGAGCTAATACAACAGTAAATAAAAATATAGGTAAACATGTAAAATTGGGTACAGAGTATAAAATGTTGAAGAAAGAAAATTATGGGAATTGGAATAGAAAAAATCCGGAGATGAACAAATAGAAAAGGAGCAAGGAATGGAATCAAAACCGCTGTATAGTGTGATTATACCAGTATATAATGTTGAAAATAACATAAAAAGATGTATAGAATCTGTTTTGAGGCAGTCTTTTAAAAATTTTGAACTTATACTAGTAGATGATGGATCAAGTGACGCAAGTGGAGTGATTTGTGATACATATGCTCAAGATGATGAACGTATTGTTGTAGTTCATCAAAAAAATCAAGGGGTTTCGGCTGCAAGAAATACTGGGGTGAGCATGGCGGCAGGTGAGTATATTGTGTTTATAGATAGTGATGATTTTGTTGAACAAGATCTTTTGAGATACTTACACCAGTCAGATGCAGATTTAGTAATAGTAGGATTCAGTGACTATTTAGATAATAAGGTTATAAAAATTCTTGTGGATGAAAACGAAGAGTGGAAAATAACTTCAGCTAAGGGAATAGAGAAGTTTATAAAAAATCAAAGTTCAGTGTTCGTTTGGGGGAAAAGATATAAAAAATCTGTTATCGATAAGTATAATATAAAATTTCGGTACGATATGACATTTAACGAGGATATTATTTTTAACAATGATTATATTTTGAAAACAGAATCAGTTGTTAATATTAAATGGGCAGGGTATTATCACTGTCAATATATGAATATGACACTGTCATCTACTGCGATGCAAAAATCTTTTATCGAACGTACAAAATGGAGAGAAATTGCTTATAATCAATTTAAAGAATATCCTTCAATTAGAGAAATTTATGCATCGCAAATGTTATATTTTGCAGAACAGGAGATTTTTTCAATTTCAAACAAAAAAGAATCCATATCCGTAAAATGTACTAAAATAGAAAAAATAATTACAGATGATTTTTTTCGTCAATGTATGGCTTTTTTACCTCAAGCATTAACCTTTGATGTTAGATTGTTTTGTAGATATAAATTGGTAATCTTATTAGTCATTAAATACTATTATGTTAGAAGAGTGTTGAGATGAATGAAATAGTGAGTGTTATCATTCCCGTTTACAATGGGAAGCGATTTCTAAAGGAATGTATAGATACTGTCTTGGAACAGACTTACCAAAATTTGGAAATTATATTAATAGATGATGGTTCGACGGATGATTCGCCAGGAATATGTGATACATATGCATTAAAAGATAATAGAATAAAAGTAATACATCAACGAAATCAAGGGGTGGCTGTTGCAAGAAATACTGGATTGGAGAATGCAACTGGAGAATATATTGTGTTCATTGATTCCGATGATTTTATCAATAAAAGAATGATTGAAAAATTATATATTGTTCTCAAAGAGACGAATGCAGATATGTCTATTTGTAATTTTAAATATGTGAGTGAAAATGGCAATGAGATAGATATTAAACAAACAGCTATAAAGAATGAAGAGTTATGTGCCGAAGGGATTATAGATAAATTATTTCAGGAGAATAATTGTGGATATATTGTTGCTTGGAATAAAATGTACAAAAAAGAATTATGGCGTCAAATTCAATATCCAATAGGACTTGTTCATGAAGATGAAGCAGTGATTCATCGCCTCTTTGCAGAATGTAAAAAAGTAGTTACTATTCCGGATGAATTATATTATTATAGACAAGTCAGTGGCAGTATAATGCACAGTGAGAGGAATGAAAAAAAACTTGATAAATACTTGGCATTAGCGGATCGATTGATGTTTTTAAAGAGTGCCGTAAGTAAAGAAAATATTAAAAAATTGGCATATCAATATTGGTATCATTATTTAGATGATTATTATTATTTTAGTAAAAGAAATAAGAATTCTGCTCGATTAAAGCAGATGAAAAAAACATTGCTGTCGGTATACCCAATTATGGTGCAATGTGGATTTTTCACGGTTAAAGATGCTTTGAGTATTCTGATTTTAATTTTTTTACCAAATGTATATGAAAAGTATTTTATGAAGGAGATAAAAGATTAAATGGAACAGACATGGACAACAGTGATTCGTCCCAAGAATAAATTATTTGATCTGAAATTAAAGGAATTATGGCAATATCGGGACTTAATCGTTATGTTTGTAAAGCGTGATTTTAAGACGATGTACAAGCAGACAATTTTAGGACCGCTTTGGATTATCATTAATCCTATATTGACGACATTAATGCAGGTGCTTGTCTTTGGAAATATTGCGGATATTTCAACAGATGGAATGCCGCAGTTTTTGTTTTATATGGCAGGCAATACAGTGTGGTTGTATTTTTCCAGTTGCCTTATTAAGACATCCACTACATTTACTGCAAATGCTGCGGTGTTTGGCAAAGTATATTTTCCGAGGCTAGTAACACCGATATCGATTGTTATATCGGGTCTGATTTCATTCGGAGTGCAATTTTCTATTTTTTTGGTTACAGATATTTATTATACGGTAAATGGAATGGTACATCCAGGACTTTTGGTTTTGATTACCCCACTTCTTGTGATAGAATTGGCACTTCTCGGTATGGGATGTGGAATTATTATTTCTGCTTTAACGACAAAATATAGAGATCTTGCAGTATTAGTAACATTTGGAGTGCAGCTTTGGATGTATGGAAGTGCAATTATCTTTCCGGTGTCATCTTTACCTGAAAAATGGGCACATTTGCTTATGTTGAATCCGGTTGTGCCGATTGTAGAGGCTTTTCGTTATGCGTATACAGGACATGGAACATTCTCAATAAAATATCTTGGGATTGGTGCTATTGTGACATTTGTGATATTATTTGTCGGAATTGTGATTTTTAATAAGGTAGAAAAGACATTTATGGATACGGTTTAATAATAAGGACGGATATAGAAGATGAGTAATGAACTTGCGTTAAAGGTAGAAAATGTGAAGAAAAGATATCGTCTTGGAGTTATTGGCGGTGGAACCCTTCAGGGCGATTTGCAGAGTTGGTGGGCTCGTATAAGAGGAAAGGAAGATCCGAATACAAAGATAGGAACCAACATAGACACAAAAAAGGGAACATTTATGGCTCTGAATGGCATTAACTTTACCGTGAAAAAGGGAGACCGCCTCGGAATTATTGGTGGCAATGGAGCCGGGAAATCTACAACGCTGAAGATTCTTTCACGTGTTACCGCGCCTACTGAAGGAATTGTGTACATTAATGGAAGAATCAGTAGTATGCTCGAAGTTGGGACAGGCTTTCATCCAGAATTGACAGGTCGTGAGAATATCTATCTGAACGGGGCGATTCTAGGAATGAGCAAGGAAGAAGTTGACCGGAAGATGGAAGGTATCATTGAGTTTTCAGAATGTCGCCAGTTTATTGATACTCCTGTAAAAAGATATTCTTCGGGAATGTATGTAAAGTTAGCATTTGCAGTTGCAGCTCATTTGGATTCGGAAATTTTGATTATGGATGAAGTGCTGGCTGTAGGAGATATGAAGTTTCAGCAGAAATGCTTGAAAAAAATGACATCTCTGGCAGAAGAAGAGGGACGTACGATTCTATATGTTAGTCATAATATGGCTACCATAAGCCAGTTATGTAATCGGTGTCTTGTTCTGCAAAAAGGGAAAGTTATATATGATGGGGAGACTTCAGAAGCAATTAGGATATACTTAGATAATGGAATTGATTCCGAAGTATACCGCGATTATACAGAATATAAGCGTCCAGATTGGCTTAGAGCAAATGATATGAGGATAGAAACAGCCTGTTTTGTGGGAAAGGAAAGTAATACGTTTATTGACCAGGAAAAATTCTGTTTGAAATTTACATGGAAAAATAATAAAGATATAACAAATCTATGCATGAGATGGGAAATCATTACGGAGGAAGGTGGCTCCGTGGGAACAGCATTGGCTGAAGAGTTTTATTCGGGAACAGCAGGAGAGAAAGCAGAAATAGAACTAGAATTTGATTTGCTAGGTATTGTTCCGGGAAATTACAATTCATTTATAACATTTTATTATCGAGATGAGTATGGAAGCAACATGAATGTTGATTGTGTTCCGGGGTTAACATTTACAAAAGAATTAATTGAAGAGCAGCAAATAAAGTGGGATGATAGGCATTGGGGATATGTTCGATTCCCAGATGCAAAGTGGGAATAGAGGGATGAGAAATATATGGAAATTCAATAAGATAGAGAAAAACAAAAGCTGCTAGCAGGTTTTAATAGAGATTTATAGAGGAGAAGTAATAAAATGGTATATATTTGTGAACTTCCATGATAATTAACTCTCGTTTGCGTGAGAAAACGCATAGTTACCGGCAAAAAGCTATTGATTTCGGCGGAAATAGCATCTTTTTCTTGAATCTGAACTTCTCGAGATTTAAAACAAGATAGTTCATGAAGACATTCTATTGAGTTGTATTATAAATAAATTGTTTCTAAACTTTGATTTTTATTAAAACAATTTGTCAAGGGAGGTCCCCTCATGTGAGATTATTACGCAGGAATAAATGGATTTCCATAGTCATCGGAGTTATAATTATGTCTATATGGATCGGTTGGAGTTGTTTTCGGTCGAAATATTTTCTTGTCTGTACTTCTTATGACCTGGATGTCGAAAAAGTTCTGAATCCCATCCGCATCCTTCAGCTTACAGATCTTCACAACAGCATGTTCGGAGACCACAACCGGGAATTGGTTGCTCTGGCTGATGCTCAGTCGCCGGATATGATTCTGATTACAGGAGACTTATTGAATTCCGATGAAGCCCGAACGGATATTGCCACAAATCTGATTGCAGATTTGTGCGGGATTGCACCGGTTTATGTTTCTTTGGGAAATCACGAAATTGAATATCAGGAGAAATATGGTGTGGATATCGCAGAGTTGTATATGTCCGCAGGAGCTGTTGTGCTGGAAAAGTCATGGAAAGATGTTCAGATAAATGGTCAGAGTGTGAGAATAGGCGGTATTTATGGTTATTGTGTTCCCGCCAGATATTTGGAGACAAATGAAGCAGATCCGGAGGAGTGTGCATTTCTTGAAGCATTTCAGGATACAGATGCATTTACATTATTGATGTGCCATATGCCTTATAGCTGGTTGGTGCTGGACGGTCTGGATGCGTGGAATATAGACTGCGTGATGGCAGGACATGTGCATGGAGGTCAGATACGGCTTCCGTTTATTGGTGGACTTTATGCACCGGATCAGGGATGGTTCCCTGGTCGGGAATGCGGTCTTTATAACTCTGAGAATGGGGACAGAACGTTGGTGTTGTCCCGGGGATTGGGAAATATAGAGAGTATTCCGAGGCTGAATAATCCGCCGGAAGTATTGGCATTATATATCAAATAAAGAAGATATAATGTCAGGCAGATAGCGTTTAGTCTATTCCGAAAGAGAGGGAGCGTAGTATGGAGAAATGGAATCCTCACTATATTGATAAAACTGAATATTTGGAGAAACTTTTAGAACGTGTTCCTTGTGTATATATTGAAGGGGCAGCGGCATCCGGTAAGTCCGTATTGGTCAATACGATACTGGATAAGAACACATATGAAGAGTATGCGGTATTTTTTATGGATGATGAAATGCAGAATGTGACTGAATTTCTGCAGAAGTTAAATGAAGTGAAAGAAAGTTTGCAGAATGTTTCCTGCTGTTGCGTATTTGAAAATTTTAATATGGCAAATTTTCATGAAAATGTGTCAGAGTTTACGATGCAAAAGATTTTGTTGAAAATCAAGGAACTGGCAAATACTATGTTGATTACTTCCAATATTTTATTCGTGAGCCGACAGAGACCGCAAAAAGAACTGTTAGATTTGTTGTGGAAGCGCCAGATGGATATATTTCCACAGGAAGGGCTGCTGCTTTCACGTACTGAGATTCAGCTAATGGCGGAGTGGTATCAGTCACCGCTGGATCCGGATCAGGTTTGGAAAATTACAGGAGGCTGGGCCGGATGTGTGGATTTGATGTTCAGGATGTCTGTTAAAAATGCTGGAATGGGAATCCAAAATCTTTCTGTGAAAGAATTTCGAAATTCATATGAAGTGGATACTTATATACGGAATGAAATTCTGGCAACACTTTCTGCAGATGAAAGAAAACTGATGCATGGGGCAGAAGTTTGCCCGTGGCTGAATGAAGAGCTTTGTCATGAGGTGTGGAATCTGGAAGATGTACAGGATATGCTGAAGGATCTGGCACATCAGGGACTGCTGACCTTTGATCGAAAAGAACACAGATGGAAGACAGCTCCGTTGTTTTGTGGCTATGTGTACAATGAAAATAACAGCAGGGAAGCTTTTGACCAGAGTATCTGGAATCGACTGGGAAACTGGTACAATGCGCATCATTACATCCGGGAAGCATTGTATTGCCTGGATAAGGCGGGAAATGAAGAGGGCTGTTGTGCGTGCATGACAGAGAATTTTTCAGAAATCCCATTTATGGATATCGATTACAGTTGTGTGATGAAATGGAACAACAATGTTCCTCAGATTTCTTATTTGAGGGGAATGTATTGTTACAGTATTCAGAATCTGGAGGGGCTTCAAGAGGAGATACAGAATCTGCAAAATAAAGATCCGGAAATTTATCTGAATCTGTTGTATATGGATCCGGAAGTTTCGACAGAAGAATGGCTGGAAACCCTTCAGAAAATGTGTAATCAAAATCCGATTCGTCTGTATCAGGTGATGGGAGGCTCTTTTTCCTGTCTGTGTGGTCTGAGAGATTTGACTGCATTATTTTCCTGCCAGAAAAAAGAGGAGAATCGCAAGGGAAGGATATGGAATGAATGCCTTGGTGAAAAAGAGTGGAAATACTACCGTCTGGCAAAGATACAGTATTATCTGGAAACAGACAGGGCAGCTTCTGTGAGTCCGGCAGATCAGGATTTTATGAGAATACTAACGGAAGACGCCGATTGGCAGCTGCGGCTTGCTGCATACTATCTTTTGGGTAAGCTGCAGAGAATCAACGGAGATACGGAGAAAGAAAGACTGTTGGAACGTCTGGAAAAAAATTTGTCCGCAGAAAATGATGATCTGTGTGTGAGAAATATACAGGCAATCACTCTTCTTTATTCCCATGAAGTTGAGCGGACGAAAAGACTTATGTTATGGCTTCGCGGTGTATCGGAAGAGGGAAATACGGAAATAAACGAAAAAAATTATGCAGAGTTTTACTGTATGAGCAGGGGCTTTATTCTCCTGAATCAGCCGGAAAAGGCTGAAAAAGTATTGAACCGTCTGATTCCCTGGCTGAAAATTTACCGGCGCCGACGATTGATGGCAGAACTATTATTCCAGCAGGCGATTATATACTGGAATAAGGGAGTGAAAAGTCAGGCATTGCGCAGCGTCATAGAATCATTTCTCGTTACCGGTGAGAGCAGATACGTGGGTTTCTATACGGAGTATGGAAGACCGGGAAAAGAAGTCCTGGAATATTACGTGGAATGGCTGCAGAACAGTGAGCCGGAACGGTGGAACAGAAAGAAAAAATACCTGTATGGTAATGTGATCCGGATGCCGATGGAGGAATATCTGGAAGTGATTCTGCGGTGTTCCCGCCGGGAGGCCCGCTATGCACCAAAATCATCACAGCAATACCCGGAAGAAAAACTGACGATGACGGAAATCGTTGTACTGCAGTACATCAGCCGTGGCCTCACCAACTCGGAAATTTGCCAGGAAATGAATCTCAAATTGCCCACGGTCAAAAGTCACATACACAGCATATACAAAAAACTCGAAGTCAGCACCCGGGTACAGGCCATCTTAAAGGGAAAAGAAATGGGAGTGCTGAAGTAGAGACTGTTTGAGCTTAGCCCGGACAGGCGGTTTCCGGCCTGCTCGACTTGCGGTGTTACCGCACGAGAATATTCATCTGGAAAGTGAGTTGTATAATGAAGTTGGAATTTTTGAAGATTTTAGAAAGTTTTATGCATGATAAGGAGTATCATCTGCCAGAAGGATTTCGTCAAATGCCAGAATTATTTCAGATTTCTCAGAAGCATCATATGATGGCGGCGACATTTGAACAGATCAGACAGAGTGATATTTGGAAAAACGCTGAATATCAAGAGCTGTTTCAGATCTGGAAAAAGTGTACTGTGCGCGATGTGATGGTACAGATACAGAAAACAGAAGGGTTTCTTGCGGTGTATGAGGAATTGTGTCAGGCAGGAGTCACTCCGCTGGTGGTGAAAGGCGTAGTCTGTAGAAATTTGTACAGTAAGCCAGATTACCGGATTTCGGGAGATGAAGATATCCTGCTTCCAAAAGAACAATTTGCGGAATGTGATGCAATACTTCTGCAGGCAGGATTTGAGAGAGAGGAGATTGATTTGGAACATTTACCATACGAAACTCCTTATCTGAATCGGAGAAATGGTGTATATATTGAGCTTCATTTTTCCTTGTTTCCGGAAGAATCGGGAGCATATGGACACTTAAATGATGAGTTCAGAGAAGTATTTGAACATAAGATCCGTGAAGAAATTCAGGGAAGAAACGTGTGGACGCTTTGCCCGACCGAGCATTTGTTTTATTTGATCTGTCACAGTTTTAAACATTTTCTTCACAGTGGATTTGGGATGCGACAGGTGTGTGATATGGTAATGATGACAGAAAAGTACGGAAATCAGATTGACTGGGAAGAAATTGAAAAGAGATTAGTGCGTCTGAATATGAAGATGTATTGGGACGCTTTGGCAAAAATCGGTCAGGAGTATTTGGGATTTTCCTATGAGAAGGCAGGATATCCTGAACATATGCAGGATGCAGAAATAGATGCGGAGCCTCTTCTGAATGATCTGCTGGAGGGCGGCATCTATGGTGACAGCAGTATGGAGAGAAAACACAGTTCTAATATGACACTGGCGGCGGCAGAAGGTGGAAAGGCTGATACGACAGCATCTCTGAAGGCATCACTATTCCCGAATGTGGAGTATATGAAGGGCAGTTTTAAATGGCTGGAAAAGTATCCATGGTTACTTCCTGCAGCGTATGTCATCCGAATCTTCCGGTATCTGCAGTCTTCCAAAGGGACGGAGAAAGATGAAAGGAACAGTGTACAGATAGGTATGGACCGGGTGGAGCTTTTGAAGAAATATCATATTATAGATTGATGAGAGAGTTATTAGGAACAATTGATTTATATTATGAGTAATTTTCTTGTATGCAAATTGATTTTAAGTTACTATTAGATGGATTTAAAGAGATATTGTATAACGGAGGAAAATGTAATGAAAATTGTAAAAGAATTTATTTTGAGAGATATAGCAGGAGAATGGGTGTTAGTTCCGATAAATGTAACAGCACAAGAATTTAATGGTTTGGTTACTCTTAGCAGTACGGGGAAATTTATCTGGGAAAATATTGAAAAAGTTGGTAGTCTAGATGCGATGATCGATTTAGTATTAGAAAATTATGAAATAGATAAGGAAACTGCGACAAAAGATGTGATAGAATTTGTGGCACAGTTAGTTGGGAATGGTTTTGTAGAATGCACCAAAGAGGATAAAACTTGGTAAAATTAAAGGAATAATGGAGAAACACATGAAAGTAGTGGATGCGAATGAATATATTTCCGTGTTAAGAGAATTAGTCGAGCAAGGAAAAGAAGTTAGTCTTATGATTACAGGTAATAGTATGTCTCCTTTTTTGATTCATGAACGGGATTATATTTGTTTTGAAAAACCAAGTCGAACATTACGAAAAGGTGATATGGTTTTTTTTCAAAGAGATAATGGACAGTATGTTATGCACCGTATTTGGAAAGTAAAAACAGACGGATTTTACATGGTGGGCGATGCGCAGACAGAAATCGAGGGACCAATTAGAAAAGACCAGATTTTTGCAATTGTCACAAAAGTGAAAAGAAAGGATCAATGGATCAAGCCGGGAGATTTTTGGTGGGAATTCTTTGAACATGTGTGGATTTATATGATAAAAATTAGAATTCCGTTGATCGAGATATATACAAGAACAATGATAAGATTAAGGAACTAATTTAGTAATACACCTTAAATATTTAGAAATATTTAAGGTGTATTTTGTGTGCGCCTGGCGGCGCACGTTTCTAACGGGTGAAAGTCCCGAATCCACCCGGCAGTGGGAAGGATATAGCCGAAGGCAAGGGTGTCCTCGTGAGAGGAATCGTATGCGATGAATAACCTCCCGGTTTTTCATACTGTATAAACTATGAGATAATCT
>JBJELT010000095.1:0-2035 GCA_051879295.1 Oliverpabstia sp. | reverse complement strand
TGTTACTTCTTCCTGCATGAATTTCCCTCCTTTCAGCGTATTACGTGCTGTCCCAACCTAAGACCATTGGTATCACCCCTTTCATCAAAAAAGAACCGATCAGCCACTGATCAGACTCTGCATCCGACCGAGCTTTTCCGTTCCTTCTTCCCTTCTTTTGTCTGCCCCGCCACAATAGACAGGCACACACATCTCCAATATTCTGCTGTAAATCCGCTTATGGGCTACATCCAGCGATTCATCTTTCATATCATTCAACCCGAGATTTGTTGTGATGATGAGAGGCTTCATTTTACAGTACCTGCTGTCAATCACGTTATAGATCTGCTCCAGGGCAAACTCTGAATTGCGTTCTATCCCCAGGTCATCAATAATCAGAAGCGGGTAATCCACCAGATTCTGCACAATCTGGTTTTTATCTGCCTGATAGTTTGTCATTTCATTCAGGATACGTGAGAAGTTCGTCATCATCACCCGCTCCCCCTGTTCCAGAAGGGCATTGGCAATACACCCGGCAAAAAAACTCTTCCCAGTCCCCACCGGACCCATCAGGAGAAGCCCTACATTTTCTTTTTTCATCTTCTCCCAGTTTTTTGCATACTGCCTGGCAATGAGCATCTTATCATTCGACCCATTATCATTTTCAAACCGCCATTCCCAGAACCTCCGGTCTCTAAGTCCTACAGATTTTCTCTGGTAAAGCTCCCTCTGGGCTTCCTCCCTGCGGAGCTGCTCTTCTTTTTCTTTCCTTGCCTGAACCTCGCAGTCGCAAAGGCAGCCCACTACACGGTCCCTTCCCATAAAATTGATCCTCAGCTGTTTTCGTTTCCCGCATACACCACACCGGAGGCATCCGTCTTCCCCAAGAAAATCAGCCACATTCCTGCTATCTGTCATAGACTCTCTCCTTCCTCAAAGTCATATCTTCCAGAACCGGTTTTCAGTTCTTCCCTTCCTGCCCAGAGAAGAAGCGTTGCGAAATGATCCTGATAGGTTTTTCCAGTGGATTTCATATAAGCAGAAAGCTGGTCAATCATCCTCTGGAAGTCATACGGATACAGTTTCCGCAGCTCCCGGTTTTCTTCCACGGAAAGCCGGACATTTCCAAACCGTCCGTACAGACAGGTGCTTTCCTTTTCCGAAGAGCGGCTCTTACTCCTGTCAGTATCATTCTTATCAGTCTTATTTATATCAGTATTACTTGTGGCAAAATTCTTGCACTCCGGACTTCCATTTTTTTGCGTTCCGGACAGCAAGTTTTTTGCATTCCGGACTGCCAGATTCTTGCGTTCCGGACAGCAAATTTCTTGCGTTCCAGAAGGATAATAAACTGCCGGTTTTGCCCGGATGCGTTTTACGAAGTTCTTCACATATATCACCGATGGACGGTTGCAGCCCTGTCGGTACCGTTCGATCAGACCGATGCCATGTACACTGTCAAGCTCCCTGAGAAGCTTTGTGACCGTTGTGTGTGACATGTGCAGCACTTCCTGAAGTTCAGCTACCGTGTAGATGATATACACATAACCGTCAGCATCCACCCAGCCATTTTTCTTTGAAAGGTTGATCCTGTCCAGCAGGATGCCATACAGAAGCTTTGCATCCGTGGACAGCCCTTCAAATTCCTTTTCTGTAAACAGTGCCTTGGGAATACGGAAAAATGAAAACTGCTCGGATTCTTCTACCCGGAAGTATTCATAATCCATTTTTTCATCCTCATTATTCCATTTCTTTGTTCTTGAACATATCCAGATACATGTTGAACACACTCACCAGTTCCTTCAGATAGATACGTCTGGCACCTTTGTTGCAGGCGTGCATATCTTCGATCCATTCCGGGGAATTTCCACAGATCACAGCCGTTGTCTCTACGACAGCCATAAATCTCTTCATGGATTTCATCTTATAGACATGGTTGAAATACTGGCGAATCGCTTCAATTCTATCCGGATCATTTTCCAGTAATTCAATGACACCGAAAGCCAGGTCCATACCAAATTCACTGGCATCATCTTCGATTGCCTCATCATCCAGG
>JBJELT010000094.1:0-10379 GCA_051879295.1 Oliverpabstia sp. | reverse complement strand
TGACCATGCCTGGACTGCCGAAAGTACCGGCTGCAGAGAAGATCGATGTAGACGAGACAGGAAAGATCACTGGACTTTTCTAAATTATAGTTAAAATCGCCCCGGGGAGTTTTCCATTTTCCCCGGGGAAATCTGATAAAGGAGAATTGGTAACAATGGGATTTTCAACCGTACCATGTAATGAATTTGTTGAAGTACTGGCTTCCAAAGCTCCGGTACCAGGCGGCGGCGGAGCATCTGCTCTGGTTGGCGCAATCGGAACCGCGCTGGGCAATATGGTAGGCAGTCTGACAGTTGGAAAGAAAAAATACGCAGATGTAGAAGAAGAAATGTGGGAGCTGAAAGCAAAGTCTGATAAGCTGCAGGCAGAACTTCTTCGTCTGATTGAGAGAGATGCAGAGGTATTTGAGCCGCTTTCCAAGGCATATGGCATGCCGCGCGCAACTGAAGAGGAAAAAGCTGAAAAAGCAAGAGTTATGGAAATCGTGCTGAAAGATGCGTGTTCTGTACCAATGGAAATCATGGAAAAATGCTGTGAGGCCATTGACATTATCGTTGAGTTTGCTGCCAAAGGTTCAGCTCTGGCAATCAGTGATGCCGGTGTAGGTGTGGCATTCTGTAAAGCAGCACTGAAAGGTGCCAGTCTGAATGTATATATCAATACCAAATCCATGCAGAACAGAGAGTATGCAGAAGAACTGAATGCAAAATGTGACGCAATGCTGGAAAAATACACAAAAATCGCAGATGAAGTATTTGACAGTGTCCTTGGCAGACTGAAATAAGGAGGAACAACAAAATGGCAAAACAGTTATTAGGAAAAGAAGTAACCGCAGCACTGAATGAAAGAATCAAAGCAAATGTAGCTGCTTTAAAAGAAAAAGGAATCAATCCTACTCTGGGAATTATCCGTGTAGGTGAGAACGGAAGTGATATTTCTTATGAAAGAGGAGCTACCAAACGCTGCGAAACACTTGGTGTAGAATGCGTAAAGTTTCTTCTTCCGGAAGATGTTTCACAGGACGAATTACTTGCTGTTATTGATAAAGTAAATAAAGATGACAGCATCCACGGCGTTTTGTTATTCCGTCCGCTTCCAAAACATCTGAACCAGTCTGTGATTGAAAATGCACTGGATCCTGCAAAAGACGTTGACTGTATGACTGACGGCTCCATGAGCGGCGTATTTACCGGAAAACAGGTAGGTTTCCCGCCATGTACACCACAGGCATGTATGGAGATTCTGGACTACTACGGAATTGACTGTACAGGTAAAAAAGCAGTTGTGATTGGACGAAGCCTTGTTGTAGGAAAACCGGCAGCTATGATGCTGATCAAGAAAAATGCAACTGTTACCGTATGTCATACAAGAACCGTAGATATGCCATCCGTAGTAAGAGAAGCTGACATCGTAATCGTAGCCGCAGGCCGTGCAGGCGTTGTAGGCGCTGAATACGTAAGCGAAGGACAGACCATTATCGATGTAGGAATCAACGTTAACGCAGAAGGCAAACTTTGCGGAGATGTAGATTATGCAGCTGTAGAACCAATCGTTGATGCAATTACACCGGTACCTGGCGGAGTTGGCAGCGTAACCACATCCGTACTGGTTGGACACGTTGTAGAAGCAGCAATGAGAAAATATCTCTAAAACATTTTTATTTGCCCCGGGGAAAATGTAAAAATCCCCGGGGCAAATGCTTGAAAAAATTTGTTTTTCTGTTACAATAAGTGTAGTGCAGTTTTGAATAAGAATGTGCCAGATGATGAATGTCCGGCCTTTGAGCGACAGGACGTATATAATATTAGAGGAGGAAATCATGAGTAAAAAACCAACCGTTTTGATGATTTTAGATGGATATGGATTGAATGATACCTGTGAAGCCAATGCAGTATGTGAGGCAAAGACTCCGGTGATGGATCAGCTCAAATCTCAGTGTCCTTTTGTAAAAGGAAATGCCAGTGGTATGGCAGTAGGTCTTCCGGAAGGACAGATGGGAAACTCTGAGGTAGGACATCTGAACATGGGTGCAGGTCGTATTGTATATCAGGAACTTACCAGAATTACCAAAGAGATTCAGGATGGAGATTTCTTTAAAAATGAAGCTCTGCTGAAAGCAGTAAAAAATGCAAAAGAGAATAACTCATCCCTTCACTTTATGGGACTTCTTTCTGATGGTGGTGTTCACAGCCATAACACTCATCTGTATGGTCTGCTGGAACTGGCTAAAAAAGAAGGACTGGAAAAAGTTTATGTGCATTGCTTCCTGGATGGACGTGATACACCGCCGGCTTCCGGAAAGAGCTTTATTGAAGACCTGCAGGCAAAAATGAAAGAAATCGGAGTAGGTGAAATCGGTGTTGTTTCCGGTCGTTACTATGCAATGGACAGAGATAATCGCTGGGATCGTGTAGAGCTTGCATACAAAGCTCTGACAAAAGGTATCGGTGTGAAAGGTACTGATGCAGCTGAGGCTGTTCAGGCATCTTATGATGATGACAAGACAGACGAATTCGTGCTGCCGACTGTTATTGAAAAAGACGGAAAACCGGTAACAACTATTCAGGATAAAGACTCTGTAGTATTCTTTAACTTCCGTCCTGACCGTGCCCGTGAAATCACAAGAGCATTCTGTGATGACGCTTTCAAAGGCTTTGAAAGAGAAAAGAAACTGGATTTGACTTATGTATGCTTTACAGATTACGATGAGACGATTCCGAACAAGATTGTTGCTTTCCACAAACAGGAGATCAAGAATACATTCGGCGAGTATCTTGCAGCTCACAATATGACACAGGCACGTATTGCTGAGACAGAGAAATATGCTCATGTAACTTTCTTCTTTAATGGTGGTATTGAAGAGCCTAACAAAGGAGAGGACAGAATTCTTGTTAAGTCCCCGAAAGTTGCTACTTACGATCTGAAACCGGAGATGAGCGCATACGAAGTATGTGACAAACTGGTGGAAGCAATCAAGTCTGATAAATATGACGTGATTATCATCAACTTTGCAAATCCGGATATGGTAGGACATACCGGTGTGGAAGATGCAGCAATTAAAGCTGTAGAGGCTGTTGATGAGTGCGTAGGAAAAGCCGTAGAGGCAATCAAGGAAGTAAACGGTCAGATGTTTATCTGCGCTGACCACGGAAATGCAGAACAGCTGGTAGACTATGAGACCGGCGAGCCATTTACTGCACACACAACCAATCCGGTACCGTTTATCCTTGTAAATGCAGATCCTGCATATAAACTGAGAGAAGGCGGATGCCTGGCAGACATCATCCCGACCCTGATCGAACTGATGGGAATGGAACAGCCAGCAGAAATGACAGGAAAATCCCTGCTGATCAAATAAAACATAACTATTTACACAAAACCCTGGGAAATACACATAGTAGTTCTCAGGGTTTTCGTTTGAATAGGGACGGAGAATCTCTGGTATGTTCCAAAAGAAACACAAAAAAGTATATTTTTTTTGTTTTGTCCCATACTATCTGATGTAAAAGTATATTTTTAATGGAGGTACTGTATGTACAGGTATTTACCAATTCGCCGTGTTTACGCCAGAGAAGTCCTTGACTCCAGAGGTAATCCTACTGTAGAGGTAGAGGTTACGGTAGGAGAAGGAGTTATGGGGATAGAGGGATATACGGGAAGGGCGATGGTTCCCTCCGGAGCTTCCACAGGGAAATACGAGGCAGTTGAACTGCGGGATGGACAGGAGCGCTTTGGCGGCCTGGGGGTACAGCAGGCAGTAAAGAATGTAAATATAAGGCTGGCAGATCGAATAGTTGGTGAAAATGTTCTGAATCAGTCGTATATTGATCGGATTCTCCAGGAGGAAGATGGCACGGACAACAAAAGCAGTCTGGGGGCTAATGCTACTCTTGGGGTTTCTCTTGCAGCAGCCCGCGCGGCGGCACGGGCGCTAAGGATTCCGCTTTTTCAGTATCTGGGGGGAGTTCACAGTAAAAGAATGCCTGTGCCTATGATGAATATCATCAATGGAGCTAAACATGCCGATAATACCCTGGATTTTCAGGAATTTATGATTATGCCCACAGGTGCCTGCTGTTATCAGGAGGGACTGCGAATGTGTGCAGAAGTGTATCAGCGATTAAAAATAATTCTCAAGCACAGAAAACTTTCTATATCAGTAGGGGATGAGGGTGGATTTGCCCCCAATCTGAAAAGTGCACAGGAGGCATTGGATCTGATGAGTGAAGCGGTCCGGATGGCAGGTTATCAGCCGGGAGACGACATTGTATTCGCTTTGGATGCAGCTGCCAGCGAACTCTTTGATGAGGATGCGGGAAAATATTATTTTCCCGGTGAAAGTAAAATGGCGGGGGAAGAGATTTACCGTACATCAGAAGAAATGATAGCATTTTATGACACCCTGATCAGTCAGTATCCGATTGTATCTATTGAAGATGGACTGCAGGAAGAGGACTGGGAGGGATGGGTGTCTATGACGAAAAAACTGGGAGACCGTGTGCAGCTTGTAGGAGATGACCTTTTTGTAACCAATCCCAAAAGACTGAATTGTGGACTGCGTCTGCATGCGGCCAACAGTATACTAATTAAAGTTAATCAGATCGGAACCCTGACGGAGGCAATGGATGCTGTCTGTGAGGCGCAGCATCATGGATATACAGCGGTGATTTCCCATCGTTCCGGAGAGACAGAAGATACTTTTATAGCTGATCTTGCAGTAGCTTGTAATGCAGGTCAGATTAAAACAGGTGCACCTTGCCGGACGGAGAGAACAAGTAAATACAATCAGCTTCTTCGCATAGAAGAATACCTGGGACAGGTGGCTGAATATGAAAATCCTTTCGAAATAAAATACGGTGAAAGAGAAGAAAAATGTTGAAATATTCCAGTCCCTATGGTACAATAATTTAGGTTGGCCATGGGAGGTGTAATGATGGAAATTTTACGTATCGTATTAACAATAGTATTTGTTATTGATTGTATAGGTCTGACAGTTGTCGTTTTGATGCAGGAAGGTAAACAGAAAGGTCTTGGTGCCATTTCCGGTATGGCAGATACGTACTGGGGACGCAATAAAGGTCGTTCTATGGAAGGAAAGTTAGTACTGGCAACAAAGACTATGGCGATTCTGTTTATGGTACTTGCTGTTGTTTTAAATATGAATTTCTAAGTACCGAATATTATAAAGCCTTTGACAAAACACTCCTGTAGATGAATACAGGGGTGTTTTTATCTTGAAAGAAGATAAGACTCGCAGCAGGTACGCCAAGGCGTACTTGAACACATAAATAATAAGAAAGGTAAACATGAATAAAAAAAAGTTAAAGAACAGGAAAAAACTGATATTGGAATTTATATCTCATAAGGAATACCATCCCATGAGAGCAAAAGATATAGCCATACTGCTTCAGATTCCGAAAGGGAAGAGACAGGACCTGTTTTATGTTCTTGATGAACTGGAGGCAGAAGGTAAGATTTGTGTCCGTAAGGGAAAGTATGAAAAAGTGAGAGCCTCGGTGGAAGTGAAAGAAGAGCAGCTGCTGGAGGGAACATTTATTGCTAATCCGCGTGGATTTGGTTTTGTAGAGGTGGAAGGTCAGGAGGAAGATGTCTATATCCAGGAAGAGGATACCATGTATGCTTTTCACCAGGACAGGGTACAGATTCGTCTGAAACCGGAGAAAAATGGAAGCCGCCAGGAAGGTGTTGTGGTTCAGATTCTGGGGCACGGAATCACAGAAGTGGTTGGTACATTTGAAAAGAGCCAGAATTATGGATTTGTTATTCCGGATAATGCAAAAGTTCAGAGTGATATTTTTATCCCGAAAGAGCATACCCAGGGAGCTGCAGATGGAGCAAAGGTTGTGGCTAGAATCACCACATACGGAGGAAAGAACAGGAATCCTGAAGGAAGAATTCAGGAAATTCTGGGAGAATCCGGACAACCTGGCATCGATGTCCTCTCCATTGCCCGGTCTTATGAACTTCCTATGGATTTTCCGGTTAAGGCGGTCAATCAGGCAGAGAGAGTTCCGGATGGGGTGATTGAAGGAGATTTTCAGGGAAGGATGGATCTTCGTGACTGGACAGTGGTAACAATTGACGGGGAAGATGCCAAGGATCTGGATGATGGGATTTCTCTGACTAAAGAGGGAAGTATTTATCACCTGGGTGTACATATTGCGGATGTCAGCAATTATGTACAGGCAGGAAGTGCTCTGGATCGCGAGGCTTTGAAACGGGGAACCAGTGTATACCTGGTAGATCGCGTAATTCCCATGCTGCCGCCCCGTCTTTCTAACGGAATCTGTTCTCTGAACCAGGGAGTGGACCGGCTGACTCTCAGCTGTCTGATGGATATTGACAGCAGCGGAAAAATAATCAGTCATAAAATAGCTGAGACAGTGATTTGTGTCAATAGAAGAATGACTTACACAGCAGTGAAGGGTATTCTGGAAGGTGATAAAGAACTGCGGAGAGAATATCAGGAACTGGTTCCTCTGTTCCATCATATGAAAGATCTTTCTTCCCTGCTGCGAAAAAACAGAACCCGGAGAGGTTCGATTGATTTTGATTTTTCGGAAAGTAAAGTATATCTGGATGAGTTAGGAAGACCTGTGGAAATCCGGGCATATGAGCAGAATGTGGCAACCCGGATTATAGAGGATTTTATGCTTCTGGCAAATGAGACAGTTGCCAGAGAGTATTGTGAGCGGGAGATTCCTTTCGTTTATCGGATCCATGAAAATCCGGATCCGGACAAAATGGAAAAGGTCCTGACGTTTATCCGCAGCCAGCAGATACCGGTGAGAAAATCCCACGAAGAAATCACCCCACTGGAGATTCAGGAGATTCTTCATTCTATAGAAGGGGATCCGGCAGAACCCCTGATCAGCCGTCTGCTGCTTCGTTCTATGAAGCAGGCCAGATATACCACAGGATGCAGCGGACATTTTGGACTGGCAGCTAAGCATTACTGTCATTTTACATCACCAATTCGCCGTTATCCGGATCTTCAGATTCATCGAATTATTAAAGACACGATTCGTGGAAGAATGAATGATGAAAAGAAAATGTTTTATGCACATATTCTGGAGGATGTGGCACAAAAGTCTAGTATGCTGGAGCGAAGAGCAGAGGAAGTGGAACGGGAGACCGTGAAGCTGAAAAAAGCAGAATATATGGAACAGAATATTGGCAGACAGTATCAGGGAGTCATATCCGGTGTTACAGGATGGGGATTGTATGTGGAATTACCCAATACTGTGGAAGGACTGGTACATGTCAGCAGCATGATGGATGATTATTATGAATTTGACGAGGAGAACTATTGTCTGAAAGGCCAGGATTCCGGGAAGACATATCATCTGGGGGATGCCGTCCGGATTCGTGTGGAAGAAGTCGATATGAACACAAAAAGTATCGATTTTAGTATCATCCCATTATAGGAGCAGGAAAGGGAGGAAATGCTATGGCGAAAGAAAAAGGCAGCCGCCTGATTGCAAACAATAAAAAGGCATATCATGATTATTTTATTGAGGAACACATTGAGGCCGGGATTGAGCTGTGCGGTACAGAGGTAAAATCTCTCCGCATGGGTAAGTGCAGTATCAAGGAATCATTTATCCGGATTGAACATGAAGAAGTGTTTATCTATGGAATGCACATCAGCCCTTATGAAAAAGGAAATATTTTCAATAAAGACCCGCTGAGAGTAAAGAAGCTGCTGCTTCATAAATATGAAATCCGCAAATTGAAAGGGAAGATTGCAGAGAAGGGCTATACCCTGGTGCCGTTGCAGGTTTACTTTAGTAACAGCCTGGTAAAGGTGGAGATCGGTCTGGCAAAAGGTAAAAAACTGTTTGATAAGAGACAGGATATTGCAAAGAAAGATCAGCGCAGGGAAGCAGAACGTGATTTCAAGGTGAGAAATCTTCAGTAGTTTCAGTTCAGCCTTTTTGTTCCAACTAAAATGTTTTCTTATATATAAGAAAGAATCCTGCTTTGCAGGATTCTCCGCCTGAGGCGGGTTGCTTTCAGCAACATAATTCCTCTCCGCCGCAGTGCGATCCTGCCCGGAGGGCTTTTTATATTATAGGAAAGTCAGAGAACTTTCCTATAATATAAAAAAAGTGCCGTGAGAACGGCACTTTTTATGGACCTGGCGGGAATCGAACCCGCGTCCGAAAGCCTGTCCATTCAGGCATCTCCCATCACAGTCATTCTTTTCACATTCCCTCCAACTGACGCCGGATGACAGGCTGCAGTCTTCAGTAGCTTCATGATTTCTTTTCTCCTCGCAAAGCTTTGAGGAAAAAGTGCCCCGCTAAGTTTGATGCCGTTATCTGAGATGCGGGAATCTCAGACAGCGACAGCTGCCATTAGGCAGCGCAAGCGATTGTATCGTCTGCGTTTAAATTTAATTCCAGGTTGATGACGCGGTCCCGGGGCCGCGGATGGCTTCCCAAACTTCAAAACCCCCGTCGAAACCAGTACAAGCCCGAAGAATTGCATGGTTTTCAGAGAAATCTCTGCACACAGACTATTAAATCTATTACAGTATATATGCAAATAAACCAAATGTCAAGTGGTGTTTTGCAATTTTTTCGGTTACAGTTCAGTTATTTTATTTAAGGACCTTCTGGGTAGGCTATAAAATGTATTTCTGCGGTTTTTGGCTCATAATATTCTCTGGGAAGTAGGCTGCAAAGTTTGTTTTACTGTTCTATAGCCTATTATTCTTTCCATAGAATAGGCCGCAAAACCTGTCGCAAGTATTTATAGCCTACTATATTTTCTGGAAAATAGGCTACAACGTTTGATTTTTCGGTTTTCCATCCTATTATTATTTCTGCAAAGTAGGCCGCAGGGCTTGTTTTTGCTATTTGAGAGCCTATTATTTTTGCAGAACAGTAGGCTGAAAAACCTATTTAATGCCTCTACAGCCTATTACCTTTAGATGGGAAACAGGCCGCATAATTTGTTTATATGGATTTTAGCCTACCCTGAGAGTTTTAATATGAATTAGTCTGCAAAGAAAGCAATATTACCCAAAGTTAGCCGCAACATTGATTTATGTTTTATGAAATTGTATAATAGGAACAACATGAAATGTAGGAGTGGGAAATTTTATGAATACGATTCTTAATTATGTGGCATCCAGTGAACAGATGCAGCTTCTGATGCCGCTGTTGTTGTTGATGGAAGTGATTTTTGCCGTTTTAAATTGTTTTTTTGGTTACAAGCTGATGAAGTTCTGGGTGGCTTTGTGTGGATTTATGATGGGTTCTGTGGGTGGTTACTTATTGATTACCTGTGTAAGTACGGACAGGACCGTTGTTTTTGGCTCTTCATTGACGGTAGGTCTGGTGCTGGGGTTTCTGGCATATGAGATTTATCTGGTTGGACTTTTGTTTCTTGGATGGTGCATGACATTCGCGGTGTCTGTAATGATCGGGCGTGGAATGCAGACAGGTATTAAGGAAAAGCTGGCTGTGCTTGGTATCGGAGCGTTGTTGGGTATTCTGGTGGGTGTACTTTGTGTATTGTTTGCCAGAACGTGTATTATTTTATTGACTGGAATCAGCGGAGGTCTGGCACTTGTTTCTTCTGCAGTTACGATTGCAGGAAAATCGTTGCCGATACATATAACGCTGCCAGCCGGAGCAATGATGGCAGTGATCGGTGTAGGGATCCAGTGGTATTGCAGCGGAAAGGACACAAAAAGAACATAACTGTCAGTTATAATAACGAAAGAACATGAAATGGAGGGCAATAAAATGAACAGACTGAAAATACTTGTTGTGGATGATGAGAGCCGCATGAGAAAGCTGGTCAGGGACTTTCTGGTTAAGAGTGATTTTGAAGTTGTGGAGGCTGCTGATGGGGAACAGGCTGTTGATGTTTTCCTTCAGGAGAAAAATATAGCATTGATTATCCTTGACGTGATGATGCCGAAGATGGATGGCTGGCAGGTGTGCAGGGAAGTTCGTAAAATTTCCAAAGTACCGATTATTATGCTGACAGCCCGGGGAGATGAGAGAGATGAACTGATGGGATTTGATCTTGGTGTGGACGAATACATTTCCAAACCTTTCAGCCCTAAAATCCTTGTGGCAAGAGTTCAGGCGATTCTGAGAAGATCAGGCCATGGAGAGCAAGAAGATGTGATAGAGGCAGGCGGTATCGTTTTGAATAAAACAGCCCATATGGTGACCGTGGATGGGAAAACCATAGAGCTCAGTTACAAAGAGTTCGAACTGCTCGCATACTTTATGGAAAATCAGGGAATTGCTCTTTCCAGAGAAAAAATTCTGAATCATGTATGGAATTATGATTATTTCGGAGATGCCAGAACCATTGATACCCATGTGAAAAA
>JBJELT010000093.1:0-46352 GCA_051879295.1 Oliverpabstia sp. | reverse complement strand
TTAATTTATCATTCAGAAGCAGCATCTCCGGTTTTAACAGTTTCTATGCAAAGCAGCTATGAAAATGATACTATGAATATAGCAAAGCTTCCCCTCTTATGATATAATACATGAAAATTGAAAACCGCTGAATAAACTGACAAAGGTGGTGCTGAAAAATGAAACTATTAAAGAATATTGGTATCGTATTTCTGTTGATTGTTTTTATCTGCAGTGTCCTTTTTGTACCGCAGCTGATCAGTGGGCAAAAAAAAGAAGAAAAAGTAAAGGAAGTTGTTACTCGTGATTCCTCTGAAGACAGCAGGACAAAACTCACAAGTGCACAGGTTGCCCAGCTTTACGATAATAATGACATAAACATAGATGAGCATTCTTTACCAGTCAGAAGCGAAAACAACGATACCAAAACCTTACGGAAAGATGTTACTGAGGTTGTAGAGTTGCTGTTTGGAGAGGATGAAACTATATGTGAACCATTCAAAGAGATGGTAACGGACAGCAATATCAGCTATTCCCGAAGCAGCCATCGAATTTACATGGATGGCCAACCGATCACACTTGATTTTGTGACTTGCTCTTTTCAGAAAGAGAACGGATACTTTGAAATTCTTTATGAAGATAACACGAAAACGATTCTTGACTTATCGTGTGATGGTATTGAAATAACATTGGAAAACATAGAAGAGAATCATCTTTATCCGGAAAAAGTAGATGCCATCATAAGCAACTATTATGAAAAGCAAGTACTCCTTGGCCAAGACAAATACGACTCTACGGTCGATATTTTCGATATTACAGAACAAGAGCAGCATACCTATGTAGCCAACTTATATATTCGTTGTGGATTCATACAGCACGAAGATCCTGTGAGCACAGGCAACACGGAGCATGATGACAATCTCATTACAACGCCTGCAGAAGAAAAACTCATTGATGTACCTGCGATTTGTCAATATCCCGAATTGCCGACCGGCTGCGAGTCCGTGGCCGCAACTATGGTACTGCAATATTATAAGGTGGATATTACTGCAGAAGAATTTGCGAGTGACTGGCTTGCATGCAGCGAAAACTTTTATTCATCCGAAGGCAAGCGGTACGGACCTGACCCGCACAAGGTTTTTGTAGGAAATCCATTTTCAAAAAAATCATACGGCTGCTTTGCAGAACCCATCGTTCATGCTGTCAATCGCAATTGTACAGGTTATACTGCCAGAAAAATTACCTACCGGTCGTTGGAACAGCTTTGTGAGAAATACATCGATAACGATATGCCTTTGCTGATCTGGGCAACTATGAACATGATAGAACCTTCAGCCGGAAACACCTGGTATCTGGAAAACGACACTGCTTTTACCTGGATCGCAGGAGAACATTGTCTGGTACTTGTAGGCTATAACACGGATTGCTATTATTTGAATGATCCTATATCAGGCAGTATGGTTGCCTATCAAAAGGACATTGTTGAAAAACGATTTGCCGAACTGGGCAGCCAGGCAGTTTACATTTCGCCAAATGAATCATAAGCAGATTTGCTTAGAATGTCATGATTTTCAGTAATAGTAGCAGAATATAATGTTCAGTATATACACGGTGTCAGGTGACCTTACAAAAATCTTTCTATGTATGTTAGAAAAGAAGCGTAACAAATACGTTTCAAACAATTTCGATAAATTATTCAGGATGATGGGAGGCAGACGTAATGATAGAAAATGCCATAAGATATGTTGAACAAATATTTGCTGATGATTACAGTGGACATGACTATCATCATACCATGAGAGTTTATCGATTAGCAGTACAGATTGCAGACAAAGAAAATGCGGATATGTTGATAGTTCAGTTGGCATCTTTATTACACGATGTAGATGATGTTAAGCTATCGCCAGAAACACACGATACTAAGAAAAATGCTGTTGAATTTATGCGAAGCAATAGTGTTGATGATAAAATCATAAATTCTGTGTGCAATATTATAGATGAAGTTTCATTTGCAGGAACAGATTCGATCGTACCAAGCACAATAGAAGGAAAATGTGTACAAGATGCAGATAGACTAGATGCAATGGGAGCGATTGGAATCGCAAGAGCATTTGCATATGGAGGTAGTAAAGGAAGAAAAATATATGACCCAGATATAAAACCTCTGCGTAATATGAATAAAGTAAATTATCGTCAGAACCATAATTCTACAAGTTTTAATCACTTTTATGAAAAACTCTTGCTTCTTAAAGATATGATGAATACTGAGACTGCAAAGAAAATGGCGGAGCATAGACAGTCTGTTATGGAGGATTACCTTGAAGAATTTGTTGCAGAGTGGGACGGAGAACGGTGATATGTTGGAAGTGAAGTTTTATGATACAGTGGACGATGCATTATTGAAGTTTGCTGTGATTGTTTCACGGAGCAATGGGAAATGGGTGTTTTGCAAACATAAGGAACGAGATACATATGAATCACCGGGAGGTCATCGTGAATCAGGTGAAGACATTTTGGAAACTGCAAAACGTGAACTTCTGGAAGAAACAGGTGCGATCAAGTATGATATTAAGCCAATCTGCGTCTATTCTGTTACAGGTAAGAATAGTGTAAATGAGACTGGTGAGGAAACATTTTGATTATTGTGTTTTGCGGAGATAAGGGAGTTTTCTGGTAAACTGGAGTGTGAGATCGAGAAGATTGTACTTATGGATGAGTTACCGGAAAACTGGACGTATCTATTAATACAGCCTAAATTGATTGAAAAATATCTACAGATAAAAAAGAGTTCTTTCTGAATTATAGATATGATATCAATCTTTAATCCTGTAAAATGGCCTGCACAGGGTCTGTACGGATTTCTTCTATCCAAAAGTTCCATTTTTTCTATTTACATTTATTTTCCAGAACATTTTAGAACGTTTCAAACCGAAAACAGGGTCTATATAAGAAAAACATCTTCCCATACCCCGAAAACTGAAAGCAACGGGGTATGGAAGGCTTTTTTCTTGTATAGGCCCTGTTTTCCCTTGTTCATTATTACTATTTAGGTATTTGCTGAGAAGATGGAGACTTTTATAACAATTATTTTCTATAGACCCCGTACAGACATTTCACCAGTGCAAAGGTTGGCCACATACCCTAAAACAAACGGTACACCCAAAGCTAAGTAAGAATCTTTACCGGAAATTTCCCTGGGGATTGTTATATTATCCTTGGGGAACTATTTTCTGGGCAAAATACTTCGTCTTGCTTTTTATTTTCTCGCATGATAGTATTACTCTATAAATAGGAAGTGTGATAATGAAAGTCTGCATAATCAGCAGGAGGTATGTATGTCAAGGACAGTAGCAATCGGTATATAGAGTTTTGATAAGGTTAGAGAAAATCAATACTTTTATGTTGATAAAACTTCTTTTATAAAAGAATGGTGGGAAAGCTTCTGCGAGAAGGAAATCGAAGAATCAAAGAAAAGTTTGAAGTGTTGCTGTGCAGAGGTGTGGTACGGACTCCTTTGGATGAACAGATTGTATACAATCAGCTGGATCATAACGAATCAGCTATCTGGAGTCTCCTTCTGGCAAGTGGTTATCTGAAGGTTCTGTCTTATGACCAGGAAGAACTTCTGGAATATGGGGAAGAAGTGGAATATGAGCTGACGCTTACCAACTATGAGGTGGAGCGGATGGTTTACAATATGGTGCGCGGATGGTTTCAGGATTCCCGGGCAGATTATAATGATTTTGTACAGGCCCTGCTGCTCGGTGACCGAAAAGCAATGAATGTATACATGAATCGTGTTGCACTAAATACCTTCAGTTATTTTGATACCGGGAAGCGTCCTTCCGGAGAAGAACCGGAGCGTTTTTATCATGGGTTTGTACTTGGTCTTATTATGGATCTCCAGAAGAGATATGTAATCACTTCCAACCGCGAAAGTGGATTTGGAAGATATGATGTGATGCTGGAGCCAAAGAATCCACAGATGGACGACGCAATCATACTGGAATTTAAGGTTCATGACCCGGATGACGAAGAAACTCTGAAAGATACCGTGCAGGAAGCCCTGGAACAAATTGAACGAAAACAGTATGCAGCACAACTGGTGAGCCGGGGAATTCCCCAAGAGCATATCCGAAACTATGGATTTGCGTTTCAGGGCAAACATGTACTGATCGGATGATTCAGGACAAGGGACATACTTTTCAAAGCATTTTAGAGCGTTTCAAACCGAAAACAGGGTCTATAGTTTATTGAACATACGTAATGGAGGAACAGTAGTAATGAAACTGCATTTTCTGGGTGGAGCAAAGGAAATTGGCGGCAGTGCCATTCTGGTTGAATTGAATGACTATAAGGTGTTATTGGATTGTGGAATCCGGCAAAGTGCAGGGAAGGATCCGTTACCGGATTTCAGGAAGATACAGGAACTGGGTGGGGTAGATGCAGTTATTATTTCTCATGCACATATGGATCACACAGGAACACTTCCGCTGATCAGCAAAGAATATCCGCTGGCATCTATTTATGCTACTGTCATGACCATTGATCTGACCAGGGTGCTGTTGTATGACAGTATCAAATTGATGAACCGGAAGGAAGAAGGTATACCGGTATATGCAGCGGCGCATGTAGAGGCTTTGTTTACCCGTATGCGCGGCTGTCGTTATGAAGAAACTCTGGAGATTCTGCCGGGGTTAAAGCTTACCATGTATCCGGCAGGACATATTGCGGGAGCAGCCTGCATTTTTTTGGAGAGTAAAGAGGGCAGTCTGTTTTATACGGGAGATTTTTCAGGTTTTTCCCAGAATACAATCGAAGGGATAAGAATTCCCAAATTACGTCCAGACGTAATCATCACAGAAGCAACGTATGGAGATAAATTACATGCCAACCGGCAGGTGGAAGAAAAAGCGTTGGTAGAGGTGGTAAGGGAATGTATAGAGAAAAAAGGAAAAATGGTAATTCCCGCCTTTGCTCTGGGCAGGGCACAGGAAGTACTTTTGATTTTAAGACGGGCAATGAATAAAGGGGAACTTCCGAAAGTCAAGATTTACGTGGATGGCATGGTGAGGGATATGAATATGGTGTACAGCAGGCATCCATGGTATCTGAAGAATGCACTTGCAAAAAGAATCGAGAAAGGAAATGATATCTTTTACTCGGATGAGATTGTGCCGGTGGGAATGAAGGATGACAGAATGGAGCTTTTGAACGGAAATGATGCAACAATTTTCGTGGCAAGTTCAGGCATGCTCACCGGTGGTCCCAGTGCCATGTATGCAGAAAAAATTGCGCCTATGGAAAATGGTTATATCATCATTACAGGATATCAGGATGAGGAGGCACCGGGACGTCAGATTCAGCAGTTATTGGAATCGGAAGAGGAAGAGCGTTTCCTTACCGTGAATGAACATCGGGTTCCGGTCCGATGTACACTGAGAAAAATATCCTTGTCGGCACATGGGGATAAGGCTGAGATTCAGGGGCTTCTGGAAAGACTTTCTGCCAGACATATCTTTCTGGTACACGGTGACCCGGCAGTGGTGGAGGGACTGGCATCCGAACTGGATGTGGATTATCGAACCAGGATTTATACACCGGAAACCGGTGACAGTGAAACGATTTCTTTACGCAGTCCCCGAAAACAATTAAAAAGAATGTATCAATACACCATGCAAAGAAGGGAAAACTTCTGGGAAAAAGAAAGTTATTCCAAAGAATTATATGAGTATATTCAAACTTATTATACAGGTAATAAATTTACAGTGAATGACATGGCTTTCATCTGGTATGGAAAAAATATAACGGAAGAAGACATATTGATTCCTTTTGAACAAATGCTGAATGAATCTGTTTATTTTTCACGGGATGGAAGACGATTATTCTTATTTCAATGTTCTACCCGGGAAGAGATGGATGAAATCCTGAAAAAGAGCAGTGGGATGGATCAAAATTCTGTAATGAAGTATGCAGAGGAAATATTTGCAGCGTATTCCTATAAGAAAATCAGTTGTTTCACAGAAAGGAAAGAGCTGCAGATAGTTTTTGATTTTCCCAAATCGGCAGGAGCCGAATTTGATACATTAGCGGATGATTTTCTGGAAGAAACAGGATGGAAGATTTACAAAAATTCCGAGCCAAATGAATATGCTATTCAAACCTTTTTGTCAGAACGATTGGGAACAAATCTGCAAAAAATATCCATTCGCAAACAGGAATGTAGTGTGATGTTGTCCTTTTATCAGCCGGTTGATGATAAAGAGTTGGAAACATTGTGTCAGGAATTTGAATCCTTAACTGGTTATTCTCTGTTATATAAAGGAAAGTCTTATGCTGGTAACCATAATAAGCAAGCCACAGAGAGAATCCCGGAAAACCAAAATGATGTTTATCCGGAGAATCAGTCAGAGCCGGTGGAACAAAATCTGGCATTTAGCTGTTTCGATGCGGAATTTGAAGGAGAGCAGATACTTCCCTGTAAAAAAGGAATTCAATCGGATGCTCAGGGAAAGTATTTACAGATTGCGTTTTTATCACCGCAGCTTGGGATAAAAATGAAAGATACCCTGCAGAGGATTGCGGATCAGACCGGATGGCGGATACGGATCGCAGACAGTGTCAATCAGAATATGGTACTCGCCTATGCAAGTCAGATTTGTAAAGAACATCAGGTGCTGTTACGAAAGAATCCTTCGTATTTACCGGAAAAACAGGAACTTTTATTAAAGCCGGCAGATGGTCTGGAGATATCTGAAGAAGTCAGGATATTGATAGAAAAGGAAATATTAGAAAAAACCGGTCTTGTTTCCAAATGGGAATTACGAAACACATAAATCCTTAAGAAAATTATATATTGACATATCGAATTTCAGTATGTAAACTTTTCTAACGGAATCAAATGATTTGTAATAAGGAAAGGACTAACTATGTATAATAAAATAGATATTCGCAATGTACCGGAAGAAAAGCTAGACGAGATTGATCTTGATACTGTGGATCTGGAACTTCCGCCGCCGGATTCGGAACCGAATCGTCAGTATTATTATATTGCCAAATGCCGAACCTATGTCAGACAAATGGCACAGGAATTGGGACGTACTCCCTTTCTATGTACACAGACGTTCGGCTGTCAGATGAATGCCAGGGATTCTGAAAAACTGGAAGGGATTCTGGAAAAGGTGGGTTATCAGAAAACCGAACACGAAGAAGAAGCCGATTTCGTTATTTATAATACCTGTACTGTCAGAGAAAATGCCAATCAGAGAGTTTATGGCCGTCTGGGATATCTGGGCAGTATGAAAAAGAAGAAAAAACATATGATGATTGCTCTTTGCGGCTGTATGATGCAGGAACCGCAGGTGGTAGAAAAGCTGAAGAAAAGCTATCGATTTGTTGACCTGATTTTCGGCACACACAATATCTTCAAATTTGCGGAGCTTCTCTGTACTGCCATGGAATCTGACCGGATGGTGATTGATATCTGGAAAGACACCACAGAGATAGTAGAGAATCTTCCTGTTGACAGAAAGTACAGTTTCAAGTCCGGAGTTAATATCATGTTTGGCTGCAATAACTTCTGCAGCTACTGTATTGTTCCGTATGTACGTGGTCGTGAGCGCAGCCGCAATCCGGAAGATATTCTGCATGAAGTGAAAAAACTGGTGGCAGACGGGGTTGTTGAAATCATGCTGCTGGGACAGAATGTGAATTCCTATGGGAAGAATCTGGAACAGCCGGTTACCTTTGCACAGCTTCTGGAGCAGCTGGAACAGATTGAAGGGCTTCGCCGCATCCGTTTTATGACCTCCCATCCGAAGGATTTGTCTGATGAACTGATTGCAGTTATGGCAAATAGTAAAAAAATATGCGGCCATCTTCATTTGCCGCTTCAGTCCGGCAGCAGCCGCATTCTGAAAATCATGAACAGAAAATATACAAAAGAAAGTTATCTGGAACTGGTAGAACGTATCCGTGCAGCTGTGCCGGATATTTCCCTGACGACAGATATCATTGTGGGATTCCCTGGAGAAACAGAAGAAGATTTCCAGGAAACTCTTGATGTGGTAAGAAAAGTCCGCTATGACAGTGCTTTTACATTCATTTATTCCCGTAGAACCGGGACTCCGGCAGCAGCTATGGAAAATCAGATTCCGGAAGAAATTGTAAAAGATCGTTTTGACCGACTGCTAAAGGAGGTACAGGAGATTTCAAAAGAAATGTCCGGACGTTTTAAGGAAACTGTACAGGAAGTACTGGTAGAAGAAGTTAATACACAGGATTCGACTCTTGTAACCGGACGAATGGGCAACAATCTTCTTGTTCATTTTCCGGGAGATGCTTCCATGATCGGAAGTTTTTGCAAAGTCCATCTGGATACCTGTAAAGGATTTTATTATATGGGAACTCCCGTATAAGAGAGGAAGGTTATTAACTTGGGTAATTTATCACCAATGATGCAGCACTACGTGCAGACTAAAAATGAATATAAAGACTGCGTCCTTTTTTACCGTCTGGGAGATTTCTATGAAATGTTCTTTGATGATGCCGTAACGGTATCCCGTGAACTGGAACTTACACTGACAGGAAAAGACTGCGGCCTGGAAGAGCGTGCCCCCATGTGCGGGGTTCCTTTTCATGCGGCGGAAACCTACATCAATCGTCTGATAGAAAAAGGATATAAAGTGGCCATCTGTGAACAGGTGGAAGATCCCCGCCAGGCAAAGGGAATGGTGAAGCGTGAGGTTACCCGTGTGGTAACACCCGGCACCAATCTGAATACTCAGGAACTGGATGAAGGTAAAAACAATTACCTGATGTGCATTGTCTGCATGTCTGATAAATATGGTATCTCTGCCGCGGATGTAACCACCGGAGACTGTTTTGTCACGGAAGTAGATAAGGAAAGAAAGCTTCTGGATGAGATCAACAAATTTTCACCGGCTGAAATCATCTGTAATGATGCTCTGCTCGTCAGAGGCATTGATCTGGATGATCTGAAACATCGTCTCCACATTACAGTATCATCACTGGATTCCTGGTATTTTGGAGATGAGATGTGCATACAGACTCTTCGGGAACATTTTCATGTTTCATCTCTGGAAGGGCTGGGACTGAAAGACTACGACATCGGTGTCATCGCCGCAGGTGCCATGTTCCGCTACCTTCTTGAGACACAGAAAAATGCTCTGGTTCATATGAATCAGATAACACCTTATGTCACAGATAAATATATGGTCATTGACAGTTCCAGCAGAAGGAATCTGGAACTGGTAGAAACCATGCGTGAGAAACAGAAAAGAGGTTCTCTTCTCTGGGTGCTTGACAAAACCAAAACTGCTATGGGTGCCCGTATGATGAGAAGTATCGTGGAGCAGCCCCTGATCGATGCCGATGAAATCAATGCACGGCTGGATGCCATCACAGAGCTTAATCTGCAGGCCATGCTGCGGGAAGAAATAAGGGAGTATCTGAATCCGGTCTATGACCTGGAACGTCTGGTCAGCCGGATCAGTTATCACTCTGCCAACCCCAGGGATCTGATCGCCTTTAAGTCTTCTCTGCAGATGCTGCCGCACATTAAAAATCTTTTAAATAATTTTACCAGTCCGCTGCTTACCTCGATCAATGAACAACTGGACAGCCTGGATGATGTGTGTCTGTGGATTGATAATTCAATCTCTGACGATCCGCCGCTCACTGTCAAAGAGGGGGGAATCCTGAAAGATGGATACAATGAACAGGTTGACAATTACAGAAAGTCTAAAACCGAGGGAAAGACATGGTTGGCACAGCTTGAGGCGGAAGAAAGGGAAAAAACAGGAATCCGGAATCTTAAAATCAAGTATAACAAGGTATTCGGATATTATCTGGAAGTCACCAACAGTTTTAAGGACCTGGTTCCTGATTACTATACAAGAAAACAGACACTTACCAATGCCGAGCGTTATATCACGCCCAAACTGAAAGAACTGGAAGATATGATTCTGGGAGCTGAAGATAAACTATTTGCTCTGGAATATGACCTGTTCTGTGAAGTACGTGACCGAATTGAAAAGGAAATTCCAAGAATCCAGCAGACTGCCAAAGCAGTAGCTCTGTTGGATGTATTTGCGTCACTCTCTGTTGTGGCACAGCGGAATAACTATGTAAGACCAACGGTCAATTCCAGAGGAATTATTGATATCAAAGGCGGCCGTCACCCGGTCGTAGAGAAAATGATGAATAATGACATGTTCATTTCCAATGATACGTATCTGGATAACGGAGCCCGGCGTATTTCCGTAATCACTGGTCCCAATATGGCCGGAAAATCCACGTATATGCGTCAGACTGCTCTGATCGTACTGATGGCACAGATTGGTTCGTTTGTTCCTGCAGATAAGGCAAAAATCGGTGTTACGGACCGGATATTTACCCGCGTGGGGGCATCAGATGATCTGGCAAGCGGACAGAGTACTTTTATGGTGGAAATGACAGAAGTTGCCAATATTCTTCGCAATGCCACTTCAAAAAGTCTTTTGATTCTTGATGAAATCGGCAGAGGCACCAGTACCTTCGACGGACTTTCCATTGCCTGGGCAGTTATTGAGCATATCAGCAACACTCGGCTTCTGGGAGCAAAGACACTCTTTGCCACCCATTATCATGAACTGACAGAACTGGAAGGAAAAATTCCGGGAGTTAATAATTACTGCATCGCAGTAAAAGAAAAAGGCGATGATATTGTATTTCTGCGGAAAATCATCAAAGGAGGGGCAGACAAGAGTTACGGTATCCAGGTTGCCAAACTGGCCGGTGTACCCGACTCTGTCATTGAACGGGCAAAAGAACTGGTGGATGAGCTGGTTCATGCAGATATCACCGGTGCAATCAAAGACCTGGCACAAAATCAGAAAAAAACAAAACCGAAACCGGTACATTATGACGAGGTCGATCTTGAACAGATGTCTCTGTTTGATACCGTGAAAGATCAGGATATCCTGGAAGAACTGAAAAATCTAGATATCAGCAATCTCACCCCCGTGGATGCTCTGAATACACTGTACCGTTTTCAGACCAAACTAAAAAACCGGTGGCAGGGTTAAAGCTTACCTTAATTGGAGGGAATCATGCAACGACAAATTACTGTTCTTGATCAGAATACAATTGATAAAATTGCAGCGGGAGAGGTGGTGGAACGCCCTGCTTCAGTGGTAAAGGAACTGGTAGAAAATGCCATTGATGCCGGTGCCAGTGCTGTCACCGTGGAAGTCAGAGACGGCGGTATTTCTTTTATCCGTATCACAGACAATGGTTCGGGTATGGAAAAGGAACAGGTTCCCCTTGCTTTTTTGCGTCACGCGACCAGCAAGATCCGGAACGTGGATGATCTGTTAACGATTTCCTCTTTGGGATTCCGTGGGGAGGCTCTTTCAAGTATTGCTGCGGTGTCACAGGTGGAGCTGATTACGAAGACAAGAGAGCAGCTGATCGGTGTTCGTTATGTGATAGAAGGCGGCCAGGAAAAAGGTATGGAAGAAATTGGTGCCCCTGACGGGACTACCTTTTTAATCCGGAATCTGTTTTACAATACACCGGCCAGAGCCAAATTTTTAAAAACTGCTGCTACGGAAGCGGGTTATATCAGCAGCTTTCTGGAGCAGCTGGCTCTTTCCCATCCGCATATTTCTTTTAAATATATGCAGAACGGACAGACAAAATTACACACGTCCGGCAATGATAATCTGAAAGAGGTCATTTATCAAATATACGGAAGAGATATCACGAAAGAACTGATTGAAGTACATGATACGGATGAATCAGACAATCTCCGTATTGATGGCTTCATCGGTAAACCGACGGTTTCCAGAGGCAACCGTAATTTTGAAAATTACTATGTCAACGGACGCTATGTTAAAAGCAAAATCATCATGAAAGCCATCGAGGATGCCTACCACACCTTTATGATGCAGCATAAATATCCTTTTACTTCCCTGTATCTTACCATACGCGGTGAGGATGTGGATATCAATGTGCATCCCACCAAAATGGAAGTCCGTTTTTCAAAGCAAGAGTATGTCTACCAGAGAGTGTATCAGGCAGTCCTTCAGGCATTATCTCTCCGTGAGCTGATTCCTGAAGTTACTCTTGAAGAAAAGAAACCGGCTGTAAAGCCTCCGACAAAGTCAGTGGTAAATGAAAAAGTTCAGCCAAAAATCACAGAACGAAAACCTGCTGTATCCGCACCGGAACCATTTGAGTATCAGAGAAGAGTGTTAGAAAAATCGAAGCCTGTGGTAAAGGAAACTCCGATGCCATACGTACCTCCTGTAGCTGTTACTCATCAACCCCCAAAGGAAACCTCTCCCCGTGTGCCCGAAATGGTTTCTCAGCCTTCTGTTCACAGGGAACCTTACGGAGAAAAGCCGGCACAGATAATGGAACCGGAGAAACAGCCGGAGAAAAATACAGAACAAAAGCCAAAACAAATGAATTTGTTTGCCGGTATTTTATTATCTCAGGAAGCCAAAAAGTACCATAAAATCATCGGTCAAGTATTTGATACCTACTGGCTGGTACAGATGGAAGATAAACTCTATATTATCGATCAGCATGCGGCTCATGAAAAAGTTCTTTATGAGCGAATCGTGAAAGAAATACGCCAGCGAAATGTTACTTCTCAGATTTTGAGTCCGCCCATTATTATTTCATTGAATCTGCAGGGAAAAGCCAAATTGGAGCAATACATGGATGTATTTACCTCCATCGGCTTTGAAATCGAACTTTTCGGAGGACTGGAGTACAGCATCCGGGCAGTTCCTCAGAACCTGTATGGAATGACAGGACAAGACTTTTTTATTGAAATCCTCGATCATCTGGAAGAGTCACCTTCTGAAAAAACACTGGATGTTCTTTCTGACCGAATGGCAACCATGGCCTGTAAGGCTGCTGTCAAAGGAAATCAGCAGCTATCCCGGAAGGAAGCAGAAGCACTGATCGATGAACTTCTGGAACTGGAGAATCCGTATAACTGTCCTCATGGGCGACCTACTATTATTTCCATGACCAGATATGAACTCGAAAAAAAATTCAAACGAATCGTATAGGTGATTATTTTGAAAAAAACATTGATTATTCTCACCGGACCGACAGCCGTGGGAAAAACAAAACTATCTATCAAACTGGCGAAAGCCGTAAACGGAGAGATTATTTCCGCAGACTCCATGCAGGTATATCGTCATATGGACATCGGATCTGCTAAAATTCGTCCGGAAGAGATGGAGGGTGTTCCTCATCACCTCATTGACTGCCTGGAACCGGAGGAGGAATTTAATGTTGTCCGTTTTCAGCAGATGGCACAGGAAGCTATGAACAAGATTTACGAGAGAAACCGGATTCCCGTTATTGTAGGCGGAACCGGATTTTATATACAGGCAATCACCGGTGACATTGATTTTACACAGCATGGGGAGGATCACCAGTACCGTCAGGAACTGGAATCTCTGGCACAGACAGAAGGTGCTGAGGTTTTACATCAGATGCTGACACAGGTTGATCCCGAGTCTGCAAAAGCGATTCACAGCAACAATGTCAAACGTGTGATTCGGGCTCTGGAGTATTATCGACAGACCGGAACTCCCATATCTGAACACAATCGTCAACAGCGGGAAAAAACGACTCCTTATCGTCTGGCATACTTTGTGCTGAATGATGACAGAAGCCGTCTGTATGAACGTATCGATGCCCGCATTGACGAAATGCTCGAAGATGGACTGATCCCAGAAGTACAGAAATTAAAAGAACGGGGATGTCATAAAGGAATGGTCTCTATGCAGGGGCTGGGATATAAAGAAATCCTGGCATATCTGGATGGCACATATTCCCTTGAAGAAGCAATATATATTCTAAAAAGAGACACACGCCATTTCGCGAAAAGGCAGATTACCTGGTTCAAACGGGAGAGAGATGTGGAATGGTTCAATAAACAGGATTTCGATTATGATGAAGATCGGATCCTATCAGCCATGCTGAATTCTCTCAGTGATAAGGGAATTTATCCTGCTTTTCCTGAAACAGAGGAAACTATAAATACAGATAGAAAAGAGGTCGTATAACATGGATATTCAGATGACTAAGATTATGTATCAGTCTATGGGAATAGATGAAATTGTATTTGACTTTGGACAGAAGATTTCCGAGAGTCTGAAAGAACGGTTTGAAGAAATTGATAAAACAGCAGAATACAATCAGCTTAAGGTGGTTCGTGCTATGCAACAGTGTAAGGCCAGCGAAGCATGTCTGTATGCCTCCAGCGGTTATGGCTACAACGATATCGGCAGAGATACCCTGGAAGATATTTATGCTGCCGCCTTTCATGCGGAATCGGCACTTGTTCGTCCACAGATTGCCTGTGGAACTCACGCACTGGCTGTAGCACTCTCAGGAAATCTCCGTCCTGGTGATGAACTGCTGTCACCCGTAGGAAAACCATATGATACTCTTGAGGAAGTTATCGGTATTCGCCCTTCCAATGGTTCTCTTGCGGAATATGGCATAACATACCGCCAGGTGGATCTTCTGGAAGATGGTTCTTTTGATTACGATAATATTGCAAAAGCTATTAACGAAAAGACCCGTCTGGTAACTATCCAACGTTCCAAAGGATATCAGACACGCCCAACTCTCTCTGTAAAGCGAATCGGTGAATTAATTGCTTTTGTCAAAAATATAAAGCCGGATGTGATCTGCATGGTAGATAACTGCTACGGTGAATTCGTTGAAACAGTGGAACCTACCGATGTAGGAGCAGACCTGATTGTTGGTTCTCTGATTAAAAATCCAGGCGGCGGGCTGGCTCCTATCGGCGGATATATTGCCGGTAAAAAAGAATTTGTGGAAAATGCCGCCTACCGCCTCACTTCTCCCGGTCTCGGAAAGGAAGTAGGTGCTACACTCGGTGTCAACCAGCCGTTTTATCAGGGATTTTTCCTGGCACCCACGGTTACTGCCGGTGCACTGAAAGGTGCTATCTTTGCAGCAAATATTTATGAAAGACTGGGATTTGCCGTTGTCCCCAACAGTACAGAAAGCCGCCACGATATCATTCAGGCCGTAACTCTGGGTTCACCGGAAAGGGTCATCGCTTTCTGCAAGGGTATTCAGGCAGCAGCACCTATTGACAGCTATGTAGATCCTGAACCATGGGCAATGCCGGGATATGACAGTGATGTTATTATGGCGGCAGGTGCATTTGTACAGGGTTCTTCTATTGAACTGAGTGCAGATGGCCCAATCAAGCCTCCTTATTCGGTATATTTCCAGGGCGGACTCACCTGGGAACATGCAAAATTCGGTATTATGATGAGTCTCCAGAAATTATATGAAAAAGGATTGGTACAACTCCCATGAAAAGAATCGTAGTCATCGGAGGCGGTGCATCCGGTCTTATGGCAGCCATATGGGCCGCCATAGCCGGTGCCTCCGTAACCCTTCTTGAGCACAATGAACGCACAGGGAAAAAAATACTTGCTACGGGAAATGGCAAATGTAATCTTACGAATATGGTACAGGATTCTTCCTGTTACCGTTGTTCTGTACCGGACTTTCCATGGAAGATTGTCAGTCAGTTTCCATTCTCAGATACGATCCGTTTTTTTTCTCAGCTTGGTATTTATACGAAGAACAAAAACGGATGGATGTATCCTTACAGCGAACAGGCAGCAGGAGTTGCACAGGTTCTCGAGATGGAGGCACGGTATCGTAAGGTCAAAATAAAGACAAAAGAAGATGTTGTTGATATTCATGTTATCACGAAGGGTTACCAGGTTATCACTCAAACCTGGCATTACGATTGTGACTGTGTGATTCTCTGCTGCGGCAGCAGCGCCTCACAGGTAGAAGGAAGTTCTGATTCCGGATACCATCTGGCATCAAAACTCGGTCACACAACCATTCCCCCGATGCCTGCCTTAACGGCCCTCCGGGCGAAAGGAAATTACTTTGGGAAATGGGCGGGAACAAGAATAGACGGCGTGATTTCCCTTGAAATTGAAAACCATATTTTCAAAAAAGAACGGGGGGAAATCCTGTTTACAGACTACGGCATATCAGGCATAGCAGTATTTCAGCTGAGCAGATATGCTGTTCGGGCTGCAAAGGAAGGCTGTCAGGTTATCTGCCATCTGGATCTTATGCCAGACCTGACAGAACAGGAACTCCTTACCATGCTTCAGAAACGTATGAAAGACTGTCCTTACAAATCCATTGCGGAGTCTCTGGTCGGTCTTCTTCCGGCGAAAATGATATCTGTTCTGGCAGACCGCAGCAGTCTGGAAAAAACTGCTTCCCATATAAAAAACTGGACCCTTACCATCAAAGATGGATGTTCCATGGACCATGCACAGGTGTGTTCCGGCGGTGTGGATGTCACACAGTTGACAGAGCATCTCGAGTCAAAGATTCATCCGGGTCTGTATTTTGCCGGTGAACTGATAGATGTAGACGGACCCTGCGGCGGATACAACCTGCAGTGGGCATGGTCGAGCGGGGCAGTGGCCGGTAAATCAGCCGCACTTGAAAATGAGAGGAGTATATATGATTCGTATATCACAGATTAAACTGCCGGTGCAGCATGATGCATCCTTACTGAGAGAAAAAGTCTATCAGCAGCTTAAAATCCGTCCGGAAGATATGATTTCTCTCAAAATTGTCAAACGCTCACTGGACGCCCGAAAAAAACCGGATTTGAAATTTGTTTATACAGTAGATATTGAAACCGGAAAAGAAAGAAAAATTCTTAACAGGATAGAAAAATCAGGAACAAAAGTTAACAGTAAAAGTATTATGTCGACCAACGAAGTGCCCTATCTGTTGCCAGAGACAGGTAATGAAAAACTCAGTTGCAGACCAGTCATTATCGGAAGTGGACCAGCTGGTCTTTTCTGTTCATGGCTTCTTGCTCAAAAAGGATTCCGTCCTCTCATTTTGGAACGTGGTGCAGAAGCTTCTAAGCGAAAAACTCAGGTGGATGCTTTCTGGGAAGGCGGTTCTCTAAATCCGGACAGTAATGTGCAGTTTGGAGAAGGCGGTGCAGGAACATTTTCCGATGGAAAACTAAATACTGGTGTGAAAGACCCTTCCGGAAGAAATAGAAAAGTTCTTGAGATTTTCGTAGAACACGGTGCTCCGGAAGAAATACTCTATGATCACAAACCTCACCTTGGAACAGACCTTTTAATCACCATTATAACCAGTCTGAGGAAACAGATAGAACAGTGGGGCGGCACCTTTTGCTTTGAGCATAAGGTAACGGACTTTGATATAAAAGACGGCAGTATTATCGGTGTACAAATTAATGAAAAGGAATGGATTGATGCACAGGTTGTAGTAGCTGCCCTCGGACACAGCGCCCGGGATACGTTTCAGACTCTGAAGCAGCGTGGAATTTTCATGGAAGCCAAATCCTTTGCAGTGGGTGTCCGAATCGAACATCCACAGGAAATGATCAATCTCAGTCAATACGGGGTTCCCCACATGGATGTGCTGGGAGCTGCCAATTACAAACTGACCCACCAGCTGGCCAATGGGCATGGAATTTATTCCTTCTGTATGTGCCCCGGCGGTTATGTGGTCAATGCATCTTCTGAACCGGGTTACCTGGCTGTTAACGGCATGAGCTATCACGCCAGAGACAGCAGAAATGCCAACAGTGCTTTGATCGTTACGGTAAATCCTGAAGATTATCTTCCTTACGCAATCAGACACCAACAAACGTCAGGTGTTGAGGTAACAGACAATGATCCGCTGACAGGTATGTATTTCCAGAGATATCTGGAACAGGCAGCTTATCGCCTGGCAGAAGGAAGCATTCCTGTACAGACATACCAGGATTTCAGTCAGCAAAAACCGTCCTCCACGCTGGGGGATGTACTGCCATGCATGAAGGGAAGCTATGCTCTGACGGATCTGTCTTCTGTTTTTCCGGAATTTATCCGTCAGTCTATCACAGAAGGCATTCAGGCCTGCGGCATGAAAATAAAAGGATTTGACAGACCGGATGCACTTCTCTCCGGCGTGGAAAGCAGAACCTCTTCACCCCTACGAATTCCGCGCAATGAAGAATATATGGCAAACATTTCCGGATTTTATCCCTGTGGAGAGGGAGCCGGTTATGCGGGCGGAATCACATCGGCAGCCATGGATGGACTGAGAGTTGCAGAAACAATCTGTAAAAAATATATGAATTTCCAGTGATTACAGTGTACTTTATCAAATTTTTATGCTAAAATATTATGCGACTTATGGATAGTTGGCTCTCTGCCTGAAGAGAATTAAGGAGGGCACTATGAAAAGTCACACAATGAAACAATTACCCGAAGAAGAACGTCCCTACGAGAAATGTCTCGCCTATGGACCGGAGGTACTGACTGACAGCGAGCTTCTTGCAGTTATTCTCCGTTCCGGTACAAGAGGGATATCTTCCGTAGAGCTTGCCTCTCAAGTACTGGAGGCCAAAGCAGGCGGAGAGCAGGGACTGCTGGGAATCCATCGTCTTTCCATGGGAGAGCTGATGGAATTTCGCGGCATCGGGCAGGTAAAAGCGGTACAGATCAAATGTATCGGAGAACTTTCCAAAAGAATAGCATCTGTTTCTGCTAAAAAACTTCTGGATTTTCAGAATCCGGATACAATTGCGGATTATTACATGGAACAGATGCGTCACGAAGAACAGGAAATAATGATATGCATGATGCTCAACACCAAAAATCAGTTATTGGGAGAAACGATCATTTCCAAAGGGACTGTCAATGCTTCCCTGGTTTCTCCGCGAGATCTGATTCTTGCGGCATTTCGCTTTCGGGCTGTGTTTATCATTATCGTACATAATCATCCCAGCGGCGATCCCAAGCCCAGCCGGGATGACCTGGACATAACAAAAAGGATACAGGCAGCCTGCAGTCTTGTGGATATACCATTGCTGGATCACATTATCATTGGTGACCAGAGATATATCAGTTTTCGTCAGGAAGGTATGCTTACATAGCAGCATCTTATGGCAGCAGCTGCAGACAGAAGGGATATGCGTCAATGATTGGAAAGCAGATTTACGGAATTGATCTTGGCAGCAACATGATTAAGATTTATTCCATGAAAAGCGATGAAATAATTAAAGAACGAAATATGATAGCAATCAGGAATCGGGAAGATATCCTTGCAGTGGGAGATGAAGCATATGAGATGTTTGAAAAGAATCCACCAAATGTTGAAGTGACTTCACCTATGTCCGGAGGGATGATTGCCAATGTAGGTTATCTGGAGATTGTACTGCAGGAATTGCTGGAAAAAACAGGACGTAGTCTCATGCAGCACCCGGTAATCTATTTTGCAGTACCTGTTGATATGACCGAAATCGAAAAGCGTGCTTATTATGCTGTTGCTCAAAGCGGCCGTTTCCATAACAGCAAGGTTTTCCTTGTTGAACGGCCGATTGTGGATGCTCTGGCACTGGGAATTCCCATTATCAAAACAAGAGGTTCCATGATTGTCAATATTGGTGCTGCCGCAACAGAAGTATCTGTAATTGCTGATTCACGTGTGATCATCAGTAAGCTGGTACCTCTTGGAGGTGATCAGTTTACGCAGGATATTCAGACCAATATCCGCCGCCACAATAATTTTTCTGTCAGTATTCGTACTGCCGGCCGCCTGAAAGCATCTCTGGCGGATCTGAAACAGGAGAAAAAACTTGCACGAAAAATTGTGGGTATTGATTGTATCAGTGGACTTCCGCGTGAGCGTATCGTAACTTCTGCCACAATCAACGAATCTATCCTTTCTTCTGTCAAGAATATTGCAGGTGAGATTCGTACGTTTCTTGAAAGAACGCCGCCTCAGATTCACAAGTCCATACTTGCAGAGGGAATTTATCTGACAGGCGGAAGCACCGTAATTCCCAATATTGACAGAATTTTATCAGAACAGATAGGCTGCCCCATTTTATTATCCAAATACTACGATCTCTGCACGGTATATGGATTGAAAGAATTTGTTACCCACGATGCATTGCATCACTGGGCTTTTATGCCCAAAAAACGTAAACGGCAGTAAAGGAGTTATTATGAAGAAAAAATCCAGGAATCAAATCAAATCCAAACATCTGATCACCATAATGACTATATTGTGTATTGGTCTTATCGTGTTGTCATTTTCTTCAAAGTTTTCATTTGCTCCTGTCAGGAGTGCTCTTGGATATATTGTTGTCCCATTTCAGAATGGAATCAATACAGTCGGTACCTGGATGACAGAGCAGAAAAATGGCTTCCAGAACATGAAAAAGCTTGCAGAAGAAAATGAGGCTCTGAAGGAACAGGTTGCAGAACTTACTGCCAAGAACAGTAATCTGATCCAGGATCAGGAAGAGGCAGAACGTCTTCGACAGCTTTATAACCTGGATCAACAGTACTCTGAATACGAAAAAATAGGTGCACAGGTTATTAGCAAAGATACAGGTAACTGGTACAGTACTTTCACAATCAATCGTGGAAGTGAAGATGGTGTTCAGACAGACATGAATGTCATAGCAGATGGCGGCCTGGCCGGTATTGTCACTACTACAGGACCTCATTGGGCAACGGTACGTTCCATTATTGATGACAGCAGTAATGTCAGTGCATCTGTAACATCAATCTCACAAAACTGCATGGTCACCGGTGATCTTCGTCTGATGGATGAAGGAAAAATTCGTTTTATTCAGCTTACAGACAAAGAAAATCAGGTGCAGGAAGGAGATAAAGTTGTAACTTCTTCTGTCAGCAGTAAATTTTTAAAGGGAATACTAATTGGCTATATCAGTGAAGCGGTGGATGATTCAAATAAACTGACGAAAAACGGCACAATTATTCCGGCTGTTGATTTTGAAGATATACAGGAAGTACTGGTAATCAAACAGCTGAAACAACAGCCTGACGGGGAGGTAGAGGAGTAATGATCCGAAAAATTACCATGACATTACTCATATTGATAACTTTTATTTTACAGAGTACAGTTTTTCAGTCTTTATCCATTGCCTCTATTGCCCCAAATCTTCTTTTGATCCTGACAGTGTCTTTTGGGTTTATGCGTGGAAAAAAGGAAGGCATCTTTGTAGGTTTTTTCTGCGGAATTCTAATTGATATTTTTTACGGCAATCTTTTGGGATTTTATGCGCTGATATATATGTATATCGGATATCTTAATGGTTTTCTGTTTAAAGTATACTATGATGAAGACGTAAAAGTTCCGATGATTCTTACAGCAATCAGTGATCTGGCTTATGGATTTGTTGTTTATGGACTTCAATTTATGCTGAGAGGCAGGCTTCATGTGATGAATTATGTCTGGCATATTATGCTTCCGGAGATGATATACACTGTACTGATTACTATTATTGTATATCGCCCGCTTTACCGACTGAATCACTGGCTGACAGAACGCGAATGGGAGGGACCAAAATTACCCTGATGAAACGATTAAGAAAGTATTTCAAAAAAAATTCCATACCAAGATATGTAATCCTTATTGCATTATTTTTTATATTGTCCTGCATACTGATTCGACGAGTGTTCAACCTGCAGATCATCCATGGACAGGAATATGCCGACAACTTCAGTATTCAGACTACCAAAACACGTACATTGAAAAGTACCCGCGGCAGAATTCTGGACAGAAATGGGAATGTTCTCGCTTCTAATGAATTATCATATACAGTAACACTGGAGGACAATGGTTCCTACAGCAGCAGCAGGCAAAAGAATCTATCTCTTAACGGCGAAATTCTTAAAATTATAGATATCATTGAGTCAAACGGAGATTCCCTTAATCAGGATTTTCATGTAATCATTGACGAGACAGGGAAATTTGTTTATGACGTGACCGGAATTTCTCTTTCACGTTTTAAAGCTGATGTTTATGGAAGAGCAAAAATTGAGGATATGAAGCCAGAAGAAGCTTCCGCAAGTGCTTCACAGATGATTTCGGATTTGAAAGTTCGTTTTGGCATCATCAACGAGACCAAACCATACACAGAAAGTGAATTAACCGAATATGGTATTCCCTATGAGCTGTCACAGGAAGAGATTTTGAAAATTATTTCGGTCAGATACGCCCTTTTTACAACAAGCTATGCTAAATATAAGCCTGTTACCATTGCTACAGATGTTAATGAAAGTACTGTTTCCGCTATCCTTGAAAACCAGAACAATCTGCAGGGCATTGATATTGCTGAAGACTCCGTTCGTGTTTATACAGACAGCATCTATTTCGCCTCTCTTCTGGGTTATACTGGAAAAATTTCATCTGATGAACTGGCTGACCTGAGAACAGAGTGTCCGGATGCAGGTTATTCTACAACGTCAATTGTTGGTAAATCCGGTATTGAAAAGGTCATGGAGACAACGCTTCAGGGAAAAGACGGATCGGAAAAAGTGTACGTTGACAACATGGGAAAGGTTCTTGGTTTTGACGAAGGCTCAAAGGTAGAGCCATCTCAGGGAAATGATGTTTATCTGACTATTGACAAGGATCTTCAGATTGTCTGTTATAAACTTCTGGAACAAAAAATTGCCGGTATTGTACAGGCAAATATCCGAAATATTAAAGAGTTTGAGGCAGATTCCAATACAGACGGATCAGCAATTCCCATCCCGATTTATGATGTTTATTATGCACTGGTCAATAACTCTGTGATTGACATCACACATTTTTTACAGGATGATGCGTCCGTTACAGAAAAAAAAATTCAAAGTATATTCGAAAGAAAACAACAGGAGATTTTTCAGAAGATCAATAGCGAATTGACCGGAAATAATCCGGTATCGTATGCAGAACTAAGTAAGGAGATGCAGGGATACGTCAGTTACATTGTAAATGAATTGTTAATGACGAAAACCGGTATTCTTTCAGATACTGCCATCGATAAAAATGATGCTACCTATAAGGCCTGGACACAGGATGAAAGTATCAGCCTCCAAGAATATCTCACATATGCTGCCAGTCAGAACTGGATTGATATTTCTCAGATTACAGACAAAAACACCTATATGGATTCAAAAGAAGTGTATGAAGAATTGTCAGCCTATATTTCTAGTTATCTGAAAGAGGATACGGATTTCAGTAAAATGTTGTACAAGTACATGCTTCTGGACGATGAAATTACAGGTACGGAGCTGTGTACTGTCCTGTATGATCAGGGTATCCTTTCCAAACAGGACGGCATCTATGAAAGTTTTATGGCAGGAGAAACAAAAGCTATTGATCTTATGATAAATAAAATCGGAAATCTTGAAATTACGCCTGCAGAGCTTGCCTTGGAACCATGTTCCGGTTCGGCAGTTATTGTTAACCCGAATAATGGTGAAACACTGGCATGTGTATCTTATCCGGGTTATGATAATAACCGGCTGGCAAATAATATGGATGTTGCTTATTATCGGCGTCTGAGTAAAGATCTCTCTAAACCTTTTTATAATAAGGCTACACAGGAACGAACAGCTCCCGGTTCCACATTCAAACCGATTACTGCAATCGCAGGACTCAGTGAAGGTGTGATCAATGACAATACTTATATTTATTGTTCCGGTGTATTTGACCGTATTCAGGACAAGCTGAACTGTTGGGAACTGAGTGGTCATGGACTTTTATCTGTTCGTGATGGTATCAAGAATTCCTGTAATATCTTCTTCAGTGAAACAGCGTACCGGCTCGGTGAAGATGCAGACGGCAATTTCTCAAGTTCAGCTTCGCTGGATGCGCTTACACGATATGCTCAGCTATTTAACATGGATCAGAAATCAGGGCTTGAAATATCAGAAGCGTCACCGCAGATTTCTGATAAACTGCCTATCCCTTCCTCTATCGGACAGGGTACACACAATTATACTACTTCCCAGCTGGCCCGCTATGTAGCGACAATTGCCAACAGTGGAACAAGTTATAATATTTCACTCCTGGATAAAACTACCGATTCCGAAGGAAATCTGATAGAAGATTATACTCCTGAAGTTTTAAGTACCATTAATCTGGAACAGTGGATCTGGGACGATGTTCATAAAGGAATGGAAGGAGTGATTCAAAATGGCTCTAACCTTCCGATTTTCAAGGATCTGCAGGTTTCTGTTGCCGGGAAAACCGGTACGGCTCAGCAGTCAAAAAGTCATTCAAACCATGGTCTTTTTGTATGTTATGCACCGGCAGAACAGCCGGAGATTGCCATGGCAATCCGTATCGCCAACGGGTACACCTCTACTAATGTTGTTTATGTTGCGAAAGATATTCTGAGTTACTATTTCGGACTTCAGGAAGAAACCGATATCCTTAATGGTAAAGCTTCTTCCGGCAACGTTTCTAATACACGGACTGATTAAACAGAAAAATGATTCGGTTAAGAAACCATGCAGAAAGGAATAATGAAACATCAAAACCAAGCGGGAGGATAGTAATATGAGCGAAGTGATTGTTGTAACATCCGGAAAAGGTGGTGTCGGAAAAACGACTACAGTAGCCAATATCGGCACAGGTCTGGCTGCTCTTGATAAAAAAGTGGTTCTGGTGGATACAGATATCGGTCTCAGAAACCTTGATGTAGTTCTTGGACTGGAAAACCGAATCGTCTACAATCTGGTTGATGTCATTGAAGGAAATTGCAGATTGAAACAGGCTTTAATCAAAGATAAACGTTTTTCCAATCTGTTTTTACTTCCGTCTGCACAGACAAGAGATAAGACTTCCGTTACACCGGAACAGATGAAAAAGTTGTGTGAGGAACTGAGAAATCAGTTTGACTATATTATTCTTGATTGTCCTGCCGGTATTGAGCAGGGATTTAAAAATGCTATTGCCGGTGCCGACAAAGCAATTGTGGTAACCACGCCTGAAGTTTCTGCCATCCGTGATGCCGACCGAATCATTGGTCTTTTGGAGGCAGATGACCTCAGAGACATTCATCTGATCATCAACCGATTGCGGGTTGATATGATTCGCCGCGGTGACATGATGTCTGTTGATGATGTAGCTGAGATACTTGCTGTACCCCTGATCGGTATCCTGCCTGATGATGAAACTGTTGTCATAGCTACGAATCAGGGGGAGCCGCTTGCAGGTAAACCGGAATTGTGTGGACAGGCTTTTTCCAATATCTGCCGCCGAATTCTTGGAGAAGAAATTCCCTTCCTGAATCTGGAAAGTAAAAAAGGATTTTGGGGGCGTCTGTTTCGTAAATAGGAGGGATGGTATGGGATTTATAAAAAAGCATCAAAAAACATCAGGCACTATAGCAAAAGACAGGCTGAAGCTTCTGCTGGTTGCTGACCGGGTCAGCTGTTCTCCACAGACGATGCAGATGCTGAAAAACGATGTGATTAAAGCAGCAGGTAAATACGTACCGGTTGATGCAGGAAATGTAGCAATCTGTTTCCACCAGTCACCGCCGGTGCTTACTGCCAGTATTCCCATAAAATCTAAAAGCAAAATGTCATTTTAATCAATCAGTATTATAGATAAGGAACAGGTGTATACAAATGCTTAAACTATACAAACTAAAAAATTATAATTTCCGCCTGGTGCTCTGGCTGATTCTTCTAAGTACAATAGGAATTCTGCTGGTTGGCAGTGCAATGAAATCTCTGCAGATAAAACAGCTGTTCGGAGTTGTACTTGGACTTTTCGTAATGCTTATTGTTTCCCTTATGGACTACAGCTGGCTTTTGAACTTTCATTGGATCATCTATGTCGGAAATATTATAATGCTTCTGTTTGTTAGATTTTTTGGTAAAACTAGCGGAGGTGCTGCACGATGGCTTGATTTAGGGTTCGTTCGGTTTCAGCCAACAGAACTTGCAAAAATTCTGATCATTATGTTTTTTGCCCGATATCTGATGGATCACGAGGATGATTTGAATTCCTGGAAGACAATCCTGTCATCCGTTGGTCTACTGGCTGTTCCTCTGATACTGATCAAGGAACAGCCGGATCTGAAGAATACCATCACAGTAGCCATAGTATTCTGTGTCCTGATTTATATCGCCGGACTCAGCTATAAAATTATTGGAGGGATACTGGCTGTAGCAATTCCTGTATTTATAGCTGCCATGTTCCTGATTACTCAGACTGATTTGGATATTATTGATCCTTACCAGAAAGACCGTATCATGGCATGGATGTATCCGGAGGATGACGCCTATAAAGATGATGTCATTCAGCAGAATAATTCAATAATGGCCATTGGCTCCGGGCAGCTCACAGGTAAGGGATATAATAATAACAAGGTATCCTCTGCTAATAAAGGTAATTTTGTATCACAGATTCAGACAGACTTTATTTTTGCTGTTGCAGGAGAAGAACTTGGTTTTTTTGGCTCTGTAATCGTCATTCTTCTTTTATTTTTAATAACACTGGAATGCATATTGACCGGAAGAAAAGCTAAAGATCTTTCAGGACAAATCATTTGCTGCGGTGTGGGGACAGTCGTCGGATTCCAGAGTTTTCTGAATATCAGTGTTGCAACCGGTATCTTTCCAAACACTGGTACTCCATTGCCTTTTGTAAGTTATGGTCTTACTTCCCTCGTCAGTTTATATATCGGAATGGGTCTGGTATTGAATGTAGGTCTGCAGAACAGGAATTATTTAGGAGGTTGAGAAGATGAATATCGGATTAATTGCCCATGAATCAAAGAAAAAATTACTTCAGAATTTTTGCATCGCTTATCGCAGCATTCTTTCCAAACATGAACTCTATGCAACCGGAACATCCGGAAGGCTTATTGAAGAAGCTACGAATCTTTCTGTACACAAACTGCTTGCCGGTCATGTTGGCGGCGAACAACAGATGGCGTCCATGATTGAACAAAATCAGATGGATTTGATTATATTCCTTCGGGGACCTTATCTGCCCAAAAAACAGGAACCAGATGCCAACAAGATTTTCCGCCTTTGTGATACGCATATTATTCCACTGGCAACAAATCTTGCATCTGCAGAATTGCTGATAAAATCGCTTGACAGAGGAGAACTGGATTGGCGTGAAGTTTATAAATAAAAGATTGGGGAATTCCCGAATAAAAAACACAATTATTTTAGTTATCATATTGATATTTTGTACTGCTGTAGGCGGTACAGCCCTGTATCTTCTTCACCATTCCAGGGAATTAGATGTTTCTTTCGCTTATAATGTTGATGATGAACTTTATGGCACCCATGGGGCGGAGGCACAGATGCGCAAAGCACCTTCTTTTGCCTCAAATCTATGTGTATCTTCACAGAATGTTGGTCTTGAAGGTGTTTCTCTTTCCAAAAATGCAATGGGAGCACTGTTTGATCTTGATAACGACGAAACACTGTTTGCCCAGGGAATTCATGAGCGGGCTTATCCGGCAAGTATTACCAAAATAATGACTGGTATTCTGGCAGTCAAGTATGGAAATATGGAGGATATGATTACTATTTCAGAAAATTGTCTGAATCTGGAAGAAGGTTCTACTGAAGTCGGTTTTCAGTCCGGAGATCAGGTGACTTTGGATGATTTGTTTCATGCTCTCTTAATTTACTCCGGCAACGATGCCGCCATGGCAATTGCAGAACATATCGGTGGTTCCATTGATTCATTTGTTTCCATGATGAATGAAGAAGCCTTGGCGATAGGTGCTACGAATACTCATTTTGTAAATCCTACCGGACTGCATAATGAGAATCACTATACTTCTGTTTATGATATTTATCTGATGCTGCGGGAAGCAATGAATTATCCTCATTTTATGGAAGTTATGCAATTATCTTCTTACAACATTACATGTCATCGAGGTGAAGAAAAAATTGTAACCCGTCTGGATTCTACAGATCAATATCTGACTCGTCAGGTAACCGCACCCAAAGATGTCACGGTACTTGGCGGTAAGACCGGTACAACTTCTGACGCAGGTTCCTGCCTTGCCCTGCTGAGCCAGAATGCATATGGAGAACCCTTTATCTCGATTGTTCTTCATGCATCAACCAAGACAGCCCTCTATGACAGTATGAACCAGCTTCTCTCAAAAATAAATTCATAATTTTATGAAAAAAAGCTATTTTACCATTGTATTTTTTAGTAATTTATTCTATAATTGTACCAAGAACTCAGAAGTTTTTAGTAAATACATACTATGAAGTCGAAGGAGGAAACTGCTATGGTTCAATTAATTGTAGGCAAAAAGGGGAAAGGTAAAACTAAGCAGCTTTTGGATAAAGTAAATGCAGCAATCAAATCTGCTGATGGCAACATCGTATATCTCGATAAGAGTACCAAGCATATGTTTGAATTAAACAACAAAATTCGTCTTATCGATGTATCTGCTTATCCTTTAAAAAATTCAGATGAATTCATTGGTTTCATCTGCGGTATCATCTCACAGGATCATGATTTACAGGAAATGTACCTTGACAGCTTTTTAAAAATTGCCAGTCTGGAAGACAAAGATGTTTCTGATGCTTTGAAACAGCTGAGAAAAATTTCCAATACTTTCAATGTAAATTTTGTTATCAGCCTGTCTGCTGATAAAGAAGAAATACCGGAAGAGTTCCAGGAAGACATCATTATTGCTTTATAATTATGTGAACGCAGTTCGAACAACACCGATAAAATGAAAAAAGTCTGTTTAAGCAGACTTTTTTCATTTTTATCAAAAGGAGTCTTCCTCAGAATACAACACCATAGTTTTATTCATTGCCCAGTCGTCCAAAGAATGTACAGTGATACAACCCTGCCAGTCCTACAATTGTATAAACAATCCGTGAAAGCCAACTCATATTTCCAAATAGAAATGCTACCAGATCAAACCTAAACAGCCCGATTAATCCCCAGTTCAGAGCCCCAATGATGCCAATAATCAACACGGTATAATCCAAACCTCTCATTTTAGTTTTACCTCCTAATCTTGTATTCTCAATTAGTATTATCATTATAAATTAAAATATGTAAAAAAAGTGAAGTTTTTTATTTTCACTTGTGCAATTAATGTAATAATGGTAATATATTTTTATATGGGCACAAAGAAAACAGAAGGGGAGTGTTTATTTGGCAGAAAAAAAACAGAAGGGATTATTTCAGCATTTCAGCCGTCTGCTTAATAATATAAGAGGAAAATTACCGCTTAATATTGGCACTTTTATTTTTGGTGCACTTTTCTTTTATATGGTTATTTCTGTTATTCTGTACCTTACAGCTGATCACATCGAATCATACCAGGTAACAGCAGGACCGTTGGCAAGTAATCAGACATACACAGCTTTGGCTCTTCGTGAAGAGAGTATCGTAACATCCAAAGCAACCGGATACATCACATATTACGCTGCTGAGAATTCCAAAGTAGCCAAAGCAGGGGTTGTTTATTCTCTGGGTGATACACAGACAACTGCTGCCGTTGACGAATTTGAAGAAAATGATTATGCAAGAATACGATCTTCAATGGCTGGTTTTGCCTCTTCCTATGATAACAGTAATTTCAATGACACTTATAACTATAAGTATTCGTTAGAAGGTACAATATTACAATACAGTGGTATCAAAATGGAGGAAAGTGGTCTGGCACCGCAGACTGTTGGTGGACAGACAATTTACACCGCAGATCAGGATGGTATCATCATGTATTCTGTAGATGGATATGAGACCATAACACAGGATCAGCTTTCTCCATCGCTGTTTGATCGAAAGAATTACAGCATAACAAATCTTCAGACTTCCAGAAAAGTGGCTGCAGGTGATGAAATCTATAAGTTGATAACAAATGAAGAATGGTCACTGATTATTCCACTTACCAGTGAACAGACGGTCAGTCTTTCAGGCAGAAAAACTATCCGTGTCAAGTTCTTAAAGGACGATGCGACACAGGTTGGAAGTTTTTCGATTATAACTGATAGTAACGGAGAATTCTATGGAAAGATTACATTTTCTAAGGGGTTGATTCGATATGCCGGTGATCGTTTTCTGAATATTGAGCTGGTAACCAATACAAAAAGTGGTTTAAAAATACCTTTGAGCTCCATTATCACAAAAGATTTTTACGTTATACCTGTTGAATACGTTGCCTATAGTGAAGAAGATGGAACAGCCGGATTTAATAAAAAGGTGGAAACAAAAAAGGGAGAAAGCAGTTCTGAATTTGTACAGGCTACGATTTACCGCGAAGAAGAAGGTAATTACTATGTTGATACTTCTGTGTTTTCAGAAGGAGATATCATCATTAAGCCTGATTCTCAGGCAACTTACCAAATCGGTAAGAAAAAAGCGCTGGAAGGAGTTTACTGTATCAATAAAGGATATGCCGTTTTCCGTCAGATTACAATTATTGATCACAATGATGAATACTGTATCGTTGATACCGGTACAGAATATGGAATTGCTCAATTTGATCATATTGTTCGTAACGGAAAGTCGGTACACGAGGATGATGTACTATATAACTAAAACTGTAAATTCACACGATTGAGTCTTTAAGTTCGAACATAAAGGAGTGTAAAGTATGATTGCAGAACAATTACAGGAAGTCAGACAGGAGATTCAGAATGCCTGCCGTCGAAGCAACAGGAAGCCGGAAGAAGTTACCCTGATTGCGGTCAGCAAAACAAAACCAGTTTCTATGATTGAAGAAGCCATAGCTGCAGGTCAGACTGTCTTTGGAGAAAACAAGGTACAGGAACTTTGTTCAAAATATGAAGTTCTCCCACAAAATCTTCATTGGCATCTGATTGGACATCTTCAGCGGAATAAGGTTAAATATATCGCAGATAAAGCTGAATTAATTCACTCGGTAGATTCGCTTCGTCTTGCCGAAACAATTAATCAGGAAGGTGAAAAACATAGCAGAATTGTTCCCATACTGATTGAAGTAAATGTAGCTGGGGAAGAAAGTAAGTTCGGGGTTTCTGTTGAAGACACGCTGTCTCTGATCACAGATATTTCTCATTTTCCATATGTACGTATTCAGGGGCTGATGACAATTGCACCATATGTAGAAAACCCAGAAGAAAATCGCCCGATTTTCCGAAAATTAAAACAATTAAGTGTTGACATCAAGGGAAAAAACATCAATAATGTTTATATGGATATTTTGAGTATGGGCATGACCAATGATTATCAGGTAGCTGTTGAAGAAGGGGCTACTATGGTTCGTGTTGGTACCGGTATCTTTGGGGAAAGAGATTATTCCAAAACTATATAGATAAACAGATAGGAGATTATATCATGAGTATTTTAGACAAATTTTTAGATGCGATTCGTTTGAATGACGATTTTGACGACGATGACGATTTTTTTGATGAGGAAGAACTCGAAGCCATGGATGATGAAAAGCCCAAACATCGCTTTTTCAAAAAACTGGATGATGATTTTGATGATGAAGAGGAAGAAGAATACGTAAAACCTTCTTCTAAAAAAGCAAAAGAGACAGAAAAAGTTGTTAAACAGCCCACGAAACAAACTGCAAAGCAGCCTTCTTCATCTAAAATAACACCTATGAGAAACAGAAAATCCGGCAATAGCTCCAACAATATGGAAGTCTGTGTCATTAAGCCATCTTCCATGGAAGATACCAGAGATATTGCAGATACATTGATTGATCGTTGTACTGTTGTATTAAACCTTGAGGGAATTGATGTTGATATTGCTCAGAGGATTATCGATTTTTCCTCAGGCGCATGTTATTCCATCGGTGGAAGTCTGCAGAAAATTTCCAGTTATATTTTTATCCTTACTCCTGCTAACGTAGAGATTTCAGGGGATTTTCAGGAGATTCTGAGCGGCGCATTTGATGTTCCGTCTGTACGGACTAATTTTTAGTATCGACCATTCAGGTTTAGTAATGTAACGATAAAGAGCATCAGGAAAATCACCTGGATCCCTGATGCTCTTTCATTTTTTGACAGGAGGCACTTTATTTATGAGCAAACAAATGAGAGTTCACAGAGAAGGAGAATTCGATTACCAGATTGTATGGGAGGATGGTTTTTCTATGCTTTCCTCTGAAATAAAAAAATTAAGCTTATCTTTTGGCAAACTCTGTATCGTATCTGATCAGACAGTTGCTGAACTATACAGCAGTGCTGTACAGACAGAACTGAAGAAACTTCAGGTTCCTGTCGACATTTTTACATTTCCGGCAGGAGAGAATAACAAAAATATTGAAACCGTAAAGGATTTGTATGAGTTCCTGATCTGCCGGCATTACGGACGCAACGATCTGCTTATTGCACTGGGTGGCGGTGTCGTTGGTGATTTGACAGGATTTGCAGCTGCAACTTATCTTCGGGGAATTGATTTTATTCAGATTCCTACAACACTCCTGGCTCAGGTAGACAGCAGTGTTGGCGGTAAGACAGGTGTTGATTTTAATCAATATAAAAATATGGTAGGAGCTTTCCATCAGCCCCGTCTTGTATACATGAATGTCAACACATTGAAAACACTTCCTGACGATCAGTTTGCCAGCGGTATGGGCGAAGTACTCAAATCCGGACTGATTCGCGACGGTGCGTTCTATGAATGGACTATTAATCACATGAGTGAAATACAGGAACGTATTTACCCTGTTCTTGTGAAAATGATAAAAAAATGTTGTGAGATTAAGTCTCAAGTAGTTGAAAACGATCCGAAAGAAAAGGGCGAACGCGCAATTTTAAATCTGGGCCATACTATCGGACATGCAGTGGAAAAAATGATGAATTTCCAGCTTCTCCACGGTCAGTGTGTTGCACTTGGTACTATTGCAGCCGCATATATCTCTTTCAAACGAGAGTATCTGACGCTGGAAGAATTCTATGAAATCCGTGATATGAACGTTGGATTTGATCTTCCGATTTTCTTTAATGGTGTAACATCTGAGGATATACTTACTGCAACAAAATCTGATAAAAAAATGGTTGATCATAAGATTAAATTTATTCTGCTGAAAAAAATTGGTCAGGCATATGTTGATACAACAGTCACCGATGTGGAAATGTTGGAGGCAATTAATTTTATTAATGGGGACTTAATCGATGGAGAATAAAAAATCAGGATTATTATATGGAATATCGGGTATTTTAGGTGTATGTCTGCTTACATTATTTGATCAGTGGACCAAGTATCTGGCTGTTGTTCATTTAAAAGATAAGAATGATATGATCTTGATTCCTGGTGTATTCCAGCTGCAATATCTTGAAAACAGAGGTGCAGCATTTGGCATTCTTCAAAACCAGATATGGGTTTTCGTGATTCTGACAATCATTTACCTGGCTGCTGCGGTGTGGATTTATTCCAGAATTCCCAGAGAGAAAAAGTATTTCATTCTTCACCTGACAGCTATCGTTTTAACTGCCGGAGCACTTGGTAATTTTATTGACAGAATCCGTCTGGGCTATGTGGTTGATTTCTTTTATTTTTCGTTAATCGATTTTCCTATATTCAATGTTGCAGATATTTTTGTTGTCGTATCTTTTGTTGTATTGGCTATCTGCATATTATTTATTTATAAAGAAGAGGATTTCGCTTTTTTATCCTTGAAACACAGAGGTGAATAAATGAAACAAATTTCTTTTCCGGTTGATAATGAGTTGGAAAACATAAGAATTGACCGTTTTCTGGCAGAAATGATGAAAGAACAGTCCCGTTCCTATATCCAGAAGTTAATCAAAGAAGGATTGGTCACTGTTAATCAAAGTACTATCAAATCAAACTACAAAGTTCAGTCTGATGATTTGATTCAGATTACAGTGCCGGAACCAGAAGAACCTGATATATTACCGGAGAATATCCCTCTGGATATTTTGTATGAAGATCAGGATATTCTGATTATCAATAAACCCAAAGGAATGGTGGTCCATCCCAGTGCCGGGCATTACAGTCATACAGTTGTAAATGCAGTAATGTATCATTGTAAAGAAAATCTGTCTGGTATTAACGGTGTTATGCGTCCGGGAATTGTTCATAGAATCGATATGGATACTACCGGTGCTATTGTCATCTGTAAGAATGATACTGCTCATCAAAACCTTGCAGAACAGCTGAAGGAACATTCTATTACAAGAAAGTACCGTGCCATTGTTTACGGCGATTTCAAAGAAGAAAACGGTACAATTACAGGTGATATCGGCCGTCATCCCACAGACCGAAAGAAAATGGCAATCGTACAGAGAAATGGTAAACCTGCTGTTACCCATTATCAGGTTCTGGAGAGATTCAGTTCATACACATATATCGAATGCCAGTTAGAAACCGGCCGTACTCACCAGATTCGTGTTCATATGGCATCAAAAGGTCATCCTCTACTTGGTGATTTCGTATATGGTCCATCCAAATGTCCATTTACCCTGCAGGGACAATGCCTGCATGCTATGACATTAGGTTTTCAACATCCGACAACAGGTAAATATGTTGAATTCGAAGCTCCTTTACCCGAATATTTCACACATTTGTTACAAAATTTAAGAAAATAATGACTATACATCGTTAGTTTTTTATCTTATAATATAATTACAAATGACGGAACGGAGGGTTTATTATGCAGACGAATACGATAATTACTATCGGAAGACAATATGGAAGTGCTGGACGCCAGATTGGGCGTGCTATTGCTGAAGAATTGGGAATAAAGTGTTACGATAAAGAGCTGCTCGATCGTGCTGCCAAAGAAAGTGGACTTTGTCAGGAATTATTTGAAAATCATGATGAAAAACCGACGAACAGTTTTCTGTATTCTTTGGTTATGGATACTTATTCATTCGGTTATACATCAGCAGCTTTTTCTGATATGCCGATCAATCAGAAAGTTTTTCTTGCTCAGTTTGAAACAATCAAGAAAATTGCGGCCGAAGGTCCCTGTGTAATGATTGGTCGCTGTGCAGATTATGCGCTGTCAGATTTTGACAATTGTCTCAGTGTATTCTTCCATGCTGATCTGAAGACCAGAATTCGAAGAATTGCTAAAATCTATGATCTTACTGACGCCAAAGCAAAAGATAAAATTGTGAAGAGCGACAAGCAAAGAGCAAGCTATTACAATTATTACACCAGTAAACGCTGGGGAGATTCAGACTCTTATGACCTCTGTGTTGACAGTGGCAAGATGGGAATCGACGGTTCTGTTGAACTGGTATTGAACGCAGTAAGATTGAAAGAAAAGGGCTATAAAAAACCAATTTTTTAATGTGTTTCCAGGCAGGTATAAGTCATGCAACTTTTACCTGCCTTTTTTATATCATAGGAAAGTCCTCTGACTTTCCTATGATATAAAAACCCTCCGGGGGATGCACACGATGCGCAGAGGAAAGCTGCTAAAGCAGCTGCGCATCGGCGCTCAAAGTGGGCAAGCCCACTTTGTTCTGACTATCTGGATTTTTCCGGCCATCCCTGAATGTTTCCATTTACAATTGCAGAAAACATTCTTTCTTTCACACCCGGGTTTTCCTGATTCAGCTGCTGCAGTAAATTCTTTGCATATTCTCGTTTAGTATACCCGTCAGCCGGACATGGACTCTTAATGACCGGAAGCTCATATTTATTCTGATATCCCTTAATATCAGCCTCCTTCACATACATCAACGGACGAATCACAGTCAAATCCATACGATCAAGATATGTTTTCGGAGAAAAAGAGTGAAACCTTCCCTCATAGATAAGTGATAGCAGCATTGTCTCAACAATATCATCCTTGTGGTGTGCGTAGGCAACTTTATTACAACCTGTTTTCTTAATTGCTTCGTTCAATGCACCTTTCCTCATCTTTGCACAAAGAGAACAGGGATTGCTTTCCTTTCGTTCCTCAAAAATTATCTGAGCAATATCTGTCTTTACTACCGTATAGGGTATGTCCATCTCTTTACATAAATTCTGAACAGGAGTTACATCAAAACCTTTATGTCCCAGATCTACGGTAATAGCCTCCAATTCGAAATGTTTTGGATAGAAGCGATGCAGACCATGCAGTGCATATAATAATGTCAGACTGTCTTTTCCCCCTGATATACCAACGGCAATACGATCTCCTTCCGAAATCATCTCATAATCATCAATTGCTCTGCGTGCATAACTCATTAACTGCTGTAAATTCATTGGGAATGTCTCCTTTATCGTTTCATATTCTAATTCCACAGGAATCCCGTCGCTGGGTGTGGACAAGACTTCCCGTATCATCTGTATTATAAACCAGTTAATTGCAAAATGAAAGAAAATTATTATATAGCAAATTTCAAAAAACATGTGCAAAACATTCTTTATGTGGTATACTAAAATAAGTTATGACTGTTCACTGATAAACAGTTACGTTTATTTCGACATTCTGGAGGAAACTATGAAGTTCAATTGGAATAAAAAATATTTACAGATAGGCATTACAGCATTTTGTGTGATAGCGGCAAGCATGCTGTTTTATTTTGGTATTTTTCATATGGAGACTTTGAAAAGTGGTCTTGGAACTATTTATACCATCCTGACACCTATCATCTATGCAACTGTACTTTCCTACATCCTGTGGCCATTAGTTCGTTTTATGGAAAAAAATATCATCTACCGAATCTGTGCCCGGAAAGGGTGGCAACCATCTGAAAAAATCAAAAAAATCATACGTATGATCGGAGTATTAAATGCACTGCTCCTTTTTATTCTTATTATTTATGGATTGCTGTCTATGTTGATTCCTGAAATCATCAACAGTGTAACGAACATCGCAGACAGTCTGCCCCGATACATCAATAATATTCAATCCTGGATGTCTGATTTGCTGAAAAACTATCCTGAACTGGAGGAGAGTTCCAGTTCGATTTTTTCAGGACTTCTGGGGAAAGCAGAAACCTGGCTGACAAATGACTTTCTTCCTCAGTTGAATGGTCTGGTAAAGGATTTTTCCAGCGGTTTTTTTGGGGTTCTCATATTTTTAAAGAACTTTCTGATTGGAGCCATGATATCCATTTATCTTCTTTATGGGAAGGAAACTTATATGGCACACGGAAAACAGTTATTATACTGTATTTTTCATCCACAAACTGCCAATAACATCATCCGTGATCTGCAATTTGTTGATAAAACATTTGGCGGCTTTATCGTTGGTAAAATCGTTGATTCCATCATTATCGGAATTTTGTGCTATATCGGAACAACACTCTTGAATCTCCCCTATGCACTGCTTGTCAGTGTTGTGATCGGAGTTACAAATGTCATTCCGTTTTTTGGACCCTACATTGGAGCTATTCCCAGTGGCTTCCTGATTTTGCTCGTAAATCCTGTTCAATGTATCTATTTTGCATTATTTATACTGATACTGCAGCAATTTGATGGAAATTTCCTGGGTCCCAAAATACTTGGTGGCTCTACCGGACTTTCAAGTTTTATGGTTATTGTAGCTATTCTGATTGGGGGAGGGCTTTTCGGTATCTTTGGTATGTTTGTAGGCGTTCCAGCCTGTGCCGTCATCTGCACCATTATAAGAAATGCAATTAACAGAAGATTAGAGAAAAAACATCTTCCTGTTGATTTAGCATGTTATCGTGATATTGATCACCTGGATGCAGATACACTGGAACCGGTATATAAGAAAGAGGAGAGTCCTATATCAAAAGAACCCTTTACCAGCTATACTCGCAGCAAGCATAAGAAAACAGATGCATCACAATTCACACACTTACAGAGAATCTTCAGTGATATCAACACACCAGAAGAGAGAAAGAATGCATCTGACGCTGAGCAATCACAAAATATAACAACAGATAAGGATGAGCTATTATGAAATTTGTAATTCAAAGAGTAAATCATGCAAGTGTTACCGTCGATGGAGTCGTCACAGGTGAAATATCCAAAGGTCTTCTGGTGTTCATCGGCGTAGGTCAGAACGACACAAAAGAGACAGCCGATCAGTTTCTGAATAAAATGTTGGGCCTGCGCATATTTGAAGATGAAAATGGAAAAACCAATCGTTCCATCTCCGACGTCAATGGAGAACTTCTGCTGGTTTCGCAGTTTACTCTTTATGCCAACTGCAGAAAAGGAAATCGACCGAGCTTTACAGATGCCGGATCACCCCAGCTGGCAGAAGAATTATACGAATATTTGATCTCAGAAGCAAAAAAAATCGTTCCGGTTGTTCAAACTGGGGTATTTGGTGCTGATATGAAAGTTGATCTCCAGAATGACGGTCCATTTACTGTCATTCTGGATCATACGGCCTTTGCATCCGGACAGTAAGTTCACAGTTCCCGTAATTTGACTGCCGACGCTGCCTTTCTTCTTCTTGCATCATCAATCGCAGCATAATGCTTCTTCGTTGTATTTACATCCTTGTGGCCCAGTACATCGGCCACAAGGTATATATCACCGGTTTCCTGATACAGAGTTGTACCGTAAGTACTTCGCAGTTTATGAGGCGTGATTTTCTTTGTAGTAGTTATTTCTTTGGCATATTTTTTTACCATATTCTCAACAGCCTGAACACCTATTCGTTTTCGCTGGGTAGAATAGAAGAGTGCATGTTCATGTCCGGCTACCGGTGCGATGGATTCACGCACTGGAAGGTATTTCTTTAAAGCTTCCTCTACTTCCTGTCCAAAATATACGAACATCTCATTGCCGCCTTTTCGAACAACTTTTACTGCATTATTCTTAAAATCTATATCCTCCACATCTAGTCCGACACATTCAGATACACGAATGCCTGTTCCAAGCAGAAGAGTAATCAATGCCAGATCTCTTTCCTTTGTTTTCTCATAATATACCTTTTTCTGACCTGTCAGCTGATCACCGCAATGCTCAATATAATCCAGCAGCATGGCTACCTCATCCGTATCAAGACGGATAATTGCCTTATCATGGATTTTGGGCATATCAATCAGTACGGTGGGATTCGTCTTTATCATCTCATGGCGATAATAATATGCATAAAAGCTTCTCAGAGCCGATATTTTGCGTTTTAAGCCACGTTCTCCATTGGTGACGAGACTTTCTTCATCATCGGTATAAACCTTCAAATATTCCATATATTCCTCGATATCAAGGGCCTGAACCTGATCCAGAACATCAATTGTAAAGTCCCAGGGATTTTTCCCTTTATAGGAGGGATTTTGCTGAATCAGGAACTGAAAAAACAGGCGAATATCATATGCATAAGAAATCCTTGTTTTCGTCGTAGTTGTTGCATCAATTGCCCGGAAATAATCTCTGGCAAACATAGGCAAGGTCTGCAGGACCTCCCGGAGTCTTAATATATTATTCGTATCTGTCTGTTGTCTGTATGTAACTCGATCCATAATAAAAATCCTTTCATTGACAAAGAAATAAGTGATATAAGTATATACATCATAAGAAAAACAATATTTATCTATAAATAACTATAGCACTGGAGGGAAACCATGTCAATCTATTTGAAAAACTCGTGTTTGTCGTATAGATGTATAGATCATTCTTTAAGCTGTTTTATTCATTTCCTGCCATTTTCTATTAATTTGAAGAAAGAAAAACGACCTTTACCAAACATTTATTTCTTTCATGGTTTGTTCAGGCCGTTGTCTTTTGTTTATGCTTTATACTCATCAGAATAATATGGTACACAAATCTTTGTTCCATATTGTAGTTTGTCATCTGTCAGGTGGTTAATTGATTTAACTTCATCCATATATGCCCGTATATCTTTATATTCATCCGTCATATATTTTTTTGATATATTCCATAAAGTTGCATCACGATCCACATATACTGTTGTATAATACTTGTATCTTTGAGGAGTTTCCTCTGTTGCATTTACAGCAGATACACCACACATAGCAATCATGACAGCCGCAAATACAATAAATACCATCATATTCTTTCTGCGCTGATTTCTTCTTTTCATCCTTTTTTTACCTTTCATATTGACCCCTCCATATATATTGCGAATATTTGTTCGCGAACATCTGTTCTTTATAGTCATATTATATATTGCGAACACACGTTTGTCAATATGGTAAAACAATAAATCCGAACAAATTTTCGGGAATATTTGTTTGCATTTTCTCGTTTCATGTGATATGATAACTAAAAGTGTAACTGTTCAACAGATGCATAAAAGTTTACTATTATTTATTCGTGGAGGTATTGCAATGGCTTATGGCAAGATCACTAAAAAACAACAGGAAATTTTAGATTATATAAAGAATGAGATTGTAAATAGGGGCTTCCCTCCTGCTGTTCGCGAGATCTGCGAGGCTGTAAATCTCAAATCTACCTCTTCTGTACACTCTCATCTTGAGACATTGGAAAAGAATGGTTATATTAGAAGAGACCCGACGAAACCCAGAGCCATAGAAATCGTTGATGATAATTTTAATCTTGTAAGACGTGAAGTTGTAAATGTACCTGTGATCGGACGAGTTGCAGCCGGTGAGCCGCTTCTCGCTATTGAAAATATCGAAAACTACTTTCCTATTCCTGCTGAATTTATGCCGAACGCACAGACTTTTATTCTCAATGTTCAAGGTGAAAGTATGATTAATGCGGGTATATTGAATGGGGATAATGTTATTGTGGAACAGTGTTCAACCGCAGACAACGGTGATATGGTGGTTGCGCTGATTGATGACTCCGCTACCGTTAAGACATTTTATAAAGAAGACGGGCATATTCGACTTCAGCCAGAAAATGATTATATGGATCCCATCATCGTTGAGGGAGATTTGCAGATTCTCGGAAAGGTAATCGGTGTTTTCCGTTTTATGCATTAGTAACATTCGGATTTAAAAAGCCGTCTTTAGTTTACATAATATACTTACGTAAACTAAAGACGGCTCAGATAATCAATCCTATACAAGCTTTTTATTCCCACGAGCAACGAGCCAAGCGGACATGCTTGCATGTCCATTTGGCGACTGCCGCGAGGGTCAAATACCCCTATGCTTACATCGGGGTATTTTACTTCAAATCAGTGACTTCAACAGACTTACCGTCTCTCCAGATTCTTTCCAGGTCATAAAACAGTCTATTTTCTTCATCAAAGATATGAATGACAATATCACCATAATCCATCAGAATCCAATTTGCTGTCTGATAACCTTCCATCTGTCTGCAGTGATGTCCTGCTCTTCCGAGTACTTCATCTACATTGTCAGCCATTGCCTGTACCTGATTTCTGTTGCTTCCACTGGCTATAATAAAGTAATCTGCCAAACTGGACACTTTCTCGATATCAATTACTTTGATATCTATTGCCTTTTTATCTTCCAGAGCTTCACAGGCCATTTTAGCCAAATTCTTTGATTCTGTCATACTATTTCTCCTTTATCTGTCCCTGCTTGCAATCTCTCGTTTCAATTAACTCTTTATAATATTTATATGCTTCCACGGTTGTCTGATCCATATCCTCCGGACTTCTCGAAAGATAATGGATAGTATCCTCAAGAATCTGATACATACACAGATCCAAATCCCGAAAAGCTGTTTTTCGTACTTCAGCCAGTCGTGGGGATTTAAATCTGGCGGGTTCTATATAATCCGCAATAAAGATTATTTTTTCCAGCTTAGTCATCGCCGGTTTACCGGTTGTATGCCATGTAATTGAAGAAAGTATTTCAGGATCATTGATATTATACTTTTCCTGAGCGATATACGCACCCACCTTTGCATGAAGCAAAAAAGGATGATCTTTTTCAAAATCACTGACAGGAATCTGATTTTCTCTGCATAATTTCAATTTTTTCTTAGTAGGGATACACTTGGCACAATCATGCAGAAGACCTGCCACTTTTGCTTTTTCCTGATTTTCTTCATGAACAATCGCCAGAGATACCGAAGTATGCATTACACCCAGGGTATGCCAGAGGCGATCTTCATCCAGATACTTTTTCAATTTTTTCGTAATCTTCTGCAAATCCATTTTTTCTTCATCCATAGTTTTACCTCTATTACGGAATCTCCTGTCTAATCAGGCTTCTTCCAATTGATATAGCTTTTGTTCAATGATATACTCATATACCGGTTCCGGAACATAATACCGAAATGTGTCGGAAGACTGAATCCAGTCCCGCAGCATACTGGATGAGATATTGAGATCGGGCACATCAATCAGATAAACTTCTCCCTGATACTTCTCAGACAGGTATGTGATCTGGCTTTCAATATCCGATCTGGCTACAGAATTTCTTCCGGCCGCCAGAATATTTGCAGAATGGCAGATTCGATCCGGTTTCATCCAGTGGTCAAACTCAAATAGAGAATCACCGCCAATGATAAAATAGTACTCTTCATCCGGATTTTGCTCTTTCAGACGTTCTAACGTGCGATAGGTATAGGAATACTCATCTGGTTTCATATCCTCGAGAGAAAGGGCAAAATGCGGATTTCCTACAATTGCCCTTCTGACCATCTCGATGCGCTGCTCATTTGTCGTCTGTCTTTTACGATCCTGTTTATGGGGAGGATTACCCGCAGGCATAAATCGAATCTGCTGCAGGCCAAACTGCTCATACGCTTTTTCGGCAATAATCAGATGTCCGATGTGAATCGGATCAAATGTCCCGCCCATGATACCTATTTTTTTCTTCATAAAGCAAGCCCTTCCTTAAGGAAGCTGAATTTTCTTTTTCTCTTTTTTTCCTTCTTTATAAAGTACAATTTTTTTACCGATCACCTGTACCACCTGAGAACCTGTGCGTTCTGCAAGCATCTGCGCCATCTGGTGTGGATCATCCATACAATTCTGCAAAACACTGATTTTAATCAGTTCCCTGGCTTCCAGAGCCTCTTTTACAGAAGCAGTGAACTCCGGTGTCAGGCTTGACTTTCCAATCTGCAGAATCGGTTCTGTATTCATTGCAAGGCTTTTTAAATAAGCTCTTTGTTTACTGGTCATGATACCCTCCGTTATTTATAATAATCAAACTCAAATCCATACATACGAACTGTGTCGCCTTCCTGAATTCCTGCCTTTTCCAGATCATCCAAAATACCGCCATCTTTCAGGAAACGCTGAAAGAAAGCAAATCCCTTTTCAGAGTCAAGATTGGTATAACCAAGCATTTTCTCGATTTTAGGACCTTCCACAATGAATGTATGGCTATCTTCCTCAACATCAACCGTATACGGAAGATTTTCGCCAATCAGAACATCTTCCGGGAAGAATTCCTGTTCAAAGATAATCGGTTCTCTCTCTGTCTGATCGAGAAGTGCTTTTACAGCATAGAGCAGTTCTTTCACACCTTTTCCTGTTACGGCAGAAATAGGAAATACTTTAATTCCCTTGGGTTCAAACTCATCCCGCAGTCTCTGCACAGGATCTTCTCCCTCTGGATATATCACATCAATCTTATTGGCGGCAATAACCTGCGGACGGGAGGCAATTTCCGGATTATAAGCCTCCAGTTCTGCATTGATCTTGTAAATATCGTCAACCGGGTCTCTGCCTTCTGTAGATGCTGCATCCACAATATGAATCATCACACGTGTTCTTTCAATGTGCCGTAAAAACTGATGACCAAGTCCCACACCTTCGGATGCACCCTCAATCAACCCCGGGATATCTGCAATAACAAAACCGTCAGCCCCATCCAGATCAACAACCCCAAGATTCGGGGTCAATGTAGTAAAATGATAATTGGCAATTTTCGGCTGCGCATTGGTCACACGCGAAAGAAATGTTGACTTTCCTACATTCGGATAGCCCACAAGACCCACATCGGCAATGACTTTTAATTCCAGCCGCACTTCCAGTTCCTGTGCCGGCTGACCCGGTTGTGCGTACTTCGGAACCTGCATGGTGGCAGTAGCGTAATGCATATTACCATTTCCTCCCCGGCCGCCTTTCAGAATAATCTGCCGACGGTTTGCTCCTGACATATCCGCAATAACTTTTCCGCTTTCAGCTTCATAAATTACAGTTCCTTCCGGCACCTTCAGGACAATATCTTTTCCATCCTTGCCGTGGCATCTCTTTTTACCGCCCTCTTCACCGTTCTGGGCACTGTATTTTCTTTTGTGGCGGAATTCATTCAGGGTGTTCAATCCCTCATCCACTTCAAATATTACGTCACCGCCGCGACCGCCGTCTCCGCCATCCGGGCCGCCGTTGGGTACATAAAGCTCTCTCCGGAAACTGACATGACCATCGCCGCCTTTTCCGGAACGGATGAATATTTTCGCTCTGTCTGCAAACATATATATATATACTCCTGTATTATTTCAATGACATGTTACAACTATTCACAAAAAACAGGCTTCAAACCAGATTGATTTGAAGCCTGCACATATGCATTACTCAGCTACCGGAACGATAGAAACCTGTTTCTTATCTCTTCCTTTTCTTTCAAAACGAACAACACCGTCTGTCAGTGCAAACAGAGTATCGTCTTTACCACGGCCAACGTTTACACCAGGATGAATCTTGGTTCCACGCTGTCTGTAAAGGATATTACCAGCTTTTACAAACTGTCCGTCAGCTCTCTTTGCTCCTAATCTCTTGGACTCAGAATCTCTACCGTTCTTGGTAGAACCAACTCCCTTTTTATGAGCAAAAAATTGAAGGTTCATATTTAACATGGTTTTTACACCTCCTCGAAGATTATATCAATAAAATCAGTATACTGTCCATCTTCCATTCCCTGTAATCCGAGAATGAGTGAATTCAGAAGCAGTAAACACGCATCCGAAGGTTCATTTTCAACCTTCAGACAAATATCTGCAGATTCTTCATCAACATCAAGTTGAAAAACATCATCTGTAAAAGCTTCAATGGAATTAACGGTATTGATTACCAATGCAGAAATAGCAGCACAAACAATATCTTCGCCTTCTTCCGCATATCCCGCATGACTGTTCACATCAAATCCCACACACTGTTGTTCTGAATTCTGATAAAACGTTACTTTCGTCATAAATCCACCAATTAAGCGTTGATCTTTTCGATTTTCACTTTTGTGAACTGCTGTCTATGTCCGTTTTTCTTATGATATCCAGTTTTTCTCTTATATTTGTAAACAATAACTTTTTTAGCTTTGCCGTTCTCGATTACGGAAGCAGTTACGCTGGCGTTTTCAACATCAGCTCCAACTTTCAGACCGTCATTGCTTACAGCAAGAACCTGATCAAATGTAACAGTTTCTCCAGCTTCTACACCAAGCTTTTCCACTCTAATGATATCGCCTTCGGCTACTTTGTACTGTTTACCACCTGTTGCAATAATTGCGTACATATGGCACACCTCCTATTATCATTACTCGCCAAATATGGTGGTCCTTAGACACTTAAACCTCTTTGTGCGGCATACTTCGTTATCATAGCACGAAGTTTTTCTTTCGTCAACTATTTTCAGCAAAAAACTTCATGTTATTTTATATCAAGACAATGGCTCGCGGCTATCGCAAGAATTCCCGGACCTGTATGGCAGGCAATACTCAAAGCAAGCGGATCCACACAGCTGAGCTCCAGTTCAGGAAATGCGGTACGAACTTCTTCCGCCCATTGCTCAGCAGCCTCACGATCATCTGCATATGCAACCTGTAGTTTTAATTCTCCCTTTTTAACATACTCAGCAAATCGTGTATCCAGATCATGGCTCATTGCTTCCAGCATATTCTTCTTTGCAGGTTTCATTCCCCGTACTTTCTTATAAGCATCAAGTTTTTCACCCTGAATCTGAAGAATCGGTTTCAGATTCAAAGCAGAACCAAGAAGTGCTGCTGCCGGTGTGATGCGACCACCTTTTTTCAGATATTTTAATGTATCAACGACAAGATAAATACTTGATTCCAGTGCTTCCTTTTCCAGTATTTCTTTTATTTCTTTTGCTGTTTTTCCTGCTTTTACAAGAGCAATGGAATCCAGCACTGACTGTTTCATCGTAATAGAAACACGCTGGTTATCAACCACATATACTTTTCCTTCATAGTCCTGAGCCAGCCCCTGGGCAGTAGCGCAGGAAGCACTGAGACCGCTGGACATAGGAATATGCACAATTTCTGTGTAATCTTTCAGAATCGAATCCCAAAGATCCATCACATCCCCCGGTGATGGCTGAGAAGTAGATACATTGGCATCCTGTGCAAGAAGCTGATAAAACTGTTCCTGAGACAAGTCAATGTCTTCATAATATAATTTTTCATTGATAAAAAAAGGCATCGGAAGAACAAAAATTCCTAGTTTCTTCGCTTCTGCCTGAGAAATTCCACTGTTACTGTCAGTTACAATGGCAATCGAACCCATATAAATTTCCTCCTTACTTAAGATGGCATGCTGCATTGTCGCAGATAGCCGTCAGGATCATTATATCATATTTTTTTTGAGTGTCAAAGATTTTACTGAAAAATAATGATTGACATTTCCCTTTAAATTTTTTATACTTGATATCGTAAATTGAACAGGGGAGCTTATGTACTAGGCTGAGAGGAAGTTGAGAACTTCGACCCATA
>JBJELT010000092.1:0-2066 GCA_051879295.1 Oliverpabstia sp. | reverse complement strand
CGAAAATCGTGGACTCTTGGGCCATCACCAGTATGTGAGATACCTGCCTTCCAGAGAAAACGCCGGAAGTTTTTGTAAATATTTCCTATGGTCATTGGTTTTCCGCCATAGCCTGGGAAAAAATATCCATCAGGCTCTGGAAAAGGATGGACCTGTTCAGCATATGTCCGAAGTCTCAGTGTCATGGATTCCGGCATTGGGACCAGACGACTGTTATGATTCTTTGAATCACAGATGGACAACACGCCTTGATGCAGATCTACATCCCCAACTGTCAGCAGCCGTGCTTCAGAGCAGCGCAGCCCGCAGGAAAGAAGCAGTCTGAAAAACTCCGGCATGATCAGGTGCCGATAAGGAACACTTGAACAGTAGTGGCATTTATCCGTTTCCGCGAAGAATCTTTTCAGTTCGTCTGGAGTATAAATGTGCGGCACATACTGTTGTCCTTTCGGATAGTAATTCTTTGGAAGTATCCATGTATTGATCCCTATGCTGTCCAGATATTTTGAAAACTGACGTATAACAGAGGCACGGGAACAATGGTTCGCAGCTGTTTCATGCATTGTTTTGCAGCACCAGCCAATCACAGCTTCTTTAGAAAGTATATCTGTTTCCGGGTAATGTACTACAAGGTAATTATCAAATCGTTTGAGGATGCCTGGTTCTGAATTATATTTATACCCGACAGAACGTTTGAGTGGGATGAAATCCTGCATTTCTTTTTTAAATGGTCCTGCAAAAACTGGTTCAGCCAAGACGGATCACCTCCTCGAAATCCAACGGGCATTCCGCCAGACGTGCCATATCTACTTTGAGATATACAGCAGTGGAATTCGTATCCAGATGACCGATAATGTCAGAGATCACCGGAAGAGGGGTATCTTTTTCAAGAAGCACACTTGCCATGGTATGGCGCAGGCTGTGCATTCCACGACGCTTGCCGGATACCGGGATATGAGCTTTTACCATATATGCTTTTATCAGCTGGTTCAGATGGTCATCTTCTGAAAAAGGCAAAAACGGAGCCATGTGCCGGACGAAAATGTAGGGACTATCAACTTTGGGTCTTCCATATTTCAGGTAGTCGATCACAGCCCATCCAACATCCGGCACAAGAGGAAGCTCCATAGGTTGTTTTGTTTTTGACTGGATGAAACAGAGTTTCTTCTCTGCCCAGTTAAAGTTTTCAAAACAAAGACCTTTGATATCGGCACAACGAAGACCTAGCCGGCATGCAATAAGTATGATAGCATAATCCCTTTTCCCTTTAGGGCTTCCGCGGTCAATGGCTTCAATGAGCTGCTTTAATTCCTCATGCGTCCATACAGAAGGAATGGCTGTCTGCTTACGGGCTTTTACCATTGGCATTTTGGCAGCAAAATCAACCGCGATAATCCCTTCTTGATAAAGGAAACGGAAGAAAGCACGTAAGGAACAGATATGTTGTTCTACTGTCTTGTAGGTGAATCCTGCTAATGTGCGGATATATGCATAAATGGTTTCGAGAGTAACAGCACTGAAATCCACCATCCCATGAGCAGCCAGATAGTCCATCATGTAGGAAGACTGCTTCACATAGTGGTCTGTAGTTATCTTGGAATAGCCATTCTTCACACAATGCTCCTGAAAACGTTGTCTCATCTCTAAAAAGAAAGGTTCGGTCAGGATTTCTTTGTGTTTCAGGTAACGCCGAAGCACAGCATGATGAAGCTGAAAATCACCTACCATGCGGATAACACGTAGTTCCTGTGTTTCTGCCTGTGGCAGTGTTCTCCCAAAATCATCCTGTGTGATGCCGAAGAATTCCCGGACGAAGTCTATGCCGAGTTGTTCTGTGTAGTAGTATTCACCGCGATTTTCTGCATAAGCCATCAGCTGGTTCCAGCGTCTGCGGTAAAAGGTCATACTTCCTTCGGTATAACCGAGCCGTAGAAGTTCCTGTTCCAGTTCAGAAATCAGGTCTGGTAAGTATTTTTTGTCCATAAAAGTACCTCCGATATGATATTTTTTGAGAATTGCTCTCATAAATATCTTCGGAGACTATGCAAAGTAAAGCAAGAAAAGAT
>JBJELT010000091.1:0-2085 GCA_051879295.1 Oliverpabstia sp. | reverse complement strand
AATTCTCCCCATTTATCAGGACCTTTATTGCTGGTGAATATCATAGTGTTGGGGCCCTCCTTGTTGTATCTGCGATCGATGACATCAAAGAACATGCGCGTGTTTTCTTTATCAAAAACACATCTTCCTATCTCATCGACAATTAAACAAGAGGGCTTTACCAAGCCATTGATGGTACTGCTTTCTCGCCCATATTTACGAGCATCGGTTAATCGTTGATTTAATTCCGTTGCTTTTAAAAAATACGCTTTCAGGCCATTTTGACAGCACTTACGCCCATATGCCATTGCAAGATGTGTTTTCCCAACTCCCTGCGGTCCAATAAATGCAAGATTTTTATGTGCATAGAGAGCTGACAAAGATGGTAAGTTTCTGAGGGCATCTGTCTGCTTCCCGTGCAGCTGTTCAAAATCGAAACTTTCAAAAGTTTTGGGTTCTTTTAGCGGAAGTCGGCTCATGCGCAACAGCGTTGAAACGATGTTTTCTTTCTTCTTTTGCTGCAGATACTGAAAGATTTCAGCAACTACTCGTATGTTTTCTTCATTGAATTCGTGGTCAACTGCAAACTGTGCCATCTCCTGTGCACTCAGATCGAGAGCCAGATATTCGGCAGAGGCCTGAATCTGTTCAAAAAATGAATTATTCATCCCAAAGCCCCTCCTCAAAGTTAAATCTGCTAAAACCAGAATCATACTGAGGTGGATTAAGCTGCTGAATATGTACCCTTACTGGCGCAGTGGGTTTTTCTTCGGGCTGTTCTGTAACATACTGATCTTTGCAGAAACTGTCCCGGAGACTCCATGTTACATCATGTGATGTGAGCACTTTTGTCATTTTTGAATCGTATATGTAGAGTATATAACCATCTCTTTTTACACGGCAGCTCTTTTCTGTATACCAGTAAGGAACTCCAAAACGACGTCCTTCAAAGTGAACAAAACCGTCAAAGGAAATCTTACGTTCCGGACACAGATAATACGATAATTCAATCGACTCTTCAAGTATAGCAGCAGTTTTCATACAGAGCATCGTGTGTTTTTCGTTCGGAATACAGTCAACTGCACGATGATAAATATTGTTCTGCGCATTGCACCAACGGAGCGCTTCATAGTTCAAATCTGTGATTTCGTTGAATACACGCCCCGGCAGGAAGTTATTTTTCACGAACCGTACCAGACGTTCGACTGCGCCCTTTGTAAACGGGTGCCTTGGCTTACACAGTTTTGTCTCAAATCCAAGGTTCCCCATAAACAGTTCATAATCTTTCTGCCAGATTGGATGCCCCTGTTCATCGCGGCGGATTACAACACTTTTCATGTTATCCGTCAGGATATACTCAGGAATTCCCATATATAAAAATGCATGGATCATTCCAATAAACAGATTCTCCTGTTTTGCATTTGGAAAGAATTCGATATAGCGCTGTCCACAGCAGTGGCAGATCATGGCAAAACAGGCTATTTTATAAGTATTTCCAGAGGCATCCTCCACTTCGACAAATCCCCAATCCATCTGGTATGATTCCCCGGGAGCAGTATGGTAACGATGCCCACGGCTGCCCTGAGAGGCTACAATCTGCCTCTTAGGTGGGATAAGTTCCTTGTGGCTGGAAATGTACTCTTTAACGATAGTCAAGCCGCCCTGAAATCCATTCTCCTTTAACCTGTCATAGCAGACCGCAGAGTTGGTAACTCCTTTTCTGAGCAGCTCATCAATGATGCCTGTAAAACCTGACAGAAGGGTGCGTTCAGCTTTTCTGCCAGAAAGTGCATGCGGAAGATCAATAAATCCGGCTTTTTTAATTCTTCGAAGCTTAGCTCTTGAAATCCCTGTTCTGCGTTCTAATTCTGCAAGATTAACTTTATCGGGATTAAAATTATTTCCCTGTTCCATCTTCATTTCATTGAGTGCATGTGCTATTATTTCAGTTAAGTCATTGTGTTTTTCTCCCATTGTGATTTCTACTGATGCATTGGCATACATCATTTTAGAACACGAAAAGAAAAATACAATGGCTTTTTCTATCTGACTAAAAATGGTTAATTCTAAGCGACTCTAGATGGTCGATTCCTCCCGACCCTAACA
>JBJELT010000090.1:0-2093 GCA_051879295.1 Oliverpabstia sp. | reverse complement strand
AAAATGCCTGAAATCCTTGAAAAATCAAGCTTTTTTGCTTGCATAGAGTCGAAATATGTGATATAATTTTAGTGTAACGGTTACACTAAAAGGAGCGACCAAATGTATTTCGATTCTACAGTAAAAATCCCTGTTGAAAAGGGAAAAATAATCAGAAAGAAAAAGGGCAATGCAACCTATATCCTTTATCAATACGGTCAGGTTTATAATGCCGAGAAAAAATACGCTGTACCCCAGCGTGCCATAATCGGAAAGGTTAATCAGGACTCCCCAGATACCATGTACCCGAATGAGCGCTTTCAGGAATTTTTTCCAACAGTCACTCTTCCCGAAGAATTACCTGAGGCATATCGCAGCTGTGCATTAAAAATAGGTTCCTATGCTGTTATCCGGAAAGTCCTGGAGGAATACAAAATTCCTCAGATGCTTCTAAAGTACTTTCATAAAGACAGCGGATTGCTATTGGATCTCGTTTCATACATGATCGTTGATGAAGAAAATGCCGGCCAGTATTATCCGGATTTTGCATTCAACCATCCATTGTTTTCAGAAAGCATGCGTATCTACAGCGATTCGAAGGTGTGTCGTTTTCTGAAAAGCGTTACCAGGGACCAGATGACTGGATTCCTTGATGACTGGAATGAAAAGCGCGATCATAATCAACGTATCTATATCTCATATGATTCAACCAACAAAAACTGTCAGGCTGGTGATATCGATATCGTCGAGTATGGAAAGGCCAAGACTGATCAGGGTCTTCCTGTTTTCAATTTAGCTATAGCATATGACAAGAATAACCGTGTGCCTCTTTTTTATGAAGAGTATCCTGGCTCTATCAATGATGTATCGCAGTTTAAATATATGGTAGACAAGGTCGAACAGTACAACTATAAAAATGTTGGCTTTATTCTGGATCGTGGATACTTCAGTAAAGATAACATCAGGTACATGGAAGAGAATAACCATCCATTTATCATCATGGTAAAAGGCCAGAAAGAGTTAGTATCCTCACTTGTTTTTGCGCATCGTAATACCTTCGAAACAGACCGTGGGTGCAGCATTCGCTCATACCGCGTATATGGAAAAACGGTCAGGTCGAAGTTATACGAGGACGATACCTGCGAAAGGTATTTCCACATATTTTATAATCCATCAAAGCAGGCTGCGGAACGAGAACAGTTTGAGCAGCTGATTGACAGGATAAAAACGTACCTTGATAAACACATAGGTGAAAAGATCACTTTGCCTAAGACATACCAGGAACTATTCACATTCACTTTTAACAGGAAAGGTGAATTTATTTCCTACTCTGAAAAAACAGATGTGATCACAAAGCGCCTTGAATTATGTGGTTATTTCTGTCTGATCACTTCAGAAAAAATGACTGCATCGGAGGCTTTGATTCATTACAAAGGCCGAGATGTTTCTGAGAAACTTTTCAGTTCTGACAAGTCTTTTATCGGCTCCAAAAGCATGAGGGTTCAAAGTAATGAAGCGCTTTCTGCAAAAATCTTCATCGAATTCATTGCACTGATTGTAAGGAATCGTATGTACAATCTACTGAAAGACACACTTCTTAAAATGGAGACACGGCAGAATTATCTTACTGTTCCTGCATCGATCCGGGAACTTGAGAAGATAGAAATGGTACGTCGAAACAATGGGGAGTATCGACTGGACCATGCAGTTTCCAAAAGGCAGAGGACAATCCTCAGTGCATTTGGAATGGACGACGATGACATACGTTCTCTGGCGAAGGACATCAGCAACATGCTGGCGAATAACCAGTCACTATTATCAGAAACTATGGAGGAAGGCACCTATGAGCAGGACACGTTCGATATCTTCGATTGATACTGAGATCAAAAAAGTTGAGGATGAACTTATCAAGGTTCAACAAAAGCAGGAGGCTCTTGAAGCCAGACTGCTTGAACTACAAAAAGCAAAGCATGAGATAGAATCCAAACAGATCATGGATGCATTCCATAACAGTGGCAAAAGCTTAAGGGAACTGATGATCTTTTTGGAAGGATGAAGGCCTGCCACGAAAGGGGCAAAATGGTCTTTAGTGTAACTTTCATGCAAAGTCCACA
>JBJELT010000089.1:0-2116 GCA_051879295.1 Oliverpabstia sp. | reverse complement strand
TATCCATTCCACGATTCTAACTGGTGTGTGATGCGCCATAAAGGGTCTAAGAAGACATTTGCTCTAATCTATAACAAAGATGGACATGTATGGATTAATGTGAAATGCGATCCGCAGTGGCGGGACTTCTGGCGAAGTACTTTTGCATCGGTTGTTCCAGCATACCACATGAATAAGACACACTGGAATTCTATTATTCTGGATGGAACCGTCCCGAAGGAAGATATCAAACGGATGATTGGTGAAAGCTATGATTTAACAAAGGGGAAGAAAGCATGAGGATTTTGGTAGATGCAGATGCCTGTCCGGTGGTATCTATTGTAGAGCATATTGCAAAAAAATATCAGATATCAGTAATCTTACTGTGTGACACGAATCATATTCTGCAGTCTGATTACAGTGAAGTTTTGACAGTTGGAGCAGGAGCTGATGCGGTAGACTTCAAGTTGGTCAGCGTCTGCCAGAAGGATGACATTGTGGTAACACAGGATTATGGTGTTGCTGCGATGATTCTTGGAAAAGGAGCATACGGGATACATCAGAGTGGCAGATGGTATACGAATGACAATATTGACCAGATGCTTATGGAGAGGCACTTAGCAAAGAAGGCACGAAATGCGAAAAAAAGAAACCATATAAAAGGTCCAGCGAAGCGTACCGCTGAAGATGATGTACGGTTTGCAGAATCGCTGGAAAAGCTGATTCATAAATATCGCGAGGTGTAGGTCAGGATGAAAGAATATATTTCTAAAGAAGAGATGGAACATTGCATGCAGGTAAAAGAGATATTCAGGCTACTGTCTGAGGAATCTGGAGATTTCTGCGTGGTGGATGCTTATCCGTTTGGGTGTGAGGTATTGGAATGGTATGGTGCGGGAAGAGGTTTTGACAGGCAGGTCCATTTTACAGATGCTTCAGAACTTTTTGATTATCTTTTAAATACATGGGAGAATATTTATCTCTATGACATGGAGAGACTTTATGGAAATACTGACATGGATGAGAAAGAAATATTAAAAATCCTTCCGGAGGAACGGAAAAAAGAGATGGAAGCAATCCGGAATGAGTATATTATGAAATATGAGAGTTGCCAGATTAACTGGTGATAGATAGGTTATATAGCGAATCCTTGAAAATGAACTGGTGCATGGGGGTAAAAATTCCGTGTGCCAGTTTTTGCTCAAATGTTAAACAGAACTTTAATTCCGGGGATTCTCGAACAATCTACTGTCAGTTTCCGTTTTTCTGGCAATTCTACTATTGGTCGATTGTCCGTTTTGAGAGTGAGTATTAATATAGAGGCATACTAAGCTGAAGATTAAGGAGGTCGTAATTATGTTTGAAATTGACAAGAATTCTTTTGGAGAATTTGTGGCAGAACGAAGAAAAGCAAAAGGATATACGCAGAAAGACCTTGCAGATAAGCTTTTTGTGTCGGATAAGGCGGTCAGTAAATGGGAAAGAGGTATAAGTATGCCGGATATTTCTTTACTGGTTCCGTTGGCAGATATATTAGAAGTTTCTGTAACAGAATTACTGGAAGGGCGGAAGTTGGATCGTACATCGGAAATGAATACAGAACATGTCGAGACTCTAGTAAAGAAGGCATTAACTCTTTCTGAAGATACGCCCGAAAAACAGAAAGAGCGTCAAAAGAGAAATGCAGTTATTTTTTTCAGCTGTGCTTTATTTACCGCCTTGGAGATATGTGTGGGCACATGGAGTTCATCAAAAATAGGAGTAGACGCTTTTTTTGAGAATTTTCTGATATTGGAAGCGTTAAGTTTCGGGTTTGGTATTTATCTGTGGCTTTTTATAAAAGAACGATTGCCAGTTTACTATGATGAAAATAATATTAATACATATAGTGATGGTGTGTTTCGAATGCATGTTCCGGGAGTCCACTTCAACAACAGCAACTGGCCTCATGTTGTAAAGTACTTACGGAATTGGTCATTAATTACTATGTTAACAGTCCCAATGATATACCTGTTGTTATTGATTGTGATTCCTAATATTGAAAATTGTCATGGAATTCAAATGTGTGTGTTAATTCTTTACTTAGCAGGATTGTTTGTACCGATATATATTGTTGGAAAGAAATACGAATAGTATG
>JBJELT010000088.1:0-48281 GCA_051879295.1 Oliverpabstia sp. | reverse complement strand
GCAAAACCAGACGAAAATTGATGTGAATGATGTGTTTTTTTACATATCTTGCTCTATATAGGGAGTCATGTTATGATACAGAAAAGCTGTGTGGAGGGATAGAAATGATTGATCAGGCAGGAATCCGAATGGCTCAGGGAGAGAGTATTGCAGGAGAGCGAATTTCCGGTGTCAATGATAATATGATGAAGTCTCATTACCATAATTATTATGAATTATATTATCTCGAAGACGGGGAACGCTATCATATGATGGAAGATGATTTGTATATAATGCATGCGGGCGAAATGATTCTGTTTTCCCCGTATATTATGCACCGCTCTTATGGTGAAAATGATGTCCCTTTTAAAAGAATTGTGCTTTACTTCCAGCGGGAGGATGTCAGTTCTGAGGAACTATTGCGGGTACTGGATGAGAATAATGGAATGTATCGTCCAGATCCGGTTGTGAGGCAGAGACTACATCGTATTCTTGAGGAACTGATCCGGGAGTTTGAAAATCCTACAGAGTTTTACAGAGAATATCGTAAAACACTGCTGAATATGTTTTTGTTTACCATGCTGATGCAGACGCAAAGGATGGAACCAGAAGAAAAAAAGAATGCAGACAGAATCAGTGTAATTATCAATTATATCCATCAGCATTATCAGGAGGATATCACCCTGCAGAGTCTGGCTTCCCGGTTTTATATCAGTCCCAGTTATCTTTGCCGGGAATTCAAAAAACATACCAACAGCACCATTGTGCAGTATACCAATGTGACTCGCGTGATGAATGCACAGCGCAAACTGATGGAGACTGATAAAAATATTACCCAGGTCAGTCAGGAGACGGGATTTGCCAATCTGACACATTTTAACCGGGTATTTAAATCAGTGACGGGAATCACGCCCTCCGGATATAGGAAAAACCACCAGAACCTGATTGGGGGGTATCTGGATTAAAAAACAAAAATTTCCAGCATATTTGCACTCTGTCGTGAGCATATTAAGAACAGCAAACGAAAAGGAGATGCAGATTATGAAAAAACAATGGAAAAAGTGGTTGAAGGCAGCTGTTTTTGCATCAGCGATAGTTGTACTGGCCGGCTGCGGGGGCAATGGCAATAATGGTAATGTAAATGATGCTACCAGCGGACAGGAGAATACGACGAATGACAATGGTACAAACAATAACGGTACCAATAATAATGGAACCGGAGTGAATGACAACAACATGGTTAACGACAATACCAGCAATAATAACGCAACGGATAATAATACAACCAACAATAACACAACCGGAAACAATGGGGTGAATGATAACACCAACAACGGCGGTGTGATCGAGGATCTGGGTGAAGATGTTGGCCAGGGAATCAAGGATGTCGGAGAAGGAATCGGTCAGGGTGTGGAAGATCTGACCGGAAACGGAACCAACAATAATGGAAATGTCAATAACGGAACAAATAATAATGGAACCAATAACAATACCAGAAATAACGGTACTACTTCGGTAAATCCGTAAACGCTTGCCCCGCTAATAAAAAAATGGTATTATCAATGCATGGAAAGGAGCGAATAGTATGAGATTTCGGCCATGCATTGACATACATAATGGAAAAGTAAAACAAATTGTAGGAGGAAGTCTCCAGGATCGGGGAGATCAGGCTGTAGAAAATTTTGTGTCTGAACAGGATGCACCATTTTATGCCCGTCTGTACAGATCATTGGGGATTCGTGGAGGGCATATCATTCTTTTGAATCCGGCTGCTTCTCCTTTTTATGAGGCAACGAAACATCAGGCCCTGCAGGCATTGCGCGCGTATCCCGGCGGGCTGCAGGTGGGAGGCGGTATTCATGACGGGAACGCCCATGAATTTCTGGATGCAGGAGCCAGTCATGTGATTGTTACCTCCTTTGTATTTCGGGACGGAAAAATCAGCTGGGAGAATTTGGAATGCCTGGAGAAAGCAGTGGGAAAAGAACACCTGGTACTGGATCTGAGCTGTCGGAAAAAAGATGGGCGATATTATATTGTGACAGACCGCTGGCAGAAGTTCACAGAGGTTCCGGTGACACGGCAGACATTACAGGAATTTTCTTCGCATTGTGATGAGTTCCTGATTCATGCGGTTGATGTGGAAGGAAGGGCTTCCGGTATCGAGACGGAACTGGTGAAACTTCTGGCAGAATGCAGCCAGATGCCTGTGACATATGCGGGCGGAGTGGGAAGTTTTTCCCATCTGGAACAGCTTCGGCAGGCAGGTAATAATCATGTGGATGTGACCGTGGGAAGTGCCCTGGATATATTTGGCGGACATATGGAATTAGAAAGAGTTTTGTCGTTTTGCAGCGATTCCATGAATTAACTGTAAAAAACATGAAAATAACATGAATATTCGAATAATAGTTGCCAAAATACAGACAAATTGATATAATATAGGTACTTACAGAAGTGCAGAAAAGCTTTTGGTAAAATAAAAGGCGAAGGGGTTGACAGCATGAAATTTATTATCAGTGGAAAAAATATCGAAGTAACAGAAGGTCTGAGAAAAGCGATCAATGAAAAACTGGGAAAACTGGAAAGGTATTTTACACCTGAGACGGAGATTCATGTAACGTTAAGTGTAGAGAAAGAAAGACAAAAGATAGAGGTGACGATTCCGGTCAAAGGCAACATTATCCGTTCCGAACAGGTCAGCAGTGATATGTATGTATCCATCGATCTGGTAGAAGAAGTGATTGAACGTCAGCTTCGCAAATACAAAACCAAGATTGTAAACAAACAGCAGGGAACAGGTAACTTCCAGAAAACATTTGTGGAAGACGATTTTATTGAAGATGAAGATGTCAAGATTATTCGTACCAAACGTTTTGGCATCAAACCCATGTATCCGGAAGATGCATGTGTACAGATGGAATTACTGGGACATAATTTCTTCGTATTCAGAAATGCTGAGACTGATGAAGTAAATGTTGTATACAAAAGAAAAGGAAATACTTACGGACTCATTGAACCAGAGTGCTAAGCGTTGACAGGTGACTAGAATGACCGGGGGACAGGTGCATAGACACTATTCGTGTCTATGCACCTGTCCCCCGGTCACTTTTGGGGTTGCTGGCAAGTTGCTGAAAATTAAAGTTGTCTATTGACTGATTAAGTGTTAGAATACTATTTGTATGTAACTATAAGATGAATGAAATGATTGAATTAATTGTTCAGGAGTGCAGGCCTGAACAGATATTAATATTAACAGGAGTGACTATATGAAATTAGTTGAGAAATTCTTCGGAACACATAGTTCCAGAGAACTGAAGAGAATCATGCCCCTGGTGGATAAGATTGAAGAACTGCGTCCGACCATGCAGGCAATGTCAGATGAAGAACTTAAGGATCAGACCAGAAAGTTTAAGGAAAGACTGGCAAAGGGAGAGACTCTGGATGATTTGCTGCCGGAAGCTTTTGCGACGGTTCGTGAAGCTGCAAAGCGTGTATTGGATATGGAGCATTACCGGGTACAGCTGATCGGTGGTATTATTCTGCATCAGGGTCGTATTGCGGAGATGAGAACCGGTGAAGGTAAGACTCTTGTTTCTACTTGTCCGGCATATTTGAATGCGCTGGAAGGAAAGGGAGTTCATATCGTAACTGTCAATGACTATCTGGCAAAGCGTGATGCGGAGTGGATGGGAAAGGTTCATGAGTTCCTGGGGCTGACTGTCGGTGTGGTTCTGAACTCCATGAAAAATGATGAAAGACGGGAGCAGTATGCCTGCGATATTACTTATGTGACAAATAACGAGGATGGTTTTGATTATCTTCGTGATAACATGGTTATTTATAAAGAACAGCTGGTACAGAGAGAACTGAACTATGCTATTATCGATGAGGTAGACTCTGTTTTGATTGATGAGGCACGTACTCCTCTGATTATTTCCGGTCAGAGCGGCAAATCCACCAAGCTGTACGAAGTTTGTGATATCCTGGCAAAGCAGCTGGAACGTGGAGAAGCCAGCGGCGAGATGACCAAGATGACTGCTATTATGGGAGAGGAAATCATTGAGACTGGTGATTTCATTGTCAATGAGAAAGATAAAGTGGTCAATCTGACAGAGGAAGGTGTGAAGAAGGTAGAAAAATTCTTCAATATCGAGAACCTGGCAGATCCGGAAAACCTGGAGATTCAGCATAATATCATTCTGGCTCTGCGTGCACATAATCTGATGTTCCGGGATCAGGATTATGTAGTGAAAGATGATCAGGTACTGATCGTAGATGAATTTACCGGACGTATCATGCCGGGAAGAAGATACTCGGATGGTCTGCATCAGGCCATTGAGGCGAAGGAGCATGTGAAGGTCCGCCGTGAAAGTAAGACACTGGCAACGATTACGTTCCAGAACTTCTTCAATAAATATAAGAAAAAGGCAGGTATGACCGGTACGGCGCTGACAGAAGAGCAGGAGTTCCGCGAGATTTATGGTATGGATGTTATTGAAATTCCTACCAATCGTCCGGTACAGCGTATTGATAATGATGATGCTGTATACATGACCAAAAAGGAAAAGTTCCGTGCGGTTGTAAATGAAATCAAAGAAGCACACGCCAAGAATCAGCCGGTACTGGTAGGTACGATTACCATTGAGACGTCTGAACTTCTCAGCAATATGCTTCGCAGAGAAGGGATTCAGCACAATGTATTGAATGCCAAGTTCCATGAAATGGAAGCTGAGATCGTAGCACAGGCCGGTGTGGCAGGAGCTGTAACGATTGCTACCAACATGGCGGGCCGTGGTACGGATATTAAGCTGGATGATGAGGCAAGAGCGGCTGGTGGTCTGAAGATTATCGGTACAGAGCGTCATGAATCCAGACGTATTGATAACCAGCTGCGTGGTCGTTCCGGACGTCAGGGAGATCCGGGTGAGTCCCGCTTCTATATTTCTCTGGAAGATGATCTGATGCGTCTGTTTGGTTCTGAAAAGCTTATGTCGGTATTTTCCAGTCTGGGAGTTGCTGAGAATGAGCAGATTGAACATAAGATGCTTTCCAGTGCCATTGAGAAGGCCCAGAAGAAGATCGAGAGCAACAACTATGGAATCCGTAAGAATTTGCTGGAATATGACCAGGTAAATAATGAACAGAGAGAGATTATTTACAAAGAGCGCCGCCGTGTTCTGGATGGAGAGAACATGAGAGATGCGATCTGTAAGATGATTACCGATACGATTGATAATACACTGGATATGTGTATCAGCGATGATGTGGATCCGGAAGAGTGGGATCTGGTAGAACTGAACACCATCCTTCAGCCAATCATTCCGCTGAAGACCGTTACCACGGAACGCGTGAAAAAAATGAAAAAGAATCAGCTGAAGCAGGAACTGAAAGAGGAAGCTATCAAGCTGTATGAGACAAAAGAAGCAGAGTTCCCGGAACCGGAACAGATTCGTGAACTGGAACGTGTGGTACTTTTGAAAGTCATTGACCGGAAGTGGATGGATCACATTGATGATATGGAGCAGCTCCGTCAGGGTATCGGTCTGCAGGCTTACGGACAGCGTGATCCGAAGGTGGAATATAAGATGAGTGCCTTTGATATGTTCGATAACATGATCACCAGTATTCAGCAGGACACCATCCGTCTGCTGTATCATGTACGGATTGAGCAGAAAGTGGAAAGAGAACAGGTTGCTCAGGTTACAGGAACGAATAAAGACGAGTCTACCCAGAAGGGACCCGTACGCAGGGCGCAGGATAAGGTATATCCGAATGATCCATGTCCGTGCGGAAGCGGAAAGAAATACAAACAGTGCTGCGGACGAAAGAAAATCTAAAATGAAAAGGTGACTAGGGGACAGGTACATCGACGCTATTCGTGTCTATGTACTTGTCCCCTAGTCATCTCTTTGAAAGGATTACGATAAGATGATAAGGTGGACTGTGTGATCGAGCTTTATGAAAGTAGTGCGGATCGGTATGCAGATATGAACAGTGGAAAACTGGATGCAACAATATCCACCAATGTAGCAGCAAAAGATATTCTGGAAGATCTTAACGCAGCGAATGCCAAAATTCAGCAGTCGGACTGGTATTATAACGAAAAGGTTTATCTGAAATATTATGGAAAAACATCTGCATCTGCTGCAGGATTCGACATCTGTGATCGCCATTACGGATGAGAGCCCGACGCAGCAGTTTTACGTAGAGGAGCACCATGCAGAATCAAAAACTCTGAAATGTGAAAGTATGGCAGAATGTATCCGTGCGGTGATATCAGGAAAGGCAACCTGCACGCTGTTGAGTTCAGATGTTTACTATGCAAATCGGAACGAATTTGAAAGTCTGGGAGATTTTGCAATCTCTAATACAGGATATGAGGTCTCTGTCAGCTTTGCTACCAGAAAAGAAGATATTGATATGTATTCTTTTATGAAAAAATGTGCTGCCAGTATCACGGAGGGAGAAGTAAGAGAAGCCCTGATTGCCAGCCGCCATGCAAAAACAGAGCTAAGTGTGGAACAGTTTCTGAAGAAGCATATTATGATGGTACTGCTTGTGACGAGTACGATTTTTCTATTGGTAATTTTGTTTTTTATTTACTATGTGATGTCCAGCCGAAAAGCATTCCGGCTTTTGCAGAGCAATACCGAACTGAATGAAAAAGCATATATCGATCTGGCCACAGGGCTTCCCAATAAAAATAAATGTGAGGAAATGCTGACCACCCATATGGCAGTATCAAAACCCACAGACTGCTTTATGTTGGATCTGAATGACTTAAAGGTTGTAAATGATACCCTGAAACGTGAGATGGGCGATCTGATGATCCTGAACTTTGCAAAACTTCTGAGACAGACGGTTCCGCCCCAGTATTTTGTGGGAAGATTCGGCGGTGATGAGTTCATTGTGATTGCTGAGGGGATCGCAGATAAAAATGAAATAGAACAGATTGTGGAGAAAATCAGGGATATTGCTTTGAAATTTAACGGTACCGGCGGTGGATTTAAGATAAGTTACGCCTGTGGATATGCATTTTCAGAAGACTATCCGTTATGCAGTTTAACGGTACTGCTGGCAATTGCAGACCAGCTGATGTATGAGGATAAAAAGAAAATAAAAAGTAAACGATGACAGAAGCTGAATTGTAATATTGCCGGGAAACTGTTATACTGGAAATACTATAGAGTATATCAGGTTTGTATGGAGGCAGTTATGGCGAGAACAGTAGCAATCGGGATACAGAACTTTGAAGAACTGAGACAGAAAAAGTACTTTTATATTGATAAAACCGCCTTTATTAAAGAGTGGTGGGAGAGTGGTGACAGTGCAACGCTGATCACCCGCCCCCGTCGTTTTGGAAAGACTTTGAATATGAGTATGGTAGAGCAGTTTTTTTCGGTGGATTATGCAAACCGGGGAGATCTGTTTGAAGGGCTTTTCATCTGGGAGGATGAAACATACAGGGAATTACAGGGCACGTATCCGGTAATTAGTCTTTCTTTTGCGAATGTGAAAAGAACAGATTTTGCTGCTGCCAGCTATCGGATTCGTCAGCTTTTAATGAAGCAGTATGAAAAGAATTCTTTTTTGCTGGAGAGCAAAGTGCTGTCAAATGCAGAAAAGAGATATTTTGAATATATGGCCTCAGATATGAGCGAACAGGATGCAGCTTTTGCTCTGTATCAATTGTCAGATTATCTGTATCGTTATTATGGAAAAAAAGTTATCATTTTGTTGGATGAATACGATACCCCTATGCAGGAAGCTTATGTGGATGGATATTGGAAAGAAATGGTTGCGTTTACAAGAGACCTGTTCAATTCCACTTTTAAGACGAATCCCTGGATGGAGCGGGCTATCATGACAGGTATTACCAGAGTCAGTAAAGAATCCATTTTTTCTGACCTGAATAATCTGGAAGTAGTGACAACTACGTCAGATAAATATGCTGTCTCTTTTGGTTTTACAGAGGAAGAAGTTTTTGAAACATTGGACGAGTATGGGATTTCACAGGAAAAGGAACGGGTGAAACATTGGTATGATGGTTTTATCTTTGGAGAGCATAAAGATATTTATAATCCCTGGTCGATTCTAAATTTTCTTGATAAGAAAAGTTTTAAAACCTATTGGGCTAACACTAGTTCTAACAGCCTTGTGGGGAAACTTCTGAGGGAAGGAAATCGAAGAATAAAAGAGAAGTTCGAAGTGTTGCTTCATGGGGAATCAATCCGGTCAGATATTGATGAACAGATTGTTTATAATCAATTGGACGGCAGTGAAAGATCTATATGGAGTCTGCTGTTAGCCAGTGGATATCTGAAAGTACTCTCCTATGAAAAGTATGAGGATATCCCAGAGGGAAAACAGCCGCAATATGAGCTTGCACTTACCAATCTGGAAGTGAAACTGATGTTCCGGAATATGATCCGCAACTGGTTTACGGAAGCAGAAACAGATTATAATGATTTTATTCGTGCCATGCTGGAGGATGATCTGGAAGCTATGAATGAATATATGAATCGTGTGGCTCTTAGAACGTTCAGTTACTTTGACACAGGAAACAGTCCCTCCGGGGAAGAACCGGAGCGGTTCTATCATGGTTTTGTCCTTGGGCTTATCGTAGACCTGCAGAACCGATATTTTATTACCTCCAATCAGGAGAGCGGATTTGGCAGGTATGATGTGGTATTGGAGCCAAAGGATTCCTGTACGGATGATGCCATCATTTTAGAATTTAAGGTGAGAAATAAAAGGAGAGAAGCCAGTCTGGAAGATACGGTACAGGAGGCACTGCAGCAGATAGAGAAAAAACAGTACGCAGAACGGCTGATGGCACGGGGAATCCTGAAAGAACATATCCGCAGTTATGGATTTGCGTTTCAGGGGAAGACAGTGCTGATAGGTGAAGCGTAATGATTAGAGGATGGGGACAGCTATATAGTCACAATAGAGACCATGTAGCTGTCCTCTGTTTATTTCTTATATGTTAGATAGTAAATAGATTAAGGTGCAACTTCCCATCCACTTAAAGGCTTTCCAGTTGTAAAATTATATAATCTACGATAAATAACTCCATTAACCGTTTGATATTGCCAGCCAATTTTATCACTGCGAGGTTCCGTAGAATTCATAAGACTTTGGATGCTGACAATATCAGATGAAGCATATGTTTTGCATGGAACTGCAATGATATTTAGTTGTAATATAATTAATATAAAAATAATGTATATTCTGTTTTTCATTTTATCTCCTCTATACTGTCGTAAATAGGAACATCTTTGAATGATTCAATAATTTTAGGATATGTCCCTACATACTCATTTTCCAGATATAGATCATAGTCTGTTCCGTTTTTAATATAGTAAGTCTGTCCTTCTATATCTTCATACACTCGATTTCCATTCTCATCCTGCATCACTCGATACGCCGGTTCGAAAACAATCAGATATGAGGAGAAAAACATACATATGCAGACAATAATGCCAACGATAGAAACCTGTTTTACGGAATGCTTCATGATATACTGCAGCCGCTGGATAATATTTTTATCGGAATGGCTGTCCATGAGAGCATAAGTCTTCGTTTCTTTCCAGGGTTTTTCCGCAGCCTTTTTCTGGAAACGTAAGGTCTTGGTCAGTACCATCATGTAGTTTGCTTTTTCTCCGCTGTCTAAAGCTTTGGTGAGATGATAGTCAACAAATAATTCCTGTATCTGATTGATAACCGGGAAAAGAAGTCTGGAAAGCAGAGGATTCCACCAGTAGAATGCCATCAGAATATCCAGCAGCAATTTGCAAATAAAATCCTTCCGCTTATAATGCAGAATTTCATGTAAGAAAATGTAATAATATTCTTTTTCCGAATACTCATATAAGGGCAAAATAATTGTTGGTCTGAAAATCCCACCTAGCGCCGGGGTGGTAAATTTCTCCGAGGATACCACACGAAATCGGCATTCTTTGTCATGGTATATTGCAGTATGAGCGGTATGCAGTATCCGGGTGATACCGGTATCCTTTATATCGGGAAGAGATGATATATATTTTCCCGAAAAGTAATATCCCCGAAAGATACGATGCAATTGAACGAGCACACCAATCCCATAAACCAAAAACAATACATGAAACCCTATAATGGAACCAGATGACCAGGTTATAATTTCCTGCCTGAAAAAATCTTTGAACCATGGAATGATTTTATAAGAATAGATCGAGTGTGTGAGATGTATCTCATAGAACTCTATCGGTAAAAATCCTCTCAGCAAAAGCAAAATAACCAGAAAGTAGATACAGCCCAGGCCAAACCGGTACATAATACTCTGTTTCTTCAGGATCAGGAGTAAGACACCTACCAGTACCGTAATTGAGACAGCTGATGATAGATAAGAGGAAATTGTTATGTCCATATCAGTCCTCTTTGTTCTTGTAACTTTCTATCATATTTTCCAGTTCACAAATGAACTCTTCTGTGATCTCATCGGAACGGATAAGTGCAGAACAGTACGAAAGAATTCCTTTTTGTACATCGTCACTTTCTACCACATTTTTGATCAAAGCCTGCTGGTTTTCATAATCCTCTTTTTTAACTACAGGAGCATAAGCCCGTCCTGTCCGTGTGACTGTTTTTACGATAGAATCCACCTGGATATAGCCTTTCTGTACCAGAAGGTTGAGTACCTTGGCCACCGTATTTCTTTTCAATTCCGGATGCTTTTCGAGAATCTCGGATATCACACAGGGATGTCCGATTTCCCAGATAGCATACATGATTTCCTCTTCTTTTGGAAAAAGTGCATTCACAACTGTTACCTCCACAAAGTATTTGAAATATATTTTGTATGTTTTATATTGTGCTTTTATAAAGAATAATTCATAATAAACAAAATGTCAATAAAATCAAAACAAAAATTGTATGATTTTTATAAAAGTATTGACATTGCTTAATTATAAATGTATTATAAATACATAAATAGTTTGACCATATTTTTGTTTCAAAAGGAGGGAAAGGATGTTATACATATACACAATTTTTTCATCAGTATTAGAAACAATCTTTTATTTTCTGGGATGCTTAGCATTTATTAAATATTTAAAAAAATAGAATCTTTCATCACTATTTGCACCATTGATGTAAGGTGGATGGGAGGAAGGTAAAATGAGAAAGAGTATATTTTGTTTATGCGCAAGCTGTACTCTGATATTTGCAGCTTGTGCGGGAAAAAACGAAAGTGGAGAAATTGAAGGTATTGTAAAAAAGTTTTATTCATCTGGCTATGATTATGAAAAAATCACGACATCATATGAAGATGATAACCTGGTGTCGGAAGTTATTGTAGAAGGGCAGATTATTCAAGAACCATATAAAGAGCATGTGAAGTTGGTTTCTTCTACTGAGGAAAGTTTATGGGACGAGCTGTATTATGATAAAAATTCCTGCACTATTGTAAAGGGTGGAAATATGCAGAAAACTCCATCAAATCCACAGAAACCATATGGATATGGTGAAGAAATCATATATGAAGCACCGAAGGAAAGCATTTTGGATGAAAAACCAGTTACCCTGTATGATGCACATTATACTGTAGATATAGGGAAGTCATATCAGATTAAGGAAAATCTGTGTGCAGTTGTAAGGCAGCAGTATTATATCGATCCGGAAAAAAGAACACTGATAACAATCAGTACAGATTTGACTGAATTGAATAAGATGAATGAAATTGCCATGAATATATCTGTTAATGGGATGAGTTATGAAGAGGCAGTGGCAGCATATGAACAAAGTGGAGAATATAGAAATACAGAAGAAGTTAATATATTTAATTATAATAATCCTACTGAATTTGATGAGCCATAGTTACTGTCTCGTCTTAAAATATCAAGGAAGGGGATGTAGTGATTCCTGATAATTAACTCATTATTTAGCACAATATTGATGGGCATTATTTTTTGATTACCAGGGAATCAAAATGGATAGGGGACAGTTCTGTGTCCGTTTCAGCAGAAATTGCTGTGGGACAGAGGATTGTCCCCTGGTTACCCTACATAGATATTTTTTCCCGGATCTGAATTCCCGAAGGTGTTCCGGCCAGTCCGCCTTTTCCGGTTTCCCGGATATCTTCGTTCATGTTTCTTCCGATATTTCTCATGGCATCGATGACTTCATCCGGCGGTATTTTGCTGAAGATACCGGCCATAGCCAGGTCTGCGGATGTCAGAGCATTGACGGCTCCCATGACATTTCGTTTGACACAGGGCACTTCTACCAGTCCGGCAACCGGATCACAGGCCAGTCCCAGCAGGTTTTTCAGTGCCAATGCGGCAGCATGGGCTATGGTATCGGCATCGCCTCCCAGAAGATAGGCCAGTCCGCCTGCGGCCATGGCTGAAGCGGAACCAATTTCCGCCTGGCAGCCTCCGGCAGCACCGGCAAGAAAGGCTCGGGATGCGATAACTCCGCCAATCCCGGCTGCTACAAGAAGAGCTTCTGTCATCTGATCATCATCATATCCCATTTTTTCCTGAATACTGAGAAATGCGGCAGGCACTACTCCGCAGGAACCGGCGGTGGGTGCCGCTACGATTCTTTTCATACAGGCATTGGATTCACTGACGCGAAGAGCTTTTTCCATCACAGAACCGATAAAATCTCCGCAGACAAGTTTGCCTTCCAGACGTCGTTTCCGGAGCTTTGCTCCTTCCGTACCAACCAGTCCGCTGGCAGACTTGAGAGTTTCATCATAATTATCATTGGATTCTTTCATGGCCAGGTACATGGCTCGCATCTCGTCCATGGACTGTTCCGCTGTTTTTCCCTGTTCCCGACAGTCTTCTTCCAGCACTACCTTCCAGAAAGGTATTTCGAATTCTCTGGAAAGACGACAGATTTCCGCAAGTGATTTATACATTTATTCTCCTCCTGTCAGACTGAAATATGTTACTTTGACAATTCCTTCCAGGCGTTCCAGCCATCGAATTGATTCCTGAGGAACTTCCTGATCACATTCGATGACCATGACAGCATTGCCTCCGCGGCTGTTCCGGAAGAGCTGCATAGTTGCGATGTTTACAGATTTGTGTCCCAGCATGGATGTGACTTCTGTGACATGACCGGGCTGGTCGATGTTGTTGACGATCAGCGTAGGACATTCGCCGCTGAATTTGGCAGTCATGCCATCCAGTTCACTGATCTGAATCCGGCCTCCGCCGATGGAGGCAGCTACTACTTCCAGAGTTTTCCCGTTTTTTCCGGTAAGATACATCTTGACGGAATTGGGATGAACATCGCCCAGATCAATACCAGTGATCGTAAACTCAAGTCCGGCTTCCCTGGCTAACTGAAAACTGTTGGGTATCCGGATGTCATCAACATTCCATCCAAGAAGACCTGCGACAATCGCTCTGTCGGTGCCGTGGCCTTTGCCTGTGGCAAGAAACGAACCGTGGAAAAAGATTTTGGCTTCTTTTACTTCTTCGCCAAGAAGTTTTCTGCATACATTTCCGATTTTAACGGCTCCAGCTGTATGGGAGCTGGACGGTCCTACCATGACAGGACCAACAATATCCAACAAATTCATCTTATGATTTTCCTTTCTGAGTAATAGAACAAATCAGGCTACTTTCTCATGTTTTTGCGGGTCTCAAAGTCATGTTTTTTCATGCAAGCATGAAAAACATGACCTTTTGACCCTTGTATCATATTATACCTTGTGAACGGGAAAAATACAAACAGATTGCCGGGGATTCTTATGATATGCAGAAAACAGAAAGAATTTTCATGACTAAGTTGAATGAATATGTTGATTTGTGCTACTATATCAGAAAGAAGGAAAAGACGTATTTGATACGAGGAGGATGATGATTATGGAATTTACAAAGTTAGTGGAAGAACGCAGAAGTATTCGGGCATATCAGGAGGGAACACAGGTAGAGCAGTCAGTATTGGAGGAACTTTTCCAGACGGTTCTTCAGGCACCTTCCTGGAAGAATTCCGAGACAGGAAGATATTATGTGGTTACCTCAGAAGAGAAATTAAAAGAAGTGAAGAAAAACTGCCTGCCAGAATTTAACCAGAAGAGATGCACCAATGCACCTGTTCTGATTGTGACGGCCTTTGAGAAGAATCTGTCAGGATTTAATCAGGAGGGTAATCCTGAAAATGAACTGGGGAATGAATGGGGCGCATATGATCTGGGACTGCAGAATGCGTATCTGATTCTGAAAGCAAAAGAATTGGGAATGGATACCCTGATTATGGGACTCCGTGATGCAGAAGCCCTGAGAAAGACGTTGGACATTCCGGATAGTCAGGAAGTGGCATCTGTAATTGCACTGGGATATCGTGAAAGTGACGTGACAGCCCCGAAAAGAAAAGAACTGAATCAGGTTGTAAAATTTTTCTGATAAATAACTTTTATGGGACTCCCTGAAGAGAAGAAGAAACGGTGTGACAGAAGCCACACCGTTTCTATTAGGAATTATACAATTTTACGTTTTTCAACGAATACCTGCATGGTATCAGTACCTTTCAGTTCTTTACCTGCAGTGATATGTACGTTCTTATCAGAGATAACATATTCCAGATTAGCGCCTGCTTCAACAACGGTATCCTGCATCAGAACACAGTTTTTAACTTTGGCACCTTTGCCGATTTTAACACCACGGAAGAGGATGCTGTTCTCTACTTCGCCCTCGATGACACATCCGTCAGCCGCCATGATATTGGATACTTTGGATCCCGGGATATAGCGGGTCGGGTTGTCATCACGAATCTTGGTGTATACCGGATTCGGGGAGAAAAGTCCGTCCAGATTAGCATCATCCAGAAGCTTCATGTTCTCGTTGAAGTAGCTCTTCATATCATTGATTCTTGCATAGTAGCCTTCGAATTTGAATGCATGAACATTCAACTTATCAAGGTTCGGAGCCAGAATATCGCGTTCAAAATAAACATTTCCGCGAACAAAAGCAGTGTTCACTTTGTCAATCAGGAATTCGCGTTCCATCACGTAAATATTCATGGAGAAGTTCTGTTTGCCTTCATCCTGCGGGTTGATTTTAATCTTGGTTACGCGTCCGTCTTCAATCTGCAGAGAATAGAAGAATCCCTTGGAACCCGGCTGTATGTGATCGGAAATAACAGGAAGTTCTTCCTCTGCATAGGCAACAGTTACATCAGCACCGGACTCGATATGAGCATTCAGCAGTGCATTAAAATCAAAGTTTACTGCGATGTGGGCATCGGTCAGAACTACGTATTTTTCTTTCTGGGATTTCAGGAATGCCAGAATACTTGCCAGAGCGTCGATGCGTCCGTTGTACATACCAACAGATTTCTCAGCAAATGGAGGAATAATATTCAGACCGCCTTTTTTGCGGGCAAGATCCCATTCACGTCCGGATCCCAGATGATCCATCAGAGAATAATAGTTGTTGCGTACCAGCACGGAAATATTGTCAATTCCGCAGTTAACCATGCTGGAAAGAATAAAGTCGATCATACGATAACGGCCTGCAAAAGGAATGGAAGCCATCAGACGCTCGCTTACCAGCTCCGGTACCAGGGCGTCATAACTGTTTGGGAAAATAATACCCAGTGCATTTGCGTTTGAATTTACCATTGTTCTTCACCATCCTTTACATTAGCATTTACCATGGCATTCGGGCCGATCTTGGCATTGGCTCCGATATAAACGCCGGAACCTACAGTAGCAACGCCTTTTTCTGATTCTGTAGGCATGGAACCTACAACTGCGTTTTCACCGATGACAACGTTTTCAGCTATGATGCAGTGTTTCACAGATGCACCTGCCTTGATAATAGTACCACCCATGACAACAGCATCTTCTACCTCAGCACCTGGCTCTACCTGAACACCTGCGAAAAGAATCGAATGTTTTACATTACCATTGATACGGCATCCGTCAGTAATCATGGAATTCTCTACAATAGCATCAGCAGCAATTTTGTGACCGGTCATACCGCTGTTGCGGCTGTAGATTTTCCAGTCATCATCGAACAGGTTGATACCGCTGTGCTCCGGATCCAGTACTTCCATGTTTGCTTCCCAAAGTGAGGAAATGGTTCCTACATCTTTCCAGTAGCCTTCAAAGCGGTAAGCATACATATTGCGTTCGTCACGGAGAAGATTCGGAATAATATTATTACCAAAATCATTTTCAGATTCGGGATCTGCTTCATCTTCAATCAAATATTTTCTCAGTATATCCCAGTTGAAAATATAGATACCCATAGAAGCCAGATTGGATTTCGGCTGCTTTGGTTTTTCCTGGAATTCTGTGATCTTATCATTCTCATCTGTTACCATCAGACCGAAGCGGGGAGCCTCTTCCCACGGAACTTCCATAACGGCTACGCTGAATTCTGCTCCTTTTTCTTTGTGGAAACGAAGGAAATCACTGTAGTCCTGTTTACAAATCTGGTCACCGGACAGAATAATAACATACTGTGGGTTGTAACGCTCAATAAAAGAGATATTCTGATAAATTGCGTTGGCAGTACCTTTGTACCAGTCGGAACCGGATGCCTGCTGATAAGGAGGAAGTACATGAACTCCACCATGCAGACGGTCCAGATCCCATGGCTGTCCGTTACCGATATATTCATTGAGTACCAGTGGCTGATACTGGGTCAGAATACCTACAGTATCGATGCCCGAATTGACACAGTTCGAAAGCGGAAAATCGATGATTCGATATTTTCCTCCGAAGGGAACTGCGGGTTTTGCCAGGTTCTGGGTCAGTGCATAAAGTCTGGATCCCTGTCCGCCGGCAAGAAGCATTGCTATCATTTCTTTTGCCATATTGAATCCCCTATTCTATGTAGTTATTTTGTGTTACTATTCACAAAGTGAACAGAAACGTTATTTATGTTAATTTTACTACAACTTTAAAGAAAATGATAGAGGTATTTATATAAAAAAACAAAATTTAAACAAAAAATTGCTAATATTTGTCACAAGTGTCAATAAATGGCAAATTATGGAAAATGTGGATTGTAAACATATCTGCGTTGAAAAATAAAAGTGACATTGCTATAATAAATTTCGTATTAAACAGGAGGCAGATAGTGTAATGGAAGATAAAAATATAAAAATGGCAGAGAGAATTGCCTCCCGTGTGGAGCAGGAAGGCGGGAGAGCCTACTATGTGGGAGGATTTGTCCGTGACAGACTGCTGGGGAAAGATAATAAAGATATTGATATTGAAATTCATGGAGTCACGCCGGCTGCATTGGAGAACATACTGGACAATCTCGGAAAAAGAACAGAGATGGGAAAGGATTTCGGCATTTATGGACTGAAAGGGTATGATGTGGATATTGCCATGCCGAGAAAAGAAGAGGCAATCGGACGTGGTCATAAAGATTTTACGGTATTTGTGGATCCGTTTCTGGGAACGGAAAAGGCGGCACGCCGGCGGGACTTTACAATGAATGCACTGATGCAGGATGTTCTGACCGGGGAAGTCATTGATCATTTTGGCGGAGTGGAAGATCTGAGAAAGGGAATTCTCAGGCATGTGAATGCGGCAACGTTTGTTGAGGATCCCCTGCGGGTGCTGCGTGCAGGGCAATTTGCAGCCCGTTTCAATTTTGTGGTTGCCCAGGAGACCGTGGAATTGTGCAAAACTATGGATCTGACTGCTCTGGCAAGAGAAAGGATAATGGGCGAGCTGGAAAAAGCTCTGTTGAAAGCGGAGCATCCTTCTGTTTTTTTTGTGGAAATGAAAAAAATGGAGCAGCTGGATACCTGGTTCCCGGAAGTAAAACAATTAATTGGTGTGATGCAGAATGAGCGTTATCATCCGGAAGGTGATGTATGGAATCATACGATGCTTGTGCTGGATGAAGCGGCAAAACTGAAAAAATATGCAGAAAATCCGCTGGGATTTATGCTGGCGGCACTGACCCACGACTTCGGAAAGGTCCTGACTACGACGATAGAAAACGGAAGGATTCGTTCTATTGGACATGAAACAGAAGGTCTTCCCATGATTCGGGCCTTTATCAGACGGGTGACCAGTGAAAATAAGTTGCTGAAATACGTGCTGAACATGGATGAACTGCATATGCTGCCATATCGGCGGGCATCACAGAATGCGGGGAAGAAGTCCACCAACCGGATGTTTGACCGCTCCATGGATCCGCAGGGACTGATATATCTGGCGAGAGCAGACCGATTGGGAAGGACAGATGCTGTGAGGGATCTGGAGGCAGAACAGTTTCTGGAAGAACGGCTGGAATATTTCCGGAAAATAATGGCACGGCCATATGTAATGGGAGCTGACCTGGTGGCCGCAGGGTTGAAACCTGGACCGGAATTCTCGGAAATACTGGATTATGCGCATAAACTGCGGCTGGCCGGCATGGAAAAAGAGGAAGCACTGAAGCAGACGCTTTCTTATGCTTCCTCTTTAACCATCAAATGACCATCAGCCCCAGTGCACTTAATATAGAAGATATCAGAATGATGATGATACAGATCGGTGCCACGTATTTGATCATGACAACGAAAAGTTTTTCTCTTCGGAATGGTGCATTCAGTTTTACTTCTTCGGAAATGGCAGCCGGTTTAATCACATAACCGATAAATAAGCAGGTCAGGAATGCCACGATCGGCATCAAAATACTGTTGCTTATAAAATCGAAGAAGTCAAGGAAACTCATTCCCATCGGTGTGATATGTGACCACACTCCAAAGCCTAGAGAAGAAGGCAGTGCGATCGCCAGTGTATATATGGTGATGATCACAGTTGTCATTTTTCTGCTCCAGTGTGTTTTGTCGCAGACAATCGATACGATGGTTTCCATCAGAGAGATGGAAGAGGTCAGTGCGGCGAAGAGCACCAGAACAAAGAATAAAGCACCGATCAAAGTCCCCATGGGCATAGACTCAAATACTTTGGGCAGTGTGACAAACATCAGTCCGGGTCCGGCATTGATTGCTGCACCGTCACCGCCGTTGAATACAAAAACAGAAGGCACAATCATCATTCCGGCAAAAAAGGCAATTCCGGTATCAAAGAATTCAATCTGAGAAACAGATTTTTCCAGACTTACATCTTTTTTCATATAGGAACCATAGGTAATCATAATTCCCATAGCCAGGGACATGGAATAAAATAGCTGCCCCATAGCTGCGACAACGGTCTTCATGGAAAAATGGTGAAAATCCGGTTTCAGATAATAGATGAGACCGGCTCCTGCACCAGGGAGAGTAACGGAGTAAATGGCAATTCCTACGGTAAGGATAACCAAAAGCGGCATCAGTGTTTTGCTGACCTTTTCGATTCCCTTTTCTACACCGTTGTATACCACAACTGCGGTCGCCAGAATAAATACAGCAAGCCAGATTACCGGCTCAACAGGTTTACTGATAAAGGTTCCAAAATACAGATCATCGGCAGCGGCAGAAGCCTGCCCGGAGATGAATGCTGTAAAATATTTAATGACCCATCCTCCAATGACGCTGTAATATGGAAGAATAATGATAGGAACCAGGGAAGCAAGGTAACCGATAAAGGTATACTTATGGTTCAGTTTCTTGAAAGCGCCGATAGCGCTGAGACCGGTTTTTCTTCCCAAACCAATTTCTGCAATCATCAGTGCAAAACCAAATGTTACGGCAAGAATCAGATAGATAAGCAGAAAAATACCGCCGCCGTATCGGGCTGCCAGGTACGGAAAACGCCAGAGATTACCAAGTCCGACAGCAGAACCTGCAGCAGCCAGGACAAATCCCAGTTTTCCTGAAAAATTACTTCTTTTCTTCACGAAAATACCCCTCTCTTATGTTATATAATAGTTATTACCTCTACCCACTTTCTCGCGGTATGTCGAATAAAGTGAGTGACAATATCGATTATAGTATATCCGAAAAGGTTTGTAAAATAGAAAAAAAATATGTTGACATATCGTGCGAAAATGGTATAATACAATCAAACATATGAATGATTGTTCATATATTAAAATGTGAAAAGGAGATTTTACCATGAAAAAAACTTACAAAATTGAGGTTGACTGTGCGAATTGTGCGAATAAGATGGAGCAGGCTGCGAAGAAGACGGCAGGAGTGAAAGATGCCACTGTAAATTTTATGGCATTGAAGATGATTGTGGAATTTGAAGACGGACAGGATCCGAAAAGTGTTATGAAAGAAGTTCTGAAAAATTGTAAAGTAGTAGAGGATGACTGTGAAATTTATCTTGAAAGGAGATAAAGTCTCCGGCGGATTGCAGAGGTGCGCATATGTATCATGTCATGCAAAGCATGACGCGCACCTCGCAGCAAGTACGCCGAGGCGTACTTGAACTGTAGAACAGGTGAAGAGGTATGACAAAAAAGCAGAAAAAAATGTTCGTGAGGATTATAGCAGCAGCGATTTTGCTGGTGGGATTTTCTTTTCTGCCTGTAGAAGGCTATCTTCGTTTTTCGCTGTTTATGATTCCTTACGCTATTATTAGTTATGATATTTTGAAAAAGGCAGTGAAAGGAATTCTGAACCGGCAGGTATTTGACGAGAATTTCCTGATGGCGATTGCAACTGTGGGTGCTATTCTTCTGGGTGATTATCAGGAAGGTGTGGCCGTTATGCTGTTCTATCAGATTGGAGAGCTTTTCCAGAGCTGTGCTGTCGGAAAAAGCCGCAGAAGCATCAGCAGTCTGATGGATATCCGACCGGACTATGCCAATGTGGAACGAGATGGTGTGCTGGAACAAGTGGATCCGGATGAGGTGGAACCGGGAACAGTGATAGTTGTCCAGCCTGGAGAAAAGATTCCCATCGACGGCGTGATTCTGGAAGGAAAGACATCACTGAATACCAGTGCACTGACGGGAGAGAGTCTTCCGAGAGAAGTCAGGGAAGGTGATCAGGTAATCAGTGGCTGCATCAATATGACAGGTGTGTTGAAGATGCGCACGACGAAAGAATTTGGAGAGTCCACAGTATCCAAAATCTTAGACCTGGTGGAAAATTCCAGTTCCAGAAAGTCTAAATCAGAGAATTTTATTTCAAAATTTGCCCGGTATTATACGCCGGCAGTCTGCTACAGTGCCCTGGCTCTGGCCATTGTCCCGCCGCTGTTTTCCATGTTGGCATTGGCGTCTGAGCCACAGTGGGGAGTATGGGTATATCGTGCATTGACATTTTTGGTAATCAGCTGTCCCTGTGCGCTGGTAATCAGTATACCCCTGAGTTTCTTTGCAGGTATCGGCGGTGCAAGTAATGCCGGCGTCCTGGTAAAAGGTTCTAATTATCTGGAGACACTTTCACAGACAAAGTACGTGGTGTTTGATAAAACAGGAACTCTGACGCAGGGAGTTTTTGAAGTGACAGGAATTCATCACAGCAGCATGGAACAGGAAAAATTGCTGGAATACGCTGCACTGGCGGAAAGTTTTTCAAGTCATCCAATCAGTAAAAGTATTCGGAAAGCTTATGGAAAAGAGCTGCATCAGGAACGTGTTTCAGAAGTAGAAGAAATCAGCGGCAATGGAATTACTGCAAAAGTGGACGGCATTCCGGTGGCAGTGGGTAACGGAAAACTGATGAATCAGCTGGGGATTTCCTGTAAAGAATGTCATCATGTAGGAACTATCGTTCATATCGCTGTTGACGGAAAGTATGCGGGGCATATCGTTATTGCGGATGTGGTGAAACCAACTTCGGTACAGGCTGTTGCAGAATTGAAAAGAGCTGGAGTACGGCAGACAGTGATGTTGACCGGTGATGCAGACCGGGTGGCACAGAAGGTGGCAGAAGAGCTGCGTGTGGATCAGGTGTACAGCGAACTTCTTCCGGCAGATAAAGTGCAGAAAGTGGAAGAAATGCTGGAATATAAAAATGTGAAAGAAAAGCTGGCATTTGTTGGAGACGGCATCAATGATGCACCGGTACTTTCCCGGGCTGATATCGGAATCGCCATGGGGGCCCTGGGATCCGATGCCGCCATAGAGGCGGCAGATGTTGTACTGATGGATGATGATCCCATGAAAATCGTGAAAGCGATTAAAATAGCGAAAAAATGTATGCGCATTGTGTATGAAAATATTTATTTTGCTATTGGCATTAAACTGATCTGCCTGGTTCTTGGAGCAGCAGGAATCGCCAATATGTGGCTTGCTATTTTTGCTGATGTGGGCGTTATGGTTATTGCTGTGCTGAATGCTGTCCGGGCTTTGTTCGTGAAGAAGTTGTAAGCATTCCCAGCATCACTATGAAAGTAATGGCTTCAGCGGCAGGAAAAGCCAGCCAGACACCGTACATGCCCCAGATGCGGGCCATGGTGAATGCACAGAAAATAATCGCTGCAAATCCTCTCATTGTGGAGGTGATAAAGGCGGAACGTGCCTTCTCTGTAGCACTCAGGTATCCTGTTCCCACGATATTCAGTGAGGCAAAGAGGAAACCGAGAAAATAAAGCCGCAGTCCGGAGAAAGCATAAGAAGCCATCTGAGGATTATTTTCACTGTTAAAAACATGAATGATCGGGTCGGTCATTAGATAAACGGCAGCAATCAGTAAGACTGCTAGAGAAAAGGCTGTTATAAGAGAGAGTATCAATGTCTTTCTTACAGCCTTTTTTTCACCTTTTCCGTAATAATTGCTGAACAGTGGCTGGCCTCCCTGGGATATGCCGTTAAAGATGGCGGTGGCTACCAGTGCGGTGTTGGCGACAATGCCGTAGGCCGCAACCCCGGTGTTGCCGGAGAGATCCAGAATCAGAAAGTTAAATACAATGGTTGTGATTCCTGAAGCAATTTCTCCCACGAAAGCAGATACGCCCAGCTGACAGGAACGGATCAGTTTGTGGAGGGAGAGACGTACCGGATGAAAATGAATGCTGGCTTTTCCGGATATAAAATGAATGCTGCAGATACAGATTCCTACAACCGGGGAAATGGCTGTAGCCAGTGCTGCTCCTGCCATCCCCATACCCAGAGGAAACATCAGCAGATAGTCCATCACAATGTTGAAAAGGCTGCTGGTAAGTGTGGCAATCATGGCCAGGGATGGATTACCGTCATTTCTTACAAAGGCATTATATACATAATTCAGCATAAAAAAAGGTCCAAATAAAAGAAATATTCTTGTATAGGGTATGCCTACGGCAAGTATTTCCGCATTGGCTCCCAGCATTTTCATAATCTGCCCGGGAATCAGGATTCCCATAAAAGTAAAAATTAGTCCGGCGAGACTGGAGCAGATGACGGCATGGGAAAAATAACTATCTGCAGAAGCTTCTTTCTGGGCTCTCAGGATAGCGAAGCGAGTTGCGGAACCGGTTCCTATCATATTTCCAATTGCAAAAATAAGGCTGTATACAGGAAGTACAAGGTTTAATGCAGTAATCCCATTGGCACCTGCGGCTTTGGCAATAAAGAAAGTATCTGCCAGAACGTAGGCAGATATGCCCAGCATACCCAGAATATTCTGAGAAACATAACGAATAAATAAAGATTCCACGGTCTGTGCGGAACGATTCTTACAAGATTGCATGATGAACTCCTTTTAACTTATAAGATGTTGGGGGCAAAAGGTATTCTAACCCTTGTATCATCATTATAATGTTGGAAGAAAAGAAAAACAAGACGGAAAGGAGATTATGCTTGCATCCTGTCAGATTTTGTGATAATATCTGTTGAGTGAATACAAATGTGTTTCTGGGACGAACATTCCCAGACGCGGATTGCGGCATCAGGAGGAACTATGACGAAAAAAACAAAGTTTTATCTGGTTAAAGAAAAAGCCGTTCCGGAAGTACTGTTGAAAGTAGTGGAAGCAAAGAGGATACTTGACGCAGAAAAGATGACGACAGTACAGGAGGCAACGGAGCGGGTCGGGATCAGCAGAAGTTCTTTCTACAAATATAAAGATGATATTCAGCCTTTTCATGAGCAGGCGAAGGGAAGAACGGTGACATTCATCTTGCAGATGGATGATACTCCCGGAATTTTATCAGATATTGTAAAGACAGTAGCCGATTTTCGTGGTAATATATTGACTATTCATCAGAGTATCCCTATTAACGGAATTGCAACATTAACTTTGAGTGTGGAGATTCTGCCGGAAGCGGGAGATGCTGAGGATATGGTCGCACAGATGGAACAGCAAAAAGGTGTTCATTATTTAAAAATATTAGGCAGGGAGTGACAAGATGATACAGATTGCAGTTTTAGGTTATGGTACAGTAGGATCAGGTGTTGTGGAAGTTATTAACACAAACCATGCAAGCATCAATAAAAAAGCGGGAGACGAGATCAATATCAAGTATGTGCTTGATCTGAGAGATTTTCCGGGAGATCCGATTCAGGAAAAAATTGTTCATGATTATGAAGTGATTATCAACGATCCGGAGATTAAGATTATTGTTGAGGTAATGGGCGGAACCAATCCGGCATACTCCTTTGTAAAACGGGCATTGGAGAGTGGAAAGTCTGTCTGCACATCCAACAAGGAACTGGTCGCCAAACACGGTGTGGAATTGCTGGCAATTGCCAGAGAGAAGAATATCAACTTCCTTTTTGAAGCAAGCTGCGGCGGCGGTATTCCAATTATTCGTCCGTTGAATTCTTCTCTGACAGCAGATGAGATTGATGAGATTACAGGTATCCTGAACGGTACTACCAATTATATTTTAAGTAAGATGGCATCGGACGGTTCTGAATTTGAGGATGTTCTGAAAGATGCACAGGAAAAAGGCTATGCAGAGAGAAATCCTGCTGCTGATGTGGAGGGCTGGGATGCCTGCAGAAAGATAGCAATCCTGTCTTCTCTGGCCTTTGGCAATCATGTGGATTTTGAGGAAATCTACACAGAAGGTATTACTAAAATTACGGCAGCAGATATTAAATATGCAAAAGCATGGGGCGCTAGCATCAAACTGCTGGCTACCAGCCGTAAAGTGGGGGATGGTTTCTATGCCATGGTTTCCCCGGTAATGATCAACAGTAACAACCCTCTGTACAGTGTCAATGATGTATTTAATGCAATCTTTGTACACGGCAATGTGCTGGGTGATGCCATGTTCTATGGAAGCGGTGCCGGAAAACTGCCGACAGCCAGTGCGGTTGTAGGAGATGTTGTGGATGCTGCCAAACATCTGGGTACCAATGTGATGGTAGGATGGAGCAGCAAAAAGCTGGAACTGATGGATGTGAAGAATGTTGAAAACCGTTTCTTTGTTCGTATGGGTGGAAGCTATACGGAAAATCTGCCGAAAGTAGAAGAAGTTTTCGGACCGGTGGATTCAAAAGTACTGGCGGAAGTAAATGGTGAATTTGCATTTATTACGGGTAAAATGACAGAGGCGGAATATCAGGAAAAAGCAGCAAAACTGGATGATATCCGTGGAATGATCAGAGTTCGTTTTTAAAATGAAGGGGGACAGTGAGAGCTGTCCCTCATTTTTGGACATACAGTGATGGAGGAGGATGAAAAAATGAAGTATGTCGTAGTGTTAGGAGATGGAATGGCTGATCAGCCTATTGCAGAACTGGGAAATAAAACGCCGCTGGAATATGCGGATACGCCTATGATGGATGAACTGGCAGGAGTTTCAGAGATTGGTATGGCAAAGACAATCCCTGAAGGTATGAAGCCGGGAAGTGACACAGCCAATCTGGCTGTTATGGGTTATGATCCCAGACAGTATTATACAGGAAGATCTCCGCTGGAAGCATTGAGTATCGGCGTGGATATGAAAGATACGGATGTGGCGATCCGATGTAATATTGTTACACTTTCAGAGGATGAAGAAAAGTATGAAGACAGAACCATGATCGATCACAGTTCTGATGAGATCAGTACAGAGGATGCGGCAGTTCTGCTGAAAGCGGTCATGGACGAGATGCAGAATGAAATCTATCAGTTTTATGTGGGAACCAGCTACCGTCACTGCCTCATATGGAATGGCGGAAGTGTAGTGGAGTTGACACCGCCACATGATATACTGGAGAGAAAAGTAGGAGAATATCTTCCGGAAGATGTGATGCTGCGCCAGATGCAGGAGAGAAGCTACGAGATTCTTTCCTGTCATCCACTGAATCTGGAGAGAAAGGCAAAGGGACTGCATCCGGCTAATAGCATATGGTTCTGGGGAGCCGGAACCCGTCCTGCTCTGGACTCTTTTGAGGGAAGATACGGTAAAAAAGGTGTCATGATTTCGGCAGTAGATTTGCTGAAAGGCATTGCTGTAGGTGCAGGACTGACAAATGTCATTGTAGAAGGAGCAAATGGCGGATTGCATACAAATTATGAAGGAAAAGCACAGGCAGCAGTTGACGCGTTGACAAAAAAAGGGTATGATTTTGCTTATATTCATGTAGAAGCTCCCGATGAAATGGGACATCAGGGAAGTGTGGAACGAAAAGTTCAGGCAATTCAGTATCTGGATGAGAGAGTGATTCGACCGGTAAAGGAACAGCTGGATCAGTCCGGGGAGGATTATCGTTTGCTGGTTTTGCCGGATCATCCCACACCGATTTGTGTGAGGACACATACCTCAGACCCGATTCCCTATCTGTTATATGACAGTACAAAAGATGAGCAGCATACATGGAAGTATTGTGAGGCAGAGGCTGAAAAGTCAGGCTGTATGTGGGAAAAGGGATATGAATTGATGGCATATCTGCTGAGATAAATTTTGCGGCTGTATTTTTCACAGAGTCCTCTGCAGTAGGAGGAACGAATGTTAATCGTCAAAAAATTCGGCGGCACTTCAGTAGCAAACAAAGAACGGATCTTCAATGTGGCGAAGCGGTGTATCAGAGATTATGAAAAAGGCCATGACGTGGTGGTTGTGTTATCTGCGATGGGAAAGTATACAGATGAGCTGATTGATAAGGCAAAAGAAATTAATCCCAATCCACCTAAAAGAGAGATGGATATGCTGTTTACCATTGGTGAGCAGATGTCAGTAGCTTTGATGGCGATGGCGATGGCTCAACTGGGAGTTCGTGCCATTTCACTGAATGCTTTTCAGGTAGCGATGAAAACAACCAGTGCCTATGGTAATTCCCGCCTGAAAAAGATTGATACGGAAAGAATCCAAAGAGAACTGGAAGACAGAAAGATTGTTATCGTAACGGGATTCCAGGGAGTGAATAAGTATAATGATTATACCACGCTGGGAAGAGGCGGCTCTGATACCACTGCTGTGGCTCTTGCTGCAGCACTTCATGCGGATGCATGTGAGATTTATACGGATGTAGATGGTGTATATACGGCAGATCCGAGACTTGTACCGACGGCCAGAAAGCTTAAGGCAATTACCTATGATGAAATGCTTGATCTGGCAGCCCTGGGGGCAGGTGTTCTGCATAACCGTTCCGTTGAAATGGCAAAAAAATATGGGGTGCGTCTTGTTGTACGCTCCAGCCTGAATGAATCAGAAGGTACTGTGGTGAAGGAGGTCGTAAAAAAAGTGGAAAGAATGATTATCAGCGGTGTAGCTCTTGATCGGAATGCAGACCGGATTTCTGTAATCGGAATCCAGGATGTGCCGGGAAGTGCATTTAAGTTATTTAATACTCTGGCAAAGAAAAATATTAATGTAGACATTATTATCCAATCTGTGGGAAGAGAAGGAACAAAGGATATTTCCTTTACAGTATCCCATGAGAATCTGAAAGAAGCCATTGATGTTCTGGAAGAGTATCAGGAAGTTCTGGGATTCGAACGGGTGGAGTACAACTGTGACGTGGCAAAACTTTCGATTGTTGGTGCAGGAATGATGTCTAACCCGGGAGTTGCAGCAAAGATGTTTGAATGTCTGTATAACCAGAATGTCAATATCAATATGATTGCAACTTCTGAAATCAGAATCACCGTGCTGGTGAGCACAAAAGATGCGGTTAAAGCAATGAATGCGGTACATGAAGCATTCGGATTATCAGAAGATTAAAAAGTGACCAGGGGACAGGTACATAGTCACAATCATGACTATGTACCTGTCCCCTGATCGCCCCTTTCAGATTTCACCTGTGATATTGCGGTAGAGATTGGTTCTTGTCATGTACATATAAGGGAAAATCCACAGATAACCGATGGAACAGGTCAGGAATCCGAGTATCAGGAATCCGATAAAACTCAGTTCAATATAAAGTGCCCGTCCTTTATTACCCATCATCAGTTTACGGCTTTCTTTCAGTGCCTGTACAGATCCCAGATCATCGTAATCGGCCATCAGAAACATGGACAGCTGAAAGCTCAGAGTGAAATATACATGTGCTGTCAGTCCAATGAGGAGCAGAACCAGGGCCGCCAGCATCAACGGGACAGAAGAGGAGCCCTGATAAAACCAGATGCCCCATACAACCAGTGCCGGCAGATAACACAGAAAATTAATTCCCAGCAGGATCAGCTGCATAACAATCACCCGATCAGGATGATGGCGGAAGCCGTAAAATAAATCTTCAAAACGTACAGGATATTCCCGGCTGCCATCCAGAAACATTTTATTGAATCCCAGTGATACCACAGAGGCAAGCAGCAGAATAATCACATAGCTGATGATAAAAGTAACTATCTGTATCACTCCTGGTAAAGTCGGTGAATCACCGGAAATAATTGTCTGGGTAATACTGGATATATTGACAGATGGATTGATGATATTCAATATCGTTGACAAAAGGGAAGTGATGACTTCGTACAGCAGAAAAGCACCTCCCAAGATGCCATATTTGCCCGTCAATTGCGTACGGGATATAGCTTTTAGTTGCTTAGATGTATATCTCATAAAAAAACCTCCAATGAATGATAAGGTAGAGCATGCAGGAAAGGAGATTACTATATGAATCAAAAAAATAAAAAAATATCCTGTGCTGTCTGCCTGATCAATGTGTGTTTGATTGTGCTGGCCGGAATAACAGTTATCTATTTGAAGAAAAGAGGAATTACTGTGGAATGGCTGCTCTCTTTTCTGCCCTCTTGTGTGTTCCATTCGATGACCGGATTATATTGTCCCGGCTGCGGAGGTACAAGGGCTGTTCTGGAACTGATAAAGGGACATCTGTTGCAGTCCCTGTGGTATCATCCGATTGTCTTGTATGTTGTCATTCTGTATATCCGGTATATTCTGGAACATATTGTCCGGTGGTTATCATCCGGAAAGTATCCCATCATATGTGGATATCGCTCCTGGTATGGCTATGGTGCCGCAGTGATCATAATCATAAATCTGATTATAAAAAACTTTTTGCTGCTCATATGTGGAATTCCACTGTAAAGTAGTAAAAATATGTTGCTGGTCGCGAAGTGAACAGTAACAAAAATTTACAGATCCAGTAATGTGTGTGAATTCGCGGAATCACTGTGAACGCTGTCATTTTGATTGAATTCTTCCAGATACTTGTCATAATTATCCAGGAAATCTTCATATTCGTCATAATCATCTTCCAGATAATATTTCTCTAGTTCCTGATACAAATTCTGGTAGGTGGAGAAGTTTGTCACGATCGTAACAACCAGTAAAATAATTCCACCCATTGCACCGGCAATGGAAAGACCAAGCCCTACTTTGGCCTGAGATTCCATTGGGCCGTCTTTTCGTGAAAGCAATGCAAAAATAATTCCCAATGCTCCAAAAAAATAAGAAATACCACAGCAGATCAGAAGAACAGAAATAATACCCATAATCATAGAAGCGGTCACCATGGCATTGCCGGAAGGGAAGCGGTTTGGTTGATTTGGAAAGTTGTTCTGGTACAAATTCTGAGAGTTATTGGGAATTTGCTGATTCTGGTACCAGTTCTGAAAGTCCTGTCGGCTTTGCTGTTCCTGATTCTGATGTTGTTCTGTGGAATGCTCTTCAGAAGTTTGCTGATGCTGTTCTGTGTAATGTTCTTCGAAAGTTTGCTGCTCTTGATTTTGTTCCGTGGGATTCTCTTCGGGAAGCGGCGATTCCTTCCTGGGAGCGGGATGACTGTTTGAAGAATGTTCATCCGGCCACCAGCTTTGTCTCTGGTCATTATCCATTCTATATAAACCTCCTTATTATGGATTTTATTCGACATTTCTAATAGTATAGCATAAGAAACCGTAAGACTGCAACCCAATGTATTGACAAGGCAACTAAGCTTTTGGTAATGTGTTATAGGGATGAAATCTTTTGCCCTTACATCTTGAAAAGGAGAACTCAACATGGACATTATACAGGGATTGACAGAAGAATTACAGGTAAAACGATGGCAGGTGGAAGCTGCTGTTCAATTGATAGATGAGGGAAATACGATTCCGTTTATTTCCCGTTACCGAAAGGAGGCCACAGGTTCTTTAAATGATGAAGTTTTAAGAAATCTGCATGAGAGACTGCTGTATTTGCGGAATCTGGAGGACAAAAAATCACAGGTGCTTTCCAGCATTGAGGAACAGGGAAAACTGACAGAAGAGTTAAAAAAATCTATTCTTGAAGCACAGACGTTGGTAGTGGTGGAGGATTTGTATCGACCATATCGTCCAAAACGTCGGACAAGAGCAATTATCGCTAAAGAGAAAGGGCTGGAACCTCTGGCAAATATTATTTTGCTGCAAATGACAGATAAACCATTGGAAAAAGAAGCGGAAGCTTTTGTGTCAGAAGAAAAAGGAGTAGCGAATGTACAGGAAGCTATTGCCGGTGCGCAGGATATTCTGGCGGAAGCTGTATCTGATGAGGCGGATTACCGTATCCGGATTCGAAAGATGACTGTAAAAAGTGGTTCTATTTCTTCTTCTGCCAAAAAAGAAGGAGAAGCATCTGTATATGAGATGTATTATGAATTTGAAGAACCCATTGCAAAAATGGCAGGTCACCGTGTGCTGGCTCTCAATCGGGGAGAAAAAGAAAAAATACTGACCGTTAAGGTCAATGCACCGGAAGAAGAAATTCTTTCCTGGCTGAAAAGACAGGTGATTAAAAAAGAAAATCCTCATACAACGCCGATACTGGAAGCAGCTGTGGAGGACAGCTACAAACGTCTGATTGCGCCGGCTATCGAGCGGGAAATCCGCAGTGATCTGACCGAGAAAGCGGAGGACGGTGCGATTAAGGTATTTGGAAAGAATCTGGAGCAGCTTCTGATGCAGCCGCCAATTGTAGGAAAAGTAGTTCTCGGATGGGATCCGGCTTTCCGTACCGGTTGTAAACTGGCTGTAGTAGATGAGACCGGAAAAGTACTGGATACTACCGTTATTTATCCGACTGCTCCTACCAATGAAGCAAAAATCAAAGCAGCCAAAGATACTCTGAAAAAACTGATTAAAAAATACCATATTCAGCTGATTTCCGTTGGAAATGGTACAGCATCCAGAGAATCGGAGCAGGTGATCGTAGATTTGCTGAAAGAGATTGATGAGCCTGTACAGTATGTGATTACCAACGAAGCCGGTGCTTCCGTATATTCTGCCAGCAAGCTTGCCACAGAAGAATTCCCCAATTTTGATGTGGGACAGAGAAGTGCCGCATCAATTGCGAGACGTCTGCAGGATCCGCTGGCTGAACTGGTAAAAATTGATCCGAAAGCCATCGGTGTAGGTCAGTATCAGCATGATATGAATCAGAAAAAGCTGGGCGAAGCATTGAACGGTGTCGTAGAAGACTGTGTAAATAAAGTCGGTGTGGATCTGAATACAGCATCCGCTTCCCTGTTGGAATACATTTCCGGAATCAGTAAAGTGATTGCGAAAAATATTGTTGCATACCGTGAAGAAAACGGAAGATTCCGTGATCGCAGAGAGCTTTTGAAGGTTGCCAAGCTGGGCCCGAAAGCATTCGAACAGTGTGCCGGCTTTATGCGGATTCAGGGCGGTAAGAATCCATTGGATGCCACCAGTGTCCATCCGGAAAGTTATGAAGCGGTAGAAAAACTCTTTGCACAGCAGGGCTATACTGTGTCGGATTATTTTAAAGGCGGACATAAGGCGATCTTTATCAAAAATTATAAGAAAACTGCAGAAGAACTGGGAATCGGTGAGATCACTCTGCAGGATATTATCAAAGAACTGGGACGTCCGGGCCGTGATCCCCGGGAAGATATGCCGAAACCGATTCTACGTTCTGATGTACTGGATATGAAAGATCTGAAAGAAGGGATGATTCTGAAAGGAACTGTCCGGAATGTTATTGATTTTGGTGCATTTGTAGACATTGGAGTACACCAGGACGGTCTGGTACACATTTCTCAAATGAGTGACCGGTTTATCAAACATCCGCTGGAAGCTGTCAGTGTGGGAGATGTGGTGGATGTTCGCGTGATCAGTGTGGATGTGGCAAAAAAGAGAATTGCATTATCCATGAAAGGAATTAAATAAATTAACCTAAAGGTAAGGAGGACAGTGATAATGGATATGAGAAAATGGTTCAAAGAAGCACAGTATGGAATGATGGTACACTGGGGGCTGTATTCTTTGCTTGCCGGTGAATGGAAGGGAAAACGCTGCGGCCAGTACGCAGAATGGATACAGGCCAATCAGCAGATCCCTGTTTCAGAATATGAGAAACTGGCGAAAGCATTCAATCCGGTATTTTTCAATGCGGAAGAATGGGTAAAATTTGCAAAAGAGTGTGGAATGAAATATGTGGTCGTGACCAGTAAACACCATGATGGTTTCGCCATGTATCATTCAAAAGTAGACAAATATAATGTAGTGGATGCTACGCCATTTGGCAGAGATGTGGTTGGAGAAATTGCAGAAGCATGTGACAAACACAATATGAAACTGGGACTTTATTATTCGCAGGATCTGGACTGGCACGAGCCTAACGGAGGCGGATACCTTTCCGGCCATATACCCTGTCAGGGAGCTTCCTGGTCTAATAGCTGGGATTTTCCGGAGGAGAGTAAAAAAGATTTTGATATCTGTTTCCGCAACAAAATCTATCCCCAGGTGGAAGAAATCCTGCGTAATTACGGAGAATTGTGTCTGGTCTGGTTTGACGTCCCCATGACGGTCAATGAAAGCCAGAGCCGTCAGATTTTTGAACTGGTTAAAAAATATCAGCCAAACTGTCTGATCAATTCCCGTCTGGGTAACGGTGCCTACGATTATGTATCATTGGGGGATAACGAAATTCCTGAAAACATGCCGGAAAATATGGAATTTGATCCATCCATGATGAACGATATCGATGGATTCAAACCATCTCCTTACGGTCTGTATGAGACCGCTGCAACCATGAATGACACATGGGGATTCAGTGCCTGGGATCAGAATTGGAAAAAAGCAGAGGAAATCGCAGCAATCAAGAAAAAACTTAATGGTATGGGAATCAATTATCTGCTGAATGTGGGACCGGATGGACTGGGCAGAATTCCTGCGGCCAGCCAGGCAATCCTGCGGGAAGTGGCGAAGACATTGTGAACCTGTGCAAAATAATACTTGAATATAGACTTATGATAGGTTATAATGACCTATAGAAAAAGAAAATTCTTCGGGGCGGGGTGCAAGTCCCCACCGGCGGTATAGTCCGCGACCCATGGAAACATGGCTGAATCGGTGAGATTCCGATACCGACAGTATAGTCTGGATGAGAGAAGAAAGTGTGGCAGTTTATCATGCGTGTATTATCCCCGGAGTCTGTGATTCCGGGGTTTTTGTCGTCGTATAAATTTACATAGATTAGCCGCAGGTCGGAGAATTTCCTTTTGATAGAAAACTTATAAAAGGAGATTGAAAGTATGAGTGTAACAACAAACACAGAGAAGAGAACAAATGTAAAAAGTGGTACAAATGTGCGTACTATGGTGCAGATTGCCATGTTATCTGCGGTAGCTACAGTTTTGATGCTGGTGGAATTTCCGCTGCCCTTTATTGCCCCTTCATTTTATGAGATGGATTTCAGTGAAGTTCCGGTGTTGATCGGAGCATTTGCCATGGGACCGCTGGCTGGAGCAATCATCGAACTGATTAAGATTCTTTTGAATTTTGTACTGAATGGCACGATGACCGCAGGTGTAGGTGAACTTGCCAATTTCCTGATGGGATGTGCGTTTGTAGTTCCGGCAGGTATTATTTACAAAAAATCCAAGACAAAGAAGAATGCAGTTATTGGTATGGTAACAGGTGTGATCTGCATGGCAGTGGCAGGCTGTATTTTAAATGGTGCCGTACTGCTTCCGGCATATGGAAAAGCATTCGGGATGCCGACAGATGCTTTTGTTCAGATGGGTTCCGCTATTTTCCCGATTATCGATAACATTTTTACATTCTGCCTTTTCTGCGTAGTACCGTTTAATTTAATAAAAGGTGTTGTAGTTTCTGTGATGACTCTGTTATTATATAAGTACATCAGTCGTCTGTTAAAAGGAGAACACTAATCATCAACCCGCCGCAGGCGGGAGAATCCTGCAAAGCAGGATTCTTTTTGGGAAGAATTACGGGAGGCAGTTATGGGAGAGATAAAAAAGATAACACAGGAAACACAGAATAAATTTCTGAATTTCTATGATCTGGAGACGGTTAATAAGGTAGGCCGGGAAGGGCATTATTATATGGCATCCAGAGCTAAATGTGAAAATGAATTGAAGATGAAAACGGGAGAAAATAATCCGGATGGAGTGGTCATTTACAGTTTGTATGGAGAAAACCATGACCGGGTAGTATTGATTCGTCAGTTCCGCTATCCGCTGGGCGGTTATGTGTATGAACTTCCGGCCGGTCTGGTGGATCCGGGAGAAAATTATCATGTGGCTGCCGTGAGGGAATTGAAAGAGGAAACAGGGCTGGAACTTCAGCCTCTGGAGGTGGACGAAATATATCAGAAACCATATTTTACAACAGTGGGTATGACAGATGAATCCTGCGGTACGGTATATGGATATGCTTCCGGCGAAATCAGTAAGAAATACATGGAAGCCAGTGAGGAGATCGAAGTGATTCTGGCTGACCGAAAAGAAGTGGAAAGAATTTTACGGGAAGAAAATGTGGCATTGATCTGTGCTTATATGATGATGCATTTTCTCCATGATGAAGAACCATTTGCTTTTCTGAAAAAATAATTCTACAGCGCATAGAATCCCTGCCTCTCAAGAATGAGGGCAGGGATTTTAAGAGATTCCTTAGATATACTGTTTTATGTTGCTGAATACAACTTCATAGGCATTGGCGAACATGTGAAGACCTTCTTTCGTAAATTCGGCTTTGAGATTACCGTTTTCATCCCGTAATCCTTCGTTTGCATCAATGAAATGATAGCCGAATTTCTGTGCAAGTTCGTTCATCTGTTTGTTCACCATATGAAGATTATCATTGGTACGAATTTTCAGCATGTGAGCGATGTTTTCGCTTCCCGGGGCAGTGGGATTTACAGGGTAATATGCCATCATATAGACTTCCGCTTCAGGGAGGCGTTCCTTAATTTGGTTCAGGATAAATTCATAGTTTGTAAGAAGATGCTGATTCCAATCTTCGCCATCTTCCCGTTCATTCATGTCATTGGTTCCAATATTGATAAATACTTTGGAAGGAGCCAGATCAAAGAGTACAGTATCAATTTCAGAGATAAAATCGTCTGTGGTATATCCGCCGATTCCCCGATTGTAGATGATTTTGCCAAGACCATGATTCCGGGCAATTTCAGCAACGGGGAACTGTTCCATCAAAGAGGAGCCCGTAAAAAGAATCTGTCCTTTGATTACGTTCCGGTTTAATATTTGAAAATTCCTGGCTTTTTCCCATTGCTCATGTTTGAATCGTGTATGCATCTGGTCTTCAACGATTTTCATAAACTCCATAAATTTTGAATCTTTTTCCATCTCTTTCCTGTCCATCTGCATTTCCTCTTTTCTTAATTTTGTTTTTTATTATACCATGTTTTTCTTTCAATACCACCCGAATAAACATCAAAATGAGCTTATGAAAAAACTCGGTGAATTTCTGAAGTTTTACTATAAGACGATTAATCACTGAATTCTGTGGAATCATATGATAAAAACAAATATTACAAATATTTAACCCAGACATCTCTTTGATTTGACATTAAAATATTATACTTTTTTGCGGTTCCTATGGAAGTAAAAGTTAAATACGAAGAAAGTACTATTGAGAAAGGAATTATGCAGATGAAGAAAGTAGAAAAAACAGTAAATATTCCATATATGATGAACAGAGAATTGTCATGGCTGAAGTTTAATGAGAGGGTATTAAATGAAGCGGGAAATCCAAGGGTGCCGCTGGCAGAACGTTTGACATTTGCCGCCATTTATCAGTCGAATCTGGATGAATTTTACAGGGTCAGAGTCGGTACACTTATGGATCAGATGGAATCCTCCGAAGTGGTGCGTGAAAATAAAACCAATATGACCAGTGAAGAGCAGGTGAAAGCAATTTTGAAAGCCACCAGAGAACTGGATCAGAAAAAGGCTGTGATCTATGAGCAGCTGATGGGGGAACTGGAACCGAAAGGAGTACGATTGATTAATTTTAATAGATTGTCTGCGGAAGAGGGAAAACTTCTGGAAACTTATTTTGACCATGAGATTGCTCCGTATTTGTCGGCGAATATTGTAAGCAAGCAGCAGCCATTTCCATTCTTAAAAAATAAAGATATTTATGCAGTGGCATTGTTGGCAACAAAAGGCGGAAAGACAAGAACTGCTATTATTCCCTGCAGTAATAACGTCTTTAAGCGTCTGATCGATATCCCCACCAGAAAAGGAACTTTTATGCTTTCGGAAGAACTGATTCTTCATTTCCTTCCCAAAATGTTTAAAAACTATGAAGTGAAAGAAAAATCATTGCTCCGTGTTACAAGAAATGCAGATATCGATACAGAAACGATTTATGATGAGGATCTGGATTACAGAGAGGCAATGGAAAATCTGATTAAACAGAGAAAACGGATGAGTCCTGTAAGGATGGAACTCTCCAGAGAGTTGGATAAAAAAATGGTCAGCTCTTTATGCAAAGACATTCACGTGGAGAAAGATCACGTATTTATGTCCAGAGTTCCGCTGGATATGTCCTTTGTGTTTGCCATCCAGAGTTATCTGAGAAGTACAGATCAGGAGAACCTCTTCTATCAGAGACGGGCTCCGAGAATGACACCTCAACTGGATGATAAGAGTCGTCTGATTCCACAGATTATGGAAAAAGATGTGCTGTTGTCTTATCCGTTTGAAAGTATCAAGCCGTTTATCAATCTGCTTTATGAGGCGGCAAAAGATGACAGTGTGGTATCCATTAAGATGACATTATATCGTCTGGCAAATAAAAGTCAGATTGTGGATGCACTGGTTGAGGCTGCTGAAAACGGAAAAGAAGTGGTGGTTCTGGTGGAACTCCGGGCACGATTTGATGAAGAGAGCAATATTGTATACTCCAGAATACTGGAGGAAGCAGGATGTAGGGTAATCTACGGATTGAACGGATATAAAGTACATTCCAAACTCTGTCTGATTTCAAGAAAAACAGAAACGGGCGTATCTTATATCACTCAGATTGGAACCGGAAATTATAATGAGAAAACATCCGCTCTTTATACAGACCTGTCATTGATCACAGCAAACCAGGAAATCGGAAAAGAAGCAGCAGAGGTTTTTGCTGCACTGTTAAAGGGAGAAACGGTGGAAGAAACCAATCTTCTTCTGGTAGCTCCCAAGTGTCTGCAGAATAAGGTGTTGGATATGATCGATGAAGAGATTGCCTGTGTGAAAAACGGTGAGGAAGGATATATTGGCATTAAGATCAATTCCCTGACAGACAAAGTGATAATTAATAAACTGATAGAAGCTTCCCAGGCAGGCGTGAAGATTGAAATGATCGTCCGGGGTATCTGTTGTCTGATTCCGGAAGTAGAAGGTTATACAGAGAACATTAAAGTAGTAAGCATCGTGGGACGTTTTCTGGAACATTCCAGGATTTACCGGTTTGGAACAAAAGAACGTGAAAAAGTATATATTGCATCTGCTGATTTCATGACACGAAATACCGTTCGCCGGGTAGAGGTAGCTGCACCGATTCTTGATGAAAAACTGAAAGAGAGCCTTGACTGGATGTTTGAAACCATGATGAATGATGACGAAAAAGGAAAATGTCTGACTGCAAAAGGAAATTATGTTGATCGGGGTCTGAATGATATGAAATTGAATTCTCAGGAGATGTTCTATGCCATGGCTTACAGTAATGTGGAAAAAACAGCAAAGGGAAGATGAGATGAATTGAAATATAAAGATATATTACAAAACAAAGAAGTAAAAGCATTTCTGAAGAAAGGTAATGACAATCTCGGAATATTGGGATATACGGATCATTCAGAAAAGCATTGTGCAATCGTTGCAAAACGGGCAGGAATGATTCTCACAAAGTTTGGATATTCTGAGCATGAAATTGAGCTGGCAGAAATTTCCGGAGCACTACATGATATTGGAAATGTGATCAATCGGAAAAATCATGGAGAATATGGAGCCATTCTGGCAAATTCGATTTTAGAAAAACTGGACATTCCGTTGGCAGACAGAGTAATTATCATGTCTGCCATCGGAAATCATGATGAATCTACAGGAGGAGCGGTTGATGCAGTATCTGCTGCATTGATCCTGGCAGATAAAACTGATGTCAGAAGGAATCGTGTGAGAAACAAAGAAAAGGCCAGCTTTGATAAGCATGACCGCGTTAACTATGCAGTCACAAATGCAACAGTAAAAGTGAATGCCCAGAAACATATTATTACATTAAATCTGCAAATTGATGAAGATATCTGTACGATGTATGAGTATTTTGAAATCTTTCTTGGGAGAATGATGATGTGCAGAAAAGCAGCGGAACTTCTGGGCGCAAGGTTTAAACTTACAGCAAATGGAAGTAAAGTATTATAAAGACGAAAGCTTCTGTCCGGAGAAAAGAAACATGTTGGATGAAGATATTTTACAGGCAAAAGTAGATGCAAAGCAGAATAGTAATATGCAGTTTCTGACTATCATATCAACAGTTTTCTTTCCCCTCACCCTGATTACCGGGTGGTATGGAATGAATTTTCAGAATATGCCGGAATTAGAAAGTGGTTACCCGGGTGTCATCATTTTAAGTATTATAGTGGTAGTCAACTGCATTATTGTATTTAAAATTAAGAAGATTTTTTAGTGCTTAATGTGAGGGCAAAAACAAGTTAGAGTTGAGGTTTGAAAAACAGGAGGTAAGGTATGAAACTTGAATTGGGAAAAAAAGAGCATGGATTATTTCGAGTCTGAAAATTATATCATTTCATGAAATAGAAGGCTGGCTGCTATATTCAGAAGAGTCAGAAATACAATTCTGGAATAAAATTTTTCAGATGGTTCATGAGGAAGGGTTTATAGTTAAATAACTTAAATTATGAAAATGAAAAAAACTACACGCAATTTATTAACAGGTATTTGTACATCTATTGTTGTTTTTTTGATGTACATAGGTTATTGCTGTTTCCGGCATAAGACAATAAGGGAGAATTTCATATTGTCAGTTGTTATTTATTTTGTTGTATATATTGTGACGAGTATAATATTAATAAAATTTGAAAAGAGAGATTAAATGTGCCGGAGAGCAGAGGCGTAGTCCGATTTTCCCAACATATAAAAATCCCTCTAAACTCAAACAGGTTTAGAGGGTAGTTGTATTTTCGTTTGGGCATGTCAAATCTTCTTCCCACAGATTCAGAAAATCCTGAATCTCAGCAGGCAGCCGTCCTTTGCGCCAGGCCAGCAGGATTTCTGTTGTGAGATCTGCATTGGAGATTGTGCAGGATTTCAGCCTGTCAGAAAGTTCCAGCATGGAGGCGGGCAAAATGGCGATACCCAGTCCTTTTTCTGCCATAGTCATAGCGGTGCGGGCATCCTCACAGGCAAAATAAATATCGCAGACAAGCCCGGCACGCTCAAAAGCAGTCAGCATGTATTTTCGGTAACGATGGGAAAGAATCAGAGGCTGTTCTGAAAGTTCCTGCAGGCGTATGGAAGAACGCCCCTTGAGAAGGGGATATTCCGGGACTGCCATGGCGAGAAGACTTTCTTTTGCGAGTGATCGGGTTTCACATCCATTTAATACAATGGGGGTCCGCAGGGTGGTCAGATCGATCATCCGATTTTCCAGCTGGTCTTTTAAGGTAAAAGTAGACCCTTCATGCACATCAAAATGAACCTGAGGGTATTTCCGGGCAAAGCGGAGAAGATATTCAGACATCATGGAAACCGTGGATGGTGTCATTCCAATGTGCAGAGTTGCTGCCTGGCTGGATTTGATGACTTCACGTTTCGTCAGATCTGTAAGCATCAAAATGTTTCCGGCCTGCTCGTAGAGCGTTTTTCCTGCTTCTGTTAATATAATTCTTTTCGTACCGCGCAAAAAAAGAGGTACCTGTAATTCACTTTCCAGCATTTTCATCTGGTAGCTCAGCGGCGGCTGCGTCATATGAAGTTCTCGGGCAGCACCGCTGATGGTTCCGGCATCTACGATAGCACGGAAATATTCCAGTTGTTTGAGTTCCATAAGATTCCTTTCTATATAAATAATGTTTAATCATTATATAAAAAATATAATTTACATATAGAATATCACATGATATACTGAAAAACAAGGAAAAAGGAAAGGAATGAGTGTGAAAATGAAGCGAATTGATTTTGAAAACGGGACAGTAACTGGAAATATTCTTGGTGCAGCCCTTCCTATGCTTGTTGCTCAGATTTTGAATTTGCTATATAACATAGTAGACCGTGTCTATATCGCCCGTATACCGGAAGTGGGAACGGCAGCACTTGGTGCCGTTGGGCTGTGTTTTCCGCTGATTGTAGTGATTAGTGCCTTTGCCAATCTGTTCGGAAGCGGTGGAGCACCGCTGTTTTCTATTTACAGGGGAAAAAAGAAGGAACAGGAAGCAGCGCGTATCATGCATACATCCTTTTCTATGCTTTGTTACAGTGCTGTGGTACTCATGATAATTGGTCTATTATTTGCACGTCCGCTTCTGGTATTATTCGGAGCTTCTCAGGAGGTTCTGGTTTATGCCTATCCTTATATGATGATTTATCTGGTGGGTACCATGCCCTCTATGATCGCTGTAGGCATGAATCCTTTTATCAATGCTCAAGGTTATTCTACTGTGGGAATGCTTTCTGTAGCCGTCGGAGCAGTTGCCAACCTTTTATTTGATCCACTGTTTATTTTTGCTCTGGGATTTGGTGTGCGCGGAGCGGCTATTGCAACAGTTATTTCTCAATGCCTCTCAGCCATATTTGTCTTACGATTTCTTACCGGAAAGTCAGAACTGAAAGTACGTTTTCTGCGGAAAAATGAATTTTCAGAATGCATGGGATATGCAAAAAATATCATCAGTCTGGGTACAGCCGGATTTATCATGCAGTTGACAAACAGTCTGGTGACAATCTGCTGCAACAATGTTCTTTCTGTAACAGGAGGTGATATCTATATCTCTGTCATGACAATTGTTTCCAGTGTGCGTCAGTTAGTGGAAACTCCGATTTATGCCATGAATGAGGGAACTTCCCCGATTTTGAGTTACAATTATGGTGCGCACAGTCCATCGCGTGTGCGGAAGGCAGGTATCGTGATGGGTCTTATGATTTTTGGCTATACAGCTATTATATGGAGCGTCATCATCCATGCTCCCGGAGCTTTGATCAGAATTTTCAGTTCCGATACGGTTCTGATGCAGAATGCTGTTCCAGCATTAAAACAGTATTTTGCGGCATTTATTTTCATGGATCTTCAGTACATCGGTCAGACGATATTTAAATCGTTGAATAAAAAGAAACAGGCAATCTTTTTCTCGTTGCTCCGTAAAGTGTTTATTGTAGTTCCATTGACTTATCTGATGCCCTATGCCTTACATATGGGAACCACCGGCGTTTTTCTGGCGGAACCGGTGTCAAATGTCATTGGAGGAAGTCTTTGTTTTATAACCATGCTGTGTACGGTACTGCCGGAGCTGAAACGTATGGAGAAGGAGAATAAAAGCCTGCAAAAGTGAATATACTTTGTGGAGTGCGTGACAGAAAATGGTAATTACGTGGAAAATCAGAAAATTGATAATACTTTAAACTTGGCCGTTGAGGCCACACCGGAGGAGAGAGAAAAATCCCTGGAGCTGAATGTGGGGTATAACCCAATGGATCGCCAGTGGGATGTGATTGTAAAATATTCTGGAAACATTGAAGCTATTCCTATAGAAGGGCTGCAGATTACGCCACTTTTGAATCAGTATGCGGTAGTCCGGGTTCCGCAAAGCAAGTTAGACGCTTTGGCAAATTTACCACAGATAGAATATGTGGAAAAGCCAAAGCGTCTTTTTTTTGCCCTCAGTCAGGCACGGTCGATTTCCTGTATCAACACCGTTCAGGCTGCTCCTTACAACCTTCATGGTGCCGGGATACTGGTAGCATGTGTGGATTCCGGTATAGATTACAGTCATCCGGACTTTCGAAACCCGGATGGAAGCACGCGGATTGTCAGTCTGTGGGATCAGACGATACCCGGTGAACCGCCGGACGGATATTTTCTGGGAACAGAATATACGGAAGAGCAGATTAATGAAGCATTGGGAAAAAGCAGTATTACAGAACGCTACAGTATTGTTCCCAGCCGGGATTTCAGCGGACATGGGACTGCTGTTATGGGAATCGCAGCAGGGAATGGACGGGAAAGTGGAGATGTACTTCGAGGTGTGGCTGGTGAGGCTTCACTGGTGGTGGTTAAGCTGGGTAACCCACTGGAAGATTCATTCCCAAGAACTACTGAATTGATTCAGGGAATTGACTACTGTATTCGACTGGCAATTACCCGGAATCAGCCACTGGCACTGAATTTGAGCTTTGGGAATTCTTATGGATCTCATGAAGGCAACTCTCTGGTGGAAACTTATCTCAACCAGGCAGGTGGCCTTGGCAGAACCACTATTTGTGTGGGCATGGGAAATGAGGGAAGCAGCCGGGGGCACACTTCGATACAATTAATTCCCAGGACACAGACAGATGTGCAGATTAGTGTGGGAAATCTGCAGACTTCTTTCAATGTGCAAATATGGAAAAATTATGTGGATGAAGCGGCTATTTCCATTATCAGCCCGGGTGGTCAAACCGCAGGCCCACTGCGTATTTTCCAGGAACCTCAGCGATATCGTCTGGAAAATACAGAATTGTTGGTATACTACGGGCTGCCCAGCCCGTACAGTACAGCGCAGGAAATATATATCGATTTTCTGCCGGAAAACCAATACGTTAATCCCGGCATCTGGACCATACGTTTTCAGTCAGGAAATATTGTGGATGGTGAGGTAGATCTCTGGCTGCCCGGCGGAGGTGTACTGAACGAGGATACGCATTTTTATTTTTCTCGGCCAGATCGGACTTTAACAATTCCTGCAGCTGCAGCGGGGGTTATATCGGTTGGTGCCTATGATTCTCATCTGCAGTCATATGCCGCTTTTTCCGGCAGAGGATATACCCGTGTGACCAACCAAATTAAGCCGGATCTGGCAGCTCCGGGAGTTCGTATTCAGACCACACGAGCGGGAGGAGGGTATGGCGAATATACAGGAACTTCATTTGCGACTCCTTTTGTCACCGGAGCGGCGGCATTACTGATGGAATGGGGGATTCTTAAAGGAAATAGTCCTTATCTGTATGGTGAGGCAGTGAAGGCAAATCTGCGCCGTGGGGCCAGGCAGCTGCCGGGGATAAACCAGTGGCCTAATCCGCAGTTGGGGTATGGGGTGTTATGCGTGAGCGAAAGCCTGCCTAAGAGATGAAGTTAAAAAGAAACGAAAAATTACAAAATGCTGTTGACGGGACAATGCTTTAGCAAAAAAATGAAATGATACAATAAATTAAAAATATTGAAAAAGATATTGACATGTATTACAATTTTAACAAGATTAAAGATGTAATCAATTAACGTAGTTCTTTCTAAAATTGCAACAAATATGAAGTAAGGAAGGTCGAATTTGTGATGCAGGATGAAAAAATAAAAAATTCCAGTGAGCTGGAGTTTGCTGTGTTTTGCATTGAAAATGTGGCGGCAAAGCTGGGTGTAGATGCAGAGTATGTCTATCAAGCATTTACTGAAAAGAGTGATATTCTGAACGGATATATCGTGCCGGAATATGAAGTGCTGCATACTCAGAGCCGGGAATATATCGTAGACGACATTCTTGACGTGATGAAAGAAAGGGGTGTGAAAGTATGATCCTCTATCATGGTTCCTTTTTAGAGATTACCAAGCCGGATTTGGTTCATTCCCGTCCTAATGTTGACTTCGGACGTGGCTTCTATGTCACGCCACTGCATGAGCAGGCTGAAAAGTGGTGTGGAAAGTTCAAACGTCGTGGAAAAGACGGTATTATTTCTCGATATGAGTATGATGAAAGCCGGAAAGTTGAACTGAAAATATTGAAATTCGATTCGTATTCCGAGAAATGGCTGGATTTCATTCTGAACTGCCGTAGCGGAACAGATTCGACAAATTATGACCTTGTTGTGGGTGGTGTTGCCAATGATAAGGTATTCAATACAGTGGAACTGTTTTTTGACGGATTGATTGATAAGATGGAAGCCATCAACCGTCTGCGATATGAAAAGCCGAACCTGCAAATTTGTTTCCGCACAGAGAAGGCATTGTCTCTGCTGCATTTTGAAGGGAGTGAAATATTATGACAGCTAATCCGATTTTACTTCAGAAAAAATACAGCCGTGTCATTGAGTGCTTTGCTAAACAGCAGGGACTTTCACTGGATACGGCATTGGATTTCTTTTACCATTCCGAGACCTATCAGCTGATTCGTGACGGTGTATCGGATATGCACTGCATGAGCGATGCGTATCTGGCAGAGGAACTGGAACAGGAATATGCTGAGAAAAATGCTGGATATTCTCCCCGCCATCTTGTAACAATAATATAACATCCTCTATACAGAAACATGCGGTTTTAAGCCATTTTCATGGCAAAAAAGCCGCATATTTTTTGTGGAAATGGCTTGACATCCTCGGGGGCATTATGTGTGAAAGATAGTTTGCCGCTGCAAATTGCCTTTTGGTGTATATATTTAGAATAATAAAATGCCTTTATGTGCAAAATACATGTTGAATAAATCTGCCTTTCGTGAGTATAATAGTATTTGTGAAGGAAGGAGAGAATCTTATGAAACGTAAAATATATGATCGTCTGTTAGAATGGAAAGAAAAGGATAATGGAAACTGTGCATTGTTATTAGATGGAGCAAGACGTGTCGGAAAAAGCTATATAGCAGAACAATTTGGGAAAAATGAGTATAAAAGCTATATTCTGATTGACTTTGCACATCTTCCGGGAGAAGTACGTGAAGTTTTTGAAAACGATCTGAATGATTTTGATTTGTTTTTCAATAAACTGTCAGCATATTACAGAAAAATACTTTACAAACGGGAATCTCTTATAATATTTGATGAAGTTCAGAGGTATCCGAAAGCCAGGGAGTTAATCAAATATTTGGTGGCAGATGGTCGTTATGACTATTTGGAAACAGGTTCGTTGATATCTCTGAGAATGAATGTGGAAGACATTGTAATTCCCTCAGAAGAGGAACATGTTGAGATGTTCCCGATGGATTTTGAAGAATTTCTGTGGGCAATGGGTGATGAAACGACAGTCCCATATTTACGGGAGTGCTTTGAATTATTGCGGCCTCTTGGGCAGGCTATGCACAGACGAGTTATGAACGATTTCCGTCAATATATTTTAGTTGGCGGAATGCCACAGGCAGTGGAAGCATACAGAACAACGAAAAGCTTTGAAAATGCAGACAGAATTAAGAAACGTATCCTGACATTGTATCGACAGGATATTACAAAATTTGCCAGAGGATATGAAGCAAAAGTATTATCGATTTTTGATGAGATGCCGTCACAGCTTTCTAAAACTGAGAAGAAGTATAAGTTATCCAGTATCAGTAAAGGTGCCAGATTTCGTGATTACGAAAATGCTTTTTTGTGGCTGACAGAAGCTATGGTTATTAATAATTGTTATAATGCGACAGAACCAACCGTCGGATTGTCTATGAGTGAAGAGCATACAACGCGAAAGTGCTATATGGCAGATACGGGACTTTTGGTAACACATTCTTTTATGGATGATAAATTTACGGATAATGAGCTATATAGAGATATACTACTAGACCGGCTGCATGTGAATGAGGGGATGCTCATGGAGAATATCGTGGCACAGGAATTGAGAGCCAGCGGTCACAAACTTTATTTCTATTCCCGTTCAGATACGGATAAACGGGAAAATAATATGGAGATTGATTTCTTGATTCGACAAAAAAGAAAAATCTGTCCGATTGAAGTAAAATCAGGAACTTATCGAATGCATTCCTCATTAGATAAATTCAGAAACAAATTTAAGGGAAAACTTGGGCAGGCTTATATTTTGTATACGAAAGATATTCTTATAAAAGAAAATGTGATCCATTTGCCGATCTATATGGCAATGTTTTTGTAATGGAACAATCAGATGTGGTTTTAGAAAAGAAATGGAGGATAAAATGGCAAATTTAACATGAAATAAGCAAGAATTCTCCCACCTCTGTAGGTGGTGAGATGAATTGCAAGATATTCTGATTAAAAAATAAAAAAAGAACACTTGTTCTGCGTTCGAAAGTGTGATATAATATAATCAGTCGAAAGTGAAAGGATGCTGATTATATGAAAAATATAGATCATAATGCTCACTCAGTATATCTCTTATATTATCATCTTGTTATGGTGGTAAAGTATCGGAGGAAAGTAATAGATGACCCGATATCCGACCGCGCAAAAGAGATCTTTGAATACATAGCCCCGCGCTACGGCATTATCCTTGAAGAGTGGAATCATGATATTGACCATGTGCATGTCATGTTTCGGGCCCAGCCCAAAACAGAATTGTCAAAATTTATCAATGCTTATAAGAGTGCGAGCAGCCGGCTGATCAAAAAAGAGTACCCGGAGATCCGGGGAAAACTGTGGAAGGAAGCTTTCTGGAGTCAGAGCTTTTGCCTTATGACAGCAGGCGGTGCACCGCCCGAAGTGCTACGGCAGTATATTGAAAGCCAGGGGGAAAAGAATTGAACAAGGCATATAAATTCAGGATTTATCCGAACAGAGAACAGGAAGTCCTGTTATCAAAAACATTTGGCTGCTGCAGATTTCTGTATAATACCATGCTGTCAGACAAGATCAGGGAATACCAGGCAACCGGAAAAATGCTGAGGAACACTCCAGCCATGTATAAGAAGGAACATCCGTTTCTGAAGGAAGTGGATTCACTGGCTCTTGCAAATGTACAGCTTCATCTGGAAAAGGCATATAAAAACTTTTTCCAAAAACCATCTGTTGGCTTTCCAAGATACAAGTCTAAACATAAGAATCATAACAGTTATACCACAAATGTGGTCAATGGTAACATTGTGCTGTCGGATGGACTGCTGAAACTTCCCAAGCTTGGAAAGGTCAGGATCAGACAGCACAGGGAGATCCCTGAGGACTATCGTCTGAAATCAGTCACCGTCAGCAGGGAAGCGTCCGGAAAGGATTATGCGAGCCTCTTATATGAATACGACTGTGGAGAAAACCAAACCACAGAGCGTGTGCATAGGGACACAAAAATACTGGGGATCGATTATGCCATGCATGGAATGACGGTATTTTCGGATGAAATGGAAGCGGTGTATCCGGGTTATCTGAGACAGGCAGATGAAAAACTGGCAAGAGAGCAGAGACGGCTTTCACATTGTCGGAAAGGGAGCAGAAATTACGGGAAACAGAAGCGAAAAGTAGCACTGTGTCATGAAAAAGTAAGGAACCAGAGGAAAGACTATATCCATAAGCTGACCAGAAAGATCGCAGATACATATGATGCAGTGGGAGTGGAAGATCTTGACATGAAAGTGATGAGCCGATGCCTGAATTTCGGGAAGAGTGTCATGGATAACAGTTATGGGATGTTCCGAGATATTCTGAGGTATAAACTGGAAGAGAGAGGAAAGAAACTGGTGAAGATCGACCGGTTCTTTCCGTCCAGCAAGAAATGCTGCAAGTGTGGAAAGGTAAAAAAGGAACTGAAGCTTTCCGAGCGGATATACCGATGTGAGTGTGGAAGTGTGATGGACAGGGACAAAAACGCAGCGATCAACATCCGGGAAGAAGCGAGGAGAATGCTGGCTGGATAGGCAGAAGAGAAAAGAAATAAGTCAGTATTTGGACAGTGTGAAAAAATGCCCATATCCGGGCAAAAATCAATCGCGGGACACGCGAGGGTAGCCTGCAGATACTTGGCTCATGAGAGCCATTGAACAGGAAGCC
>JBJELT010000087.1:0-10813 GCA_051879295.1 Oliverpabstia sp. | reverse complement strand
CTATCGGTGTCAGCAACTTCGATATCCATCACCTTCAGGAACTTTTTGAAATATCCGGAATTGTTCCTGCAGTCAACCAGATCGAATACCACCCTCTCTGGAACCGTTCTGAACTGGCCTGCTACTGTCAGCAGCATAACATCGCCGTACAGGCCTATGCCCCACTGGCCAGAGGTGCCTACAGCAAGCGGGACGTTCTGATCCGAATCGGTGAAAAATATGGAAAAACAGCCATTCAGGTTGGTCTGCGCTGGATGATTCAGAAAGGAATATCTGTTATTCCCAAGTCCGTTCATCCGGATCGCATCCGTTCCAATGCTGATATTTTCGATTTTGAACTGACTGATATCGAGATGAAGACTATAGATGCAATGGATGAACAATTTCAAAGTTCCGGCATTCCGGACGATATGAAATGATACAAGAATCAAAAGTGAAAAATTGCCCCGGAGATTATTACATTTTCCCCAGGGCAATTTTCATTTTATTTTTCCCAAAGATCGTCACCGATCTCATCTTTTTTCATTCTGAGCATCAGCTCATTGACAGCGTCGGATGCTTTTTTATTTTCAAAAAGTACTTCATTCACTTCAGTCACAATCGGCATTTCCACATGGTATTTTTTAGCCAGGGATAAGGCAGCTTTTGCAGAATGTACACCTTCCACAACCATCTTGACTTCATCCATAGCCTCCTCCATCGTATAGCCTTTTCCCATCAGATAACCGGCTTTCCTGTTTCTGCTGTGCACGCTGGCACAGGTAACAATCAGATCACCGATTCCGGAAAGACCGAAAAATGTTTCCGTACAGGCACCCATTGCTATACCCAGACGGCATATTTCAGCGATTCCCCGTGTAATCAGAGCCGCCTTTGTATTATCTCCGTATCCCATACCATCAGCCACACCGGCAGCCAGTGCAATCACATTTTTCAACGCTGCTCCCAGTTCGATTCCGAGAATATCCGGGCTGGTATATACTCGAAACACAGGACTCATGAATACTTCCTGAAGATATTCCGCTGTTTCTTTTTTTCGCGCACCGATCACACAGGTGGTCGGAAGACCTTTTCCCACTTCCTCCGCGTGACTCGGTCCGGAAAGAACCGCCACATCCGCACCCGGAATCTGTTGTTCGATAATCTGGCTCATGGTAAGAAGTGTCTCTGCTTCCACACCTTTTGCCACATTGACGATTACCTGGTTTTCACGAATGAAAGGACTCATTTTACCTGCCGTGCTTCTGATTGCAGGAGAAGGAACGGCCAGAACCAGAATATCCTTTCCATCCACAGCAGCCTCCAGATCTGTCGTGATAAGCAGATCATCCTGTAATTTTACACCGGGGAGTTTAGAACGATTTTCCCGGTCTGTCTGAAGCGCAAGTGCCTCATCGTCCCGATATGACCACATCGTAACATGGTGCCCATTATTTTCCAGGAGCCATGCAAGGGCAGTACCCCAGCTTCCGGCCCCGATTACACCTATATTTTTCATCTGGTCCTCCTTCTATTTTTTCTTTAAATATGTTTTATTCTCATTTCCATGAAGCAGCCGTACAATATTGGCGCGATGTTTACCAAACGCAAGTACTGCCAGCAATGCTGCCACCAGATACATTTCGTGGATATGGGCGGCGTCCATGGCAAACTGTCCAGTCTGTCCCATCAAAACCAGCCCCAGTAAAAATACCACATATACAAGCAATGAACCCAGGGATACATAATGGGTGGCAAAAAAGGCAAGTAAAAATACCGCAAGCGCCGCCAGTGTCAGCCTCCAGTCAAAAGAAACCAGCAGTCCCGCTGTACAGGCAATTCCTTTTCCTCCTTTAAACTTCAGATAAAAAGGAAAATTATGTCCCAGAATTGCGCCCGCCGATGCATATAAGCCCAGTAACCGAATTGTATCCGGATGACTTCCACCAAAGATCAGGCGCACAATCAACACTGCCAGCACGCATTTGAAACAATCTCCCAGAAAGGTAATAGCACCCGCCTTCGCTCCCAGCGTCCGAAGCGCATTCGTGGTTCCTGCATTTCCGCTTCCATGCTCACGGATATCAATCCCATGGGCTTTTCCATAAATATATGAAGTCTGAAAAAGTCCGCAAACATAGCCAATTAACAAACAAATCACTCGTTCCATCTCAATAACTCCCTACTTCTCCCCATTCCGCTCCCGGATAATAAACTTCAGTGATGTTCCCCTGAAACCAAAAGCTTCCCGGATCTTATTTTCCAGATATCTGGTATAGGAGAAATGCATCAGTTCTTTATCATTGACAAAGATTACAAAGGTAGGCGGTTTTACCGATACCTGCGTCATATAGAAAATTTTCAGACGTTTTCCCTTATCTGACGGAGGCTGCTGAAGTGCAATAGCCTCTGTCAGAATTTCGTTCAATACTCCTGTCTGGATACGCATGGTCTGATTCTCCAGAACCATATCAATGGTATCAAACAGCTTCGGAAGACGCTGACCGGTCTGTGCGGAAATGAACAGAATCTCCGCATATGGCATATATGAGAGAACTTCTCTCACCTTATTGGTAAATTTGTAGATGGTCTTATCATCTTTTTCAATGGCATCCCATTTATTAACTGCAATGATCACACCTTTTCCGCGCTCGTGAGCGATTCCGGCAATCTTGGCATCCTGTTCTGTCACACCTTCCACCGCATCAATCACCACAACAACCACGTCGGCACGTTCTACGGCAGTAACTGTCCGGATGATACTGTAACGTTCCAGTTCTTCTTTAATCTTATTCTTTCTGCGAAGTCCAGCTGTATCGATAAAAATATATTCCTTGTCATTCCAGAGAATCTTGGTATCAATGGCATCTCTGGTAGTACCTGCCACATTGGACACAATCACACGGTTCTGGCCCAGCAGTTTATTGACGATTGAAGATTTTCCCACATTCGGCTTTCCCACAATGGCGATATGTGGAATGTCACTTTCTTCTTCTTCCTCATTATCTTCCGGAAAATGCTTTACGATTTCTTCCAGCATATCACCGATACCCAATTTTCCGGAAGCAGATACCGGAATCGGGTCACCGATACCCAGATTGTAGAACTCATAGACATCCGGCATGAATTTTTCAAAACTGTCTACTTTATTGACTACCAGCAGCACCGGTTTTCCGCTTCTTCTCAGCATATCGGCTACTTTGGAATCCGCATCTACCAGCCCCTGCCGCACATCCGTGATAAATATAATCACATCTGCCGTATCAATGGCAATCTGCGCCTGGTCGCGCATCTGAGAAAGAATCACGTCCTTACTGTCCGGTTCGATACCACCGGTATCAATCAGCGTAAAATTATAATCCAGCCAGGAAGCATCTGCATAAATACGGTCCCTGGTCACACCCGGCGTATCTTTTACGATGGAAATATTATCTCCCGCGAGCACGTTAAATAAGGTAGATTTACCTACATTCGGACGACCCACAATTGCAACAATCGGTTTGCTCATATATTTGTCTCCTTTTATGGTTCATAGTTTTCTCTTTCTCTGTCACTGCACGCACAAGCGAAGCACCATCTTCATCAACGACCTCAACAGGAACTCCCAGTACTGCTTCCAGTTCTTCCACTGTCACATCATCCAGAAAAACATTTTCTCCTGCCCGCAGCATATTGCAGGGAATCAAAAGGCATTCTCCCAGTTCCTTACCTGCCAGCTGCTTCTTCAGATCCTGCCCTGTCACCAGACCGGATACGGTAATCATCTCACCAAAGTAATCATTGCGGATTGAATAGACATTTACTTCAATCCCTGGATATACCTTTTGTATATGTGAAATATTCTCCCGGATAAATGGTGCTGCCAGTTTTCCTGTGGCAATGGAAATCCTGCGTTTTCTGTCATCCGGCTTTCTGTCACTCAAATCTTCCAACACTTCATTTTCCAGCAGGCGCACCATTCCCACGCCATTTTCCAACTGAAGATAACCATCATACTCCTCTTCCTGGGGAATCGGCTGCTGTGCCAGAATATACCATTCATCACTGCAGTGGATAAAGTGCAGACCGTACTCCGGATATAATTGTTCCTGCCATTTTCTGACCGTATCCAGCACATTCTGTGCATCTTCTTTCGTAAATGGTTCCAGCGGGTATAGATTCTCACGGAATTTGCTCAGACCCACTGGTACAATCGAAACACTGCGCAGATGCGGCAGATATTTGCTCAGCTCCCGAATACTCCGTTCCAGTTCTTCTCCGTCATTGATTCCTTTGCATAATACAATCTGACCGTTCATCTCAATACCGGCCTCGTAGAGCCGCTGTACCTTCGGAAAAATATCTCCCGCAAATCGGTTATTCAGCATCCGACAGCGCAGTTCAGGATTCGTGGTCTGAAAAGAAATATTAATAGGAGAAAGATGATACCGGATAATCCTGTCAATATCATGGTCGCTCATATTGGTCAGGGTCACATAATTCCCCTGTAAAAAAGACAACCGGGAATCATCATCCTTAAAATAGAGGGTTTCTCGCATTCCCTCCGGCATCTGGTCGATAAAGCAGAAAATACATTTGTTCCTGCAGGAACGATATTCATCCATCAGGCTGCTGTCAAATTCAATGCCCAGATCTTCCTCGAAATCCTTTTCTATCTCCAGTTCCCATTCTTCCTGATCCGATTTTCGAATCAGGATTTCAAGATATTCATCATTGATCAGATAGTGATAATCAAACACATCTTCAATCTGCTGTCCATTAACAGACAACAGCTCATCTCCCGGTTCCAGTTCCAGCTCTTCTGCGATACTACCCGGCAGAACACGTTTGATTACATGTCTGGTTTCTTTCATTATCATACACTCCATTCAGCGTAAATTGATATGATACAAGGGTCAAAAGGTCATGTTTTTTCATGCAAGCATGAAAAAACATGACTTTGGGACCCGCAAAAACATGAGAAAGTAGCCAGAATAGGGCGGATTTCGAATGTTTTTAGGATTTCGAGAGCACAAAGTGCGGAGAAATCCGTGTATCATAGGGGTCAAAATACCTTTTGACTCCTACATCATGATATAGAACAAGCCCGTAATTGTCAAGTAAAGGGCTTCATGGTTTTATAATTTCTGTATTTTTTTTAAAACAATCCGCAGAAAATCCGTTATTTTTCACAATTATTCGACGCTCTCCTTGACGGACATGGTTTTCTAAGGTATAACTATTATGTGTTAAGACTACGTTAAATAGTAATTATACGGAGGTTACCATGGCAAATTTAGATTTATTAGAAAATTCTATTCCTGTGGCACCAATCAAAATTGCAGCTCTGAAAGGCTGCGAAGAAATGGCAAAAACTGTCGACAATTACCTTGTACAGTTCCGTAAAGAATTAGCTGCCCACCAGAAAAATGGATTTTCCTGGTCCGGTTATTCTGAGGATTCTTTCCTGATTGACTGCGAATGTCCCCGATTCGGTACCGGAGAAGCAAAAGGTACGATTAATGAATCCATTCGTGGTGTAGACCTTTTTATCATGTGCGACGTCACCAACTACAGCATTACTTATAAGATGAATGGATATGAAAATCATATGTCTCCGGATGATCATTTTCAGGATCTGAAGAGAATCATTGCTGCTGCTACCGGCAAGGCACACAGAATCAATGTCATCATGCCATTCCTTTATGAAGGAAGACAACACAAACGTTCCAAAAGAGAATCCCTTGACTGTGCTCTGGCACTACAGGAACTGGTACACATGGGTGTATCCAACATCATCACCTTTGATGCTCACGATCCACGTGTTCAGAATGCGATTCCACTTTACGGTTTCGATAACTTCATGCCAACGTATCAGTTTTTGAAAACTTTGATTCGTTCCGTTCCGGATCTGAAGTTGAACAACGAACATCTGATGATCATCAGCCCGGACGAAGGCGCAATGGCACGAGCTGTCTACTTCTCCAATATTCTGGGAGTAGATATGGGCATGTTCTACAAACGCCGTGATTATTCTACCATCGTCAACGGCAAGAACCCGATTGTGGCTCACGAATTTCTGGGAGACTCCGTTGCTGGAAAAGATGTGATCGTTATCGACGATATGATTTCATCCGGCGAAAGCATGCTGGACGTTGCCAAGCAGCTGAAAGAACGCAACGCCAACCGTGTATTCGTCTGCACAACATTCGGTCTTTTTACAGACGGTCTGAAGAAATTTGATGAATATTACGAAAAAGGATACATTCATAAAGTCATTACTACCGACCTGAACTACCGTACACCGGAACTTCTGAAAAGAGAATACTATGCACCGGCATCCATGGGCAAATACATTGCAAGTATCATAGACACTCTCAATCACGATGTTTCCGTGGAGAAGGTACGTTCTACTACATCTAAAATCAAGAAATTATTGGCAAAAAACCAGAAGAAATAATCATGCAGCAAACTATGATTATCCATAAAATACCAGAGGGACGAGGATATGAACTCATCCCTCTGGTATTTTTTAATGCAATTATAACAAACTCGAGAAGCCTGCTCACATTTTTATTATCCTGGCAGGCTGTATATATGATTTCCTGGGAGTTCGGCCTGCTTTTTTCTTGCCTTTGTAGGCAATATATTAGTCTTTCCTGGAATTTGGCCTACATTCTACTTGCTTTAAAGCCTACCAAGAACGAAAAATAGCAGGATATGATTCAGAAAAACACCCCTCAGAGCCTACCAGAATCTAATAAAGCGCCAAAAACGCCGCCAAATTTCCCCGTTTTCCACAGGAAGCCCGATGAGAAAATAAGAATTCCGGATTGCAGCATGTGCAGATTCCCGGCATATGTATATTTTCTTCCCGAACCCCCGCCTGCAGGAAGTTTTGTCTGCAAGCCTCCCAGAGGTTCAGCTGGTATTTTCCATTCTGTTTTTCCCGAAGAAGTACAGGCCAGAGTTTTTTATCGTAGGCTTTGCAGAATTCTTCTGCCACATCTTCACTGACTTCATAACAATCCTGGCAGATGGAAGGGCCGATCACGGTGATGATATCCTCCGGTTTGCTTCCATACTCCTGAGCCATGCGTTTTAAAGTCACGCCTCCAATATTTCCCACTGTGCCGCGCCAGCCTGAATGTGACAGTCCGATAGCCCGGTGAACCGGATCTACCAGGTACAACGGCACACAGTCAGCATAAAAGGTCACCAGTGTTACTGCCGGCTCATTGGTTATCAGGCCATCTACATCTGTGTAATCTTTGGGACACAGCACTCCCTTGCCACAATCCTCCTTACCCACTCGCCGCACATTGACGGTATGGGTCTGATCCGAGCAGACAATACTGTCCACCGAAAAGCCAATCGCATCTGCGATCCGCCGATAGTTTTCACGAACAGCGTCTTCATCATCTCCACGGGAAAAGCTGAGATTCATGGTACTGCAAACACCCTGACTGACTCCGCCCAGCCGTGTGGAAAATCCATGCACGACTATGCCGGTCTCTGTAAGTGCCGGCCACGTCAGATAAGTCACACCATTTTTCAGATTCAGTTGTACTTCCCGGTTTTCTTTCCATTTGATTTCCAAATTGTTTTCCAAAACGCCATTCTCCTTTACGTGCCCATTCCAGGCAATTTCTGATCCTGGACACTCATCACACTCATCTGTGTACATTCAGCCCCGATAGGGAAACGCATTCTGATATATGCGCACCTCTTCCGGCCGGACTGCCACCACATCGAAACGACAAGGAGTATCCAGAGACAGGTGATTTTCTCTCAGATACCAGGCACAGACTTTTGAAATCTTCCTCTGTTTTGCAGGAGTGACCGATTCCTCCGGGCTTCCGCTCCGGTCATTTTTCCGGTACTTTACCTCTACAAACACAAGATACACATCATGCCGTGCAATCAGATCGACTTCTCCCGTCTTACATCGATAGTTCATCTGAAGAATCTGGTAGCCGGCCTGCTCCAGAAAAGCCGCCGCAACCTGTTCCTTCTCTGTCCCCAGTGCACGTTTATTCACTTTTTTCTGCATAATTATTCAATCCTATTTCAAGATAAAATTCTTGATAAACGTCGCACGGTGAATCGGCGAGGGCCCGTATTTCTTCAGTGCCTCAATATGGGCTGCCGCTCCATATCCTTTATGGGAGGCAAAACCATATTCCGGCATAATTTTGTCGTATTCCACCATCAGTCTGTCCCTGGTCACCTTAGCAATAATACTTGCCGCCGCTATGGAAACACTTTTTGCATCACCTTTGATGATGGGCACCTGGGGCAGTTCCAGGGCCGGAATTGTCACTGCGTCATTCAGAAGAATCTGCGGGTGAACCGGCAATTTGGACACCGCCTCCCGCATAGCTTCATAGGTTGCCTGTAAAATATTGATTTCATCAATGCGGGCCGGACTGGCATATCCGATGCCCACTGCTACAGCTTCCCGCATAATCACATCGTATAACTCTTCCCGCTTACCGGCGGAAAGTTTTTTGGAATCATTCAACCACAGAATACTGCAGTCCTTCGGCAAAATAACAGCTCCCGCCACCACAGGACCGGCCAGAGGACCACGACCGGCCTCATCAATTCCACAGACATATCCCAGATGATCGTATTTTTTTTCATATACTTTCATCTGTTCGATCCGCTCCCTTTCTTTCTGAAGCTTTTCTTTTTCTTTTTCGTATCTCCGAATCAGAGCAGCCACACCGCTGCGGGAATCTTTTCTGTATTCTTCCAGCAGAACTTCCCTCTCCCCATCGCCTGCCTGCTCCAGTTCTATTTTAATCTGACTAATTGTCTTCATGATTACCTTCCAAATCCTCCGGATATTCCAGTGTGATTCTTCCTAACTTTCCGCTTCTGAATTCATCCATCAAAATACCGGACGCCTTCGCGTAATCCCATTCACTGCCCCGAATCAGGCATTTGCGTGCATCGGCAATCCCCTCCAGCATGGAAAGTGGTGTACCTTCCTCTGATATACCAAATCGCTGATTCAGGATGCCGGGATAATTATTTCTGAGAAAATCCAGCAGTTCCAGAGAAAGTTCCTCCAGATTCAGTATTTCATCTTTAATCGAACCGATATAAGCAAGGCGCTTGCCGACTTCCTGGTCCTCAAACTTCGGCCAGAGAATTCCCGGAGTATCCAGAAGTTCCACATTTTTATTCAGGCGAATCCACTGCTTTCCCTTGGTCACACCCGGCTTATTACCGGTCTTCGCACAGGCCTTTCCCGCGTAAGAATTGATAAATGTTGATTTTCCAACATTGGGAATCCCCACTACCATGGCACGGATGGGACGATTTTTTATACCTCGTCTCCGGTCGCGCTCAATCTTTTCCTTACATGCCTCCTGGATAATTCCCTGGATTGATTTCAGGCCTGCGCCTGATTTGGAATTGACTTTCAGCACATAAAAACCTTTTTCCTGAAAATACTGCGTCCATTTTTCATTCCATTTCTCGTTTGCCAGATCTGCTTTATTCAGCAAAACCAGCCGGGATTTATTTTTCCCAAGCTCATCAATATCCGGATTACGGCTGCTCAGCGGGATTCTTGCGTCAACCAGCTCGATAATCAGATCAATTAATTTAATATCTTCCTGCATCTGCCGTTTGGCCTTGGTCATATGACCGGGATACCACTGCACTATCATGAATTCACCTCATTTAATCCTTCCAAATCTTTCCCACGGGGAAACCACAAGCCACAATTTCCCTATAATATTTTTCTTCTTAATCTTTCCCATATCCACGAACCGGCTGTCAACACTGTTGTTGCGGTTATCGCCAAGCACAAAATACTCACCGCTTTTCAATGTGATTCCGGTCTCAGCCATACCTGGATTCTGTATAGCCGGAAAACCTGATTTTTCCTGATAGGTCTCCCCATCTATCAGGATCTGTCCATTTTTAATCTGAATCGTCTCGCCCGGAAGTCCGATGATTCTCTTAATGTGTGTACTGGCTTTCTTGTCATTACTGATTTTGAAAGCAACAACATCTCCCCGCTTCGGCGTTGAAAACTTATACACCGCACGATTAATCAGCAAGGTATCTCCCGCTGCCAGTGTCGGATCCATAGATCCTTCCTGCATCACCGTTGATTTTCCGAAACCAAATGCAAGCACTACACCCAGGCTGATCACTGCAATGATTTCAATGATCCATATAAGGATGGATTTGAATTTTGTAGCCGCAACATAATCCCTTACATATCTTGCTTTGAAAATTCCCATGATCCGTTTCCTCATTTTCATTGACAAAAATCCCCGGGGATTTTTACTTTTTCCCCGGGGACAATTGGCTTAGCTATCTCTTTATTTTACCAGCTCTTTAACTTTGGCAGCTTTACCAACGCGGCTTCTCAGGTAGTTCAGTTTTGCACGTCTTACTTTACCGTGTCTGATTACCTCTACCTTTTCGATGTTCGGAGAATGCAGCGGCCATGTTTTCTCAACGCCGATTCCGTTGGAATTCTTTCTTACTGTGAAAGTTTCACGGCAGCTTCCGCCCTGTTTCTTCAGAACAACACCTTCGAAAACCTGAATTCTTTCGCGGTTACCTTCTTTAATCTTACCATAAACTTTTACGGTATCACCAACATTAAATGCCGGTACTTCTGCTTTCAGCTGAGCAGCTTCGATGTTCTTAATAATCTCGTTCATCATTAAATCTCCTTTATTCTTCGGATGTTCTTAATACAATTGTAACAGAGGACCATCTCTTTATTTACACCGTGAATGATTATACTACAAAACAGATACGATTGCAAGTACTTTATTTTGGATGTGGACGGAAACTTTTTAAGCCACAATATTCTGCATCC